>JBHEMX010000104.1:0-13062 GCA_046262355.1 Actinomycetota bacterium | reverse complement strand
TCTCACGCTGCCGACGGGCTTGAAGTTCCTCATCCAGATCGGAGGAGCCCAGCTGGTGCCGTTCCTCGGCGCCGAGGAGTACCTCAACTTCATTGGGCTGCTGCTGCTCGGGTTCGGCGTCACCTTCGAGCTTCCGCTCGTGCTCATCTTCCTCGGGCTCGCCGAAGCGGTCAGCGTCCAGCAACTTCGGCGCCAGAGGAAGGTCGCGATCGTCGTCATCTTCCTTGTCGCCGCGATCGTCACGCCCAGCCAAGACCCTTACACGATGTCGGTCCTCGCCCTGCCACTGTATGCGCTCTATGAGATCACGATCCTGATCCTGGCGCGCGTGATGCGGCGCAGGGCGAGGCAGGCGGCGGCAACGCCGTAGGCCCATGCGGGCCAAGCGTGCATCGTTCGTTATCCTCGAAATCATGGCCATCAAGGGCAAGAAGAAGTCGCAGACCAGAGGAAGCCAGGCGCGCCGCAGACCGGCGTCGGCTCCCCGCCCCATCGTGGCCGCGCGCCGCACGCCCTGGTATCGAACCGAGCGCGGACGAGTGGTCCTCATCGGGCTCGCGGTCGCGATCGTCGCACTCGTGTGGTGGGCGGTCGCCGGCGCACGGTCGCGCGCTGCCGACCTCGAACGCCGCCGGGATGTGATCGAGAGCTACTCGGATCGCGTCCGGGCTCTCTTGCAAGGTGTGCGACCCGCGGCGCAAGGCATGTCCCAGACGCCGACCAAGCTCGAAGGTCAGGGCCCCGGCCCGCTCGGGAAGAGCGCGCAGACGTGGATCGAGGATCTGCGGGTGGCCGAGACCCAAGCGGTGGGCATCTTCCCCGCTCCTGCCGTGTCCGACGCCCACGAGCTCTTCGCGCGCTCCGTGTCTCTCCTTCTCGGCGCGGCCGAGACCTATGCCTTGGTGCCCGACGCTCCCAAGGATCTGCGCACCCGTCTTCTCGAGCGCGCCGCACAGCAGCGCGACGGTGCCGTCGGCGTGTGGGTCACGGCGACCCGGGTGCTCGACGCCGAGCGCGCGGTGGTCGAACTCTTGCCGTCGGGCCTCGGCGCTCCCGCCACGGGCCCCGCAGCCGGGCGGCCGTCGCTTCCCGCGCCGCCCGGAGACGGTGAAGGTGGCGGAGATGGGACACAGAACGACGGCGGAGGATAGCGCGAGGGGCCCCTCGGGCCGGCCCGTCGACGAGTTCGAGCAGTCCTACGGCTTCTCCTTCGATCCGTTCCAGCGGCGGGCGTGCGACGTATTGCTCGACGGCTCCTCGGTGCTCGTCGCCGCGCCGACGGGGGCAGGCAAGACGGTGGTCGGAGAGTTCGCCGCCTGGCTGGCGCTCGAGCGCGGCGGCCGCACCTTCTACACCACGCCGATCAAGGCGTTGTCGAACCAGAAGTACGCCGACTTCGTCGGACTGCACGGGGCGTCCAACGTCGGGCTGCTGACCGGCGACAACTCGGTGAATGGGGATGCGCCCATCGTCGTCATGACGACCGAGGTCTTGCGCAACATGATCTACGAGGACTCGGAGGCACTCGAGGACCTGCATCACGTTGTCCTCGACGAGGTGCACTACCTGCAGGACCGCTATCGGGGGGCCGTGTGGGAGGAGGTGCTGATCCATCTTCCCATCGAGGTGCAGACGATCTCGCTCTCGGCCACGGTGTCCAACGCCGAGGAGTTCGGAGCGTGGCTGCAAACGCTGCGCGGCCGTGTCGAGGTAATCATCGAGGAAGAGCGCCCGGTCGAGATCCGCCATTGGTACCTCGCGTCCGACGAGCTCCTGCCGATGTTCGTCTTCAGACCGGACGGCTCCGTCATGCCGAACCCGCGCGGACGGGAGTTCGACAGGAGGCGTCGAAGGGCGGCGGACCGTCCCGATCGCGGAGGCCGGCGGACGCGCGAGAAGCGGCCGCGCGCGCCGTTGCGCGTCGACGTCGTCGACCGACTCGACCAGGAGAAGATGCTTCCGGCGATCTACTTCATCTTCTCGCGACGCGGTTGCGACGAGGCGGTGGGGCAGTGCGTGCGCGACAACGTGCGCCTCACGACCGCGGACGAGCGGCGCGAGATACACCGGTACGCGCATGAACGTGCAGGAGACCTCCCCGCCGACGAGCTCGCCGTGCTCGGCTACGACGAGTGGGTCGACGGGCTCGCATCCGGCATCGCGGCGCATCATGCGGGTTTGATCCCTCCCTTCAAGGAGACGGTGGAGGAGCTCTTCAAACGCGGCCTCGTCAAGGCGGTGTTCGCGACCGAGACCCTCGCCCTCGGCATCAATATGCCGGCGAGATCCATCGTCATCGAGAGCTTGATGAAGTTCTCCGGCGAGAAGCACGAGCTCCTGACGCCCGGGGAGTACACACAGCTGTCGGGACGCGCGGGTCGACGTGGCATCGACGAGCTCGGTCACGCGGTGGTGCTGCTGCAGCGGTTCGCCTCGTTCGACACGATCACGAGGCTCGCGTCGACGCGCACCTACCCACTGCAATCGTCGTTCCAGCCGTCCTACAACATGGCCGTCAACCTGGTCCGCAACTACGATCAGGAGGAGGCGGAGCACCTCGTCAACTCCTCCTTCGCGCAGTACCAGGCCGATCGCGACGTCGTCCAGCTCGAGCAGACCAAGGAGAGACTCGAGGCGTACCACGCCTCGTACCTCCAGAAGTTGGACTGCCACCTCGGGGACTTCCGCTCCTACGCCGAGCTGGTGGAGGAGCTGAAGGGACTCGAGGGCAAGCGCGGGGACGGACGGGCGCGTGGGCGCGTCCTGGATGCGATAGGCACGCTCGTGCCCGGAGACGTGATCGACGTTACGGGCGGCAAGCGCAAGGGACGCTATGCGGTCCTCGAGGTCACGCAACGGCGCGCCGAACGTCGCCCTCGCCTGCTCGCTCTCTCGAAAGGGCGCGCGATGGTGCGCTTCAGTCCCACGGAGTTCCTGCAGCCGCCGCTCCCGGTGGCGAGGTTGCGGCTCCCGCCCGGCTTCGACCTGCGCGACGCCGGCGCCCGGCGCGCCCTGGCTCGCTCGCTCGCCGGGGTGACCGCGCCGCCCCGCGCACAGCCGCTACCGGCTCAGCCGGAGGACTCGGTGGCGGTGCTGCGCGCTCGCATGGAGTCGCATCCGTGCCACCCGTGCCCGGAGCTGCGACGGCATCTACACTTCGCGAAGCGGGCCGCGCGCCTCGACAAGGAGATGGCCGGTCTGGACCGGAGGATGGGTCGCCGGACCCGCACCCTGGCGCGGCGCTTCGAGCTCGTCGGCGAGGTGCTGCGCGACATGAGATACATCGAGCGCTGGGAACTGAGCGACAAGGGTGAGTCGCTGCGACGCGTGTACAACGAGTGCGACCTGCTGATCGTCGAGGCGCTCGAGCGGCGTCTGTTCGACCCGTTGGATCCGGCGGAGCTCGCCGCGGTGCTCTCGACGGTCGTGTACGAGGCGCGCGGGCCCGAGGTGGAGATCGCGGCCCACATGCCGTCTACGCCGAGCAGGCAGGCATGGAGTGGGTTGATGAGGCTATGGGCGTCGATCCGGGAGCGCGAGGAGGCGGGCGGGCTGGAGCTCACGCGCGAACCGGACCCAGGTTTCGCCGAGCGGGCGCACGCATGGGCGTCGGGCGCGCCGCTCGACGAGGTCCTCGAGCCCGAGGACGCCCCCGGCGACTTCGTGCGTTCGGTCAAGCAGCTCGTCGATCTCTTGCGTCAGCTCGAGACGATCGTGGCGCCGTCCGAGCTCCGCAGCAACGTCCACGCGGCCGTCTCCGGCCTCCACCGGGGCGTGGTCGCGTACTCCTCCTGGGAGCTGTGACGGCTCCGCCCCCGGCCGCGATCGAGGCAGTGATCTTCGACTGGGGAGGGACGCTGTCGATCTGGGCCGACGTCGATCTCGAGGACCTCTGGCGGGTCGCCGCGCAGCATCTCGCCCCGGACGATCCCGACGGGCTATTGCGCCGGCTGATCCAGGTCGAGCAGCGGTTCTGGAAGGAGGTCGAGGCCACGCAGACTAGTCGTTCGCTCGGCGACGTCCTCGCGTCGGCGACACGCGAGCTCGAGCTCGACGTCGCCGACGCGCTGCTCGAGGAGGCCGCGACGCACCACCTAGACGCGTGGACCCCGCACATCCGGCACGATCCGGACGCAGCGGCAGTCCTCGAGCAACTGAGGGAGCGGGGGCTGCGGATAGGACTGCTGTCCAACACGCTGTGGCCGCGCGCGTACCACGAGCACTTCCTCGAGCGCGACGGGTTGCGCGCGGCTATAGACGCCCGGCTCTACACCAGCGACATGAGTCACACGAAGCCTCATCCGAGCGCGTTCGCCGCCGCATTGAAGGCGCTCGAGGTCGGGGACGCTCGGCGCGCCGTGTTCGTCGGCGATCGGCCCTTCGACGACATCCATGGAGCGAACAGGGCCGGGATGAGAACCGTGTTGCGCCCGAACCCGACGGTTCCCGGTTACGACGCGGCCCCGGACGCGATCATCGACGACCTTCCGTCGCTCGTCGCCGTCGTCGACGGATGGCTCGAAGGTGGCGGGTGACGGCCGTGCTCGGCCGGATGCGGCTCGTGCACGTGCGAGGATGAAGAGGTGGATGCGTACATAGTCGATGCGGTGCGAACGCCGATGGGAAGGTTCGGCGGAGCGCTCGCGCACGTTCGTCCGGACGATCTCGCGGCACATGTCATAGCCACGCTCGTCAAGCGCAACGTCGTTCCCGGCGACGTCGTGGACGACATTCAATGGGGCGCCGCGAACCAAGCCGGCGAGGACAACCGCAACGTCGCGCGTATGGCGGCGTTGATCGCGGGCCTGCCGGTATCGGTTCCCGGCGCCACGGTCAACCGTCTGTGCGGCTCGGGCCTCGAGGCGGTGGTGTCGGGCTATCGGGCGATCAGATCGGATGAGGCGCACGTGGTGATCGCGGGGGGCTCGGAGTCCATGACGCGCGCGCCGTTCGTCATGGCCAAGGCCACGAAGGCGTTCGACCGCGGGGCGGAGGTCTACGACACGTCGATCGGGTGGCGCTTCGTCAACCGACGCACCGCCGAGCTCTACGGCACCGACTCGATGGGGGAGACGGCCGAGAACGTCGCGCGCGAGTACGGGATCGCGCGCGCCGCCCAAGACGAGTTCGCTCTCGACAGCCAGCGGCGCGCGCTCGAGGCGATCGAGGAGGGGCGGTTCAAAGACGAGATCGTCGCGGTCGAGGTGCCGCAACGTAAGGCGGACCCGATCGTGGTCGACACCGACGAGGCTCCGCGACCCGACACCTCGCTCGACAGATTGGCGCGGCTCGAGCCGGCCTTCTCGCCGGACGGCAGCGTGACCGCGGGCAACTCGTCGGGGCTGAACGACGGCGCGGCGGCCGTGCTGCTCGCGTCGAAGGACGCTCTCGCACACCACGGTTGGAAGCCCCTCGCGCGCGTCGTCGCCGCGGCCGTGGCCGGCGTCGAGCCGCGCCTCATGGGCGTCGGACCGATCTTCGCCACGAGGAAGGTGCTGGCCCTGGCCGACCTCTCGATCGACGACATCGATCTCGTCGAGCTGAACGAGGCGTTCGCGGCCCAGTCGCTCGCGTGCATCCAGGAGCTCCGCCTCGAGCGGTCGAGGGTGAACGTCAACGGCGGTGCGATCGCCCTCGGCCATCCGTTGGGATGCTCGGGGGCGCGCATAGTGACGACGCTCGTTCACGAGATGAACCGGCGAGACGCTCGCTTCGGACTCGCGACGATGTGCATCGGCGTGGGTCAAGGGATAGCGGCGATCGTCGAGCGCGCTCCCTCTGCGTGACCTCGCCCTACGGGCCGATGGTTCTGATCTGCAACACCCGCTCGGCGCGCCGGGGGCTTGAGCGCACGCTCGAGGAGGTCCGGACCCACCTTCACGGGCGTGGGCTCGAGCACGAAGTGAGATACACGACCCGATCCATGGACGCAACGACGATCGCCCGCTCTGCGCTCGAGGCCGACGTGCGCTTCCTGGTCGCGGTGGGAGGGGACGGCACGGTTCACGAGGTCGTGAACGGGATGATGGCGGACGACCGCGCGCTGAACCCGGAGTCCGTGCTGGGGGTGGTCGCGGCGGGGCGAGGCGCCGATTTCATCAAGACGTTCGGGATCCCGGCGATGCCGGGTCATGCGGTCGCTCATCTCGATGGTCCCGAGTCGTTCCTAATCGACATCGGCAAGGTCACCTTCAGGCGCGACGGCGCCGAGGTCGTGCGTTACTTCGCGAACATCGCGGAGGTGGGCCTGGGCGCCCGCGTGGCCCGACGGGCGGCGCGCTTGCCGTCGTGGCTCGGGCCCACCGTGTACCTCGTTGCGTTCTGGCTCACGATCGCAGGACACCGCCCGGCCGAGGTCGAGGTCGATCTCGTCGACAGGACGTATGCAGGTCCGATGAACAACCTCATCGTGGCGAACGGGCAATTCTTCCGTGGCGGGATGAAGATCGCGCCGAGGGCGGCGCCGACCGACGGACTGCTCGACGTGATGATCGAGCACGCGCGCAAGCTGGAGGCGATCGCGGTCATGCCGAAGGTGTTCAAAGGCGAGCACCTGCCGCATCCGGACATCAAGCTGGCGAAGCGGGTGAAGGTCTCGATCACGGCGCGCCTGCCGCTTCTGCTCGAGGCCGACGGGGAGGTGCTCGGCGAGACGCCGGCAACCTTCGAGGTCCTGCCCGAGGCCCTGCGCCTAAAGGTTTGAACGCCGAGTGGGTCGTGGGGCGTCATATCGATCGCTCAGGACCCACTCGGCGCCGCGAGGTGACGGCGGATCGTGTCCTCTACGTAGTTCGGGTCCCAGCGCAGCTTCGCCCATGTGAAGCGCAGCACCCTCCATCCCAGCCCACCAAGCGCGTTATCGCGCTCGCGATCGCGCTCGAACGAGCGCCGATCCATGTGCCATGCATAACCGTCGACCTCGATGGCCAGCATCCTCTCGGGGTAGCCGAAGTCGACGTGGATCTCACGGCCGTCGAGAACCACAGGATGTTGACGGATCGGGAGCGGAAGTGACCTCTTGTTGATGAGCCTCCACGCCATGTCTTCGAGCTCGCTTTGAGTGGGGGCGCTGCCGGGAGTGCGGTGGACGAGGGATTCACGGATGATCGCGATACCGCGACGTCCCCTCGTCCATCCTTCCTCGTACCGTAGCCACAGTTGCCCCAGAGAGACGAGCTTCTTGTGAAGACAGCGGTCCAAGGCTTGCTCGCAGCGAAGGTCTCTCATGCCGGCAAGATCGAGAAGTGTACGTGGGATCGATGTCACGGGGATGCCGGCGACGCTGACGATGTCGGGGACCAGGTAGTTGTCGACGCGATGCACGACGATGTCGAGCCCCTTCGGTCGCCTACTGCCGACCATCGAGATCTCTATCGGCGCGTTTCCGAAGCCCTGAAATCCCCACAGCCGCGCGGCTGCACGATGTGAAACGGCCGAGTTCTCCCCGGCCCACAAGCACGCGGCCAGTAACGCTTGCCCGCGCGTCTTTGGCGTCCCGGCGATGCAGAAGACGGTGGGAAGTCGACGGACCAGAGCGCCGCTCTCTACCCGTCTTCGCAGTTGGCTATCGGAGATGCCCGCGGCGCGCGCCTGGGCCAGGTTGAACAGCCCTCGTTGGCTCTCGGCGAGCCGCGCGCACCGCCTATCTCCTCCGATCGTCACGGTTACAAGGAAGCGCCACCGACCACGATCCGTCAGTGACGGCGTTCACATCTCGCCGAGTGGGTCCTCTGGTGTCATATCGATCGCTCAGGACCCACTCGGCGGGGTCAGGAAGGTGGTGAGGTCTTGTGCCAGGCGCTCCGGGTACTCGATCGGCACATAGTGCGTCGCGCCGGCGTAGACCTCGAGGCGCGCCGCCGGGATGGCGCTCGCCATCTCCTGCATCAGCGCGAGCGAGGTGAACGGGTCTCGCTCGCCGGCGACCAACAGGGTCGGCGCGTCGATCCCGTCGAGCAACGCGGCGTCGCCTCCCTGCATCAGAGCCTCGTAGGCGCCGAGGTAGAGGCCGAGGTCGCAGCCCGCTAGGGCCCTCAGGATCTCGACCAGCGTGGTGGCGTCGGCCGTCGGTGCGAGTAGCCCCGACTGGCGGATCACGCCCGCAAGCTCCGGGCGCGCCGTGGCGGCGCGCAGGGCGATCTGCAGGAGCGGGCCGAAGCGCTTGCCGATGCCGGCCGCGGCCGGCAGCAGCGAGGCGAGCTCGAAGTGTGCGACGAGGCGGTCGAGCGGGTGACCGTAGCCGCCACAGATCAGCGCGAGGCCAGCGACGCGCTCCGGGTAGCGGCGGACGATCTCGAGCGCGACGCGCGCTCCGTTGCTCCACGCGACGACGTGGCAGTGTTCGATGGCGTGGTGCTCGAGGACCGCCACGGCGTCCTCCGCATGGACCCCGGCATCGAGGCGCTCCGACGCCGGCGTCCCGGACTCGAAAAAGCCCCTGTGGTCCCAGGTCAGGGCCATGGCCGTGGTTCCGTCCAGCTCCGCGAGCAGCCTGCGCCAGAGGGCGAAGCCGACCCCGAGCGCGGTGCAGAGAAGCATCGGCGCGCCGCTCTCGTCGCCGCTGCGGCGGGCCGCTATGAACGTGCCGTCGAAGGAGCGCACGAGCTCGGCGGGCGGGTCCAAGGCCGCGCCGCTCACAGGAGTCCGACCGCCCACCGCACCACTGTGAACGCGCCGACGACGGCGAACAGCACGCCCAGCAGCACGGTCGGGCCGATCCACCAGTCGAGCTGGCGGCCGAGCGGGTCGTCGTCGGATTCAGAGGCGCGCCGCACCACGAGCTGCGGCCCTCCCATCTGGCTGAAGTGCAGGTGAGGGCGCTCGCCCTCGATCACGTCGGCCAGTCCCTGCAGGAGATCGACGAGCTCCTCGTCGTCGACCGTCACGGTCGCCTCGGCGAGAGACTCGCCGCCCTTGTTCTCGATCCTCATGGCTCGCTTTCTCTTGGTCGCGACCTGCTCCGGTTATTCTCCCGCACGTGCCTGCCGACCTGCGGCTGCTCGGCGACGACGAGCGGGCGATCGTGGAGCTGGTCCGGAACTTCGGGGCCGCGGAGGCAACCCCGGCCGCACCCCGCTACGAGGCGAGCGCCCAAGACCCCGCTCCGCTGTACGTCAAGCTCGCCGAGCTCGGGCTCACCGGCATCCCCTTCCCCGAGGAGTACGGCGGAGGTGCCCAGCCCTACGCCACCTACCTCCTCGTGGTGGAGGAGCTCGCCGCCGCCTATCTGTCGCTTGCGATCGGCCTCTCCGTACACACCCTGTGCGCCTTCGCGATAGACGCGTTCGGCAACGAGCACCAGAAGGAGCACTTCCTTGCCCGCCTCGCGAGCGGAGAGTGGTTCGGGGCCTACTCGCTGTCCGAGCCGCAGTCGGGCTCCGACGCCGCCGCGTTGAGCACGCGCGCCGAGGCCCGCCCCGGAGGCTATGCGCTCAGCGGGAGCAAGGTCTTTTGCACGAGGGGAGCGGAGGCCGACGTCATTCTCGTGCTGGCGCGCACGAGCGAGCGCGGCGCGCGCGGGATCAGCGCCTTCCTTGTGACTAAGGGGACGCCCGGGTTCGACGGGTTGAAGAAGGAGACCAAGATGGGCTGGCGCTCGTCGCCCACGTGGCAGCTCGCGCTCGATGCAGCCGAGGTCTCCCACGACCACCGCCTCGGCGAGGAGGGAGAGGGCTTCCGGATCGCCCTCGCTGCGCTGGACTCGGGCCGCCTCGGCATCGCCGCGTGTGGCGTCGGCCTCGCGCAGGCGGCGCTCGACGCGTCCCTCGCCTTCACGATGCAGCGCCACCAGTTCGGGCGCGCCGTGGCGAGCAACGAGGGCATCCAGTTCATGCTGGCCGACATGGCGACGCAGATCGCCGCCGGCCGCGCTCTGCTTCGGCGCGCCGCGCGCCTGCGGGATGCGGGAGCGGATGTCTCGCTCGACGCCGCTCAGGCGAAGCTCTTCTGCACGGACGTCGCCATGAGGGTCACGACCGACGCGGTGCAGCTCCACGGCGGCTACGGCTACATCACCGAGTACCCGGTCGAGCGCTACATGCGGGACGCCAAGGCGCTGCAGATCGTCGAGGGCACGAACCAGATCCAGCGCTACGTGATCGGACGCAAGCTGACGGGGACCTAGCTCTGGAGCGTAACCATGGGGCGGCGCTCGAACGGCGTGGACAGCACCACCGTTGAACGGGTCGTGACCTCGAGCTTGGCCCGGAGCGCGTCGAGGACCTCCTCGAGCGCCTTCGTCGTCGGGGCCCGCACGACGGCCACATAGGAGTTGTCGCCCGCGACCGAGTAGCACGACTCCACGAGCGGGACCTCGCCGATCCTGGCCGGGATGTCCTGAGGTGAGGCGGGGCGCAGGGCGAGGCTCACGAACGCGGTGATGGGCAGCCCCGTCTGCTCGAGGTCGATCTCGGCGCGGTAGCCGCGGATGGCGCCTCGGCGCTCGAGCTTGCGGATCCGATCGTGCACCGAGGAGGCGGCGAGGCCCACGCGCCCGCCGATCTCGGCGTACGTCAGGCGGGCGTCCTCCTCGAGGAGACGCAATATCATCCGGTCCTTGCCGTCCATCACCGAACGTCCTTCCGGTATAGTGCTCTTTTGCCTAATATTATTCCGTAGGCGCAGGCATGAGCAAGGCACAAGCGAACGGGTCACCTGCGAAGGAGGGTGCGAGGATGACTACCGATACGGTGTCGGCGACACCACGGCCCGCGCGCGCCCCCCGCGCCCACGGCGGTCCTCAGCCCTACGCGTACCCCTCCGAGCGGCCCTTCGAGGAGCCGGACTGGCGCCGGCTGCCCGGCTATCGCGACGTCACGCGCGCGCAATGGCTGAACACGAAGTGGCAGCGCCAGAACACGGTCAAGAACCTCGACCAGCTCGCGCGGGTGTTCGGAGACCACCTCGGCGACGATCTCCGCCGGTCGATCGAGCGCGATCAGGCCGAGCGCGCCACGATGTCGATGCTGATCCCGCCTCAGATGCTCAACACGATGGACGAAAGAGATCTCTGGGCCGATCCCATCCGCCATTACATGATCCCGGCTTTCGCCGACCGCCATCCCGAATGGCCCTCACACCCACACTCTCAACGCGACTCCCTGCACGAGGCGGAGATGTGGGCGGTCGAGGGGCTTACCCATCGGTACCCGACGAAGGTCCTAGCGGAGCTTCTGGCGACCTGCCCTCAGTACTGCGGCCACTGCACTCGGATGGATCTGGTCGGTAACAGCGTGCCGCAGGTGATCAAACATCGTTTCGAGTTGAAGCAGAGGGATCGATACGACGCGATCATCGGCTACCTGCAGAGGACCTCGAGCGTGCGAGACGTGGTTGTTTCGGGCGGAGACATCGCGAACCTGCCGATAACCCATCTCGAGGACTTCGTCTCGCGGCTGATCGAGCTACCGAACATCAGAGACATCCGCCTGGCGACCAAGGGCTTGATGGGACTGCCTCAACACTTCCTGCAAGACGACGTATCGGCGGGAATGGAGCGACTAGCCAGAAAGGCGATCGAGCATGATGTGGACCTTGCGATCCACACCCACGTTAACCACGCGAACTCGCTCACGCCGCTGGTGGCAAAAGCGGTAAAGAGGTTGCTATCGATGGGCTTCAGGGATATCCGCAACCAGGGGGTGCTTATGCGAGGCGTTAATGATTCGCCAGAGGCGCTTCTGGATCTGTCTTTCACGCTATTAGACAAGACCAAAGTCATTCCCTACTACTTCTATATGTGCGACATGATCCCGAACGCCGAGCATTGGCGACTGGCGTTGCACGAGGCGCAAGATCTACAGCACGCCATCATGGGTTACTTGCCCGGGTTCGCGACGCCGAGGATCGTGTGCGACGTTCCCTTCGTGGGCAAGCGCCGGGTCCATCAGGTCGAGAGCTATGACCGCGTTCTCGGCATCTCCTATTGGACGAAGAACTACCGAACCGGGATCGAACGTGCCGACCCCAATGCCCTGGCGCATCGGTATCCGTACCACGACCCGATCTACAGCTTGCCTCCCGACGGTCAAGAGCATTGGCGCCGTCAGGCCCCCGCAACCGCTCACGCATAAGGTCCCGTCGTGGAACGTTTCGGAACCCACCGCTCGCTAGAGCCCGCGGGGGTCCTACCTCAGCAAGCTCTAAGACTCGATGCGACCGCGCCCTTGACAGCAGAGGAGCTTGCTATCGATGTCGATTACCTGAATATCGATTCGGCGTCGTGGCGGCAACTGAAAGAGTCGACCAACGGTTCGGCGGATGCGATGGCAGCGAAGGTCCAAACCATCGTTGACGAACGCGGAAAGATGCATAACCCGGTAACCGGATCTGGCGGGATGCTGGTCGGTACCGTCTCTGAGCTCGGCGCACACCGTTCTACTCCCGCCATCGGAACGCAGATAGCGACCTTGGTGTCTCTTAGTCTCACCCCGCTTGTTATCGACGAGATCATCGACCTCGACCCCAACTCCGAGCAGGTAAAGGTCAAGGGGAAGGCGATCTTGTTCGGCTCGGGGATCTATGCGGAGGTTCCCGGCGACCTCCCAGGATCGGTGACCCTCAGCGTTCTCGACGTCTGTGGGGCGCCCGCGTGGATGGCTCGATTGGCTCGACCCGGTATGAAGATCGTCGTGATCGGGGCGGGGGGCAGATCGGGCATGTTGGCATGCGCCCAAGCAACCCGTATCCTCGGTGACGCGGGCCAGGTTCTCGGTCTGTGCTACCCGGCCGGAACCGCGGCCGCGGCCCAAGATGCGGGCGCGATGACACGAGTGGTGGACTGCACCGATGCGCTGGCGGTTGCCGAGGCGGTGTCGGACGCTTTCATGGGCGACGAGGCCGATCTGGTGTTTGTCTGCACGAATGTGGCCGGGTGCGAAGGCGGCGCGATCCTCTCGTGCTCCGATCAGGGCCGCGTGGTGTTCTTCTCGATGGCCACTGTGTTCACGACCGCCGCACTCCTTGCAGAAGGTCTAGGCAAGTCATGCGAGATGTCCATCGGGAATGGCTACGTGCCGGGCCACGCGGAGTTGGCTCTCGATCTCGTTCGCAACGACGACCGAT
>JBHEMX010000103.1:0-26968 GCA_046262355.1 Actinomycetota bacterium | reverse complement strand
TCTTGAAGCGGCAGTCGCTTGGGCCCGTCGTTACCCGGCTTTCACGACGATTTCGCGGGCACTTGGCCCGCCCAGGGCCCTTCGGCGGCCACCGCATCGCCGTTGCTACCGGAATGGCCTATTCGGCACCAGCCACCTAGGCACGCTTCACCGCTGCCAACTTGGCGCGGAGCCTCAGCGTGATAGGCGGCTTCAGAGCCTTAAGGCTTCTCGCAGAACCAGTCCTCCGTCATGAATCCGCTCCTCCCGCTCCATGAGCCCCGGGTTTCGGACCTGTGGGCCTGTCCCCGCTGAGCGACGGTGGATGGCATCTGGTCGCTCTACGGCGCACCGGCGAGCTCGGGGGGCAGGCGGATCCCTGGGAGATGCGCGGAGCCGGCCGTCGTTGCTACTTGGGGCCGCGCACCTCGACGTCGTCTCCGGCGACGCGCACCTCGTAGGCGGGCTGAGGGGCGCTTGCGGGCCCTCTGACGACGCTGCCGTCGTCCATCCTGAACTGGCTCCCGTGCCACGGGCATGTGACGCATCCATCGCTCAGCCGGCCCTCGTGGAGAGGACCGCCGCGGTGCGAGCAGGTGTTGGCGAGCGCGCCGATCGTGCCGGCGCGCCGCACCAGCATGACCGCGACGCCCCCTGCATCCACGAGGAGCGGCTGATCCTCGGGAAAGTCGGCGGCTGCGGCCACCCTCGTCCACTCCGGCACGAGCCGCTCGAAGGCCGTGTTGTCCACACCCACGCCGCGCGCCAGGGTCAGGTGGCCGCCCAGATAGCCGCCCACCATGACGGTCGCTCCCCCGGCCAGTCCCAGTACGGTCCCTGCCCGCTGCCGATCCTTCTTGCGCGCGGACAACGAAGCCGCGTAGAGCAACAAGGCGGCCGCGTTCGTCGCGGCGTGGATCAGCCCAACCCGGCGCTCCCTCTGGTCGGCGTCGACCCAGTCCGCTAGACCAGATGCCATCGTGGGCGCCGCCGCGACGAGCCCGAATGCGATCAATCTCTCGGAGGACTTCTCAGTCGCCTCCCCGCCGAAGAAGTCGAGCAGGGACGAAGACAGCCACGCTCCTATGGGCAGGTCCGTCAACACCGGATGGAGCGCGTGTCCGAGCCAGGTTCCCGACAGAGCGTCCTTCACAGGTCCATACGGCACCACGGCCTCAACCGCGGAACGAAGCTGGTCCGACGGGCGATCGAGGAGCTCGTTGCGCTCGATCTTCTCCGTCGCCCGGTACAGCCGAAAGCCACTACGGATGGTGGCCCCCTTTCCGTCGGGAGTCGTTGGGCGCATCGTTCCCCTTCGGCGCGCCAGGAAACAGACAGGGCCTCGTGATGAACGACTCCGGGGCGCCGCCGACGCGTGCACGAGCGCCCCGTGCGGTTCTGGGAAGATGCGCCGGTGCGCATCAATCGCCCCGACGAGCCTGCCTACTCCGGAGGCCTGTCGTTCCAGAAGATCCCCCTCGTTCTGGACCCGTCGCAGCTCCACGGAGCCGACGTGGTCATCCTCGGTGCGCCGATGGACGACACGGTCTCGCACCGACCCGGGACGCGCTTCGGCCCGCGCGAGATCCGCATGGCGGTCGGCGGCGGCGGACCTCCCGAGGCCTGGAGCATGGACCTCGGCGTCGACGCCTTCGCAGAGCTCACGGTCGTGGATCATGGGGACGCATCGGTGGTCCCCGGCGACGCCGACAGGAGCCATCGGGCGGTCCGAGACGCGGTCGAGCGGGTCCTGGAGGCGGGCGCCGTCCCCATCGTGCTCGGAGGTGACCACTCGATCGCCTATCCGGACGTCTCGGCGGTTGCCTCACGGCACGCGGCGGGCACGCTCGCGGTCGTGCAGTTCGACACCCACGCGGACACGGCGCTTGACGTGTGGGGCGTAAAGGCGTCTCACGGCAGCCCCTTCCGCTACCTCATCGAGGACGGCATCCTCCCCGGTGACCGTCTGGTGCAGGTCGGGCTGCGCGGCTACTGGCCGGGGCCGAAGGAATTCGACTGGATGCGCACGGCCGGCGTGCGCTGGCACCTGATGCAGGAGGTCACCGAGCGCGGCATCGACGCAGTCATCGACGACGTGCTCGTCGAGGTCGGCGAGGCACGCTGGCTGTACCTGTCCGTCGACATCGACGCGCTCGACCCCGCGTACGCGCCCGGGACCGGAACGCCCGAGCCCGGAGGCATGACGACGCGCGAGCTGCTGCGGGCCGTCCGCCGTCTCACCCTCGAGCGCGGCATCGTGGGGATGGAGGTCGTGGAGGTGTCGCCGCCCTACGACCACGCGAGCATCACCGCGATGGCGGGTCACAGGATCGTGCTCGAGGCGCTGTCGGCGCTCGCGGCGCGGCGCAGCGGCCGGGGTCTGCGCTCCGAGCAGCCGAGCTAACGCTCGGTCACTCGACGAGATCTTCGATCGTGGTCACCAGCGCCCGATAGAGGTCGTCGCACTGCTCGTGAGAGCTGCCGAGACACATCGCGCCGAACTTGCCGAAGCGCGGGAGGGCGCCGAGGAGATGAAGGGTCACGCCGGATCTCGAAGATGCGTCGAACGCCAGACCGCTTGCGGCCACAGCATCCATCACCGCGCGCGGCTTGAGCCCCACGTATCCGTCCGACTTCAGGTTGTCGGTCGCCAGGTAGACGACGGAGTCACCGTCCACGGTCAACTCGCCGCTGGACGGCTCGTAGGCGCCGCCCGTAATGAGCTGCGCCATCGTGAACGGGTGAGTCGTCCCGCCCATGCGCAGATTGATCTCGCTGAGGTAAGCACGACGGCCGTCCCCGTCCGGCGCGACCAGGAAATCGACCCCGAAGGGTCCGACGACGCCGCGTCCGGCAAGGGCATCGGCGATCCGCAGGCCGAGCTCCTGAATGAGGCTCCGGTACTCGGGGCGCGCCGGGAAGCGGCATCCGAGATAGACCTGGTCGTCGGGGCCCCCGAGGATCTGATCGTGGGTTGACAGAAGCTGGACCTCGCCGCCGGGAAGGATGCACATCTGTACACTCGGGGACGTCACACCGGGCAGTCGAATGAGCTCTTCGATCACGGCTCCCCCCGAGGCTATCTTTCGCTCGAACGACGACCACGATTCCTCGGCCGCACAGAAGGTGATGGGCGACTCCTGCAGCGGCGAGCAAGCTTGCCCGGCCTCCAAGATCGCATTGCCCTGTCCCGAGAAGCCGTTGTTGAGCTTGATGACCACTGCGCGCGCCCCGGCGCGCCGTCGCAGGAGGCCCGAGACCGCTTCCTCTATGGCCTCGACCGACCAGAGGTCCTCCTCGCCGTCGACCACGTCCACGCCGGCCGCGCGAGCGAGCCGGCGGGCGCCGCTCTTGGAACCGAGAGGGCTCAACTCCGGCCGCGGCCCGAAGACGCGCAGCCCGAGCAGGTCCGCGAGCGCGGCCTCCCACGACGTGACGTTGAACGGCAGCAGATACGCACACGAGGGGTCGCCGGCGAGCACCCGGATGCGATCGATGAGATCGCGCCGCTCCAACAGCTTGGCGCTGAGCGCGCGCGGCTCCGGATCGCCGACCGTCACCAGATGCAGTCGCCGGCGAGCGTCGTCTGGCTCCGGAAGGAAGCCGAGGTAGTAGTCGACGACCTCTGGATCGATGGGCATCGAGGTGATGTAGACCAGGCGCATGCCCGGGTCGCGCAGCCTCAGCGATACGAAGAGCAGGCGTTCCTCGTAATGCTGGATGCCGGTAATCTTCCTGAGCTCGACGGCGGGAAAGCTGATCGACGGGCACACGACCAGCGTTCCGCCGTCGTCGATCATGTGAGAGCTCATGCGGCAGCCTAATGCGATGCCAATGCACGGATACCTGACGATCCTGGATGACGTAGCCCGCTGGATCCGGGCCGCTCGGCGCGTCGTCGCCCTTACCGGCGCGGGCATCTCGACCGATTCCGGCATCCCCGACTTCCGGGGCCCCAACGGCGTGTGGAGGAAGGACCCGAAGGCCGGAAAGCTCGCAACGCTGGAGCATTACATGGGGGACCGTTCGGTGCGGGTGGCGGCGTGGAAGACGCGCCTCGAACACCCCGCGTGGCGCGCCGAGCCGAACGCCGGCCATGTCGCGCTCGGGGAGCTCGAGCGCAAGGGCAAGCTCCACACGCTCGTGACCCAGAACATCGACGGCCTTCATCTCGCGGCCGGATCCTCGCCCGACAACGTGATCGAGATCCACGGGACGATGAGCGAGGTCGTGTGCATGAGCTGTGACGAGCGCGCTCCCATGCAGCGCGCCCTCGAGCGCGTGAGGGCCGGCGAGGACGATCCGCGCTGCCGCAGCTGCGGCGGGGTGCTCAAGTCGGCAACCATCTCGTTCGGCCAGAGCCTCGTCGCCGCCGACGTGGCCAGGGCGCAGCGCGCGGCCGCGGCCTGTGACGTCTTCCTCGCGATAGGAACCTCTCTGGTGGTCTACCCCGTCGCGTACCTGCCGCAGACCGCGCTCGACGCCGGCGCGCGGCTCGTGATCCTCAACGCTGAGCCAACGCCTTACGAGGAACGGGCAGACGCGCTCGTACGTGCGCCGCTGGGGGAGGCGCTGCCGGAGCTGGCCCGGCGCGTCTAGCGCGCGGTCGACGATGTCGAAGCGCGCGTGGTACGAGCATGCGCGATCTGGCGCTGCGCGAGACGGAACAGCGGCGGCGTGAGAAGACGCGGTACCTGCAGGAGGTAGTACCAGCGCGGGATCACCCGTTGCAGCTTGTGGTCGCGCGCCGAACGCCTGATCGCAGCCGCCACGGCCTCGGTGGTTCCGAGCGTCAGTCGAGCGAGGGCCTTCGTCTGCAGATCGCTCTGCGGGAACCCCTCGGTCGGGATCAGTCCCGGCTCGACGAGGCTCACGTAGACGCCTTTGGCTGCAAGCTCGCGGCGGATCGATTCAGACCAGCCGACCACCGCGAACTTCGAGGCGACGTATCCCGCGCTGCCGCCGAGCGCGACCCGCCCCGCCACCGACGCGACGTTCACGACGCTCGACGGCGCCGAGCGCTCCAGCAAGGGCAGGAACTCGAGCGTGCAGTAGACGGTTCCGAGGAAGTTCGTAGCGACGATCCTCTCGACATCGTCTATCGCGCCGGGCCCGTCGTAGAGCCGCCTGATGTTGAACCCCGCGTTGTTCACGAGCACATCGCAGCGTCCGTGGACGCCCTCGACGTGTGAAGCGAGGTTCCGCACGTCGCCGCGCTCGGACACGTCACCGCCGAAGAAGGAGTGGCCCTCGTCCTCCCCTCCCATCTCCTCCACGAGGGTTCGCAGGAGGTCTTTCCGGCGCGCGGTCGCACATACGATCGCGCCCTCGGACGCCGCGTCGAGAGCGGTGCGGCGGCCGATGCCACTGGATGCGCCGGTTATCACCCAGACGGGAGCGGGGACGTTCACGGAAGGCCGGCCCGGCGTCAGATGCGGACGCCGATGAGCTTGCCGATGAGCCCCGCGCGCCGGGCGGGCCGGCCCGAACGAAGCTCCGCTCGGTCGGCACTCGCCACGGCGCGCCGGGTGATCGTCGCGCCGAGCCACCGCAGCGGCTCGGGCTCCCATCGACGCGAGCGATGGTTCACCCACGGCAACCGGGCTATGTCGCTGTCGCACTCGAGGATGAGGTCCCTCAAGGTACGGCCGGCGAGGTTGGTCGTGGACACGCCGTCGCCGACGTAGCCTCCGGCCCACGCCATCCCCGTCCCTCGATCGAAGCCCACAGAGCTCGTCCAATCCCGGGGTGCGGCGAGCGGGCCGCCCCACCTGTGCGTGATCGTCGGTGACCCGACGGGGAACAGCTTGGTCAGAACGCGCTGGAGCTCGGCGAAGACCGCCGGCTCACGGTCGAACGAGTCGTCGATGCGCGACGCGAAGTGATACGGCGCGCCGCGGCCGCCCAAAGCTATGCGGCCGTCGGCGGTGCGCTGCGCATAGATGATCATGTGCCGGCCGTCCGTCAACGTCTCGCGGCCGTCCCAACCGACTTCCTTCCATATCTGTTCCGGCAGGGGCTCCGTGGCGATCATCAGCGAGTAGATCGGCAACAAGGCGCGCCGCATGCCTCGAAGCCTCGGCGTGTAGCCCTCCATCGCACGCACGACCACGTCGGCGCGCAGGCGGGCTCCCGCCGTCTGGACAATCCCGCGCTCGAGAGACGTGGCCGGCGAGCGCTCGTAGATCTTCACGCCGAGTCTCTCTACGACGCGCGCCAGCCCGCGCGCGAGGCGTGCGGGATGGATCGCGGCACAGTGAGGAGTGAACAGCGCTCCGAGGCATCCCGTCACGTTGACGCGCTCGGTCGCCTCGCGCGCATCGAGCCAGCGTTGGTCCTCCTCTCCGAAGCCCCAGGATCGCTCGTGCGCGAGCTTCTCCTTGAGCCCGATGACGTGCGCCCTCGTCGTTGCCATCGTCAGCGTGCCGCCCTTGACGTAATGGGCATCGATGCCTTCGCTCGCCGCGACCTTGCCGACCTCGTCGACCGTGTCGAACATCGCTCGCTGCAGCGCGATCGCCGCGGCACGCCCATGCGACGCCGCGACCCTGTCGGGCTCTGTGGCCAGGAGCGCGGAAGCCCATCCCCCGTTGCGTCCCGACGCGCCGAAACCGGCTATCTCGGCCTCGACCATCGCGATGCGCAGGCCGGGATCGGCCGTGGCGAGGTAGTAGGCGGTCCACAGGCCGGTGTAGCCGGCGCCGACTATGGCGACGTCGACGTCGGTGTCGGCCTCCAGCGAGGGCCGCGGCGCGAGGTCGTCGGGCACGGAGTCGAGCCACAAGCTGTAGGAGCGGTAATCCTTCACGGCGGAAACTCTACTCAAGCGCAAGGAGTTTGCCGGGGGGCCGGGAGCGCCGGATGCTTCGGTTCTCGTTGCGATGGGACACGCCCGGCGTGCTCAGATGCAAGGAGTTCGCCGGCGGAGGCGGGGGAGGCCGGGGGCGGCCGGATGGTGTCGGTTCTCGTTGCGATGGGACAGGCCCGGCGTGCTCAGATGCAAGGAGTTCGCCTGCGGAGGCCTGAGCGGGCGCTGGGCTTCGGTGGCGGGAGGAGGATTCGAACCTCCGTAGGCATACGCCGGCGACTTTACAGGCCGCTCCCTTTGGCCGCTCGGGCATCCCGCCGGGACGGCGCACAAGGATAACTGCTCGGTCGACCGATCCACCGCGTGGCGCAAAGCCGAGCCGCTCCGAACCACGACCCCTTGAACTCCAACAGGCAGCCGCCGGAGCGCGTACGGCGGGAGAGCCCGCCGTGCCGAGCGCCGTGCGCGACGGTGCGCCCGCATGCGACCCGAGCAAGGGGATGCCCGCGCAGCGTCTGCGGGTAGAAAGGCGGCTCGATGACCCGGCGCAGCCCGATCGGCTCGATCCTGTTCGCAGCGGGAAGGGGAAAGCGGCTCTCTCCGCTGTCCGACGTCGTGCCGAAGCCCGTGCTGCCGATGCTCGACGTGCCGCTGGCGGCGTTCATCCTCGGCAACCTCACGGCGAGCGCGCCGCCGGTCGTCGTCAACGTCAGCCATCTCGAGCGGCGTGTTCGCTCCGCGCTCGCCGGCCACGGCGCCGAGTTCATGCTCGAGAAACCGGAGGCGTTCGGCACCGGGGGAACGCTGGCCGCGCTGCGCGACCGGGTCGGCGGGCGCATCGTGACGGCGAACGCCGACCTGCTCACGGACCTCGATGCCGGCGCGCTGCTCGCGGCACACGCGTGCCACGGCGCGCCCGCGACCATCGCGGTGGAGCCGGTCGAACGAGGGGCCGACGTCGAGATCGAGAAGGGGCGCGCCGTGGCGCTGTTCGATCGCCGAGTGCGCCCCGACAAGCGCGGCGCTCTGTTCCTGGGCATCGCAGTGTTCGAGAGGACGGCTCTCGATCTGTTGCCCGAGAGGAGGCCGCTCGGGCTCACAGAAGGTCTCCTGCGCCCGCTCATCGAGCGTGGCGACGTCGCGCTGCACGAGCACCTCGGCTACGCGCTCGACGTCGGCACGATCGAGCGCTACGTGGAGGGAAGCATGGACCTTCTCGCGAGCAGGGGCCCGAAGCCCCCGGGCAGATGGCCCGGCGACATCGTCGCGGTGGAGGGCGGCGCGGCGTTCCTCGGTCGCGCCGCGAGCGCCGAGCGCAAGTCACTGGGGCCCGGCGCCATCTTGCTCGAGCGCTCGGCCGTGGCGCCGGGAGCGCGCGTGGAGCGCGCGATAGTGTGGCCCCAGGAGCGCGTCCCACCGGGCGCGCGGTTGAGCTACGGCCTCTTCGCCTTCGCCCGGTTCTTCGGGGTGACGGGCAGCCCAAGGACTAGAAGATCGAGCCCGCCGTCAATCTCGTGAGGAAGCTGGGATAGATGCAGCCCACGAACAGCGCCATCGCCGCGACCGCCATCGCGGCCCGCATGACGTAGGGCACTTCGACCGGATCGCCGACCTCGGACCGATCCATGAACATCCGTTTGACGACCGCTAGGTAGTACCACGCGGCGATCACCGCATTCATCGCGACGACTGCGGCGAGCCAATACACCTCTGCGCCGACCGCCGCGAAGAAGATAAACACCTTCGCCCACACTCCCGCCATCGGCGGAGCGCCGGCGAGCGACAACAGGAAGGCAGCCATCAACACGGCCAAGGTCGGGTTGCGATCCCACAGGCCCCGGTAGTCGTCGATGAAGTAGCTGCCCCCGCGATCGGCATAGGCGACCGCAGCGGAGAACGCCCCGAGGTCCATGAGCCCATAGATCGCCAGGTAGACGACCGCGGCCTCGAACGCTTGGGCGTTGACGGCCGGGTTGGCCGGGTCGATGAGCGCGAAGGCCACGAGCACGTAGCCGGACTGCGCGATCCCCGAGTAGGCGAGGAGGCGGATGATGTGCCGCTGCCTCAAAGCGATCAGGTTGCCGACGGTCATGGTGAGCGTCGCCAGCACCGCGAACATTGGGCGCCACGTGTCCGCGACCGAGGGGAACGCGATGAACATGAGCACGAGCAGCCCGACGAAGCCGCCGATCTTGGACGCGGTGGACAGGAACGCCGCAACCGGCGACGGCGCGCCCTCGTAGGTGTCCGGGGCCCAGAAATGGAACGGCACCGCCGAGATCTTGAAGCCGAACCCAACCACCACGAAGAAGATGCTCAACACGATCAAGGACTCATCCTCCACGTCCGCGATCGCGCTGCGTATCGCGTCGAGCTGCGTCTCGCCGGTCGCTCCGTACACCAACGACATTCCGTAGAGCATCACGGCCGACGACAGCACGCTGAAAAGGAAGAACTTGAGCGCGGCCTCATTCGACTTGACGTTCCGCTTCCGCAGGCCGGTCATGATGATGCCGGGGATGCTGATGAGCTCGATGGCGATGAAGATCGTGATGAGGTCGCGCGCGCTTGCCATGACAAGCCCGCCGAGCAGCGAGCACTGCAGGAGGAAGTAATACTCGCCCTGGTAGAACTGGCCGGCGCGGAAGTGATGCAGCGAGATGGCCAGCAGGACGAGTCCCAGAACGCAGAAAAGTCCCTTGAACAACAGCGCGAACGAGTCGACCTCGAACGTTCCTCCGAGCGTCGTGCGGTCGTCTCCGACCAGCGATACCACGGCCGCGATCGTCGCGATGATCCCCGCGGCGGACAGCGGCATGGCCAGCCACTTCGAGTCGCGCGGGAGGAAGAGATCGGCGACGAGGACGACGCAGGCCGCCACGGTAAGGACGATCTCCGGCGCGATCGCGTGCCAGTCGACCGTCGGCTGAGCCAGCTCTTGTGCCAGAACCATGTCATGCACGAGGAACCGCCGTCAGAAGACGCCGAGTAGGTTCTGCACGGCCCCGTCGGTCACGCCGAGCACGAGCTTGGGATACAGACCCGCGGCGAGGATGAGGACCAGGAGAGGCGCCCATGCGTACCACTCGAGCGGCTGGACGTCGAAGATGTGGCCGTCGTGCGCGAACCTCTCCGGGACGCTGCCCATGTTGACCCTCTGCAGGAGCCATAGGAAGTACCCGGCGGTCAGCACGGTTCCGATCCCGCCCCCGACCATGAGGATGCGGAACAGCGTCGGGTCGAGACCCTCACCCGGGTTGTAGGAGCCGAGCAGCGCGAGCATCTCTCCCCAGAAGCCGGCGAGCCCGGGTAGGCCGAGCGACGCGATCGCGCTGTAGGTCAGCAGTGAGCCGAATCGAGGGATCTGCCTCAACACTCCGCCGAGGGCCGAGATGTCGCGCGTGTGGTAACGCTCGTGGATCGAGCCTACCAAGAAGAACAGCATGCCGGTTATGAGACCATGGGCCACCATCCCGAAGATGGCGCCGTTGATCCCGGCATCCGTAAGGGTCGCGATGCCGAGCATGACGAAGCCCATGTGCCCAACCGAGGAGAACGCGATCAGCCGCTTCATATCGTCCTGGGCCATGCAGCACAGAGCTCCGTAGATGATCGCGATCACCGAGAGGATGCCGATCGCAGGAGCGAAGGTGACCGCGGCGTCCGGAAGGATCGGGAGTGCGATGCGGATGAAGCCATAGGTCCCCATCTTCAGCATGACCGCGGCCAGGAGAACCGACCCAACGGTGGGTGCCTCAGTGTGGGCATCCGGTAGCCAGGTGTGAAATGGCCACATCGGTACCTTGATCGCGAAGCCGAGGAAGAGACCCAAGAACACGAGGTTCTGGAACGTCGCGCTTGCGTCGATACCTTGTTGCTTGAGCGCGAGCATGTCGAAGGTCCCGGAGTTCAGGAACAGGGCAAGGAATCCCAGCAGCATGAAGACCGAACCGAAAAGCGTGTAAAGGAAGAACTTCACGGCGGCGTACTCACGCCGCGGCCCGCCCCAGATGCCGATCATGAAGTACATCGGCACGAGCACGGCCTCCCAGAAGATGAAGAAGAGGATGAGGTCGAGCGCGACGAAGGTGCCGTTCATCCCCGTCTCGAGCAGAAGGACGAGAGCCATCAGAGCCTTGGGCTTCCCGGGCTCGGGGACGTGCCACCAGAGATAGACCATGCACAGACACGTGATCAGCAGCGAAAGCTCGAGCAACGGAAGCGACATCCCATCGATCCCGATGTGATAACGAGCACTGATCTGCGGGATCCACTGTGCGTTGACCTCGAGCTGGATCGTGCCCGCCTCCCCGTAGTCGAAGCGGAGCGCGACGAGAACCCCGGCAACGAGCGCGAGGAACGCAAAGAGGCTGGCGGTCCCTTTGATGACCCTCTCCTGAGTGGAAGGGATGAACAGCAACACGATCGCCCCGGCGATCGGAAGGAACGTCGCGAGGCTCAGTCCCCAGTCATCGACCCACTCCATGAACGCGCGGCCCCCTTCGTCTCTACGTGAACGCGAATAGGGCAACGAACAGGGCGACCGCCGCGAACAGCACCGCGGCGTAACGCTGGACGTTGCCGGTCTGCATATAGCGCAGCATGCCTCCCGACCAGCCGGTGATGTCGGCTGCGCCGTTGACCGCGAAGTCGAGGCCGCGCTGGTCGATCGAGTTGTACGTGATGTTGGCCGTGTCGATCGTACCGGTCGCGGTCCCGTTCACTACGCCGTCGAGGACATGCTGGTTGGTCCAGTAGGCCGCGCGCGCGAGCGCATACTGCACCGGCCTCACGATCCTATGTAGGTACAAGTCGTCGATGTAGTAGCGGTTCTCGGCGAGGCGATAGGCCCAGGCGAAGGGGCCGCCGGCCACATCGACCCGCCAGCGGTTGCGCAGGAACAGCTGCCACCCTACGTAGATCGCGCCGACCGCGATCGTCACGGAAGCCACCGGCAAGAAGAGGTTGTAGAACGTGCTGAAGCCTACATGCTCGTCGCCCGGCACGAAGATCCATTTCTGGAACAGGCCGACGACGGGGATCCCGAGAAAGCCGACGGTGCATGTCGCTCCGGCCAGCACCCACAGAGGCATCACCATCGAGCCACGGCTCTCGTGAGGATGGCCGGGTCCACGATACTCGCCCCAGAACGTCTTCACCATCACGCGCGCCATGTACAAGGCCGTGAGGAACGCCGTGATGATCGCCGCCACGAAGACCACCCAAGCCGTGATGCGCGTCCCTTCATTGGCGGCGCGTAGCGCCTCGCCCACGATCTCGTCCTTGGAGAAGAACCCGGCGAGAGGAGCGACACCCGAGAGCGCCAGCGCTCCGATCATGAAGGTGCGGAACGTGTGCGGCATGAACTTCCTGAGACCGCCCATATCGCTCATGTTGTTGGAATGAACCGCGTGGATCAGTGAGCCGCTCGCAAGGAACAGCAGGGCCTTGAAGAAGGCATGCGTGAAGAGATGGAAGACAGCCGCCGTGTACGCGCCGACGCCCAGGGCGGCCATCATGTATCCGAGTTGCGAGATCGTCGAGTAGGCCAGCACCCTCTTGATGTCGTCCTGCACCAGCGCAAGCAGCGCCGCGCCCAGCATCGTGATCGCGGCGATGATGCCGACGACATCAAGCGCCGCTCCCGCATGCTCGAAGAGCACGAACATACGCGCCACGAGATAGACGCCGGCCACCACCATCGTCGCAGCGTGGATCAACGCCGATACCGGTGTGGGACCCGCCATCGCGTCGGGCAGCCACACGTGAAGCGGGAACTGGCCCGACTTGCCGACCGCTCCCAGGAAGAGCAGCAGTGCGGCGACCGTCAGAGCCGTTCCGCCGATCTCGCCCTCCTCGGCCAGATGGTTGAGCTCCGTGATGTTGAACGTGTGCCCGATCGCGAACAAGGCGAAGATGCCGAACAGCAATCCGACGTCGCCGACCCTGGTGGTGATGAATGCCTTTATGGCCGCGGAGGAGTTCGCCTTGTCCTCCCAGTAGTGTCCGATGAGGAAGTAGGAACAGACGCCGACGCCTTCCCAGCCGACGAAGAGCTGCATGAGATCGTTGGCGATGACCAGGAACAACATCGACGCGGTGAAAAGGGACAACGCTGCGTAGTACCACGTGAAGCGCGCCTCACCGTGCATGTAGCCGGTGGAGTAGATCTGCACCAGCAGCGACACGGTCGTGACCACGAGGAACATGATCGCCGTGAAGAAGTCGAACTTCATGCCGAACTCGAGCCGCAGGCTCTCTCCACCGGCGAACTGGAACCAAGTCCACGACCTCTCGATGTCTCCGCTGCCGCCGGCCAGCTCGAAGAATGCGACCAGCGACATCACGAATCCGATGCCGACGGCTCCTACCCCGATGCTGCTGCCGTGTCCTGGCAGCCTCCTACCGAAGAAGAGGATCAAGAAGAACGCAACGAACGGCAGCAACGGAACGAGCCAGATGAACCCGCCGATCGTGCCGGGCGGGAGCACGTTTGTGAGGGGCGCCGATTCCGCTGCAAGGAACAGATCGGTCACTTCATCACCATTTCATCAGAGAGAGCTCGTCGACATCGACGCTCTGCCGGTTGCGGAAGATGAGGATCACGATGGCAAGGCCGACGCCGACCTCCGCCGCCGCGACCGCGATGACAAAGAGAGCGAAGACCTGGCCCGAGACGCCGGCTTCCTGAAGCAGCGCAGAGAAGGCCACGAGATTGATGTTGACGGCGTTCAGCATCAGCTCGATCGACAACAGCACGAGAACCGCATGCTGGCGCGCGAGGACCCCGTAGACGCCGATCGAGAAGAGCAGCGCCGAGAGCACGAGGAAGTAGGAGACCGGCATCAGCCGCGCCCCGACCGGTGACGTAGCTGACGCACTCAGCTTTCCTCTCGCCTGGAGATCACGACGGAGCCCACCAGGGCGGCGAGCAGCAGCATGGACACGACCTCGAAGGGCAGCACGTACGCCGAGAAGATGACCTCTCCGAGCGAGCGCGTTGCGGTCCCGGCCGCCCGTGTGAAGGGCACGTCACGCCCCTCGAACGCCCGAACCATGATGAAGCTGGTGACGACGAACAGCGCCCCCGCGCAGAGCGCCGCCAGCAAGCGTTGATCGTTGTCGAAGTCGGCCGACCCGATCGGGGCCCGCGTGAGCATGAGCCCGAACAGCATGAGCACGACGATGGCGCCCACGTAGACCAGCACCTGCACCCACGCGACGAAGTCCGCGAACAGCAGCACGTAGAGGGCCGCGGCTCCGAGCAGGGTGCCGACGAGGTAGAGAGCCGCGTGCACGACGTTCCTCGTTGTGACCATGCGCACGGCCGACGCCGCCATGACCAGCGCGAGCAGCCAGAAGAGCGCCTCCTGCCACCACGTTGCCATCAGCCGCCGGGGCCCTTCGTGCCCTTGGACGCCCGCACGCGCGCCGCCTTCGCCCGAGCGATCGCGACCGCGTCGCTCGAGCCCTTCGCACGCTCTTCGGCGAGCACGCGCTCGTAGGCCGCGTCCGGCTCCTCGCCGGCCCCGCCGAGGGGGTCCTCCGGCTCCGTCTGCGGCCGCTCGTCGGCCCGCGTCTCGACCGGGCTCTCCGGACCTGCCGCGCCCCCTGCCGGGGGTGCCTCCGCCCGGATCCCGCGCTCCGGACCCACCGCGCCCGCCGTCGGAGGGAGTCTCTCCGCCCCGATGCCGCGCTCCGCCTTCACCTTGGCAACCCGGGCGCGCGCCTCCGCGACCTGTGGCGAAGACCCCCTGTCGAGTTGTTCCTGGAGGACCTTTCGGTAGAGCGCAGCGGCCTCCTCGGGCCCCGCCGCGGGTCCGAGCGACGCCGCCGGCCGCGCGGGGGGGCCCGGCGCCCGGTCTTCCCGCCCGGGCTCGGCGGGCGTGGGCTCGGCTGCCGTGGGTTCCGCTGGGGTGGGCCGGGCGGCCGTAGGCTCGGCGGCCGGCGTGGGCTCGGACTCGGCGGGGACCTGCTCTCCCGGGCTCTTCAGGCCCTCGGGCTGTCCCCCCTGAGCGCCGGTGGGCTCGGCCGTCTCCGCCGCGGTCGCCTCGCCGACGCCCGTCTCGACCTTCTGCTCGGTAGCGTCTGGCCGCGCCGCCGTGCCGGACGGAAGCGTCTCCCCCGCAGCCACCTGCGCCTCCGTCGCCTTGGCCTCGGGCGGCGCCGACGCCGACGCCGCCTCGGGCGCCCGCGGCGCCTGCTGGGGACGCTCCTCCGCCGCGGTCGCCTGCGACGGCGACGACGGGCGCTGGGCGCTGCCGGGACCTGCAGCGCCGGCGGCGGTCGCCGGCTCTCCGGCGAGGAGCGCTCCCTCCTCCAGCTGCGGCGGGGGCAGGACCGTGGCCATCCAGTCGGACAGCTTCTCCTTCTCGTGGGTGAGCTCGCGGATGTCGTACTCGGCGTACTCGAACTCGCGGCTCCAGAACAACGCGTCGTAGGGACACACCTCGACGCAGATGCCGCAGTACATGCACAGCGCATAGTCGATCGCGAACCGATCCAGGACGTTGCGCTTGCGCGGCCGCCCACCCTGGCGCTTGGGCGGCAGCGTCTCCTTGTGCGAATCGATGTAGATGCACCAGTCTGGGCACTCCCGAGCGCACAGCATGCACACCGTACAGTTCTCTTCTTTCAACGCGATCACCCCGCGCGTGCGCGGCGAGAGGTCCTGCTTCTCGTCGGGGTACTGGATGACCGTGTTGTGCTTGAAGAGGTGCTTGAGAGTGACGCGCATGCCCTTGAGGAGCCCGAGACCGAAGGTCTGCCGGCGTTCCCTGCGCGACGAGTGGTCTTGTTCCTGCAGCGTCATCAGACGTAGATGACCCATGCGCCGGTGGCGAGGATGAGGACCAGCGACAACGGGATCAGGAACTTCCACGCGAACTTCTGCAGTTGATCCTCGCGCACGCGCGGGAACGTCGGGCGGATCCACAGGAACAGGAAGATCATGAACGCGGTCTTGATGAAGAACCACACGAAGCCGGGTATCAGCTCGAGCGGCCCCCACGGAACTATCGGCTGGTAGCCGCCGAGGAACAACGTTGCGGCGATGCCTCCGAAGGCCACCATGTGCCCCATCTCGGCGAACATGTGGCTGAAGATGTAGCGCATGCCCGTGTACTCCGTGAAGGGCCCGGTGATGATCTCGGACTCCGCCACGGGCATGTCGAACGGGACGCGCGTCATCTCGGCGACCGCCCCTATCGAGAAGATGAGGAACGCCAGCAGTCCTATCCCCGGGGGCCACAGAACGAATGGCCAGTCCTGCGCCTCGACGATGCCGACCAACGACAGCGTACCGGCGAACATCGCGACGGCTGCGGACGCGAGCACGATGGGGAGCTCATAGGCGATCAGCTGCGCCGCCGAGCGCAGGGCGCCGATCAGCGCGTACTTGTTTGCGCTCGACCACCCCGCCATGAGGATCCCGATGGTCGACACGGATCCCATCGCCAGGAGATAGAAGATGCCGACGTCGAGGTCCTCGACGATGAGCGACCTGTCGATGGGGATCACGAGATAGATCATCACGATCGGCACGAAGATCGCCGCAGGAGCAAGCGAGAACACCTTGCGGTCCGCCGCCGCAGGGATGATGTCCTCCTTGTAGAGGAACTTCAACCCGTCGGCGAGCGTCGTGGCCCACCCGTGGAAGCCGCCCGGATACATCGGTCCGAGGCGATGTTGCAGGTGAGCCATGACCTTGTGCTCGGCGTAACCGCCGACGAGGGCACCGACCGGCACGACGGTAAGGATCACCAGGACCTTGATCAGCAGGATCTGCCACGTCGTGAGCGTCAACTCGATCATCTGTCGATGTCTCCCAGCACGAAGAAGAAGGAGCCGAGGATCGCGATCATGTCCGAGACATAGGTGTCCTTGAGCACGTACGGCAGGGCGGAGACGTTGGAGTAGGAGGGAGTCCTTATCTTCAACCGGTAGGGACGACGGTCGCCGTCCGACACGAGATACATACCGAGCTCGCCGAGCGAGTTCTCGGTGCGGATGTATGCCTCCCCCTCGGGAACCTGGATCACGCGCGGGACCTTGCCGAGCACGGGACCGGACGGGATCCCTTCGATCGCCTGCTCGACGATCTTGGCGGACTCCACCACCTCGTGAAGGAGGACCCAGAAACGATCGAAGCAGTCACCATTGGGCGCGGAATGCACGCCGAAATCGAAGTGGTCGTAGACGAGATACGGCTCGTCCTTGCGCACGTCGAAGTCGATGTCCGAGCCGCGGGCGATCGGGCCCGAGACGCCGTAGGAATACGCGACCTCCTTGTCGAGAACGCCGACGCCGATCGTGCGCTGTTTGAAGATCTCGTTGCCGACCAGGAGATCCTCGTAATCGGGCAGACGCTCGATGGCCTGTCGTACGCCCTTGAGCGCCTGAGCGAAGAAGCCCCTCGGCATGTCCTCGCGCAATCCCCCGGGACGGAAGAACCCGAAGTGCATACGCCCACCGGTTGCCATCTCCATCGCGTACTGGATGTCCTCGCGCTCGCGGAACGCGTAGAACGTCGGAGTGATGGCGCCAAGCTCGGCACCGAACGACGCGAAGAACATGAGGTGATTGAGGATGCGGTTCATCTCGCACATGATCACGCGCAGGTACTGGGCGCGCGGCGGCACTTCGATCTCCATCATCTTCTCGACGACGAGCCATAGCGGCAGCTCGTTGTTGATGCCCGAGAGCCAGTCCATGCGCGACACGAGGTTCGTTATCTGACGGTAGTCGCGCGCCTCCACCAGCTTCTCGTAACCACGATGCATGTAGCCGATGATGGGCTCGGCGTCGACCAGCTTCTCGCCGTCTATCGTGGCCAGCAGCCTGAAGACGCCGTGCGTCGCGGGGTGCTGCGGGCCGACGTTGAGGATCATCTCTTCGGTCGCGAGGCGACCCTCTGTGGCCTCCGCAACCACGTCGGAGACGTGCTGGATCTGGTCCACGTCGCGCTCGGAGAGGCCGGAGCTCTGCTCTCTGGTCGTCACTATCTACCCCCGGCCGCCGCTTCTTCCGGGTCCTTGGCGCCCGGCCAATCCTTGACCGTCCGACTCGGCAGCTTGAACGACCTCAGCAGGGGATGCCCCTCGAAGTCCTCCGGCAGGTAGAGGTTCGTCAGGCCGGGATGGCCCTCGAAGGTGACCCCGAACATCTCGTGGCACTCGCGCTCCTGCCACAGGGCGCCGCGAAAGACGCCTGAGATCGACGGACACCGCGGGGACTCGCGATCCACCGGCACGTGGACGTTGACGTGCAGGACGTGGTCGGGCGAATAGAGGTGGATCAAGACCTCGAGCCCGCCGCCGCCGTCGCCGAACTCGGAGCGATCGATGCCGGACAGGAACGAAAAGAACCTGCACCGCAGCTCCGGATGGTCGCGCAGCTCGGTTACGACTCCGGCGAGCGCCTCCGGCGCGCACTCGAGGTGCACCTCGTCGAAGTTGAGCCTGAGCTCGACGGCGCGAGTCCCAAGCGCAGCGCGCACGCGCTCGAGGGCGTCCTCCGGCGCGACGCGCGCTCGCTGCCCTCGCACCTAGATGCCCCCCGCAAGGCCGGGTTCGGGGATCTGCGGGATCGTCGCCTGGTGGCCTTTCCACTTCTCGCGAACGTCCTCGCCCGAGATCTGCTGTTGCAGGCGGATGACGCCCTGGAGCAGGGCCTCGGGCCGCGGCGGACACCCGGGGACGTAAACGTCGACGGGGATGATCTGGTCGACCCCCTTCGTGACGCAGTACGAGTCCCAGTAGGGCCCCCCGCAGTTGGCGCAGCTCCCCATCGAGATCACGTACTTGGGCTCGGGCATCTGGTCGTAGACGCGCTTGAGGGGCGCCGCCATCTTGTCGGTGACGGTTCCCGCGACGACCAGCAGATCCGCCTGGCGAGGGGAGGCCGGGAACGGGATCACCCCGAAGCGGATGATGTCGAACTTGCTCGCGATCGCCGCCCCCATCTCGATCCCGCAGCACGCGAGCCCGAACTGCATCATCCACAGGGAGTACTTGCGGCTCCAGTTGAGCAGCCACGACACGGGCCCGGGCAGCTTGACCTTCTCCATCACAGCCATTCGAGCACCCTCTTCCGGACCGCATAGAGCAGAGCGAGCGCCAGGATGGCGATGAAGATCACCATCTCGACGAACGCCTGGGTTCCGAGCCTCTCGAACACGATCGCCCACGGGAACAGGAACACGGCCTCGACGTCGAAGATGACGAACAGCAGGGCGAAGATGTAGTAGCGCACGTTGGCCTGGGTCCATCCCTGTCCGATCGGATCGATTCCGGACTCATAGGTAGTGAGCTTCTCGGCGGTCGGGACGTTGGGTCGAACGAGGCGGGCGAGCTGCAGCGTGCCGAAGACGAGGACGACGCCCACGACGGCGAAGATCCCGATGGTGACGTACTGGCCGAAATAGCCGGCAGGCACTCTTCTGCTCGCTCCTGTTCAGCGTCGGACCGGTCCGGGGAGAACCCGCGAAAGTGCTGGATACAGCCGAAAAATATCACGCACGTAGGCGGTCCCTCGGGTTCGTCCGCTCGTGAAACACGAGGGCGGCTGCCCCCCGGTCCCGGCTCACAGCAGACGCGCGCTCCCAGAGAGCGCGAAGGGGAGCAAGCCGGCCCGAACCCGTTCTTCGCCGTGCCCTCGGGTATGCGGAGGCGACCGCCGCCTCCTTGGGGCCCCACGGGCCCCTTAGGCTCGCGGCGGCACCGCCGCGAGCTCGCGCATCCCTCGATCGAAGGGGACCTTCGCGCTCCAGCCGAGAATCCGCAGGGCCCTCTTAGGCGACGCGAATACGTGGCGCACGTCGCCGGCGCGGAACCTGCCCGTCACCTCGGGGGCCGGCGCATCCGGCCACCCCCGTCCCAGCTCGGTCGCCATGTCACCGACGCTCTTCGGGCAGCCGGTCGCGATGTTGAAGGCCCCACCGGCGGACGAGCTCAGCGCGGCGAGGTTGGCTGCGGCAGCGTCCGCCACGTGCACGAAGTCCCGGAGCTGACGGCCGTCCTCGAACACCTGGGGTGCACGGCCCGACTCAAGCTCGCTGCGGAAGATGCTCGCGACTCCCGCGTAGAGCGTGTCACGCGGCATCCGAGGACCGTAGACGTTGTGATAGCGGAGCGCTGCAACCGTAGCTCTCGTCTCCCGCGCGAACGAGGCGCAGAGATGTTCCTGATGCAACTTCGTCGCTGCATAGACGTTGCGCGGATCGGCGGCGGCGTCCTCTGCGACCGCCACCGGGGTCAGGTCCCGTCCACAGTGGGGGCAGGGCGAGTCGAACAGACCCCGCCCGAGGCGTTCGGGGGAGCGCTGCTCGGGGCGCACCGATCCATGCAAGCTACAGCGGTACGAGCCCTCCCCGTAGACGACCATGCTGCCGGCAAGCACGAACCTGCCGCCGAACCCCGCCGCATGCAGGGCCCGAAGCAAGACGGCCGTGCCGAGGGCGTTGTGCGAGACCTGATCGGTCACGTCCCCGAACGAGGTCCCCAGCCCCACCATGCCGGCGTGGTGGCAAACCGCGTCCACCCCGTACACGGCGCGCCGCATCGCGACGTCGTCGCGTACATCCACATTCCTGAGCTCGGCGCGCGCGTTGAGCTGCACGGGCGGGCGCTTGTGCACCGAGGGAAGCAGGGCATCTACCGCGACGACATCGCCGCCCGCGGCTACGAGAGCGTCGACAACGTGAGAGCCGATGAAGCCGGCGGCTCCCGTGACCAGGACCTTCATGCAGTGGTTCCGTGACCCACGTGCGTTAGGGGAAGCCTCACCACGAAACGGCAGCCCGGCCCGTCGTTGTGCACGTCTATCGCCCCCTCGTGTGCCTCCACGATGCCGCGCGCTATCGCAAGCCCAAGTCCCCCGCGCTCGTCGCCGGGGCTGCGAGCGGCCGCGCCGCGAAAGGCGACGTCGAAGACCCGTTCGAGATCTCCCGACGGGATACCGCCACAGGCGTCGTGAACCGCCACGAACGCATGCCGGCGGTCGACACCGGCCTCCACCGAGACGGTCCCGTCCGAGGGCGTATGCCGGATCGCATTCTCGACGAGGTTGCGGATCACCCGCGCCATCTCGGCCGGAGAGAGATCGAGCTCAGGCGCCTTGGCCGCGAGCCGCCCCTCGAGCTTCACGCCCTTGGCACGAGCGATCCCGTCGGCGCTTGCGAGCGCGTCGGACACGAGATCCGCGAGCGACACTCGCTCCATCTCGAGACGCATCGTCCCCGTGTTGATGCGGCTCAGCTCGAAGAGGTCGTCCACGAGACCGGCGAGCCTGTCCGTTTCGACGAGCAGAGCATGGTGGTAGCGCGCCACCGTGTCGGCGTCGCAGACGACGCCGTCTTCGAGCGCCTCGGCCATGGCGCGGATGCCGGCGAGGGGGGTGCGGAGGTCATGTGACACCCAGGCAACGAGCTCCCGGCGGGATCCCTCGAGCGCCCGCTCGCGCTCGCGCGCCCGCGCGAGTCGGTCCGACGTGTCGTCGAGCTCGTGCGCGAGGGCGGCCAGCTCCACGGTCGCGATCCCTTCCGGACCTCGGGTCGGCTCGCCGTCGCCGATGCGGCGCGCCGCAGCCCCGAGCGACCTGCTCGACGACGCCACCGTCTGGCCCAGCCACAAAGCGGTGGCGCCGCCGATCGTCGCCGCCGCGGCGAGCACCACTCCTAGAGATCTGAGGTCGTGACTCGAGATGAACATCGTGCCCGCCGCAGCGACGGCTCCCGCGGCCACGGCCGCCACCGAGGTCAGCGCGACGACGGCTATCTGGACGCCGATCGAGCGACGTCTCGACAGCACCAAGGTCATGCTTCCGACGGCGCCGGCCGCGCTCGAGGCGAGCACCGCATAGGTCGCGAGCTGCAGGGACTCGACCGCCGTCATTCCCACGACGATGGAGAGCAGCGCCGTCGCAGCTGCTCCCACGAGTCCGGCGAGCATCGGCGCAGGTCGCGTCAGTGGCATGCGATGCACCCCAGTCGCCGCATCGTGACGCTCATGGTCCACTCGGCTGGTCGAACTTGTAACCCACACCCCACACCGTCTTGATCAGCTCGGGGAGCGCCGGATCCAGCTCGACCTTCTCGCGCAGCCGGCGCACGTGCACCGTGACGGTGGAGAGGTCCCCGTACGTGTAGCCCCATACGCGCTCGAGAAGGTCCTCGCGCGTGAAGACCTGGCGCGGGCGCAGCATAAGAAACACGAGCAACTCGAACTCTCGTTGAGTGAGCATAACGAGCTCGTCGTCCACTCGCACGTCGCGCGCTTGTACGTCAACGCGTAGGGATCCCGCTCGCAGCGGCGCATCGAGCTCGGGCCCCACCGGAGTCAGCGGTCCGCGCGCGCGTCGAAGCACCGACTTCACGCGCGCAATCAGCTCACGGGGCGAGAACGGCTTGCAGATGTAGTCGTCGGCGCCAAGCTCGAGACCTAGGACGCGATCGCTCTCCTCCCCGAGCGCGGTGAGCATGATGATGGGAACCGGCGCCTTGCCACGCAAGCGCCGGCAGACCTCGAGACCGTCGATGCCGGGCAGCATGATGTCGAGGATGACGATGTCCGGCAGAGACGTCAGCGCGCGCTCCACCGCGCTCGCCCCGTCGGAGATCGACTCCACCTGGAAACCCTCACGCTCGAGATAGCGCGTCACGACCTCCGAGACCGTGGCATCGTCCTCGACAACCAGGACGCGCGTCGTCGCCGGCTCGAGCGCGCTCACCACGGCGTGCGGGTCCCGACCTGCACGGCCAGGCCTGTCAGCGCCTGCAGTCCCAGCAGCCCGCGGGCCGGCGCGCCGTCAAGCGTCGAGGTTGACATCAGCACCCAGGGTACGAAGGGGAGCCAGATCCGCTCGACCTCACCCTTGGAGAACCCGCTCAGGTCCGCAATCATCACGGCGACGAGCGCGGCCCCGACGAGCACCCAGGTCGAGCGGCGGCGCAGTTGCGCCAGGGCCACAGCCGTGGCGGGACCCAGAGCGATGGAGAACGCAGCGAGGTTTGCGAGCGCGAAGTAAGCGAAGGGACGATGACGGCTCACACCCGCCGCGTAACGCTCCGCAGTTGCGGCGAGACCATCGAACCAGGAGAATCCGAACGACCAGAAGAGCACCCCTACGGCAACGACGGCGACGCCCGCGCTCACAAGCGGCAGCCACCTGCGGCGATACAGGCCCACCGAGACCACAACCGCTCCCAGCGGGACGACGCCGTACGAGAGGAACAAGGAACCGCCCAGAAGGCCTCCACCCACAAGCGCTGCGACGTGGCCCTTTGCATCTCTTCTCGCGGCTGCGACCGTGAGCGCGGCGATGCCCCATGCGCTCGTTCCGAGCCACAACGCATCGTCGGAGGTCGCGATCCACACCGCGGCTGGAGCCAGGACCATGAACGGCGCCGCGCGGCGGGCTGCGACCTCGCCGCTTAGGTTGCGCAACGCGACGAGCGCGGCGGATGCAGCCGATGCCCCGGCGGCGACGATCACAAGTGCGATCGCAAAGACGCCGATCCCGGCGCGCTGCATGATCCAAAGGGCAAGCACCATCCCCGGTGGGTGACCTTGAACATGCACGCCGTAAGAGCTGAGGCGTGCCGTGAATGTACTCAACCACTGCGATGGCGATCCTACGCCGCTCGCGGTCGCGAGATAGTCGTGAGGACTCCTGAGCGGCGCGCTGAGCGCATCCCACCCTTCCGCGTATGCGAGCAATACAGCCCAGGCGAACGCGCTCACTCCCGTCGCAACGAGAACCGCCCACCACGACAGCTCGTGGGAGGCGCGCCGCCCACCGAACACGACCATGCACGCGAAGATCGTCGCCGGCACGATGCTCCGGCCGAGACGCAGGTCGAAGTGACCAAAAAGGGGCGGCGCGAACAGCTTCATCCCGTTGCCCCGAAGCACGCGTCCCACGAGGTGGGAGACAAGGAGCACGGCCGCCCATGCGACAAGACCTGCAGCCGCCGTGAAGCTCAAGCTGGCTCTCGGAGCGACTGCCACATCTCGCACCGCCACAGATATTTCCACGAGGATGAGATTAATGCGCTCACACGCACGCCTCCTCGGGGACGGCGACTGTTTCTCAAACCGTAAGCATTCCGGACGACGTAGGAACAATCCTGTCTGTAGCGTGGCGCACATGCCAGATGTGATCCTGCCGGTTCTCAACGAAGCCGACGCGCTCCCGGGTATCCTGGCGCGCGTCCCGGCAGGCTGGTGCCCGATCGTGGTCGACAACGGTTCCGACGATGGCTCGGGAGACATCGCTCGTCGGCTCGGCGTCGAGGTCGTCGTCGAGCGGCAGTGCGGATTCGGAGCAGCATGCTTCAGAGGGCTCGTGGCGGCGCGCGCAGAAATCGTCTGCTTCATGGACTGCGACGGCTCGCTCGACCCGGCCGATCTCGTGCGCGTTGCGAAACCCGTGAAGGATGGGATCGCCGGACTCTCGCTGGGCGCGCGGCGCGCCGAGAAGGGTGCATGGCCGATACATGCGAAGGTCGCCAACAGGCTTCTGGCTCGCTACGTCCGTCGCCGGACCGGCGTGGCGCTGGAGGACATCGGACCAATGCGTGCCGCTCGCCGCGTGGAGCTGATGGCGTTGAACATCACCGACCGCCGCTTCGGATGGCCGCTCGAGATGGTCATGCGCGCCCACCGGGCGGGGTGGCGCATCGTGGAGGTTCCGGTCCCCTACCACGCTCGCTCCGGAACATCGAAGGTGACGGGAACGCTGGGCGGAACGGTGCGGACGGTGCGCGACATGGCGAGGGCGGCTCGGTGAGGGACACCGCGATCATCGTGCTGGCGAAGGCGCCGTGGCCCGGCCTCAGCAAAACGCGCCTGTGTCCCCCGTGCACCCAAGACGAGGCTGCGCTCATCGCGCACGCCGGTCTTCTCGACACCCTCGACGCGGTCGCCGCGGTGGACACGGCGCGCCGAGTGCTCGTATGCGATGGCACTCCTCCCGCACACCCGGCCGACCTGGAGTGCCTGCCCCAGCGTGGTCGCGGGCTCGGCGAGAGGATCGCTGGCGCGTTCGAGGACGTCGGCGCACCGGCGCTGTTGATAGGCATGGATACGCCGCAGGTCACGGCGGCGCTGCTGGAACATGCCCTGCGAACCCTCGGCCGGCCCCGCGTCGGGGCGGTTCTCGGCGACACCCCCGACGGCGGCTACTGGAGCGTCGGTCTGCGACGAGGCAACCGCCACGCATTTGTCGGCGTGCCGATGAGCACAGCGCGCACCAGTTCCGCTCAACGTCGGCGTTTGCAAGACCTGGGGTTGGAGGTCGCGGACCTCCCGAGGCTGAGAGACGTGGACTTCTTCGACGACGCCGAAGACGTAGCCGGCGCCATCCCCGGATCGCGCTTCGCGCGTGCGGTGACGATGACCATGCAGAAGTCCGCGTGACGAACCTCGTGTGCAGCGACGGCCGCGTGCTGCCGCTCGATGTCGCCGGGTGGCTCTGCGATGCGGCGCCAGAAGAGCGCCGTGTGCTCGAGCGTGCTCAGGGGCCGGTCCTGGACATCGGCTGTGGACCAGGACGCCACGTGCTTGCGCTCGGCGACCGGGGCGTTCTTGCTCTCGGCGTCGACGTCGCAGAGATGGCCGTCCAGCTCGCCCACGGCCGCGGAGCCTTAGCGCTGCGGCGATCGGTCTTCGAACGCGTTCCCGGGGCCGGTCGTTGGGCCACGGCGCTGCTGCTGGACGGCAACATCGGGATAGGGGGGGATCCGGTGGCGCTGTTGGGCAGGACGGCCGAACTCCTTCAATCGCGCGGGCGCGCGCTCGTGGAGGTCGACGCGCCGGGGGGTGTGACCGCGACCGTCACCGCTCGGATCGACAACGGAGCCGTCACCAGCCGGTGGTTCCGCTGGTCGCTGGTTGCGGCCGACGACGTCGCTCGCATCGCCGTCGACTCGGGCTTCGACGTCGAAGACATCTGGCCCCAAGGAGAGAGATGGTTCGCAAGTCTGAGCGCGACCTAGCCCACCTGTGGGGGCGACTCGAGAAGCTGAGGCAAGGTCCCCTGAGGGCGGGCGCGTTCCGCAGCGAGCTGCACACCCAGCGCATCGGCGCTCTGCTCGGGATCGCGCTGGGCGTCTCGTTCTCGATCTGCTTCGCCACGGGGCTCCTGTCCCATCTCATCCAGCAACCCCCTGCATGGTTCGAGTGGCCCTCGCGCCCCGCGGGCCTCTATCGCATCACGCAAGGACTTCACGTGTTCACGGGACTGGTGTCGATCCCCCTGCTGCTCGGGAAACTATGGGCCGTCTATCCGCGCCTGTGGATGTGGCCGCCGATCACGGGACTGCTGCATCTCGTTGAGCGCGTGAGCCTGGTGCCGCTGGTTGCCGGCTCGCTTTTCCTCGTCGCCACAGGACTCTTCAACATCGCCTATTGGTATCCTTTCGGGTTCTTCTTTCCGACGGGCCACTACTGGGCGGCGTGGATCACCGTCGGCGCGCTGATCGTTCACATCGGCGCCAAGATCGTACTTACCACGAAGGTGCTCGGGCGCGCGGCACCTCCTGAGACGACGGCGCAGCGATCATCGCGCCGGGCCTTCTTGTCGACGATCGCGGCGACCTCCGGAGTCGTGCTGCTGACCACCGTGGGCGAGACCCTCCGCCCCCTCAGCCGGCTCGCCGTCCTCGCGCCGCGCCGACCAGACTTCGGACCGCAGGACCTTCCGGTGAACAAGAGCGCAGCCGGCGCGCGTGTGCTCGAGGTGGCGCGCGATCCGGGCTACCGGCTGGCGATCGAGGGCAACGTCGCCCGGCCTCTGCAACTCTCGCTCGACGATCTGCGCGCGCTCGCGCAGCACGAGGCGCGCCTTCCGATCGCATGCGTGGAGGGGTGGAGCGTCGAGGCCACGTGGCGCGGGGTGCGGGTGAGGGATCTCCTCGCCGTCGCCGGTGCGCCGGATGAGGCGAGCGTTGGGGTCGAGAGCCTTCAGCCGAGCGGACTCTACCGGCGCTCGGAGCTCAGTCCCGCGCACGCGCACGACCGTGACACGCTGCTGGCGCTCGAGGTCAACCGCATGCCGCTGCACATCGACCACGGCTTCCCGCTGAGGCTCATTGGTCCCAACCGGCCGGGCGTCATGCAGACGAAGTGGGTGTCGAAGCTCGTGGTCGCGTGAGCGCGGCCGGCTCGGCGGGCGCGCTCAACG
>JBHEMX010000102.1:0-5655 GCA_046262355.1 Actinomycetota bacterium | reverse complement strand
GGTGAAGGAAACCGGGGTCTACTTTCTGACGCCTGCTGAGCTGGCCAGCAAGACGGCCGCCGACCCGACGTTCGTGGAGAACGTCGGGTTCAAGGTCGGGGCCAAGGTCGTGCCGGGATCGGTCCGGTCTGTGAACAGCACCGTCACCCAGAGGCGCTTGCCCTTGCGCACGGCTCCGACGCCGACGTGGAAGAACTCCTTGTCGAGCAGGTTGCGGCGGTCGATGTCGGACCGCATGAAGGCCTCCATGAGCGAGGGAACGCTCGGCCCCACGCCGATGCTCTCGGCCAACAGGCGCCAGTCCGTGACCCGTTCCGCGAGCACGTCGTTGGAGCTGTGAAAGAGGCGCCTCTGACCGACCATCTCGCCGACGTGTTGCAGGGCAACGCGCTCGAGATCGGCGTCCACGACGAGGCTGCTCCGGCCACGGTCCCGGCGCACGTCGTTGATCCGTTCGACGAGGAGCTGCGCCGGGGCGGCCGGCGGCGGCGCGTTCTCGCCGGCCCCGCCCCCACCGTCGCCCTCGGGTGACGGGTCGGTGTCCTGTGCCGGCTCATCTTCGTTCGGCGCGCCGGCCGGAGCGGAGGTGGAGGGCGATGGTGTGCCGGAAACCGAGGGAACCGGCGCCACGGCGGGGGGAGCGTCGTCGTCCGCGTCGTCGGCTGTGGGCTGTGCAACGACGAGCGCTCCGGCGATGATCAGGACGACCGCGAGCGTGACGGCGGTGACATGATTCGCTCGACGAGAGAGGCGGCCCCGAGGGATATGCGCCGGGGTGACGTCGCGCGCGACCGCGTGCACGTCCGGCGCGGCGGCCCCGCCCACGCCGAGACCCGCGAGCGCGGGCATGTCTATGGGCGGCGGAGGAGGCGGCGGAACCCGCCTCGTCGACGCCGTGCCCGGGGCGCGGCTCGCGGCGCTCGCACGGAGGGGCTCGACGTCGCTGGAATGGAGCCGGCGCTGCCACCAGTCGCCGCTTCCCGGCACGGCCGGGGGAACGGGCCGGAGCGGCGCGCCGGACCCTCGCCCGTTGGCGCGACCGGGCGCCGCGCGAGGGGACCGGGGCGGCTCGATGAGGGGCGCGCGCGCGTGCTCGTGCGGAGGGCTCGGGGGCTCGGGCCGTGACGCGTCCGCTTCAGGAGGACGCGGTGCGCGCGAGGTGACCGGCTCCGGAGGGCGCGGCGGGCGCGGCATGTCCCGCTCCGGAGAGCGCGGCTCGCGCGCGGTGCGCACGACCGGAGTGGAGGTCCTGAAGAAGCGCGCCATGACCTCACGCCGCGCCTCGGGATCGAGGCGCGTGGCGGACGCACCGCGCTGAGCCCCGGCGCGGGCAACCGGGCGCGGGGCCGCCGTAGGGACCGGCGCCGGCACACTCGTGGCGCCACAGCGAGGACAGGCCGCGTCGCCGCTCGACCTCGGGGCACCACAATCGGGACACAACGCCATAGCCACAGCGTAAGGCGGTTGCCTGCTTGTGCCCTCGCTTTCTGCGCAAGCCGATGAGGCCGACCCACAACGAGCGCGGCCCATCGGCGAGCTTGGGCCCCCTTCCGCCACGACAGGAGATGTCAACGCAAGCGACGGCGTCACGCGGTGCGACATGGGGGCGGCCGACCGGCTTCTTCAACTCGGCAACGTTGCTGCGTCCACTCGAGGACGTCGACGCGACGATGGCTCGAGTGGATGGGCTTCGTCGCCCTCGCCCGCTTCTCGCCCTTATGCGGCCCGTGGAACGCTTTGCGCCGGGTGCCTGGATATTCCACCCAGCATGCGATACAAAGGGGAGAAGGAGGTCGGGAGCCGAACCGCGCTAGGCGGACGAAGTGGGGATGGCGGCTCGGCTCCCCGACATCCTTGATTCTACGACCGTGGGCGCTTTTCGCGTCCTACCGGCGCGCATCAGTCGATGCGGGCGGAAATTTCCGACGGTCGTGCGGGAGACGGTGCAGTGCGCGCCTCTCCGTGGCTCAAGAGGGCCGGCCTCGACTGGCTCAGGGTTCCAGCCGATAGAAGCGCCAGAAGTCGTTCTCTATCGGAAGGATATCGACGCTCCTGTAGCCGGCGCTCTTCGCATATTCGCGGAGCGTGCCGGCGCGCATGACCGTGCCGGTTGCTGCAGAGGGCTGATCCTCTCTTCCCGTCGGCAGACAGAAGAATGTGCTCCACGCGTAGAACAGGCGCTCCACGTCGTCGCCCGGCGCCGCGAACTTCTCGGCCGTACGTTCGTCTGCAACGATCGCCACGCCTCCAGGAGCGAGCATCGCGCGCATGATCGTTAGTGCCTCGATGGGGCGCGCCATGTCGTGGATCGCCTCGAACACGGTCACAAGATCGTACTTCTCCCTGTGCGGCTGCTCCGACGCGTCCTGCACATGGAACGCAACTCGGTCGTCAAGCCGCTCGCCCTCAATGTTCCGCCGAGCGAGCTCGATGGAGGCCTCGTCCGAGTCGAAGCCATCAACGCGGATCTTCGGATAGGCGCGCGCGAAGGCGATCGTGGACCAGCCCGTCCCGCAGGCGACATCGGCCACTCGTGCTGGTGGGTCCGCCTGCAGGCGTTCGTGAACGTCCGTCACGGCCGGCAACCAATCCGTTCCCAGGAAGTTGATGAACTGCGTTCTGTTGGTGTCGGCCTGGCCTTCGCGCGCGTCGGGCCCATAGTCTCGGTACGGCACTCCAGACCCCGTGCGGAAGGCATCGAGGAGTTGCGGCATGATCGACAGCGTCCCGACCGCAAAGCGCGCAAAGGCCGCGAGGTAGTTCACGCTGTCGCGCGCGAGCAGGACCTCCTCGTGGCCGGGGATGAGCCTGTACGTGCGGGCGCTCGGCTCGGACTCGGCGTCGTCGGTGGCAAGCAAGCCCGTGACGGCTTGGTGCTCGAGCCACTCCCTCACGTAGCGCTCATCTGTACCGGTGTCCTGCGCGAGCTCTTTGGCGCCCATGGGCCGCTTCGCGAGCGCCGCATACAGACCCAGACGATCGCCTATGTAGATGGAGAAGAGGTCGTAGGTGGCGAGGGCCGAAGAGAACACCCGTTCCACGAGACCGTCCCGGCTCTGGATCCTGTCCTTCGATCCAACCTCGTCCGCAGTCATCGCTTGGACCTCCTCTCCCCCAGTCCCGTGAAGGGCAACCGTGCAGGACCCCTCCGCGGGAAAGTCTAGAGTTTGAACTGGTGGCGGTCCGCAGGGTCGGCATCACAGTTGTGTTGTCACCACGGTGGCCGTGCGATCCAAGAACTCCCCGTGTCTGTTTGCGGCGGCTTGAAGGGCCTCCTGGCGCTAGGCTTTTCTCGATGGCGACTCCGCAGCCCGAGAGCTCCACGCTCCGGCTCGCCGATCTCATGGGGGTCCTGTCCCTTGCCACCGACCTGGGGACCGGGCAGCCGCTGGAGCACGGATGCTTCGGCGCGCGGCGCGAGGTCATGGCTCCCGTGCTGCGCAGCTTGGGAGCGGGCATGCCCCCTCTGCGGCGCGCCCGCGTTCTGGCGCGCGCAACGGTGTCCTTGCCGCGCGACTTCAAGGATAGCCATGCCTCTCATTGTGAAGTTGCTCAGATGCTTGCCGGCCCGTTGCGTCCGGGTGACGATGTGCGCGCCTGCTTCGCGTACCTCTTCGAGACCTACGACGGCAGCGGCTTCCCCGGCAACGCGCACGGAGACGAGATCCCCTTGCCGGTTCGGATCGCGCATGTGGCGCGCGATGCCGACACCCAGCGGGCGACACACGGACAAGAGGCGGCGCTGGAGATCGTGACCACGCGAGCGGGCCGGGCATCCGACCCCCGCGTGGTAGCGGCTCTTCGGGGAAGTCACGGCTCCCTGTTCTCTGGGCTCGAGGACGGCTCGGTTTGGGACGCATGTTGGCCGCAGAGCCGGGACGGGAGGAGATCTTAAGCGGGCAGGAGACGGAAGTCGCCCTGCGCGCCATAGCCGACTTCGTGGACCTCAAGTCCCCGTTCATGCTCGGCCATTCGCCCGGAGTGGCGGCTCTCGCCAAGCGCGCCGCGCAGGCTCACGGTCTTGACGACCGAAGCGGGCGTGAGCTCTCCTGGGCCGGCTTCCCGCACGACATAGGCATGGTTGGACTGTCCGTTTCGGTGTGGGATCATCCTCGCCCGTTGACGCAAGACGCGTGGGAGCGGCTGCGACTCCACGCTTACTACAACGAGCGGGTGCTGGCGCGCTCACAGCTGGCGGAGAGCGCCGCCCGGATCGCGTCGATGCATCATGAACGCATCGACGGGTCGGGCTACCACCGTGGCTGCAAGGGTGGTGAACAGCCCGTTGCAGCTCGCATCCTCGCCGCTGCCGATTCTTATCGCGCCATGACCGAGCCGCGGGCGCATCGGGCAGCTTTGAGTGCCGACGAAGCCCGCGCCGCTCTCGAGACGGAGTGTCGGAGCAAGCGCCTCGACTCCGATGCCGTCGCCGCCGTTCTCACCGCGGTCGGACAGCCGGTGTCCATCCGCAGGGGTAACACCGGTCGCCTTACCGCGCGCGAGGCCGAGGTACTTGTGCTCATCGCTCGGGGGTTGGCGACCAAACAGGTCGCGCGCGGGCTGGGGATCTCGGCCAAGACGGCCGACAATCACATCCAGAACATCTACTCCAAGATCGGAGTATCGACGCGCGCCTCGGCAGCGCTCTGGGCGGTGCAGAAGGGACTCCTTCCACCCAGCTAGGGAGCTTTCCCTATTCATCGGCTCCGCGCGATCTCCTAACGTCGTCGCCGGTGAGTGTCCGACCGACAAGGAGGTTCCGAGATGTCGACCGACTGCAAGTCCCTGCTCCGCCTCGTCCCCGAGAAGATGTTCACCGCCGGTGACCTCTCGGTCGCCGACGAGATCTTCGAGCCCGACTACATCGAGCACTCCCCCGTCCCGCCGGGCTTTCCGAAGGGCGTCGAAGGACTCAAGACGTTCGTCACGATGATGCGTCGCGCCTTCCCGGACCTGCACCAAGAGGTGGAGGACGTCATCGTCGAGGGCGATAAGGCGGTCGTGCGGCTCAGGGTGCAGGGCACGCACTCCGGTGACCTCATGCATCCCGCCGACCGGCAAGCACGCCACCTGGTCCGAGACCCACATCTGCCGCATGGCCAACGGCAAGGTCGCCGAGCACTGGCAAGACACCGACGAGCTCGGCATGCTCCGCCAGCTCGGAGTGGTGCCGGCCGAGTAGCTCGGAGTGGGCCCCGGCTGAGTAGGTCTACACGGCGCCGGGGCAGGCGCGCGATGACTCGCACAACAGCCATGACCTTCGGCTCCCGGCCCCGTCGGAGACGATGGACTCCTCGAAGGCGAGCCCCACAAGCCAACAAAGTCCGCATCACAGAAGGAAGCGCGTCTGCAGGTGTCGGTACTGCCAGCCTCTCGGGAACCGCGATGTAGACGGGAGAGGTTCTCTTGTAGACAGAGCCGGGGAGGGGAATCGAACCCCTGACCTGCTCATTACGAGTGAGCCGCTCTGCCGACTGAGCTACCCCGGCTTACTAAACCGCCTCTGACCTGGGCTTTTATCTCCGAGCCGGTCGAGACGTGCTCCGCACAGCGGTGCCACAGCGGAACACTATGGTACGTTGGTAGCTGGCAAAAGCACCCACGTACCGGCCCGAGGAGGACCGCCATGCAGAGCACCCAGACCTTATCGGCTCT
>JBHEMX010000101.1:0-109888 GCA_046262355.1 Actinomycetota bacterium | reverse complement strand
GCGTCCTCTTCCTCATGGGGCGCTCCGAGGATGCGGTGGCCTCGATCGAGGAGTTACTCGACTCGATCGATCCCGAGCCGACGATGGACTGGGCTTGGTGGATCGTCCCGACGGCGATCGTCCTCTCCGAGGTCGGACGCGCGCAGGAGATCCTCGCGCTCGGTGGGAAGGATCTACCGTCGCGCTGGATCCAAGCCGCGCGGCTCTGGGCGTCCGGCGACCTGTCCGGCGCTGTGGACCGCTTCGAGGAGATCGGCTCCGCGGCGGACGAGGCCTACGCTCGGATAAGGGAGGCCGAGCGACTCGTCGCGACCGGCCGGCGTGCCGAAGCCGAGCCTTTCCTCGCCCGCGTGCTCGAGCTCTCTCAAGGCATGCGCGCGACCGGCTTCATCAGCCACGCCGGACGGTTGCTGGCCGCGATCGCCTGGGACCGATCGACGGGCGCGTAGGCTGAGCTCACGTGAACCGCTTCCTTCGTCGGAGCCTGGCGACATGCTCACAGAGGCCACTGCCTGATCACGCACGCCCCCTCAGTCATCGCCTCGACGGGCAATCCCGCACGCGCATCTCGAGCAGGCCGTCCAGCTTCTCCAGGCGGGCCACTAGGTTCTCACTTGTAAGCCTCACCTCTGGGCGCCAGATGCCTAGCTGCAAGGCTTTGTCGAGGGGAACCCAATCACTTGGGGGATCGATGATTGATGGCGAGGCCAACGAATTACACGGCAAACGATTCACGCCGACGCACTGGTCGATTCCTCTTCGAGAGAGAACCAGAAGAGCTCACTCCGCCTGGGAGTGAGGAGAACCGGCACAAGGCTTACGGCGACGACAAAGTGAAACTGGCGCTCTTCGTGTGCTCTTGGAGAAAGCCGCCATGAGGACGTGGTTCATCGTTTTGCTCGCATCGCTCCTGCTCTACTGCCTGTTCATCTTGCTCCTGTTACTGGTGGGCAGAAGGCGACTTGCGAGGGCGGTGGCCGGTTTCATCCCAGATTGCCTGGTCCTGTTCAAACGCTTGCTGATGGACTCACGCGTCCCCCGCTCGAGAAAGCTCTTGATCGCTGTGATGGTGGGCTACTTGGCCACGCCCATCGACGTCGTTCCCGACTTCATCCCGGTGGCCGGCCAGCTAGATGACGCCGTGCTCGTTGCGTTCGTGCTCAGGGTGCTCCTCAAGGGAGGCGAAAGAGATGCGATCGAGCAGAATTGGCCCGGCCCGCGATCTTCCCTGAATCTGCTCCTGAAGCTGGCCGGCGCTGCCTGACGGTCACCCTGGTTCCCAGAGGAGTGCTCTTCTTCTGAGCCGTTCACCAGTCGTTGCTTGAACCCTCGCCGGGCCCCGCGCCGAGCCGCGCCCGCGCGACTAGAGCCCCTCCACCGTCGCCGGGCGGCGGTAGAGGCACAGAGGTCCCCGCCTCGACCCGCTCGGCCTCGCCGAGCCGCGCCCGAGGGCGCCGTCTCCGGGGTCGGGCGAGAGGGATGCAAGGCTGATGCCTCAAGTGTCCCCCCTTACCCCCCGAGAACAATGACGTGGCTAACCCCAGCGCTAGCGCGCCCCATTCCGAGGGGCGACGCCCGAGGGGGGTAAGGATCTCGGCGTCTGTCGGAGCCGACGCCACCTCCCGCTACCCCGGGAGGCGGTCGTGAGGATCGCTCTAATCTCGATGCTCGGGTCACTTCGCCCGAGCCGCGTCGTCGCGCTATTTGCTCTGCTGAGCTTGGGCCCTCTTGCCGCCCTCGCCTTCCTCAGCATCCAGCTCTCCACCGACGCGGTGAGCCGCGAGGTCGAGGCGAAGGCTCGGTCCACCGCCGCCGTCAGTGCGGCCTTGCTGCAGCACGAGCTGGGCAGTCTCGCCCAGCTCGTCGACTCCTATGCCGACCGGCCCCTGCTGAAGAGGGTGCTGGAGGCGCCTGCGAGTCGCAAGGGCAAGAACGTCAAGAAGGTGATCGCGCTCAACTTACGGGACCTGATCGAGCGGCCCGGGATCGCCACGGGCTTCATTGCCGATCCGCGCGGAAGACTCGTCGCCGTGCGCCCTTCGACGCCTGGGCTCGTCGGCGACGACTTCAGCTTCCGCGACTGGTACCAGGGAGTGACGGCCACACAGCGCCCCTACATATCCGAGGTATTTAGGTCCGCCGCGGCCGGTCGTCCCCTCGTGGTCGCGGCCGCCACACCCGTGGACGCATCGGGCCCCAACGGTGAGAGGAGCAAGTTGACCGCCATCGTCGGCGCCGCCTACGGGCTCGAGGCGATCCAGCGCTTCACGGAGGACTTCGCCGCCGCCCAGGGCGTTGATCTGACCATCACCGATCAGCGCGGCACCGTGGTCGCGCGACCGAGCTCGATCCCCTCGAAGCTCGTCTCCAAGAGCCACGACCCGGCGGTGGCGGCCGCTCTCGAGGGCAGAAGCGGTACGACTACCACTCCGGGAGAGAACGGCGCCCTGCTTTCGGCGTACGCCCCCATCTCCGGGCCCGGGTGGACGGTGACGGCCGAGATCCCCGTAAGCGCCGCTTACGCCAGCGTCTCCACTCTCAGGAGTACCGTCATCTCGATCGGAACTGTGCTTGGGTTCTTTCTCTCCACCGGCCTCGTGCTCCTGGTCCTGACGCTGCAAGAGCACCGGCGCGCAGAAGCAAACCTGAGGAGACAAGAGGGCGAGACTCGCGCCGTCATCGAGGCGTCGAACGACGCCTTTGTGGCCATGAACGAGCGGGGCGTGATCACCGCGTGGAACCGGGAGGCGGAAGATACATTCGGCTGGTCCAGAACGGAGGCCATCGGTCGCGAACTCGCCAACACCATCATCCCATCGGACTACAGGCAGGCTCATCGGGATGCACTCGAACGCTTTCTCGAAACAGGCGAAGGACCCCTCTTGAATTCGCGCATCGAGACCGAGGCGCTGCACCGCGATGGACGCGTGTTCCCCGTGGAGCTGGCCATCTGGGAGATCCGCACCCGCGACGCTTATTGCTTCAGCGCCTTTATTCACGACATCACCGAGCGCAAGGAGGCAGAGCAGGAGATGGAGGCAGCTCAAACAGAGGCGTTGGAGGCGTCGCGGATGAAATCAGAGTTCCTTGCGAACATGAGCCACGAGATCCGGACCCCCATGAACGGGGTCATCGGGATGACAGACCTCCTGCTCGATACCGAGCTCTCCGCGGAGCAGAGAGAGACAACCGAGACGATCCGCGTCTCCGGCGAAGCGCTTCTATCGCTCATCAACGACATCCTCGACTTCTCGAAGATCGAGGCGGGAAGGCTCGAGTTGGAAGAGGTCGATTTCGGTATCCGGTCTGCGGTTGAAGACGCGATCGGCCTGCTGGCCGAGCGCGCCTACGCCAAGGGCCTCGAGATCGCAACCCTCATCCAGCCCACCGCCCCTGTCGCCGTGCGCGGCGATCCCGCGCGGCTGCGACAGATACTCATGAACCTCGCCGGCAATGCCATCAAGTTCACCCACGAGGGAGAGGTCGTCGTGCGCGTGTTCCTCAAGGACGAGGACGAGCGCGGCTACAACGTCTGCTTCGAGGTCGCCGATACCGGCATCGGCATCAAGCCCGAGGACCAGAGCCGGCTGTTCGAGAGCTTCTCTCAGGCGGACACCTCGACCACGCGGCGATACGGGGGCACGGGTCTCGGCCTCGCCATATCGAGGCAGCTTGCCGAGTTGATGGGCGGCGAGATTGGCATGGAAAGCGAAGAGGGCAAGGGGAGCATCTTCCGGTTCACGGCCCGCCTCGCACGGGCGTCCGGGCTCGAGCGTCCGGAGCCTTCAGATGAAGCCAGCCTCGCCGGACTCTCAGCGCTGGTCGTGGACGACAACGCAACCAACCGCGCCGTGCTCGAGCTCAGCCTCGACAAGTGGGGCATGCGATCCTCCAGCGCCTCAAGCGGGTGGCAAGCACTCCTGCTGCTGCGCGATGCGGCCCAGCGCGGCGAGCCGTTCGCCGTTGCGCTGCTCGACTTCCACATGCCGGAGATGGACGGCATAGAGCTTGGGCGCGCCATAAAGGGCGACTCGGGGCTGGAAGCGACACGTCTCGTTCTCATCACATCGTCCACGGAACGGGGTGCGGCGAACGCCGCCAGAGAGGTCGGCTTCGATGGCTATCTGACGAAGCCGGTTCGCCACATGTCGCTGCACGACACTCTCGCCACCGTAGTGGGGCTGCAAGTCTCGGGCACGTCCACGTCTATGGTCACACCCGACTCGCTCGCAGTAACGAGCGGCCGAACTCGGGCCCATGTCCTCGTCGTAGAGGACAATCCAGTCAATCAAAAGGTGGCCTCGAAGATGCTCGCCAAGCTCGGCTACAGATACGACATCGCCTCCGACGGCGTAGAGGCAGTGGAGGCCGTAACGCGCACACTCTATGCGGCGGTCCTCATGGACTGCCAGATGCCCCGGATGGACGGGTACGAGGCTACGCGCCGCATCCGGGCTCTAGATGGGGCGGCGGCGAGAGTTCCCATCATCGCGATGACCGCAGGTGCGATGAAGGGAGACGAGGAGAGGGCGCGCGCCGCGGGTATGGACGACTACATACCGAAGCCGGTAAAGCTGGAAGAGCTTGAGGCCGGGCTCGGGCGTTGGGTCGAGGACCAAACCATGAGCTCTTCATCGCCCGAGGCGCAGTCGGCCCAAGAGCAGGCTCCATCGCAGCCGGCCATCGATTCTGCGGTGCTGACCTCGTTACGGGAGTTGGACGATCCGGGCGAGGACGCCCCCGAACAGCTCGTCGGAGCGTTCCTGCAAAGCGCCGCCACCTCGATCGAAAAGCTGCGGACGGCCATCGAACGTAAAGACGGTGCCAACGTTGCCTTCGTCGCGCACAGCCTCAAAGGGAGTGTGGGTGCATTGGGAGCAAAGAGGATGACCTCTCTATGCGCGGACCTCGAGCAGGCCGCAGCCGGCCGCGACTTCGAGCGTGCAACGGAGCTCTTGGTCAAGATCGAGAAGGAGTTCGATCTTGTGTGCTTAGAGGTCAACTCTGATTCCGCTCGCCTGCCGCAGAAGTCGTAACAATACCCGTGCACTGATTGGGTCGTGGTCCGCTTCTCGTAACCTAGTGTCGGATCGGTCACGACAGGCTATTCTGCGCTCCGTCGACCTACACCCGATGAGGCGGACGGAGGGATGCTATCTTCCCGATGGTTCATCCTCTCGAGGAAGGCGTCGATGTCCGCGCTGATCCGGGCTCTGCAGTACGCGACCACCACCGGGTTCTGTCTACTCGCGCTTGCCTCGGTATGGCGATGGAGAAGTGTCCGCGATCGTGTGCGCGCATATCTCGCGCTCGCGATCAGCCTCCTCGCGCTCGTAGCTCTCCTCGGACAGGCCGGCCGGCTCACGGACTATCGCTACGGCATCTTGTTCGACGTGAGCCTCGTGGCGTTCCTCGCCTCCGGGTATTTCCTGCTCATGTTCCGACACGAGTTCCTGCCGCTGAGTCGAGCGTCACGGGTGGTCTCGGCAGTAGCCGTGGCCGGCCTCGGCGCTGCGGCGATCGCCGCGAGGTTGCCGTACGAGGAAAGCCCCGAGTACAGCTCGGGACAGAACCTCCTGATCCTCGGCATCGTCGCCGCCTGGATGTTGTGCGTAGGGGAGCCGATCGTGCGCTTCTGGCGCGCGTCGAAGCAGCGACCGGCGGTGCAACGCGCGCGACTGCGCGCCTTGAGCCTGGCCTACGGCGGCATAGTCGCCATCCTCGTCGTGAGCGTCACGGTTCATCCGGAGCGGAGCTCGGCACTCGCCGTCGCGATCCAGATCCTCACGCTGTTGCTCATCCCGCTCCTGCTCGTCAGCTTTGCGCCGCCGCGTTGGCTCAGACGCGTATGGCGCGGGGGGAGGAGGATGACCTCCAGCTCGCTCACGATCTGCTGATGGTCGCCGAAGCCGGCAAGGTGCTGGGGGAACGGGCTCTGCACTGGGGGATGAGGCTCGTCGGTGCGAGCGCGGGATTCCTCGTCGACGAGCAAGGCGCAATGCTCGCTTGTCAGAGCGTCGACGAGGAGCTCGTACACGAGCTCCTCGGCGAGATGACGGGTGTCGACGATGTGGATATCGTTCCGTTCGGCCCGGATCGTTATGCGATCGTCATTCCTATCCAGTCCCAGCGCGGCACCGCCTCTCTTGGTGTCGTGTCGGGCGCCTTCACTCCACTGTTCGGCTCCGACGAGGTCGAGCGGCTCAGGCATCACGCTGCCACGATAGGCGTCGCGCTGGAGAGGGTTCACCTGACGGAGCAGATGCGCCGGCTCGACGAGGTCCGGCGGGAGTTCCTTGCCAACGCAGCACACGAGTTACGCAGTCCGCTGACGACGATAGTCGGCATCTCGTCGACGCTGTCGGATCATCGCGGGGATCTCAACATTGACAAGTGGTCGGCGGGGCTCGACGCCCTCAACCGTCAAGGGCAGCGGATGCGCATGCTGATCAACAATCTGCTGGATCTCACGCAGATGGAGCAAGGCCGTCTCAAGATCGAGCATCAAGCGGTGGAGCTCGAGGAAGCCGCACGCGCGTCGCTCGAGACGTCCCCGCCACCCGAGGACCGGATCGTCGACATCGCCATCGAGCCGGGGCTCAAGGTGATCGCCGATCCGATGCGACTGGACCAGATCGTTACCAACCTGCTGACGAATGCCTACAGGTACGGCGGACGCCACATCCACATCGAGGCGCACAACGACCCGGGCGGCGTGGTGCTGACCGTGGCCGATGATGGACCCGGCGTGCCCGAGGAGCTGGCCCCTAATGTGTTCGATCCCTTCGCGCGGGGAAGCGATGGGGGTAGCAAAGCCGAAGGCTCCGGTCTAGGGCTCGCGATCGTACGCCGGCTGGCCGAGGCCTTCGGGGGAGATGTCACGTACGAAGCGGGGCGCCCGCAGGGAGCTCGCTTCCTGTTGCACCTGAGGAGGGCTGCTTGAGCAAGACGATCATGGTCGTCGACGATGAGCCGGACATCGTCCTGATGGTGCGCCTGATCCTGGAGCTGGACGGCTACGACGTGCTCGAGGCCGGCACGGCCGAGGACGCTTTCGAGGTGCTGGAACGGGAGCACCCCGATGCGCTGCTGCTCGACATCCGCCTGCCGGGACTCGACGGCTGGGCGGTTCTGGACCATCTCAAGGCCTCGAGTCGTCTTCCCCAACTTCCCGTGATCATGATCTCCGCGCACTCGACGCCGTCGACTTCCGCGCGCGCCCTCGACGAGGGTTGCAGCGGCTACCTCACCAAGCCGTTCGACTCGGAACAGCTCCTTTCGGAGCTCAACCGAGTCGCGCAAAGCGACAACTAGGCTAGGGGTCGTTTGGCTTCTCTCGTCGCAGCAGGCGGTTCCGGCGCACGTCTCGCAACACGACCCCGGCACAGTTGAGACCGGGCACGGCCATGACGCCGCCGCCGGGATGCGTTCCGGACCCGCACATATAGAGCCTCGCCACCGGCGTGCGGTAGTCGGCGTAGCCGGGGATCGGGCGCAGCATGAACATCTGGTCCGGCGTCATGTCGCCTTGGAAGATGTTGCCCCCGAGAAGTCCGAACCGTCGCTCGATGTCGGCGGGAGCGAGAACCTCGACGGCCTCGACTGCGGCCTCGACGTTGGGGGCGTAGTGACTCAAGGTCTCGACGATCTTGTTGCCGTAGGCTTCCCGGCCTCCGTCGTCCCAGCTTCCCTCGGCCAGCTCGAACGGCCCGAACTGGGTGAAGCACAGCGCGATGTGCTTGCCCTCGGGCGCGAGCCCCGGCTCGAACACCGTTGGGAACACCGCCTCGATGTAGGGATGTTCGGACATCCGCCCGTACTTTGCGTCGTCCCATGCGCGCTCGAGGTACTCGATGGAAGGCGAGATGGAGAAGATGCCGGTGTGCGGATCGCCCGGAACCGGCCCCTCCCACGAGCGCGGCCTCGGAAGGTCGCCGAGCGCGAGGTTGACCTTGACCGAACCGGAGCGGGTTCGGAACCTCCGCACGTCGCGCGCGACGTCGGGGGAGAGGTGCTCCTCGCCGACGAGGTCGCGCAGCGTCGTGATCGGATGGGCGTTCGAGACCACCCGGCGCGCCCTCTGCACGGTGCCGTCCTGGAGTTCGACCCCGGCCGCGGCCCCGTTGTCTACGACCACGCGCGCCACCGGAGCGCTCATGCGGACCTCGGCGCCCGCCTCTCGTGCGGCGCCGGCGAGGGCGGTTCCGACCGAGCCCATGCCTCCGTGCACCCAGGCCCAGGCTCCCTCCCGCCCCTCGACCGAGCCCATCCAGTGATGGAGCAGCACGTATGCGCTGCCGGGGCTCATCGGACCGGTCCAGGCACCGATGATCGCCTGCGACGCGAGCGCCCCCTTGACGCGCTCGTCGGAGAACCACTCGTCGAGGAAGTCGGCGGCGCTGACGGTGAACAGGCGCACGACCTCGGCGACGTCCCGTCCCGTCCAGCGGCGGAGGCGCCCGCCGAGGCCAGCCCAGCGGGGAAGCTCCGACAGCTTGAGGTTCGGAGGGACCACGTAGAGCAACTCGTGGACGAGGTGGCCGAGGCGCGTCAGGTACGCATCGAACTCGACGTATGAGCGGGCGTCGCGCGTGGAGAATCTGGCGATCTCGGCCGCGCATCGCTGCGTGTCTCCCCACAGCGTCAGCGCGGTCCCGTCCGCATAAGGGATGTAGTAGTCGGGCTCGAGCACGGTGACGCGATAGCCGTGGCGCTTGAGGTTGAGCTCCGAGACGATGCGCTCCGGCATCAGGCTGACCACGTAGGACGCGGTCGAAACGCGATACCCGGGCCACGGCTCCTCGGTCGCCGCGGCGCCTCCCGGCGTGGACCGAGACTCGAGGACCAAGACGTCGAGCCCTCCCCGCGCCAGGTAGGCGGCGCAGGCCAGCCCGTTGTGGCCTCCGCCCACGACTACCACATCGCGCACATCGCCTGGCATCGTTACCTCCCGATCCGTAGCCAAGGGGCCGAACCGTACTCCGTCTCTTGGTTGCCTTGGATGTGAGGGGGGCGCCCGAGAACAAGTGCGTCGACGGCGACGCACCCGTGGGGCCCCACCCTGAGCGGGTTGACGTCGAGCGCGGTGACGACATCACCGAGATCGCGCGCGATCGCCGACAGCCGCACGACCGCGTCCTCGACCGCATCCACGTCCGCCGGGGGACCTCCCCGGACTCCGTCGAGCAGCCGCCGGACCGAGAGCGCCTCGAGCAGCTCGCGCGCGCGGTGCCGGTCAAGCGGCGGAAGCCCGAGCCGGCGATCCTGGAGGACCTCCACGAGGACCCCTCCGGCGGCCACCATCACGAGAGGGCCGAACTGGGCGTCGGTCAGGATCCCGAGCGCCAGCTCGACCCCCGGAGGCGCCATCTCCGCCACGACGGTTTCGGGGCCAAGCCTGCTCGTGAGGTCACGCCATGCTGCGCCGAGCTCGTCGGCGCCCGCGATGCCGAGGATCACCCCTCCCACGTCTGACTTGTGGTGCACGCCGCGAGCGGCCGTCTTGAGTGCCACGGGATACCCGATCCGCTCGGCGGCGGCGAGCGTCTCCTCGAGACTCGCTGCCGCGACGCTGGGTGTGGTCGGGATCCCGTAGTCGCCGAGCAGCTCCAGTCCTTCGACCTCCATCAGCGGCTGCGCCTCCTGGAGGCGCGCCCGCCAGCGCGCCCGCACCTCTCCGTCGACCAAAGGCGCGTCGCGCACCGGAGGCCGGGAGCGAGCGTCGCGGTAGGCGAGCAGATGCCCGAACGCGGCGAGTCCGCCGTAGGTGCCCTCGAGCACGGGGATGCCCGCGGCGCGCAGCGACGCGGCATCGCGTTTGTCGATCGCGCTCGAGAGGTTGGACAACAGCGCGAACGGCTTTCTCGTGCGCGCGAACATGCTCTTGGCGACCCGGATGTAGCCCGTCTCGGGAACCTCTTGCGTCGTGAGGTCGACGGAGAACGCGAGCGCCGCGGTGTCCTCGTCGTCCAGCAACGCCTGCATGCAGGTCTCGTAGATCCGTTCGAAGTCATTCCCGGTGCCCCAGGCGTCGAGCGGATTGACGGGTGGGAGCCCCTCCTCGAGGACCGCGGCGAGCCGGCCCTCGGTCTCCGCGGAGATGCGAGCGAGGGGCACTCCGGCATCCGCGGCCGCATCCACGAGCAGCGCCCTCTCGCCCCCCGAGTCATGGATCGCGGCGAGCCCTCCGGCGCTCGCTCGCCTCTTCGACGCGCACAGTTCGAGTACATCGGCCATCTCGTCGAGCGAGCGCACCCGCATGACCCCGTGCGCGCGGAACAGCGCTTCGTAGGCGCCGTCGTCTCCGGCGAGCGCTCCCGAGTGGGCGGCGATGAGCTCTTTCGTCCGTCCCGCCCTGCCGACCTTCAGCGCTACGATCGGAACGTCTCGAGCCTCGGCCCTGGCGAGCGCCGCACGGAAGAGCTCAGGCTCGCGGATCGTCTCGAGGAACAGCCCGACGACGTCGGTCTCCGTCTGCTCGAGTGCGTAGTCGAGGTAGTGCGCGGCGCTGGTGTTGAACTCTTGTCCGGCGGAGACGACGAGGTTGAACCGAAGGGCCCTGTCGTTGAACGCCATGGCGGAGAACGCGGACCCGGAATGGCTGATGAACGTGATGCCACCGGCGGGCATGTCCTCCGGCATCAGGAACCCGCAGGCCCGCAGCTCCCGCCTCAGGTTCAAGAACCCCATGCAGTTGCCTCCGCACACCGCTATGCCTCGGTCGTCGGCGATGCGGGTGAGTCGCTCGATGAGGGACGGCGCCCTCGTCGCGGGCTCCTCGAGGCAGTTTGCGAAGATGACGGCAGACCGAGCCCCGATCGATGCTGCGCCCTCGAGCTCTCGTTCGAGTAGCGCGTTCGGCAATCCGAGGATGACGAGGTCGACGGCGCCGGGGAGCTCAGCCAGCGAGTGGTGACAGCGCCGCCCGAACATCTCGTCGTAGCGAGGGTTGACCGGGTACACGTCGCCTCGGTAGCCACCTTCGAGCAGCTGAACCATCATCTGCTCGCCGAACGAGTTCTGTTTCGGGCTCGCGCCAACGACGGCCACGGAAGTCGCCTCGAGCATCGGAGCGAGGCGGGAGGAGACGTTCATGTGGGCCTCAGGAGAGTGTGGTGGGGTCACCTCTTGCTGCGAGACAGGCGCGCCTTCTTGTTGTCCGTGGCGACGGCGCGCGCGGCCTGGTACCCGGGGATCCCGCACACTCCACCGCCGGCATGGGTCGCCGAGCTTGCCTGGTAGAGACCACGTATCGGCGTGCGATAGTCGGCGAACCCCGGCGCCGGCCGCATGTGGAACAGCTGCTCGGCCGAGAGCTCACCGTGAAAGATGTTCCCACCGACGAGCCCGTACTCGTGTTCCATGTCATAGGGACCCACGACCTGACGGTGCAGGATCGAGCTCTTGAAGTTGGGCGCCAGCTCCGTGTAGCCGTCGATCACGCGATCCGCGTATGCCTCGAGTTCGCCTCGCATCGGCCGTCCGGCCCACTCATGCGGGACCCACTGCGTGAACATCGACATGATATGAGTGCCCTCGGGGCACAGCGTTCGATCGAAGAACGAAGGTATGCAGCCGTCGGAGAAGGGACGCTCGGCCGCGCGCCCCGAGCGCGCGTCCTGGAAAGCCTGCTCGATGTAGTCGACAGAATGAGCCAGCTCGATCGCGCCCCCGTGCACCGCCGGATCCACCCCAGGGTCGGCGATGAACTCGGGCAGCTCCGACAACGCAACGTTGACCTTGACAACGCCGCTGCGCGTCTTCCACCGCTGGATGTCGGCGCGGAAATCTGAAGGGAGCTGGTGAGCTTCGAGCATCCGCAGGAACGTGATCTTGGGATGCGTCGCCGCCACGACGGTGTCCGCATGGAGCTCCTCGCCGTCGGCGAGAGCGATCCCGGTGACTCGGTTGTCGCGGGTGATGATCCGCGCCACGGGGGCGTCGGTGCGTATCGTGGCCCCGAAGCCCTCGGCCGAGCGCCGGATCGCGTCCGAGACGGCGCCCATGCCTCCCTCGGGAAAGCCCCAGCTGCCGAGGCGTCCGTCGCCGACATCGCCTATCGAGTGGTGTGCCATGACGTAGGCGGTGCCCGGCTCGTACGGGCCCGCCCAGGTTCCGATGACGCCGTTGATCGCATGAGCGGCCTTGACCTGGGGGGACTCGAACCAATCGTCGAGCAGGTCCGCGATGCTCATCGTCATGAGGCGTGTGACGTCGCCGACCTTGCGGACGTCCAAGCCTCGCAGCCGCCACGCAAGCTTGAGCTGGGCGGCGAGATCGGCGGGGCGGCGAGAACCGACCTTGGGTGGCACCTGCATCAAGAGGGGTCCGAGGACATCGGCCAGGCCACCCAGCCATGCGTCCCACTTGGGCTGCGCGTCGGCATCCTTCTTGGAGAACTTGGCGATCTCAGCGCGATCGTGGTCGGCGTCGTTGCCGAACATCTTGAGCGAGGTTCCATCCGGGAACGCCAGGTAGTAGGCGTCCATCGGATGGACCTTGTAGCCGTGCCGCTCGAGGCTGAGGTCGCGGATGATCGTCGGCGGCATCAGGCTCATGACGTAGGACAGCGTCGTGACCTTGAAGTCCGGAGCGTCGGGCCACGGGCTGTCGGTCGTGGCGGCCCCCCCGGTCTTGTGGCGAGCCTCGAGGAGAAGCGTCTTCGCCCCCGCCTTCGCCAGGTAGGCGGCAGCCACGAGGCCGTTGTGGCCGCCGCCGACGACTATGGCGTCGTGTTCCACCGCCCGCCTCAGCTTGCCTGTTCGGCCGACCGCATGCTTCCGCGCGCCGCCGGCCCCAGAGGCTCGCCGAGGTAGCCGCGCGCCACCATGGTGATGAACTGATAGACGGCGTCCTCGGCGGATGCGAGCGGCCCCTGCCGATGGCCGCGCGACGCTGCGCCGCGCTGCACCGACTCGCAGGCGCGCCAGTCCTCTTTGTTCGTGATGTCCCAGAAGTCCGAGGCGTAGGATGGGTCGAAGCCTTCCTTGGCGAACGCCTCGGGAGGAAACAGCCATTCGCATTCGATGAGGCTACGACCGGGTCCCAACGGATCGATGCGGTGCGTCATCACGTAGTCCGGGTGCAGGCTGATCAGCAGGTTCGGGAAGAGCCCGAAGTAGTGGACCTCGCGCCGCAGCTTGTCGTCCAACGCGCGCAGCGTCACGCCTCCGCTCGCGCCCGACAGCGACATCGTCTCGGCATGCTCCATCAGATCCATCGTGCCGCCGGCCCATGCGCCCGTGGGATCGAGGTTGTAGCCGCTGTCGGGCGGCGAAACCCGGCACAGCTCCGGGTGGATCTGCGGGCAGTGATAGCACTCGTGGTAGTTCTCGGTGATGATCTTCCAGTTCGACTCGATGACGTAATCGTGACGGACCACTGTCTTGAGCCGCTCGGGCTCGTGCGCCCGCACGAAGTCGTCGAGGTTGCCGACGTGTTCCGAGAAGTCGCGGGCGTCTTCAGAGGCGTTGACGAACACCCACCCGTGCCACTCGGCGACGCGCGCCCGGAGCAGCGGAAAGTCACCCCGGTCGAAGCCCGGGCGGTCGCTGAAGCGCGGCGCGCCCTTGAGCGAGCCGTCGAGCCCGTAGACCCAGGCGTGATACGGGCACCGGATTACCCTGGCGGTCTCGCAGGTGCCGGCCTCGAGCAGCTCGTGACCGCGGTGGCGGCAGACGTTGAAGAAGCCGTTGAGCTCGCCCGAGTCGTCGCGCACGAGCAGCACGCCCTCGGAGCCGATCTGCACCGCTCGCCGGCGGCCTGGTTGCGCGAGGTCGTCGGAGCGTCCGACGCAGACCCACGAGCCTTCGAAGAAGGCCTTGCGCTCCCACTCGAACAGCTCCTCGGAGACGTACGCCTCCGACGGCAGCGTGAAGCTGCGACCGAAAGGCATGAGGACCTTCGTGGTCGCTTCTGTGCCGATCGGTGCCTTTCTCATGGGTCCCATGCCTCACCTCACTCAAGAAATGGGTAACCCCCCGCTTGTTTGGGGAGGTCGGGGTTGCGCCGCCGGAGAGACCAACCTAGCATGAGCGCGACAACCAAGACGAGCACACCCTCGGCGTAACGGCGCAGCGCCGATACTCTTTGGGGACCGGCTTACCAAGGAGGAAGCTGTGGAGGATCCCAGGCTGCGTGGCGCTCACACGCGCATGAACCGGCGCGACTTCCTCGTGCGTTCTGCAACCGCTGCGGCCGCGCTGTCGAGCGCCGGCGTGCTGCTCGGTGCATGTGGCGGGGGCGACGGAGGCAACGGCGGCACCCAGGCTTCGACCATCGAGGTGGCGAGCCCGGACAACCCGGCGACGCTGCCTCTTGATGGCAGGGAGCCGATCGAGTCGGGCCTCGAGCCGGAGGCGGGGCCGCTCAAGATCTACAACTGGGCCGATTACATCTGGCCGAAGGTGGTCAAGGACTTCGCCGAGGAGCAGGGGATCGAGTTCGAGATCTCGACCTTTTACAACATCCCCGAGGCCGTCCAAAAGATGCGCACCGGCCAGGTCGACTTCGACGTCTTCTTCCCGACGATAGACGTGGTGCCGAAGCTCGTGGCCGGGGACCTGCTGCAGCCTCTCAACCACGACTACCTGCCCAACCTGTCCAAGAACGTGTGGCCGCAGCTTGCCGACCCCTTCTACGACCAGGGCTCTCTCTACACCGTGCCCTACACCGTCTACACGACGGGCATCGGATGGCGAACCGACATGGTCGACGAGGACGTCGCCTCGATGGACAACCCGTACGAGATCTTCTGGAACTCGAAGTACAGCGGCAAGGTCGGGATCTACGACGACTATCGCGAGGCGATCACGATGGTGCTGCTCAAGAACGGCATCACGGACATCAACACGCACGACGCCTCGGACATCGAGATGGCGAGGAAGGAGCTCGTCGCTCTGGCCGAGGAGGTCAACGTGCGCACCACGATAGACGGCGCCTACGCGAAGCTTCCCGAGGGCCAGTTCGCGATCCACCAGGCCTGGTCGGGGGACATGGTCGCGGCGCCCTTCTACATGCCGGGCAAGGACTACGGCGATCCGCGCGGGCTGCTGCAGTACTGGTGGCCGGAGGACGGACGGGGCACGATCGGCAACGACACGATCGCGATCCCGAAGACCGCAAAGAACCCCGTGCTCGCGCACATGTTCCTCAACTACATGCTGGCGAACCAACCGGCGATCAAGAACTTCAGCTGGGTCGGCTACCAGCCGCCCGTCAACGCGATCGACCCCGACAAGCTCGTCAGGCAGCAGTACGTCGTGCCGAACCTCAAGCCCGCCATCGTGGAGGAGCAGATGTTCGACACGGGCTTCAGGCAGCTGGCGCTTCCTCCAGAGGTCGACGCAGTGTGGCAGAACGCGTGGTCTGAGTTCAAGTCGGGCGCGTCGTAGCGGCTCAGCTCATGCACATGCCCCACCCCACGACGGCCGGACGGACGGCCTGTGGCTGACACGCCGGCCCCGAGGCTTCGGACACGCGCCGAGCTGCAGCGCACGACCCACGCTCGCAGGCTGTGGCCGGCGCTTGCCGCCCCGGGCCTGCTGTGGCTCATCCTGCTCTTCCTCGTCCCCTTCTACGCGATCCTCGCCGTCGCGATGGGCCGCCTGGACCCGATCTTCATCACACCGCTGCCGGTATGGAACCCGCTGCAGTGGGACCCGACGGCGATGCAGGACGTCTTCACCGAGATCCTCAGTGGCGGGCCCCTTCAAAGCGTGCTCATCCGCACGTTCGCCTACGTCGGCGCCGCGGTGTCGTTGTGCATCGTCGTCGGCTATCCGGTCGCCTACTACATCTCCCGTCACGGCGGCCGCTGGCGCACGCTGCTGCTGGTGCTGTTGATCGCCCCGTTCTGGATCAGCTACCTCATGCGGATGCTCGCATGGGTGAACCTCCTCCAGGACAACGGCTACGTCAACGACATCCTGCTTACGCTTGGGATCTTGGACCACCCGCGGAGCTGGCTCGCGGGCGAGTCGCTCACGGTGATCCTTGGGCTCGTCTACGGTTACATCCCGTTCTTCATCTTGCCGTTGTATGCGGCGCTCGATCGCATCGACAGGAGCCTTCTCGAAGCTGCGCGCGATCTCGGCGCAAGTCCCTCGCGCACCTTCCTGCGGGTCACGTTGCCGCTCAGCAAGCAGGGAGTGCTCGCCGGCAGCGTGATCATCATGCTGCCGATGTTCGGTGACTACTACACGCCCGACCTGCTCTCCGGGGTGCCCCGTACGTCGATGTTCGGCAACCAGATAGCGTTCTTCCTGCAGAGCGGCTCCGGAGGGTCCAAGGGCGCTTCGCTCACCATCTTCCTATCTCTGCTGGTGAGCCTGCTGATGCTCTACTACCTCTTCAACGTCGCGCGGTCCTCGAGAGAGGCAACGTCATGAGCGAGGCCGCCGCGCGCATCGACGTCCGCGAGCGGGTGGAGCCAGGGTCACTCGTGCAGCGCCTCAGAGGGCGACTGGGCAACCCGTGGGGGAAGCCGAGGTTCCTCGCACTGTGGACGTGGCTCTACATCGTGTGGTCGATCGTGCCGGTGCTCATCGCGATCCAGTTCTCGTTCAACGCGGGACGCTCGCGCAGTACGTGGCAGGGCTTCTCCTTGCGCTGGTACTTCGACGACCCAGACCTCTCGGTATGGCACGATCCTGCCCTGCGCGACGCGATGATCCAAAGCCTCAAGCTCGCGTCGCTCGCGATGCTCATTGCGACGCCTTTGGGAGTGGCGCTGGCGCTCGGCCTCGCTCGCTGGCGCGGCCGAGGGTCGCGCCCGGCGAACTTCCTCATGCTCTTTCCTCTCGTGACGCCGGAGATCGTCATGGGTGTCGCGCTGTTCCTGGTGTTCGTTCATCTCTTCGACGTGGTCCAGCTCGGCACCCCGGCGCAACTCCTCGGCCACGTCACGTTCTCGATCTCCTATGTAGTCATCGTGGTGCGAGGGCGTCTGTTCGCGATCGGCAAGGAGTACGAGGAAGCCGCGATGGACCTCGGCGCGTCGCCTCTCCAGGCGTTGCGCATGGTGTTGCTCCCGATGCTCGCTCCGGCCATCTTCGCGGCGTTGATGATCGTGTTCGCGATCTCGATCGACGATTTCGTGATCTCGCAGTTCCTCACCGCAGGCCAGAACACCGAGACGGTCCCCGTGCGCATCTACAGCAACGCGCGCGCCGCGCCGAACCCGTCGCTGAACGCGCTCGCCACCGTGATGCTCCTGTTCTCCCTGATCGCGATAACGCTGGCGGTGCTGGTGCAGCGCCGATTCGGCAAGAGGGAGGGCAGGCGCAAGGGGGCGGGCGTCGAGGACTTCGCTCGCCTCGAGATCTGACCGCGCACACCCACCCGTGGGCCGCCGCCCTCGCCGGGCCGAGGTGGGGGACCTATGGTCCCGGCGCGCCGGGGTCTGCGGTGGCCTGCGGCACCTTCAGCACGCGCAGGGCGTCGGCGGGGAGGATGAGGCTCACGGGGCTGCCCTGCTCGAAGCCGACGTCGGACCCATCGTTCTGGATCATGGCCTGAACCGTCTCCCCGTGCGCCATCTGCACGATCAGCTGCGTGGACGAGCCCAGGTAGATGCTGCGCCGGACCAGGCCCGGGACGCGGTTCTCGCCCCCGGCGCCGTGTGGCTCCACCCGCACACGCTCGGGCCGGATGACGATCTTGACGTCGCCGGTTGCGCCCGTGTCGCCTTTGGCGCCCCAGAGCTCGAAGTCGCCCATGCGCACCTTGCACCTGCCGTTCGAGGGCCCGTCGGCGTGCGCCGTCATGAGGTTGGACACGCCGAGGAAGTCGGCGACGTAGGCGGTCGCCGGCTCCTCGTAGACCTCTTGCGGAGAGCCGACCTGCTCGACGATGCCGTCGCGCATGACCGCGATGCGGTCCGACATCGTCAGTGCTTCTTCCTGGTCGTGCGTCACGTAGATGAACGTGATGCCGATCTCCTCCTGCAGAGCCTTCAGCTCGATCTGCAGCGCCTTGCGAAGCTTCGCGTCGAGCGCGCCGAGCGGCTCGTCGAGAAGTAGCACCGCGGGGTTGAGCACGAGAGCGCGCGCGAGCGCGACCCGTTGCTGTTGCCCACCTGAGAGTTGCGAAGGCCGGCGCTTGTCGAGTCCTTGAAGCTGTACGAGCCCGAGGGCCTCGCTCACCATCGTCTGACCCTCGGCCTTGGTGACGTTCTTGAACCGGAGCCCGAAGGCGACGTTGTCCGCAACGGTGAGGTGAGGGAACAATGCATAGCTCTGGAACACCGTGTTGACGTTGCGCTTGTGCGGTGGCGTGCGCGCGACGTCGGTGCCGTCGAGCATCACGCGGCCCGACGTCGGCTGCTCGAAACCTGCGATGAGCCGCAACGTGGTCGTCTTGCCGCATCCCGAGGGGCCGAGGAGGGAGAAGAACTCGCCCGAGGGCACCTGGAGATCGATGCCGTCGACGGCCGCAACGTCGTCGAACCTCTTGACGAGGTCGACGAGCTCTACCTCTCCTCCCGACATCGGCTCTCCTTAGGAGCGCAACGCCGCCGCGAACCGCGCGAAGTTGTCCACGAACCGCTGTGCGTCTGCGCGCGTGTGCTGGACCGAGATGAGCCACTGTTCGGCCTTACCCCACGGCGGCAGGAACGAGCCTCCGTTGTGCTGGAAGAGCCAATGGCAGTGGCTGAAGCGGTCGTCGATCGTGAGGAAGTCGCGGTAGTTGCGCACGCGATGAGGCGTGAAGGTCACGCATCCCTTGGCGCCGATCGCGACCATGTGCGCAGGGAGCTCGAACTCCAAGATGACCTCCTCGCAGCCCCCGACCATGATCTCTCGCAATTCGGCGAAGTGGGCATAGGCGTCAGTGTCGAGGATGTCGACGAGCGTTGCCCGCGCTGCCGCCAGCGTGAGGGGGTTCCCGTTGAAGGTCCCGACCTGGTCGTAGTCTCCCGACACGATCGCGCCCATGACTTCCTCGCTGCCTCCGATCGCTCCGCACGGGAGCCCGCCGCCCATCGCCTTGGCGAGGCAAACGATGTCGGGCGTGACGCCGTAGAGCTCGGTGGCGCCGCCGGAGGCGGCCGCGATCCCGGACTTGACCTCATCGAAGGCCACGAGCGCGCGGTGCCGGTGCGCGGCGTCGCGCACGGCCCGAAGGTAGCCCTCTTCGGGGGCCACGATGCCCGCGTTCATCATGATCGGTTCGAGGATGATCCCGGCGATCTCGCCCGGGTGGTCGGCGAAGCGGCGCTCGAGCGCGTCCGGGTCGTTGAATGGAACTATCAACGTGAGGTCGATGAGCTCCTGCGGGATGCCGCTGCTGGACGGCGGGTTGCCGGGCCGTTCGACGGGGCCGATCTCGTCGAGAGGGTTGGCGACGGACACCTGCACGGAATCGTGATGCCCGTGATAGCAGCCTTCGACCTTGACGATCATCGGGCGCCCGGTGATCGCCCGCATGAGGTGGACGGCATCCATGGTGGCTTCGGTCCCGGAGTTGCAGAAGCGCCACAGAGGCAGACCGAAGCGACGCCTGAGCTCCTCGGCGACGTCGATCGCCTCCGTCGTCGGCTGGGCGAAGTGGGAGCCGCGCGCGATGCGCGCCGACACGGCCTCGACGATCTTCGGGTGCCCGTGACCCACCGCCATGACGCCGTAGCCGCCGTGGAAGTCGACGTACTCGTTGCCGTCGACGTCGTAGACCTTGGAGCCCGCGCCGTGGCTTATCCACACCGCCTGGGGGCGGGCGATCTGCCAGCTCGAGGTGGTTCCTCCGGCAAGGGAGCGCCGGGCGACCTCGAGGGTCGCCGCCGAGCGGGGCTGGCGCTCGAGGAAGATGCGCTCCTGCTCCTCGACGAGCTCGTCCAGTCGCTCCACTTCCGACACCGTTCTGTCTACAAGAGCCACGTCATCCACCATCCGTTCCGATGAGGTCGTTCACTCCACGCTTGTAGAGCTGGTCGCCGATGATCACTCGCTGGATCTCCGACGTGCCCTCCCAGATCCTGTCGACGCGCAGCTCTCGGTAGAAGCGCTCGGCCACGTTCTCGCGCATGTAGCCGCGGCCGCCGAAGATCTGTACTGCTCTGTCGGCGACCCTGTTGGCCATCTCCGACGCATAGAGCTTCGCCATCGAGCACTGTGCGTGCTGTACCTTGACGTCGATGCCCTCGTCGATGCCTTGGGCGAGGCGGTAGGTCATGAGGCGCGCCGCCCACAGCTCGGTGAGCGAGTCGGCCAGCATGAACTGGATCGCCTGATAGTCGGCTATGGGCTTGCCGAACGCGCGCCTTTCCTTGGCGAACGCCGTTGCCTCCTCGATGAGGCGCTCGGCCGCGCCACAGCAGCGCGCCGCGATCATCAAGCGCTCGTAACGGAACCACTCATACACGAAGCCGAGACCGTCACCCTCTTGACCGATCAGTTGCGCCGCGGGGACGCGCACATCTTCGAAGGCGATGATGGGATGGTGCGATGAGAGATTGTGCGTGTAGAGGGGGGTGCGCACCACTCGCAGGCCCGGCGCGTCGAGATCGACGATGAACATCGCGTGGGACCCCGCATGGCGTCCCTCGGTGAGCTTCGCTTGGAAGAAGGTGTGATCGGCCTTGTTGGCCGACGTGACGTGCCACTTGACGCCGTTGAGCACGTACTCGTCGCCGTCCCGGCGCCCCGTAGCCTCGATGCCGTCGACGTCGGAACCGGCGCCCTCCTCCGTGATCGCGTAGCACTCGTTGCGCTCGCCGCGGATCGTCGGTGTGACCCAGGTGTCGAGCTGATGCTGCGTCGCAACCTTGGGCAGCCATCCCGCGGGCGTCTCGAGCACCCACCCGAGCGCGTTCGTGACCCGTCCGATCTGCTCGGACACGAGCACCTGCTGGAAGTTCGTCAGACCGGCTCCCCCGAGCTCGACCGGCATGTTCATCGCCGCAAGGCCGAGCTCGCGGACCCGGCGATGATGGCGAGCGTCGATCTCCGGAGGGAGCTTGCCGCCGTTCATCTCGGCCTCGAGCTCGTGTGGGATCAGTTCCTCGTCGACGAACGCGCGCGCTTTGGCCTGCAGGGCACGATCGTCCGGCGACAGCCGGTAGCCGATCTCGCTGCTACCCTGCTCCATCGTCTCGAGGCTCATTGCGACCGCCCCACGGGTATCGTTCTCCTCTCGTTCGACGAGATGGCCGGGTCGTGCACCACTGAGTCGGCGTGCCTTCCCGTGCTCGGCGTCCGGCCACCCGAGAGGATAAGCGCATGGACGCAAGGCGCGAAAGGTGACCGGCATCATGGTCAAGGCCAGGGTCGTCGACCAGCGCGCGAGCGGCTTCGGAGCTCTCGCCACCGCGTACGGTGCGTTCGGCTACTTCTGGGGCTGCTGGGTCGTCGTCTTCTCCGACTTCCTGCAGGCGCACGATCTCACGCCAGGGCAAGGCAGCTTGCGGTTCGTTGCACTCAGCGTCACCGCGATCATGACGATGACGCTTGTCGCGCCGCGCCTCGAGGAGGTGTCCCGTGGGGTGCTGATCGCGTGGGCTCTGGTGTTCCACGCCGTGGGCGCTCTTCTGATCGCGTGGTCGAGCACCGCGTGGCTCGTGGTCGCGTTCGGGATCACCGGCATCGGGACCGGCCTCATCGACGTCTTCGTCAACGCGGCGGGGGAGAGGATTGAGGCTAGGTCGTCGCGCTCCGTCCTCCAGCGGGTGCACGCCGCCTACGGGATCGGCGCAGCTATCGGGGCGGTGGCCACGGGCATCGCCCTCACCCTGGATGTCTCCTTCGTCGCGGCGCTGGCGGTCGCCGCCGTCGCTCAGGGCGCCGCGGCGCTGTGGTGTGTGCGCTCCGATGGGCTGCGCGTGGCGGGCTCCGGGTCCGGCAACAAGGGGGCGGCGGTGTCGCTCGTGGCGTTCCGGCGCTGGCCCTACCTGCTCGCGCCTGCCGTTGTCGTGATGGCGGCGTTCTTCATCGAGGGTTCCATGGACGTGTGGTCGGTGATCTACCTGCGGCGCGACCTCGGCGCCTCGGAGCTGGCCGGCAGCGGCGGCTTCGCGGCGTTCGCGCTGTCGACGGCGGCGGGGAGGCTGTTCGCCTCGCGGATCCTGTTCGGGATCGGCTACAGGAGGACGATCTTCTGGTCCGGCGTGGCCTCGGGGCTCGCCGGTGCGCTGGCCGTCACGACGACTCACCCGACGGTTGCGAGCCTCGGGTTCCTCCTGCTCGGCTTCGCGATGTCGTCGTCGGCGCCGGCCGCCTTCGGTCTCGCCGGCGAGACCGGGCAGGGAGCCGGGCTCGCCATCGCGGCGATGACGACGGTCGGCTATTCGGGCTTCGTCCTTGGGCCGCCGATGCTCGGGTGGCTCGCCGACCAGGCCGGGCTGCGCGCGACGATGGCCGCGCTGATGGTCGCGACGCTTGCGATCGTCACCGGCGGCTTCCTGGGGCGGCGAGATGAGACCGGCGCCGTGGTGCCGCGCTTCAAGACGAGGCGAGGTTGATGTAGATGTGCTTGATCTCGAGGTAGTCCTCAAGGCCCCACGGCCCCAACTCCCGGCCCATGCCCGACTGCTTGTAGCCCCCCCAAGGCGCTTCCGTCGGCGCCGGCTGAGAGTCGTTGATCCACACGATCCCCGCCTTGAGTGCCCGGCGGTGTTGAGCGCCTTCTTTATGTCGCGCGTCCACACTGCTGCGGCGAGGCCGTAGTCGCTGTCGCGCTGGCTCAGGTGCTCCTTGATCGCGTCGTTCGCCGCCCTGACGACATCGTCGGGATCGCTGAAGGGCAGCACAGCCATGACGGGGCCGAAGATCTCTTCCCGGGCGATCGTTGCCTCTGCATCCACGTCGTAGAAGATCGTCGGCGGAACGAAGTAGCCACCTGAGAGCGCCGGGTCCTCGGGTGGAGCCGCCTTGAGGGCGACGCGCGCCCCCGCCTGCTCACCGTTCTCGATGTACGCGAGCACGCGCGCCCGCTCTCTTTCGCCCACCCGCGGCCACGAACCCTCGTCGAACGCGCGGCGCGCCGCCAGCACCGCGTGGTGGACGTCTTGAGGCTGTCCGTCCGCGACCGCGGCGATGCTCTCTCCCGTGGCCGGATCGATGACCTCGAAGGTCTTGCCTCGAGCTGCGTCGGTCCACTTGCCGTCGATGTAGAGACCGTGCTGGTGCATGTCTTCTTCCTTGTTCGTCGAGCGATCCGAGTATCCCCGACGCTCGGCCTGCTTGTATCTTCGTGGGCCGGTGTCTCTGGAACAGGGGGTGGGACGTGGCTTCTTCCGACGTGGCGGATCTCGTGATCACCGGCGCGCCCGTGCTCACGATGGACGGAGTGCGCCGCTGGGCCGACGCCGTTGCGGTTAGAGGAGGGCGCATCAGCGCCGTGGGCGCGGCCGACGATGTGCGAAACCTCGTGTCCAAGTCGACGCGCGTGATCGAGCTCGATGGGGGCATGGTGCTGCCCGGTTTCCAGGATGCCCACCTGCATCCACTGCATGCGGGACTGGCCGAGGCGCAGTGCGACCTGCACTACGTCGTCGGCGCCGACGGATACACGAACGCCATCTCGACCTACGCGCGGGAGCATCCGGAGCGGGAGTGGGTCCTCGGCTCCGGGTGGTCCATGGATGCCTTCCCCGGAGGCACGCCACATCGCTTGGAGCTGGATCGTCTCGTCTCCGACCGTCCCGCCTTCCTCGTCAACCGGGACGGCCACGGTGCGTGGGTCAACACGCGCGCGCTCGAGATGGCGTCGATCACCCGCTCCACGAGCGACCCGCGCGACGGTCGCATCGAGCGCGACGAGAACGGAGAGCCGTCGGGAAGCCTGCACGAGGGCGCGATGGATCTCGTGCGCAGGCTCGTGCCGCCTCCGACCATCGACGACCTCGTCGATGCACTTCGGCGCGCCCAGCGTCGGTTGCTTGCCTTCGGGATAACCGCGTGGCAGGACGCGTGGATCGTGGGCGCCGAGCTGGAAGCTTATCGCCGGCTTGCCGACTCCGGGGAGCTCACCGCGCGCATCGTGCTGTCGCTGCTGTGGGAACGACAGCGCGACGAGGAGCAGCTTCCGGAGCTGCTGGAGCGCAGGGAGCGAGGCACGATCGGGCGTATGCGCGCGGCGACCGCCAAGATCTTTCAGGACGGGGTCGTCGAGAACTTCACCGCCGCGATGACCGAACCGTACCTCGACGCATCGGGACGCCCCACCGACAACAGCGGCATCAGCATGATCGAGCCCGAAGCTCTCAAGCGCTACGTGACCTTGCTCGACCGCGAGGGTTTCCAGGTCCACATCCATGCGATCGGGGACCGCGCCGTGCGCGAGTCGCTTGATGCGATCGAAGCCGCGCGCACGGCCAACGGCGTGCGCGACGCGCGGCATCACATATGCCACCTGCAAGTCGTCCATCCCGAGGACGTCCCCCGCTTCAGGGGGCTCAACGTGGTCCCCAACTGCCAGCCGTTCTGGGCCTGCAACGAGCCCCAGATGCGCGAGCTCACGATCCCGTTCCTCGGGCCCGAGCGCGCGGCGCACCAGTATCCGTTCGCATCGCTGAGGCGCGCCGGAGCGACGCTGGCGTTCGGAAGCGATTGGCCGGTGTCGACGCCCGATCCGTTGCTCGAGATCGAGGTCGCGGTCACGCGCGTCCCTCCCGACGAGCGTTCCGAGCCTCCGTTCCTCCCGGATGAGCGACTCGATCTACCCGCCGCCCTGGAGGGCTTCACGATGGGCTCGGCGTATGTGAACCGCCTCGACGAGAGCACCGGGTCGATCGAGAGCGGCAAGCTCGCGGACATCTGCGTGCTCGATCGCGATCTGTTCGCGCTGGACGGCGCCAACATCTCGGACGCGCGCGTTGTTCTGACGCTCGTAGAGGGGGAAGCCGTCTACGATCCGCAAGGGATCCTCTAGGAGACTGCCTCTAGGGCAGGGTGGGCTGGCGCGCATCGCGGCGCGCCCCTGTCTCCGACAGCACCATCGCCACGACGATGAGCAGCGCGCCGAGCCACTGATGGACCACGAGACGTTCGCCGATCCACAAGGTCGAGAGCAACGCGGAAAACAGGGACTCGCCGGAAAGGATGACGGCCGCGCGCGCCGGCGTTATGTCCCTTTGGGCGACGATCTGAAGCGTGTAAGCGACGCCGGTTCCGAGCACCCCGGTGATGAACAAGAGCGGCAGGGTCGCCACGGCGGCGCGCGTCTGAAGACCCGACGTCAGGGCTGCGGCGAGGTGGAAGAGCGACGCGGCGACCATCTGTGCAACCGACAGCAGAGGCGCCGGATAACGAGGAGCGAACCTCCCCAGCGCGGTGACGTGCCCGCTCCACGCGAGCGCCGACGCAAGGACGAGGACGTCGCCCAAGTGGGGCCGGAAGGTTCGCAGCGTTGCGGTCGAGAGCAGCGCGAGTCCGACGAACGACACCGCGACCGCGCCCCAGAGGCTCGGTCGCACGGGGATGCGGAACAGCACCAGGCCGAGCACGGGAGTGAACACGACGTAGAGGCCTGTGATGAAGCCCGCGTTGGTGGCGGTCGTGAGGTCGAGTCCGACGGTCTGCAACGAATAGCCCAGGAAGAGCAACGCTCCGAGAACGAGTCCCGGCCACAGGGACCGCTTGAGCTCCAGGGGGTTTTCCGAGCGCCTCGCCATCCACGGCAGCGCGGCCACGATCGTGACGAGCCCGAGGATGCGCGTCCACGCCATGAACGCGAACGGATCGAGGTCGTCGAGAGCGAGCTTGGCCGCGGGGAACGTCGCTCCCCACAGCACGGGCGTGAGGAACAGCACCACCGCTTTGTCGATGCCTCCCCGGCGCGTGACGGTGTCGGCCAGCTCTCCTCCCGTCGCTCGGTCGGCGACTCCCATCCAAGTCGCCTGCAGCCGGCGAACAACCTACTGAGGCCGCCGCGCGCGCGGTTCACATGTCGCGAGCCGGGAGGATCCTTAGCCTCGGGACGGGATGAGAGTGGGCGCGCCGACGGCGGTTCGCCCCACACGCGGTTGGGAGACAACGTCACGAGATCCATGTACGAGAGGAGATCCCCGCAGGCCGGGGCCGCGCTGGTCGTCGCTCTGTTGCTGGGGCTCAGCGCTGTGGCTCTTCTGGGTGGACCGTCGCGCGCCGAACGCAAGCGGGCGCCGCGGCCGGAGCGCGCCCCGAGCGGGGCCGAGGTGCTGCGGGCCCGTCCCACCGCGCCGAGCCGGGCGAAGGTCTGGGCCCGGCCGAAGGCGCGTTACGTCGCTGTCGGGCGGCTCGATATCCCGTCGATCGATCTCAGCACGCCGTTCTTCCTGGGCGTACACGACGACGTCGTCGAGCTGGGGCCCGGCTTGTGGCCCGGCACGCCACTTCCCGGCGCGCCGGGCAATGCCGTCTTGGCCGGGCATCGGACGACCTTCACGCATCCGTTCGAGGACCTGGACCTGTTGCGACGCGGCGACGTCGTGCGCACGCACCTCGAGGGTGGCCGCAAGACGGTCTTTCGCGTGCGACGCACGACCATCGTTCCGGAGGAACGATACGCAGACTTCGTGCTGCGGCCGCCGGAGCGAGACGGCGCACGCCTCATAACGATGTTCGCCTGCACCCCCAAGGGGTCCCGAACGCATCGGATAGTCGTGCAGGCGAGGGCGGTGACGTGATCACGGACGAGACCGAGACCAGCACGACCGGAGAGGCGGTTCTCACATGACGGATAGGACTTTGTTCGACGGACGACCGGTGCTTTCGTTCCAACGCGAGCGAGATCGTCGTAACTTCCTCAAGTGGGCGGCGGTGATAGGCGTGGGAGGGTCGCTCGCGGTGGCCGCGAAGGACCGCTTCGCGGCCGCCCAGTCCGGCGGCGGCGACGTCGGCATACTGAACTATGCGCTCACGCTCGAGTACCTGGAGCGGGACTTCTTCCGCAGGGGACTGCAGGAGGAGCTCTTGTCGGGCCGGGATGCAGAGCTTGTCGAGCCCATCCTCGCCCACGAGAACGAGCACGTGAGCATCCTGTCGAGCACCATCGAGAAGCTCGGCGCGACGGCGGTCGAGGCGCCCGAGCCGACCTATCCGAGCGGCACGTTCGGCAGCGCAAGGAGATGGCTCGAGACGGCCTCTATGCTCGAGGACCTCGGCGTGAGCGCCTATCACGGGCAGGTCACGAGGATAGAGAGCCCGGAGCTGCTACAGGCCGCGGCATCGATCGCGGGCGTCGAGTCGCGCCACGCCGCCATCCTTCGGGAGCTGACCGGCGCCGACCCGTTCCCCGCGCCGCTGGAGCAGCCCAAGATCAGAGCGCAGGTCCTCAAGGCCGCCCAACTCTTCATCAAGAGCTAGGAGTCTCCAGATGCAGCGACGTGATTTCCTCAGATACGGCGCCGCCGCGCTTCCGGCGGCAGCCTTCGGTAGCGCCGCCGTCGGGACCTCGGCGGCGGCGCGATCCACGTTCGACGGCGACATCGACATCTTGAACTATGCGCTCGTGCTCGAGTACTTCCTGTCGCAGTTCTACCGCGAGGGCAAGGATGTGCTCTCGGGCCGGGACGCCGAGCTCATCGAGCGCATCGGAGCGGACGAGGATGCCCACATCGCCGGGATCACCCAGACGATCCAGAACCTCGGGGGACGGCCGGCCGCGGCGCCCGCGATCGACTTCGGCGGCGCTCTGTCGAGCCGCAACAGGCTCCTCCGGACGAGCCTCAGGTTCGAGAACCTGTTCGCGGGGGCCTACCTCGGCGCCGCGGGAGCGATCGAGAACAAGGACATCCTCCAGGCCGCAGCCGGGATATTCGGCGTGGAGGAGCGCCACGCAGCGATCGTCGCCAACCTCCTCGGTCTCCCGGCCGCAGGAGGCGTCTATCCGGGCGCGGTCGACCGGCCGGTGGGTCGCCCAGAGGTCTTGGAAGCGGTGCGGCCGTTCTTGACTAGCCCGAGGTCTCTGGTGGGTAAGGCTGCAGTAACCGGCTAGTGGACGGGGCGCGATGAGCACGGGGTGGAGTCGACTGTTGCGGGTCCGGCGCGCCTCGGGACGGGCTCGGCGAGCCCCCCCGCCGAGGACGGTGATGACGCTTGCGCTCGTCGTGCCCTTGCTCGCCGCGCTCGCTCCGGCGGCACACTCGCAGGAGCTCGACATCCCGGTCATGGTCCAGACCGTGCCGGAGCTTCCCGGCGCGCGCTTCATGCTCGATGGGACCGCCTTCACCGCGGACGAGAACGGGCTCGCGCTCGTCACCGTAGACAGCCCGGGCACCTTCGACCTCGTGGCGCCGAAGGGGGTCGCGCTCGCCGACGGAGGGCGCGCCGAGTTCTCCCTGTGGTCCGATGGCGGCGCCACCCGAGCCCGGGCCGTCCCGGTCGAGTCGTTCACCTTGCTCGAGGCCGGCTTCGACGTGAGCTACGGGGTCACCCCGCGGCTCGAGGGACCCGACGGCGCGCCGCTACCCCGCGTCGCGTCGGTGACCTTCGTCGACGACTCGGGCGAGACCACGAGGTGGAGCGGCACGGGCGAGCTGAGGGCCCTGGGGCAGCGCGTCGTGGTCGGCGGGGAGGGGCTCGAGACGCGCTCCGTCGGCCATCGTGTGGAGTCGATCCGGGGCAGCGAGGCAACCCTGGAGGCGCCGGGTGAGACCTTCGTGTCGGAACCGGCGGGGGAGTGGGTGATCGAGGTCTCGAGCTCCGCGCCGGCGCCCGACGCCGCGAGCGAGGCTGCCCCCGAGGGCTCCGCGGGCGAAGGGGAGGGAGCGTCCCTGCTTGCACAGGCGGTCGGCGCGGCGCTTGCCGCGCTGGTGGTGGCGCTCGTGCTCCTGAGGTTGGGCCGGCGGACGCGCGCCCGCCCGCGCCCGGCGAGCTCCGATGCGGCGCCGTCGGTGGCCGATGAGAGACCTCCACTCTCCACGGCGCCGGGTGGAACCAGGCTCCCGCCCGCGCCGGGCCGGCAGCATCTACGCGTGCGCATGTTGAGCGGCCGCGTCGTCGAGGGCTGGCGCAACGCGCGCTCCGCCCGTGACGACGAGCGCGTCCTGATGCTGAACGTCTCGCGCGTCTTCGACCCCGAGGGCGAGGAGATCCCGAGTGCCCCTGCCGATTCTTTCTTGGTCACCTCGATGATCGTCGAGGTCGAAGCCGTCGACGAGGACTACGAGCCTTCGCAGGAGGCCACGACGATCCGCCTCGATGACGGCGACGAGGAGCCGGTCGTGGCCTCCGAGCAAGCCGTTGAGCCGCTTGCCGTGATAGATCTGAGGCCCGAGTCGCTCGATGTCGGAGCGACCCCGAGCAACGGCCGACGCCCCTAGGCGCCACCCCCGCGGCCGACCGCCGAGTTCGGTTCGACCCTCGCTCCGACGGCGACCGTCGACCCCGCTCCGATGTGGGCGGCGCGCCCGATCACCGTTATGTCGTCGTTCGAGGGGTCCTGTAGCCCGCGCGCGAGCCGTCTCCCGACGGTTGCCGAGGCGTCGATGCGAACCTCCATGTCGACGACGGCGACGTCGACGGTTGCTCCCGAACCGATCACGCAGTCATGCAAGACGACCGAGTCGCGCACGACCGCGCCCGGTTTGATCACGCTGCCCGGAGCGATGATGGAGCGATGCACCTCGCCTGCAACTGTGCATCCCGGCGAGACAAGCGAGTCGTCGATGGCCGCCGTCGCCTCGATGCGCGCCGGGGGACGTTGCACCGCCAGCGTGTAGATGGGCCAGCGCGGGTCGTCGAGCGTTATGGCTGGCGCGTCCCCGAGCAGGTCCATGTGTGCCTCCCAATAGCTCTGCACCGTCCCGAGGTCCTTCCAGTAGTCGTCGAGCCTGTAGTCGAGGGCCGCGCCCCGGTCGACGAGGCGCGGCAGAAGCGCGTGGCCGAAGTCCTCGAGCCGGTCCGATTCTTCTTCATCGTCTCGCTCGTCCTCCTCGGCGAGCTCGCGCAGCGTTGCCATCAGTGCGGTGGCCTCGAAGACGAAGACCTCGGTCGTGACGATGTCGCTCGAGGGCGAGTCCGGTTTGTACTCGAAGCCGGTGACCCGGCCGTCGCCGTCCACCTGCACGGTTCCGAAGCGGCCGGCCTGAGCGCCGGCGCGCGGGTCGTCACCATGGTGACGTCGGCCGCGCGCTTGCGATGCGACGCGATCACGTCGCCGAAGTCGAGCTTGTAGACGTGATCGGAGCTCAGCACGACCACGGTCTCGGCGCGCGACTCCTCGATAAGCCTCCCATGCTTGAAGATGGCGTCGGCGTTGCCCTCGTGCCAACCGCTCTCGTCGGTTCCTCGATGAGGGCTCAGCAAGCGGAGGCCGCCGCGGGTGCGGTCGAGGTCCCAAGGCCTGCCGTTCGAGATGTGGTCGTCGAGCGAGTGCGGCTGATACTGCTGGATCACCCAGACGTCGGAGATGTGACTGTGCATGCAATTGCTGAGCGGGAAGTCGATCAGCCGGTAGACCCCCCGTAGGGCATCGCCGGCTTGGCGCGCTCATCCGTAAGGACCTCGAGGCGGCTGCCCGCCCCTCCCGCCATCACCAAGGCAAGGATGTTCCCCTCGGCATGCGTCTCCTCTCTCGCGCCGGCGCAGAGCTTAGTGGGCGCGCGTCGAGCCCCGGGGATGCAGCTCAGCCGGCAGAGGCGAGGGGACGCTCCGCGATCCACCAGGAGCCGTCGACGTTGCGCTCCAGCAACTCTTCCATGGCGGGGCCCGGGAGCGGCCGTGAGAAGAGATAGCCCTGTCCCAGGGGGCAGCCGAGGTCTCGCAGCCGGTCGAGCTGCACCTGCTCCTCGATGCCTTCGGCGACGATGCCGAGCTCGAGCGTCTGGGCCAGCTTCACGACCGCTCGAGCGAGCGCCGACTCCTCCGGCCCGTGCCCGACGCGCGCCACGAAGCTCCTGTCTATCTTGAGGGTCTCTATGGGGAAGGCCTGCAGGTAGCCGAGCGAGGAATAGCCGGTGCCGAAGTCGTCGATCGCGAGATGCAGCCCGAGTGACCTCAGCTGCGTCAGCGTGTCGGCGATGCCCCCGGTGTGGTGCATGAGCACGCTCTCGGTGATCTCGAGGGTGACGCCCGACGCGTCGAGGCGCTCTTCGAGGAGCATCTGACGGATATCGTCGACCAGAGACGCGTCCTGGAGCTGGCGGCCCGAGAGGTTGACGCTGATGCCGAGATGCCCGGCTCCTTCATGGCGCCCCTGCCACTGCTTGAGCTGACGGAATGCCGCGCGCAGGATCCAGCGCCCGAGCGGGACGATGAGCCCGGTCTCCTCGGCAAGCGGGATGAAGTCGGCGGGAGGTATGAGCCCGCGCGTCGGATGGTTCCAGCGAACGAGCGCCTCCATGCCGCTGATCCGACCGGACGGAAGGTCGACCAGGGGCTGGAAGAAGAGGGCGAGCTCGTTGCGGTCCACGGCGGCGCGCAGGTCTCCCTCGAGCGTCAGGCGCTCGACCACCTCGACACGCATGCTGGGCTGGAAGAACCTGAAGTCGTTCTTGCCTCCCGTCTTGGCCACGTACATCGCCACGTCGGCGTCTCTCAGCAGCTCCTCGGCCGAATGCTCGCTCGCACGGCCTCTGACGATCCCGATGCTCGCGTGGATGAAGATCTCCTTGCCGGCGATGACGAACGGCTCTGTGAGGAAGTCGAGCATCCTGCGGGCAACGAGGCTCGCGTCCTCCATCTGGGCAAGGTCCTCGAGCAGCACGGCGAACTCGTCGCCTCCCAGGCGAGCGACGGAGTCCGCTGCCCGCACGCATTGCTGAAGCCGGTGGGCCACGTGCACCAGCAGTTGATCGCCGGCGGCGTGGCCGAGGCTGTCGTTGACCGCCTTGAACCCGTCGAGGTCCAGCAGCATCACGGCGAGCGGACTCTGCGACCTGCGCGCGAGGGCCATCTCCAGGCGGTCGAGGAGCAGCGCCCGATTGGGCAGGTGTGTCAGTGAATCGTGGAACGCCTGGTGCCTGAGCTTGTCCTCGAGCGCCTTGCGCCGCGAGATGTCTCGCATCGTGATGACGACGCCGCTCACACACGGATCGCGCAGGGAATCGGTAGCGCTGCACTCGACGACGCGCCATCCGTCGTCTGCGCGCAGCCGGAACTCGATGCGCTCCTGATCGTCGACTTCTCGTTCGTCGCCGCCCTGGATGAACGCCCCGACCAGCTCTCGATCGTCTGGGTGCACGAGCTCCTCGATCACGGACGAGGCGGTGCGTCCCAGGACCTCGCCGGGGCCCCGTCCGAAGGTCCTGACCGCGGATGGGCTCAGGTAGCTGACGCGACCTCCGCCGTCGACAACTGCCACCACGTCGGACGAGTTCTGCACGAGGGTTCGGAAGCGGGCTTCGCTCTCGGCGATCCCGCGCTGATGCGCGCTCGCCGCAGCCAGACGGGCGCGCTCGAACCGCCACAGCAACACCCCGACCGTGAGGCATGCGATGAAGAGGGCGGCGAGCGACCCGGCGTTTGAGAGCTCGTCGGTGGTGGCGGCCACGGCCCTCTGCTCGGCGAGCGCCCCGTCGATCGCGCGCGCAAGCTCTTCGAACCACCTGTCGACCTTCTCGCGATCGTGGATCGCGGCGTCGGCGAGCTCCTCCTGTTCGACGAGGGCGAGATTCTCCCCGACCGCGCTCTGATGCGACCGCACGGCCACGCGCACGTCGTCGAGACCTTCGTCGGGAGACAGGGGCACGAGGCTTGCTCTGATCTCGCGGTCGAGCTTCTGCAGGCTGTCGGTGAGGCCGCTGGTCACCATCCCGGTGTCCAGCGCTCTCTGCTGGAGCAGGCTCTCGAGCGACGCGCGGCTCTGGATGCGGGTCAGAGCGAGCTCGACGCGCCGGGTGTCGTCCGCCCTGTTCTCGAGCTGCCACTGGGCGAGGGCCGCGCTGAGGAAGACCACCACCATGGCGGCGAGCACGCGCAGCGCCTGAAGGCGCGCGCGGTCGACCCGGATGCGACCGTTCAGGTTCGCTCATGCGGTCCTCGGCTGGCCGGCATCGCCATCCAAGGCGAGACGGCGACGAGCCCTGCGGCTCTTCCCCAACATCGGCCGTGCGGAGGCCCGCTTGAGGCCCCGAAGCCCCCTGGAGAGACAGGCGGCGGCGCGCCCGCCTAGGAGGCTTCGAGCCCGCCGTTCATGCCCTGCCCGGTGTGGAACTTGCACATGAACAGGAGCTCGCCGGAGTCGGGAAAGGTCACCTCGACCTCGGCCTCCGCTCCCGGGTCGATGTCCTCGTCGATGCCTTGTGCCTCGAGCGAGAAGTTGTGCGTCGCATCGCCCTCGTTCGCCAACGTGAGCGTCAGCTTCTGGCCCGCCGCACCGGTCAGCACGGTCGGCTCGAAGTAGAAGTCGTCGAGCTCCACCTCGGCCTCGCGCGCGCCGGCGACGTCCTTCGTGCCGTGGTCGTTGGCGTCCTCGCCGGCGACCTTGATCGTGCCGGAGGACTCCTCTTCGGCCTGCTCGCTCGTCTGCGCATCGCCGTTGGACCCGGTGCCGCCGCCGCCGTCGCCTCCACAGGCCGCCAGGACGAGCGCCGCGGCGAGCGCCAGCACCACCGCCCTCCCTCCTGCGCAGCGGAGACGCGAGGGTGTCGGCGCGGGGCTTTCGGCAGGGGCCATGGCGATTCCTCCTGGGCGCATTGACGGTGGCGCGGTAATACGTGGGGGTGACACGAACAGATTGACGCAAGGTGCATCCCGTGGGCCCTGTCAATCTCGCGCGCATCGGGGGCCGTAGGTAATCATGTGGTCGCTTTCGGACGAGACGCTGCTTGCCGCTCTGGCGTCGGGTGACCGAGACGCCGCGGCGGCACTGGTGCGGCGGTTCCAGGGACGGATCTACGGGCTCGCATTCACGATCGTCGGTGATGCCGCGACCGCGGAGGACGTCGCTCAGGAGACGTTCCTGCGGGCGTGGCGGCACGCGGCCGCCTACGACGTCCGGCGCGGACGGGTTGCGACGTGGCTGCTGTCGATCGCCCGCAACGTTGCGATCGACGCGGTCCGGGTGCGGCGCGCGGAGCCCCTCGACCCGCACGCCCTGCTGTCGCTGCAGACGCCCAGTCCCGACGCTCCAACCGAAGAACGCGGCCTCGCGGCAGTCGAGTCGATGCGCCTGCGATCCGCGCTCTCGAGTCTGCCGCCGGAGCAGCAGCGGGCCCTCGTGCTGGCCGCCTTCTACGGCCGCACGGCGCGCGAGATCAGCGAGCTCGAGGACGTTCCGCTGGGAACCGTCAAGACGCGCATACGCACCGCGATGTTGAAACTACGAACCACGCTCGAGGTCGGCGATGAGCGATAAGCCGGCGTGCCGCGTCATCCGCGAGCTCGCCCCCGAGCTCGCGTTGGGCGTCACGACCGGAGACGAACGGGCGCGCGCCCTTGCGCACCTGTCCGAGTGTGGTCGCTGCCGGCGCCTCCTCGACGAGCTCTCCGATGTCGCCGACGAGCTTCTGCTCATGGTTCCGGCGCGCGAGCCGCCGCTGGGCTTCGAGAGCCGGGTCGTAGAGCACCTCTACGAGGCGCGCCGGGGGCGCTCGTGGAGGCTCGCAGTCGCTGCGGTAGCCGCCGCTCTCGTGCTCGCCTCGGCGTCGGCCGGCGCCGTTCTGTGGGCCACCTCCGGCGACCGAGAGCTTGCGGCGCGCTATCGACGGACGCTCGCCGTCGCCGACGGCGAGTACTTCTCGGCGATCCCCCTCTACGACGGGCGCAGAGAGGCCGTGGGTCATGTCTTCGGATACCAGGGTTCGCCTTCGTGGATCTTCGTCACGGTGGCGGACCCGGGTCGCTCCGGCAGCTACTCGGTCAAGGTCGTGACCGAGGCAGGGCCTTCGAGGGAGCTCGGGACGATCGTGCTGCGCGACGGGACCGGAAGCTGGGGAGGGACGCTTCCCGGAGACCTGCACGACCTCGAGTACGTCCGGCTTGGGGGAGAGGGGCGGCAGCGCCTCGAGGCCGAGCTCTGACAGGGAACGTATGTTCGACTGGACAGTTTCCGTCGGCACGCCCGGGGTAAGCAGCGGAGGGATGGGTCCACAACGAGCGTGGAGGCTGATGGTGCAGGAAGACCAGGTTGGATCGAACACCGAGAAGGAGCCCGAGGAGTGGGTCACGGGCGACGAGCGGATGACCGGCGCGCAGGCCTCCTATCTCAAGACCCTGTCCGGGGAGGCGAACGAGGGCTTCGACGAGAGCCTCAGCAAGGCGGAGGCGTCCAAACGCATCGACGAATTGCAGGCGAGGACCGGCCGGGGACGGCGGTAGCCTCCGGCGATGAGCGAGGGACGGCAGTTCGACGAGGACCGGAAGCGCAACGATTCCGGTGAGCCCGGACCGAGCGAGGTCGTCGTCGACCCGGTCGCTCCCGACGACGGCAACGAACCGGCCGACGAGCGCGTGGAGATAGTGACGGAGCGGAGTAGCTCCTCCTAGCCGGCGTCGCCGGGCAGTCCCCCCAGCCGCCGGGAGCTCCTCTTCTAGTCCCCTTCTAGTCCCCGGGCAGCGTGGCGCGCTCGGCTTCGGCTTGGTCCTCGACGCAGAAGCGAGCCGCGGGGAACGCCTCGAGCCGGTCGTCGCCGATCGGGCGCCCGCACGCCTCGCAGGTGCCGTAGTTCCCGGCGTCCAGCTTGCCCAGCGCGCTGTCGATCTCCTCGAGCTCGGATTCGAGGTGCTCGATGAGCGACTGATCCTTCTCGCGCTCGAACGTCTCCGTGGCGATGTCGGCGTCGTGCTGGTCGTAGGACGCGAGCTCTCCGGTGCTCGTCGTGCCCGGCTCTCCGTCGCCGTGTTGTTCGAGGAGTCCGGCGCGCATGTCGGTCCGCCTGGCGCGCTCCTGCTGAAGTCGCCGTCTCACTTCCCCGCGATCCATGTCCCAGCCTTCTCCAGCGGCCGCGAGGGCTAAACGTCGCCCCGGCGGCGGTAGCGTGGAACCGGCGAAGCTGCGGAAGGGAGCGTATGTACGTAGAAGGCCCCGAGGAAGAGCTCGACGAAGGCGCCGGATGACCGTGGTCGCTCCATGAGCGAGACCAGCGTGATCGACGTCGTCGTGGAGATCCCCAAAGGCAGTCGGAACAAGTACGAGTACGACCACGAGCGCCACGTCATCAGGCTCGACCGGCGGCTGTTCTCGGCGACGACGTACCCGGCCGACTACGGCTACATCCCGGAGACCCTTGCCGAGGACGGCGATCCGCTCGACGCCCTCGTGCTCGTCGACGATCCGACCTTTCCCGGCTGCTGGGTCAGGGCTCGCCCCCTCGGTGTCTTCTACATGGAGGACGAAAAGGGCAGGGACGCGAAGGTCATCTGCGTTCCCTATGGCGATCCCATGTGGGAGGGCGTCGGCGACCTCGAGGAGCTGCCGTCTCAGCTCCTGCAGGAGATCCAGCACTTCTTCGACGTCTACAAGATGCTCGAGCCCGACAAGGTCTCGTCGACGATCGGCTACGAGGGCGTCGAGGCCGCGATGGAAGAGGTCGAGGCCTGCCGCAGGCGCGCCGCCCGCTGACTAAACGTTACGGGAACCGACTTCCCCGGCTGGGTATGTTCTCTGGCGGAGCTGAGATCAAGGATCCGGGGCTCTGGGGGAGCACGGCGGAGAAGCGCATCGTGAGAGGGGGTGACAGGGAGCCATGCCCACGAACCACATCGACGTCCGGGAGCTGATCCCCGACCATCCCGATCTCGATCAGCTGCGGGACCGCGCGGCAGGCTGCACCGGATGCGAGCTCTACAAGACCGGCACCCAGACCGTGTTCGGGGAGGGGGCGACGCCCGCGGAGCTCATGCTGGTAGGGGAGCAGCCGGGCGACCGCGAGGACCTCTCGGGCAGGCCCTTCGTGGGACCGGCCGGGCGCCTGCTCGACGACGCCCTGGAGGAGGCCGGCATCGACAGGCGACGGGCCTACGTCACGAACTACACTTAGTACATCTGCACAAACGGCCTTTGGGCTGAGAACAGTCCAACCCTCGTAGGGGGACCGGGGGCCGTCATCGGTGACAGGGGGGAGAGGTGGCTTTGGCGCGCAAGCGGTACGGATCTGATTCACCCGCAAGCTACATACGAGTGAGCCGAGAGCGAGATGGGATGGCTTCCCCCGACATCTACCGGGGCCAGGTCGCCAGTTACTGCGAGGCCAGAGGGATGAGCCTCCCGACCGAGACCAACGGGCGGGAGTTCTCCGACATCGGGATCTCCGGCGCCAGGGTCGACAACCGCCCCGGGCTTCTCCGCCTCATCGAGCGACGCCAGGAGTTCTCCACTCTCATCGTCCCCAAGGTGACGAGGTTCAGCCGCTCCACCGCTGATCTCATCAACCTGACCCTCGACTTCGGGCGGGATGGGGTCGGCATCGTGTTCCTCGATGCTCCCGAGCTGGACACGAACACTCCTCACGGCGAGCTGATGCTCACGATGATGGCGGGCCTCGCTAACTACGAGCGCAGACTCATCGGGGAGCGATGGAAAGACACCATCGCCTACCTCCGGCGCAATGGAAGACTGCGGGGCGGAGGTTCGACTCCCTACGGATACGACTGGGTCAGCAAGGAAGCCGTGGCCAATGGTCTCGATGAGCGTGAGCCCGGTCTCTACGTCAATCCCGACGAGGCCTTGGTCGTCCAAGAGGTCTTTAAGCGCTTCCTCTCCGGGGATCGGGCCAGCGTGCTCGCCGTGGAGCTGACCCGGCGTGGCGTACCGACGAAGGCCGGGGGCCAGCGGTGGACTCCGAAGAAGGTCGCCGACATGGTTGTGAACCCCACGTACATCGGCGTCATAGAAGACGACGGGCACGTCATCGAGGGAACCTGGGAGCCCATAGTCGAGCGAGATACGTTCGACAAGGCTCGGGCTCTCAAGCTCGCCCGCACCGCCGAGTGGAACGCCGGAGCCCGTCTCGGCAACGGGCAGCAGACGGTGTCTCTCTTGAGCGGTCTGCTGAGATGTGATTCCTGCGGCGCGCCTTATCGCCGTAGTTCGGGCGGGCACTCCCGGCCGACCTTCTGGTTCTGTCGCAACCGGGCGTGGAACGTAAGGGCCGAAGGCGGGGAGCGCTGCGACGGCGTAGCCATCTACGAAAGCGTTGCCGAGCAGCAGCTCGTTGATGCGTTCTTCGAGCGAGTGGCCGATCTCTATCGCACCCATGCCACCAAGAAGCTCGATCGCCGGACCATCGAGATGATGGTCCCGTCCATCCGGGATGACTCCGAGGCGCGCCTTGATGCGCTCCGGCGCCGCATGGAGCGACTCCTAGACGCCTATATCTCCGGGACCCTCTTCGAGGATGTCTACCGAGCCAAGGCAGATGATCTGGAGCGTGAGCGAGATCAGCTTGAGCGATCCATCGCAGATCGAGTGGCTCAGGCAAATGCTGTGGAGCGCAGCGTCCAAGACATCGAGAACTTCATCCGGCGCGCCGCAGATCTTGAAAGTGTCTGGAAGCGGGCCACCGTGGCGGAGCGAAATGGTCTACTCAAGATCGCCATCAAAGCCGCTCGGCCGCAAGGTAAGCCTCGACGACCTAAGACCACCGCCATCGAGTGGGCTGATTGGCTGGATCAGCGCTGAGAGCCGCTAGGAGCCTTTGCCTTTCCTCGATGACCTTCGGATCACGACAGCGCTTGTTAGTTCCGTAGGAGCGCTTATAGAAGGCCCACGCGCGCGTCAACCCGCGCGAATGCATGGACGGTCGCGCGCTTCCATGTGACTGACATGGAGACGTATGGAGTAGTGCACGTTACATCTGTTCCGGGTGCGCTCTTAGAGGGCAAAGTGATGCTTCTACGAGCACGAATGAAGCGATCCCACGGTATCTACACGATAAGCCGCTCAAACTGGTGCGCCGGGCTCACTTCTATAACGACGACGACTCCATAAACCTCTACTAAATCCCACGGAGCCAATACTGGATTTCGATGTGGCTGTTTAATATGCTCCCAGAGAAGACCACTACCTGCGGCCAGAATCGACTGGATCGGCCATCGTGCTGGAGGAGACGCAGGCTTCCTGAGGAGGGAGCCTTGCCAGTCACCACCGCCACCGTCGACTCCGAGGGCCGGACCGTCGTCATCTTCGACGCTCCGCCATCTTCTCAGGCTCGCATGACTCCTGCCCGTCTCCATCTGATGCTCGCCGGGTACACGCAGCGTCAGTTCGCCGCCTACGTCGGCTACTCGCCGCAATACTGCGGACAGATATTTCGTGGTGAGTCGCCATCGACTCCGAGGTTTCGTGAGGCGCTCGCCGCCTACTTGGACACGCCGGTGGAGATCCTGTTCCCGGAGCGCACGGTCGGCGCCCGATGAACGAGGCCGGTTTGGCGCTAGATCGCATGCCTGAGCCGCTCGACCAGATGGTCGCCCTCGCCCTGCAAGTCGTTGCCCGAGAGATCGGCGCGCCGTGCGAACCAGAGAGCGAGGCCGGGGATCGTGCTGCTGACGGCGAGGAGGTGCCGCTGGCTAACTAAGAAGGCCCCCGCTGGAGAACGGGGGCCGTTCTTCGTGAAGGGAGGAGATGTCCGATACCCACCCTTCTATTCAGGAGCGCCATTGATACTAGCTCCGCAGCACCGAACGAGCAACGAGTTCCCCGGAATCAGCGAGCGAAGCGCTTTGGAGCGCTACTCCATCCTCCGGGCGCACCTTAGGCACCAAGCGCTAGTCGACGAGCTGTTATCCGAGCGCTACGGCCCTCTCGACGACGGCGACAACCTCGAAACGCTAAACGACGGTGATGCCTGATGGCCACCCGCTCGCACTCTCAGCACGAACGACAGATCGCAAAGGAGAACCTCGCCCGCGCCGCGCGGGCAATCGACAGCATCAACCGGCGTAACTGGAAAGAACGCCTCGGCGTCTTCAACGCAGCGCACGCCCGCCTCGCCGAGGTGCTCGAAGAGCACGAGCAGAAAGCTCCTCGACCCACCTCTGTTGGTGCAGGAGGTGGTGCGTGATGACCACCTTAAAGCCTCTCTTTACGTGGCTCTCTGCGCTTGTTGAGTGCGACGAGCTATCAGGCGATGCTCGCCATGTAGGGCTCACCTTGTCCTTGCACATGTCTGAGCTAGGCGACAGCCCCTTCCCCTCACTCGACACGTTGGTGCAGGAAACGGGACGAAGCCGTCGTGTGGTGATGCAGGCACTGCACGATCTTGAAGAAGCGGGCTTCCTTGGCGTTGAGCGTGACCAGCACCCGGCTGGAGGTGGTCGGCGATGACCGCCCTCGACAGCGGTATGGAGTTCACTTTCGAGGACTACGTTGACCCGCAGGACTTCATGCTCGCCCACAACGTCGTGCTGAGAGACAGCGAGCTGTCGATGCAGTGCCGGATGGCCTACCTCGTCCTTCGCTCTTACGGCTGGCAGGCAGGATCTACGCACGTCAGCCAGGAAAGAGTCGCCGGTGACCTCGGGTGCAGTGTGCGTCAACTGCGCCGCTACATCGGAGAGCTGGTCGCATTTGGCCTGCTCATTGTGCAAGACCGGCGCCGCGAGAACCAGACAAACCTTTATCGGTTCACCTCTGTTAGCGCTCGGTATGCGGGAGGTGGTGCGTGATGCCCGCCGAAATCCCCCGGCACCTCGGCACCCAGTACGGGCGGGCAGCCCTCGCCAATGCCCTCGACCGCATCGAGACGACGCCTTCGGGCTACCGGCACGACACCGTGTTCGCTGCGGCGGCGGGCGTCGGTAACCTGCTCGCTTCGGGCGAGCTTCGGGACGAGAGCGTCGTCACCACACTGATAGGGCAAGCGGAGGCCATCGGCCTCGCCCGACGAGACGCCGAGCGAACGATCCACAACGGCGTTGCTCGTGGTAGGCGCACCCCCAAAGCCGCTTCGACAAGAGCCTCGGCACTACGGAGCGCTGCCGAGGCTCGGTACGCCACCTTCGAGTGGTGGCAAGCTGTTCAGACACACCCTTGGAAGGGACGGTCAGCGGCAACCGACCTTCGCATCCTCGCCGGGTTCAGCATCCTGGCGCTCAAGGCCGGGAAGCTCCGTCTGAACGAGAGCTACCGGCAGATTGCCCTAGTGGCAGGAGTCTCCGTCAGCACCGTTTCCTCACGCCGTCACTCCTGGGGTCGTTTCGTACGACTGGTAGACAAAGGCCATCGGCTCCAGGGCACTTGCTCGACGTGGCAGTTGGTCACACGAGTGCGAGCATTCCCGAACACCCCGGAAGGTTCTCCATCCCGGGAGAACTCGGGATGTTCGCAAACACTCGCCCCTTCCGACCCCAGCGATGACCTCTGGTTCGGGTGGGCAACTGGCTGGCGCATGTACGACATCTTGCGTTTGGCTGCCGAGCCCATGAGCGCCATGGAGCTGGCCGAAGTGCTGGGTGTCCATCCCTCCACGGCACGCACGGGTCTCCGGCGACTTGCAGGAGCGTGGCTGGCCGTGCGCACCGATGACGGTCTCTGGGTCGCTCTCGACCGCCCGGCCGAGAAGTTCGACTACCACCAGAAAGAGCAGCGCCGTCGCTATCAGGCCGACACCGAGTTATGGCGACTCAAGCGGGCTGCTCGCCTTCAGGAGCGGGAGCGCCTCTGCCTCGACCGGCAGACCGGCGAGGTACTCGAGCAGGTGGGTCTTGAGATGAAGTTGCTTTGGCGGACGGAGCGGAAGGCCGCATGAAGGGCAAAGAACCGTTCGAGGCAGAGGCGAGGTATCTGGGTTTGTGTCGGTGCTGTGGCCGCACCATTTCTCCGGGTGACTCCATCCGAGGTGTTCACCGACATGGGTGGCTGGTTTGGCGTTGTGTCGACTGCGCCTTCACAAGCACAAGTGCAATCAACTGCCCGAAGCGACGCTACCCCTGGATGGCGAGCTGGCCCCCGTCATCTCTCTCGATACCTGGCGCAGGAGGTCAGCATGACTGCATCGAGGCAGCGAAGGACTGTCTCAGACCAGCGACATCATGCACATGATGTCGCTTCCCTTGCGCTGCTGTGGAGCACCGGGCGCCGCCTCAAGCTCCAGTGGGCCACCGGCATAACCCTCTCCATCGCGGACATGTGCGTCATCTTTAGCGCAGAGGTGATCGACGTAGATGTGTAAGAACTCAAACGTCAGGAGGCTCACGTGAGCCCGCTCGGGGGAGATCCCCGCAAGATAACGGCACGTCTCGAGGTGCAAGGCGCACTGCGAGCCCAGCGTGCCTTGGAGAACACGCGCGAGGAAGTCGAACAGCTCGGAGACGAGGTCCAACGAACGGATCGCAAGATGCGCCGAGCGAGCCTCACCACCGACCTGTTCTCCGACAAGATGAAGCGCCTCTTCTTTACCGTGAGCGGGCTTCAGAAGCTCATCAGCATCATCAAGTGGCCCGCAATGATCGGCGGCATGCGTCTCGTCGTGACCCTCGCCACGCAGGCAGCCGGTGCGCTCACCGGCCTCGCATCGGCCATCGCTCCTGCCGCCGCTGGCTTAGCGGCGATCCCCTCGGTGGCCTTCGCAGCCTTCTCGAGTGTCGGTGTCTTGACTCTGGGGCTGAGCGGCCTCAAGGAAGTCATGGCCGCTGCTACTGCTTCCAATGAGTCGTTCAACGACGCCATCAAGGCGGTGCCACGTGCGCTGCGGCCCTTTGCATTCCAGATCCGCTCGATCATGCCTGCCTTTGAGCAGCTTCGAGACGTTGCCATCAACAACCTCATGCCGGGGCTTCAGGCAGGGTTCGGTGCGCTGGTCAGCTACCTCCCCACCATCCGGCGCGAGGTGGGGTTCATCTCTAACCTCTTCGGGCAGTGGGGCGAGCGCTGGGCACGAATAGTCCAGGGCCAAGGCTTCAGAGCCGATGTCGGCTCGCTTCTCGGCCTCAACCGTGAGCTACTCCAGATCGGGCTCCGGGGTCTAACGAACATCGCCCAGGCCTTCCGCCACATCACCGTGGTGGCGATCCCCCTGACCCGCTGGATGGGTCGCTTCGCCCTCGGCCTCAGCGAGGCCTTTCGGGGCTGGGCTCGGGGTCAACGCACCGAGGGCAGCCCGCTCGAGCAGTTCTTCATGCGAGCCCGCACCAGCATCCAGCTCCTCACCCGCCTCTTCATCGGGTTCGGGCGGGTCATCATGGGGATCTTCAACGCCGCCTTCCCGGCTGGCCGCAAGATGCTTGAGTTCACCACCCGCACGGTCGAGCGGTGGGCCGACTGGACCGAGAGCAAGAGCGGCATCAAAGCCATCGCCGACTTCGCAGCCAGCGGCATCCCGGTGTGGAAAGAGTTCGTGCGCCTCATCCGTGATCTCGCCCTCGGCATCGGAGAGGTCAGCCGAGGCTTCGATACGGCGCCCTTTATCCGGCGCATCAGGACAGAGTTCCTGCCTCTCATCATCGACATCCTCAAGACCGCGACGCCACGGTTCCTCAACAGCATCTTGGATCTCGCCTTGAACCTCGGAAGGCTGTTCCGGATCTTCGGCACGGAGACCGGCCCGCTGCGCCAGCTCATCGACGCATGGAGCGGCTTCACCAAGGTGGCCGTCAACCTCTTCGAGAAGCACCCGCTGCTCAAGAAGTTCGTGGTCCAGTACCTTGCGCTCACGGCCCTGTGGAAGTTCAGCCCTGGCGGCATCTTGATACGAGGTCTGTTCGGGATGGGGAGGGCGCTTACCGGCATTGCCACGGCCACGGCTGCAGGCAAGAGCGCTGGCGTCATTGGGTTCCTCAAGCAGATATTCGGCTTCCGTGGTGGACCGCCAGCGCCCACTACTGTCCCCACTGGAGGACCCGCAGGAGGTGGAGCCGGTATAGCGGGTGGTCTTTCGGCGGCTGCGGCACTCGCTGCGGGTCTCGCCGGGGGCCAGTTCATGCGAGCCAAGGCGGAGGACGCAGGCAACGACCTCGGCGGCCGGATACTCAAAGGGATTGCGACGACCTGGGAGAACACGCCCGTCCTCTCGACCATGTTCCAAGCGCTCGATGCCTGGGGCCTGAAGTTCGAGTCCAACGCCGACCGCCAAGCTGCCGCCACCCGCAAGCTCAGAGGCGTTCTCGGCGGCTACATCGACAAGCTCGAGGACATCCCCGGCGCGCTCAGCAAGGGCCGTGAGGCGACCGTCCGCAACCTGATGAAGCAAGGGGACTTCGCTACTGCGCTCAAGATTCTCCGAGAGCGTCTCCTCTGGGTCGAGAAGGGGGCGGGCGGCTACACCGAAGCCATCGCCAGCCTCAGAGATGCCTATGACCGCCTCCATCATCGAGGCAAGTACGCCCAGCAGGACCTCGAGCGCATTGATGACAAGATGTTCTCCCTCGCCCGCCAAACGATGAACGCAGCCGACAAGGTAGATCGCCTCGACCGCTCGCTACGAGGCTTGCCCCGAAACATGCAGCTTCAGATCCAGACCAATGCCGGACGGCTCGCCTCCTCTGCCTCTCAGTACGCAGACGGTCCAAGACTCCGCGGCGGAGGTCTGGTCAAGATCGGGCGCCAGCTCCAGCGCCAAGGCTTCTCCGTGGGAGAGCATCCCGCCTTCGGAGGAGTCGACCCCGTCCACGCCCCCGGCTCGTATCACTACCAAGGCCGTGCCATCGACGTGAACTGGCCCGGCCTCGACGAGCCACAACGCCTCAGTGCCCTCTTCACCCGCCTGGCCCGGAAGGGGCCGACGCAGCTCTTCTTCGACGGCCGTGGCATCCCTTCCCCGGTGGGAGGCCACGACGATCACCTTCACCTTGCGATGGATAGGGGCGGGATCGTGCAAGGCCCGGCAACCATCCGGCAGGGTCCCATCCTTGAAGCTCACATCCCGCTCAGTGGCCCGAACGTAAGCAGGATGGACGGCCTCGGCAGGCCCCGCACGGCCACGGTCCACATCCATCCCGGCGCCATCCAGGTCAACGGCGTGACCGATCCGGTTCAGGTCGGCAAAGCGGTCCAGCGCTACATCAGCAACGTGATTGCTCGCCACTGATGCCTAGACCCGACCGCTCCGACATCGCCAAGGCGCTCATCAAGGAGCCCGGCGGCGACATACCGAAGCAGTGGCAGGGCTTCATCTCTGCACGCGTGGTCAACGCCAGCCCTCCTCCGGCCGGTCCCCTGGTGGAACTCAAGGGACCCGGCATGAACGCCTGGAAGGGCATCTACTTCGGGCCTTGCATCACGATGGCGAGCGTCCTCATCACACTCCAGTTGCTTGAGTCCACCGAGACCCGAGAGGGACCGAGCGAGTACATGGACCTCAAGACCTGGCCGGTGCTGCGCTACCGTGACCGGGAGGCGGGCACCGTCGATCTCGACGAGAGCCGGATCAAGAAGGGCGTCGCGACACGCTGGGTGGCGGAAGCCAAGGTCGAAGACCCAATGGGCGGCAAGAAAGCGGAGATCTGGAAGCTGCTCCAGGGCAAGCTCGTCCTCGTCCACTTCATTGATGGCGACCCCGACGAGCCCATCATCTTTGATGTCGCCTACGGCGCAGGTCCACGGCTGAGGCAGGGAGACGATGCCTGAACTCGTTTTCAACACCGGCTTTGAGCATGGGCTGATCTCGATCGCCCCATCGTCGAACGCTCCAGCGAGAAGACACTTCTCGACTTGCGGGAACAAGAGAGAAAGAAGGCCCTAAGCCCCCGATGAGACGCCCTGTTATGCGCTGTCGCTACGATCCTCGTATCCGTGAGCAGACGGTGTTGACTGATTTCACCCGTTTCGTCGATGACGGCGATCTGCCCCGGGGCTTCGCACTAGCTGTGAGCGATGTCTCGTTCACCGTGGCGGAACTGATGGCACAACTAGCCTTCATCCGCCGCAAGGAAGAGGGATAGCCCAAATGGAAGAGCAGCAAACGGAAATCATCCACGAAGCAGAACTCATCGTCGCCGAGTCCCGCATGCCCGCCGCCCTCCTAACCCCTCCAGCGAACACCAGAGCGGACATCACGAACTACTGGAGACGCTTCGCAGAAAAGCTCGAAGAGGCCCCAGGTGACTAAGCGACCGTTTAGCTGGTTCCCCAACGGCTTATCTGTGAGAGGAGGCCCAGGATCGCAAGCGTGACCAAGGCTGCTTGGAGTCAGCCAACGTCTCAGAGCGAGGTCTACCGCCGGGCACAGGGCCGTGCTCGCTACAACCGCCGCCGCCAACTGACGATGAACCAGCGCAGGGTGAAGGTCGCAGAGCTGCTCTTTCGTTACGGCACGCAGCGAGGCACGCAGGCCCGCATAGCGGAGCAGCTCGAAGTCCCTTATCCCACGATCAACCGAGATGTCCGGGCGATCCTCGGCAGCGAGCGTGGCTGCCCTACCTGCGGACGCCTGGGATGGAAGGCGAGGCGGTGGTGACACGACCTCAGCTCATAGCGGTGCGGGTGGACCCACTCGACTACCTGAGGCTCGAGGACGAGGCCGTTGTCGAAGGCGGTATGCCGTGATGGCTCCTGTAATACACGGTGGCCTCTCTTGGGTAATACAGAGGCCTCTCGTAAGACAGACCCCTCGCGTAATACAGGGTGTGGGCCGGTGAGCATCGTGACGATGCGGTGGGACGACGTGCTACTCCGGCGTGTAAACGGTGCTGCCGAATCGGCGGGCGTGACACGATCCGATTGGGTTCGCTTCGCTGTTGAAGCGGCTCTCGATAACGGCAAGCTGATCCCTCGCTCAGAGAAGGACGTGAAGCAGCCGAGCAGCGAAGGGACTTGCACTCACGAGGGTGCCGTTCAGGTGGCAGTTGCGGTTCACTACTGTCGGATGTGCAGACAGGTCGTGGGGCGATGGAGATGATGCATCTGACACCACATATTCACCTCTATGTGGAGCGATGGTAGGCACGGTCGGTCCCCGCTTCTTCTCCGAGCTTCAGTGTCCCCGCTGTCGCTACGGCGTCTGGACCTACGCGCGGATAACGGGTGCATGGTGCATCAAGTGCGACAAGCCTCTGGAGCTGATCTACGAGAGGGGCTGGCGGAGTCAAGAGTCTCGGGGCGACGGCGGCAACGGCAACGTACTGATAGAGCAGAAAGGGTAGTGATGAGCGATTACAGGGACTCCATGTTCTTTCACGAAGGCGTGCAGCAGGTGGTGCAGAAGGCCATCAACGACGGGAAAATCCAAGAGGGGGAGCGCTACGAATGGGAGCGCCGGGTGCAGAATGATCCTGAACGAGCGCAGCAGCAGCTAGCCGCACTGCACCGGCCTCATCCCATCGCAGACCTGGTGGCGACAGCCCCGAAGGAGCCGAAGCCCGCAGTGCCGTCACGGCCTACGATGCAGACCCCTCATGCCACGGCCTCCGGGATCGACTGGCTGCTTCTGCTCCAGGTGCCCGAGGTGGCACGGCGCGCCATCGCACAGGAGCCGGACCCCGGCGAGGCCTACGCCATGCTGGAGCGTTATAGCGGCCCCGAGGGGGAGATCGAGGCAGGCGTGGATGCGACCCCTGGCGGTCCTCTGTGGGACTACCGCCGTGAGCATGAGGAAGCCCTGGAACGCTGGGCCGTCGACCCGAACGTGCCCTATGCGGATGTCGCCGCATGGCAGCGCTCACAGAAGAGCTAAGGCGTCGGGCGAGGTGGTTGCATCCCGAGGCTCTCCCAGTCTGCGGATGCACCCCTCGCCTGGCCACATAAGCGGTATTACGTGGGCCTGAAGGGATGGGCGTGCTCCCTGGCTGGGATGGCCCTGCTCGGCCGTCTTCTGATGTCGACGAGATCATCAGCTACGTCTCCGGAGTCGAGGTCGAGGTCGGCTGGGAGACGACGGGCCTCGGTGTCCGTGACGCCTCCGGACGATGCTGGGTTCAGCTTCGGACCCGAGCGCCCCTGGCCGACCAGACCCGCCTCACAGATGCTCGCCCTACGGGGCTCCATCCCCTCCCGTCCTGAGACCCGGCGCCCAGGTTGAACGTCTATGCTCACGGTCAGGCCGTAGTGCTCGAGGCCCTGTTCGAGGGCGGCCATCACGTCCATGATCCCAATGCAGTCGTGCTGAGCATCGAGAAGCCGGAGTGGAACCAAGGTGACGAAGATCTACGGGACCGACCCCGAGGTCCGCCACGAACGCTTGACCGGCCGTTACGTCGTCGCACTGACCCCGGATCAGCCCGGTCCGTGGCGCTACCGATGGGAGGGCACAGGGCCGACCACCGCCCGCTTCGCCGGTGAGGGCATCTTCATGGTGCTTCATGGACTGGGAACGACCTGATACCGACCCGTGGTACCGCAAAAGTAGGGCAAAAGTAGGGCAATATGAGCCTTTCTGGCTTGGGCAGGCTGCCTACACGCTTATGGGACCGACCCGTAATACGGGGAAAGTTCGGCGAAAGTTCGGCAAAGTCGGCCCTGATCCGCTAGCCGACTCTCCCGGCGGGGGGTGGTGGAGGCATCGGCTCGTGGCGTCGAAAGACTGCTAGTTGCACACCATCACCTTTGCCGCCTCCATTGAAACTGAGCTGGTCTAGCCGCCATCCCTCGTCTTCGATCACTTCAATCTGTTCGGCGAAGCCCGATGCGGAGCCATACGTGTCGAACAGTCTTCCGGCCAGTTGATAGATGAAGATTCGCCGCCCCTCTTCGCGCGCCCGCTTTGCATCCCTCTGCGCCGTCTGCGCCTTTGCCTGGGTCAGTAGTCCCAATTGCGCACCAGCTCCCCTCAGTCGAGGCTTGGGGTTGCTCCCTCCGCCAGGGCAACGCAGCGTAACTCCAGGGCACCCAAGCCTGCATGCCCCCCGTTGAGGGGGCCATCCGCTCCGTAAGCCTCAGTTGGTCGGCGGCTCCTCCTTGTCGACTGTCAGCTCCCCACCTGCGGAGTCGCTCTCGGTTGCGGAGCCCTTCAACGTGATCTTGATCCCGAACACTTCGCCGTCCGGCGTCTTCTTCCACCTAACCAGCCCGGCGTCCTCCAGCCCATGTAGAACCATGTCGGTCTTGGCTCGCAAGCGCTTGCTCTCATCCCTTAACTGCAAGCCGCTCCGCACGAAGAAGAGGATGCTAAGGACGACGCCGACCACCGAAACCACGTAGTCCCAGTTAATGCCCATCCGCCCACCCTAGTCGGCGTAAAACCCCGCTGGCTCGGCCACACATATTCACTCTTATGTGCGCCCTCTGGACTTCGGCAGGCGGCCGGATAGGGTACTGGTAGGGCAAGGGGGGAGGTGTCGTGGAGGCGGACGATCTATGGGCACGGCGGGAACCGAGCGTGCCGCAAGCACCCCCGCCACCGCCGTACAGGCATCGCAACTGGATTCAGCGTCATGCCTATAGCACGGCCGCTGTTGCCTTCGTCATCGGGGTTGCCATTGGAGGCGCTGGGTCCGTTGAAGCCCCGGACGAGGAAAGGACCACAGCCTCCGATCCCTCGACGAGCCTCCGTGCGAACAAGCTAGATGCCCGTGACCGGAGGCTGGATAACCGGGCCACGGACCTTGCGGCGCAGGAGACCCTGCTCGACGAGCGCCAGGAAGAGCTAGATCAGCAGGAGAAGGCACTGGCCGCTGAACCGGAGCCCGAACCCGAGCCTGAAGTCGCTGCCCCCGCAGGGGAGAGCTTCGGAGAGGGGACCCTCATCGTGGGCCAGAACGTTGCGCCGGGAACCTACCAAGCGTCAGGATCGGAGGCGTGCTACTGGGCACGCCTCAAGGGCCTCGGCGGTGGTCTCGACGACATCATCACGAACCACATCGGGGGCGGAACACAGACGGTTGCGATCGCCCCGACCGATGTAGCGTTCGAGAGCGCCGGATGTGGGACCTGGAGCCCTGTCTAAGCGCCTCTATGCATCCTTAGTCGCGCGCACAGCCCTCAGGTTTCGCAAACGAAGATCCCGCCTCCCCAACTACCACCCAAGCAATCTGCGGCCTCTAAGCGCCTCTCAGCCGCGCCTAGCTCTTGAAGGTGATGCTGCCGCCGCTGTCGGTGGAGACGGGGGTCACGATGAGCATGATGACCAGTACGACGGCGACGATGGCAAGCGCCAAGATCAATCCCCGGCGAGACTGGGGTCTCGTCCTCTCGCCCCGAGGCTCGAACAGCCCCAGCCACCGTGCGATGGCGATCCCCGCCACCACGGCCAGCAGGGTGGGGACGGCTTGGCCGAGGATCAGGAAGGGCACGAGGAGGAGTTCCACGCCTAGAGCGTCGCGCCACAGCGCCTCAGGCGCTAGACCTTCTGAAGGGGCAGATAAAGCCACCACTACGACTCGTGCTCTGCCTCATGCTCTTCCGGCAAGCGAATGTCGCGGGTCAAGCCCTTGAGGATGACGGCGATGTGGTCCGGATCGTAGTGGTTCCCCTCGACAGCAAGGGCGAGGTCGACAAGCTCGCCCTGTTCCGCCGCAACTTCGAGCCCGTTGAGATTGAAGAAGAGCACCATGCTCAGCACGGCCGTGCGCTTGTTCCCTTCGATGAAGGCATGGTTCTTCACCAGTGAGTAGAGGAGCGCGGCGCCCTTCGTGTGGATGTCTGGGTAGAGGTCAACGTCGTCCCAGGATGCTTGCGGGCGGGCCACTGCAGACTCGAGGAGGTGCCGGTGACTGAGCCCGGCACCCACCTCGTCCATATGGATGGCGACTACCTCATCAGCGGTGAGATACCGCAACCTCTAGCGGTCGGCCAGCTTGTCCAGTGCGACCCGGTACTCCTGTCGGGCCTTCTGAAGAAAGGCTCCGACCTCCTCCCTTCGCCCTTCCGCAGCAAGGTAACGACTCACTGCCGTCACCACCGCCTCATTCATCTTCTGGTCCGTCGCAAACGCGTACGTGCGGAGCACTTCGTAGACCTCGCGAGGCATCCTCACCGTCAACGTGTGCGTATCGGCCTTCTCCCTCTCCTTCAGAGTCACGAAAGCTCTCCCCTTCTCTCGTCGGCTGCCAGCTTGACAGCTTGCTATCAGATCGTCAACCAACGCCGCTAGCTTGAGGCGAGGGGGTGTGCCCGCCGAGCACCTTGATGTGGCCCTCTGACCAGCACATATAGGTCCACGCTGCCCCACATATCCCCCCTTATGTGCTATAATGAAGATGTACCAGGGCCCCCACCGCCAGCGCCGGTGGAGCGGCCCGGTGCGGCTCTGAAGGGGGGAAAGGCCATGAACGACGCACGCCTGCAGGAAATCGCAGAGGCCGCAGAGCTGCTTGCGGACACCTTCGATCTCTTAGCGATCGCCCAGGACGAAGGCCAGTGGGAGGTGGCAGACCGCTTCTACGCCGCCTTGGAAGGGGCCTCAAGAAGAGACGGGGGGAACATGAAAGGGAACCAGGAGGGAGGTGAGGAAATGACCAAGCGAATCATCACCTGGGGACCGCGTTCACACGAGCGTCCTGAGTGGCCCGATGTAAATGACCATTGCCCCAAATGCGAGGGCCGCATCGTCCGCGACGAGCGGAACCGCCGCGATGAGTGTGAGGTCTGCGGCCAACCCATGAAACGCCACCGCATGCGGCAGCCCCCGGTGGCATATGACTGAGGCACGGATTCTTGGGTTCACGGGCACGCAGGTCGGCATGCCCATGTTCCCGGAGGTCGTGGTCGACATCTCAGGGCCGGACGGCAACGCCTTCGCCATCATGGGTGTGGTGCGGCGGGCTCTCAAGGACGCTCACCGACGCCATGAGGCTTGCGACCAAGAGGTTGATGACGTGCTCAGAGACATGCTCGCAGAGGACTACGACCACCTCCTCGACGTAGCGAAGCGGTACGTCACGATCGTCAACCGCTAACCAATGTTGTGGCCCTCTGACCTGGGAAAACAGGCCCGATACCCACACATAATAGGGATTATGGGGTATAATGAAGGTATAGAAAACCCCGCACCCGCGCCAACGGGTCGGGGCACGGGCCAACCTAACGAGGAGGCTGACCATGCCCGAGAGTACCTGCTCGACCGCGGAGTCAGGAAACAAGGAGGCCGACGCTTCCTTCATCGCCACCTTCGACCCCCCCACCGTTCTCAAGTTACTGGCGGTGGCGGAGGCGGCGGAGAAGGCTGAATCAGAGATGCGCGACGGGACCCCTAGCGGGCGACACGCAGCTGTAGGCCACCTCCACGATCGCCTAGTCGATCTACGATCCCACCTAGAGACGCGCGGACTGCGCGGCGCATGGGACAACCACGAGCTACGCACGAGGCTGCCGGTGTGAATCCTGTCGGGGTGCCCGGCGCTCTTACCTCGACCCGAAACCGAGAACGCTTCCGGCGCCGGGAGCGTGAATACCGTGAGCAGAACCGTCGCCGTCTGAGAGAGCGCCAGGCCCAGCGAGCCGCCAGCAGACTTCGGTTCCTGACCGCCGTAAAGCAGACGGCAGGATGCAGTGTGTGTGGAACCACTGAGGGCAGGCTGGACTTTCACCATCGTGACCCGGCCACCAAGCGTTTCAACGTGGGACGTGGCTCGTGCGGCCTTGCCCGGCTCATTGAAGAACTTGAACGCTGCGACGTGGTCTGCCCTCGGCACCATAGCCAGCAACACGCGCAGCGCCGGACCTCATGCATCCGCGGGCATCCCTATACCGCCGAGAATACCCGGCTCGCCCGCGATGGTTCCCGCTGCTGCCGCGCCTGCGCCGCAGAGGGGACGTGGCTCTACCGACGAGGGCTCAGTCGGGTTCGGGCCACTGTGCGTGTCGGCTGGGCCGTCAATAGCGGCAAGGATTCCCTCGGATGACGACCGCCCTCGCAACCCTCGACAAGCTCGAAACTCGCCTCGCCCCATCAACCGTCGACGAGATGATCCTCGCCTTCCTCGCCTCGACGAGATCGGAGAACACGTTCGCGGCCTATCGCACCGACCTCAAATGCTGGCTCGCTTGGGCCACGAGCGTCGGGCTGGACCCGGCCCACGCCGGACGCTGGGGGAGATCCGTCATGGAGCTGTACCGGCGAGAGCTTGAGGCCCGAGGCATGGCGCCCTCGACGGTCGCCCGGCGCCTCTCGACCGTTTCGAGCTTCTACCGTTACGGCCAGGCCGAGGGAGTCTTCGAGCGCAACCCCGCATCACTCATGGCACGTCCCCGGCTCGACGGTGAATCGCCACGCCTTGGTCTCTCGGCGGACGAGGCCAAACGACTCCTCGAAGTCTGCGGCGCGCCGCAAGAGCGAGCGCTGGTGTCCCTGCTGCTGTTCAACGCCCTCCGTGTCAGCGAGGCGGTTGGAGCCGACGTAGAGGATCTCAGCGCCGAACGGGGGCATCGCACGCTGCGGATCAAGGGCAAGGGGCAGGTGCGCAAGGGCGTCCTGATCCCCCTGCCGCCGATCGTCTCCTCTGCCATTGACGACCATCTCGCCGGACGAGAGCAAGGCCCGCTGTTCGTGAACCTCTCGGGAGATCGCATGAGCCGCTTTGGCGTCTTCGCCCGCCTCCGTCGCCTGGCTCGGGCCGCGGACATCGCCAAGACGATCTCCCCCCATTCGCTGCGGCACACGGCGGTGACACTGGCCCTCGATGCAGGGGTGCCGCTCAGAGACGTGCAGATTCTGGCTCGGCACAAATCGTCAACAACCACCCTGAAATATGACCGCCACCGGCAAGACCTCGATAGACACGCCTCGTACTCACTGGCTGCGTACTTGGCATGATGACGACCCCCCATAAATCCATCTATGTGGTCAACCGTGAAGGAGTGACATGGGTCGAAGGCTCAACCTCACAGAGGCGGCCAGCGTGGCCGACCGGCATCGCAACACCATCCGAGGTTGGGTGCTGGCGGGACGGCTTGAGAGCGCCAAGAAGGAGATCACGGACACCGGCACTGAGATCTGGACCCTCGACGAAGATGAGCTGTACGACAAGAACCTCATACGGGCTCCGCAAGAGGAGACACCCTTGGATCTCCCCTCGCCTCCTGCTCTAGCGCCGGATGCCGTTGTCAGGCCACTCATCGAGGCCTTGGCCGATGCAGAGCGCCGGGCGGCAATCGCTTCGGTGCGTCTCGAAGACGAGCGCCAGAGACGGGAACAAGTCGAGGAAGAGTTGCGGCAACTGCGCAAGCCGGAGCCGTAGTCGCACGACTCATCACCAGCTCCGCCTATTCCCGCATTACGGGGACTTGAATAGGAAGGGCATGCACCTTGCCACCAGCCGCTATCGCAACCATGACGCCATCGTCTCCAGTGGGCTCGCGCCGCTCGGGATCACTCTCGGCAGGCCGAGGTTCTTTCTCGGCTACGGACTTGCCGGGCATCGTCGTGAGCTAGCGCCGTCCCGCCACATGTGGAACATGGAGCCCGCACCGTTCATTCGGGCTTACGTCGACAAGCTCGAGCGCCAAGGCATCGACCGCATCATGGACATGATCGAGGGGCTGTCCAACGAGCGCGGCGCCGTCCTGTTGTGCTTCGAGGATCTCGCACAGCCGGATGAGTGGTGCCATCGCACCGTGCTCGCCCAATGGATAGAGGCGAAGGCGGGCGTCAGTGTGCCGGAGCTATGAGGTCGAGATACGTGCCGTGCTGGTCGAGGCCGTACGGCACGTGTCTGTTGTGATGGAGGTTGAGGGTGCTGGCGACCCGACTGGCTAACGGAAACCTCATGGTGCCCATGCCCGCCTACGACGACGAGCACGGCGACATGGGTGACGGCCACATCGAGGTGTCGCCGGGGCATCCCCTCTACGCCGACGCCCTCGAACGGCTGGAGCGCTGGGAGGAGTACGTCCGGGATCTCCCTCCGGAGCAACGTCGATAGCACTCAATGGGGCCGTGCACTCCGCATGCGTCTAGCTCCATGTAACTCCATTCAGCGTCCCTATTGCAGGCTGACGCGTGGAGCCGCATGGAGCTATAAGTGCTGGTCAGAGGCACTTTTCGCGGGGTTGACGACCCCGGCTCTCGGCGCGAGTGTGCATGCATCGGCGAAGCCGGATCTGCCCTTCCTATCTATCCGTCGTACGAATCCAAGGAGGTTCCTTGTCAGACGTTGATGACTGGCCCTTTACGGACATCCTCGTAGGCATCCGCATCCGCTTCTCGCCCGGCGAGACCCGTGAGGCTGAGCTGCAGTTCGCGGGCGGTGGCAGTTTCTACGCCAGCTTCGAGGAAGTGGGGGACCTCCTGCGGGAGCTGGCGGGCGCCTTCGAGCAGCTGGAAGAGCGTGGTTATCTTGGGAGCGATCGGCAGACAGGTTCCCCATTGGTTTGGGCCTCCGAGGACGGGGGCGTCCGTCTGGAGTCCATCGTCCCGCTGATAGGGAGAGGCTAGGCTCCAGTAGGCGGACGTGAGAGGCTCAGGCCGTGGCTCTGATCTCATCGCCGGATAGCCCTGTCCACGATCTCGTCCCCGCCGATCCCGATCTCGAGCAGCTCCGTGACATCGCCGCCACCTGCACCGGCTGCCCGCTGTATCGGGATGCCACCCAGACGGTGTTCGGAGAAGGCGAGGCGCACGCCGATGTGATGCTCGTCGGAGAGCAACCCGGCGACCAGGAGGATCTACAGGGCCGTCCCTTCGTAGGTCCCGCCGGGCGGCTTCTGCATGAAGCCCTTGAAGAGTCTGGCCTCATTGTGCGTTCTCGCTACATCACCAACATCGTCAAGCATTTCAAGTGGGTCCCGCGCGGCAAGCGTCGCATCCACAAGAAGCCGAACATGAGGGAGATCAGAGCCTGCACTCCGTGGCTCGAGTCCGAGATAGACGTCGTCAAGCCGCGCGCGATCGTGGCCCTGGGAGCGACGGCGGCGCAGGGGCTGCTCGGCGGGGATTTCCGCGTGAGCCGGCAACGAGGCGAGCTCCTCGATTCGCCCCTGGCCGAGATCGTGATGGCGACGGTGCACCCGTCGTCGATCTTGCGGGGACCTGAGGAGGAGAGGCGCGTCGCCTTCGAGGCTTTCGCTCGTGATCTCGAGGGAGTGGCGCGCGCCCTCGAGGCCTGAGCCCCGACCTCGGCGCGCGAGCCCTAGCTCCGGCCCGCGCCGGTCTCCTGCGACGCGGCGATGGCGGCCAGGTCGGCGGCGGACAGCTTCAGGTCGCCGGCGCCGATCCAGCCGTCGACCTGGTCCGGTCGCCGCGCCCCGACGATGGCCGCCGTTACTCCCGCCACCGTGAGCGTCCAGGCGACGACGAGGGCCGGCAGCGGGACATCCAGGCGGCGCGCGATCGTCTCCAGCCGAGAGACGAACTCGAGGTTGCGCGCTAGGTTCGGCTCCTGGAACTCGTGCGCGCGGCGGCGCCAGTCGCCCTCCTCGAGGTTGTGCACGCGCTCGGTGTCGAACCTGCCGGTGAGAAGGCCCGACGCCATCGGGGAGTAGACGATCACGCCGGTGCCGTGCCTCTGGCACCACGGGATCACGGTCTCGGCGGCGGTCCGCTTGATGAGGCTGAGTGGTGGCTGCAGCGAGTCCACGTGCCGGATCGCCTCACAGCGCTCGAGCAGGTCGACGTCGAAGTTGGACACTCCGGCCCAGCGAACCTTCCCCTCGTCGATCAGTTCGGCCATGGTGGACCACGAGTCCTCGACCTGGGTTCCGGTGCGCCTGTCGGGCCAATGGAACTGGTACAGGTCTATGCGCTCGATGCCGAGGCGCTTGAGGCTCTGCTCGCACTCGAACCGGATCGAGTCGGGCCGCAGGTCGGGCTGCGCCTCGCCGTCGTCGGAGCCGTACCAGTTCTGTCCGCACTTCGTGAAGACGTACACGTCCTCGCCGGGCGTCAAATGGTTCCAGCGCCCGGCCGACGACCTCCTCGGAGTGGCCTTGCCCGTAGACGGCCGCGGTATCGATCCCAGTTGATCCCCGACTCGAGCGCGTGACGTATCGCCGCGACGGATTCGTCGTCGTCGACCGAGCCCCAGCCGAACCTGCCCGGTCCTCCGATGGCCCAGGCGCCGAAGCCCACGGTCGTGAGCTCGAGACCCTGGGATCCCAACGATCTCTTGCGCATGCTTTTCTCTCCTTTGCGCTGAAGGGTCACGGCGCGCCGAACAGCTCCGGCAGCGTTCGCCAGAACCTTCCCCGGGGCAGCGCCTCGCAACCTGCGGCGCGCGCGGCGCGCCCCAATTCCTCGTCGACGTGGGAGAAGTAGCCGACCACTCTCTCGGGCACGAGGCCGTCGGCGCGCGCCCGCACGAGCGCATCCAGTGCGGCGCGCCGGCCCTGGTCGAGATCGAGGATCAGCCACCTCGCGGGAGCCGCGCGCAGTGCCTCCCCGAGCCCCTCCGGCGACGCGGTGTGGAGTGCGACGCCCGCCGCGGACGCGGCCGCCTCGAGCCTCGCCCGCGCCATGAGGTCGCCGCCCACGAGCAGCGCCGAGCGCTCGTTCCCTTCCCGGTTCTCGCCTTCCCGGTTCTCGCCTTCCCGGTTCACGCCCCGATGTTCGCGCCGGTTCGCGCCACCCCGGCGCAGCCGGCGGCTTCGCATGGGAGACCCTTGACCCGGTACCACCGCTGAGCGGCGGTGAAGGGGTCTCTGGTCGCGCGCGCAAGCCCGGGGGCTCGGCGGAGGTCGGGTGCGAGGGACCTTTGACCCGGTACCACCGCTGAGCGGCGGTGGAGGGTCTCTGGTCGCTGGAGCGCACCGGGCGGCTCGGGGCCGGCATCGGGGGCGTGGCCGAGCGCGCCTGAGCCGCGGCGCAGCCGGCGCAGGACAAGGTGCAGGGAGGCACTACGCTGGGGGACGTGATGCATCCATGACGACGCCGCGCGAGCCGGCGTCCGGACCCGGCAGGGAGGCCGGTGGTCCCGTCGACCAGCAGCCGAGCGGGAAGAAGCCGGGTCCCAGGTCGGCGCTCAGGGGTCCGGGATCCAAGGGCCGGGGGTCCAAGGGTCCGGGGTCAAAGGGACAGGCATCAAAGGGGCAGGGATCCAATGCGCAGGCGCGCAAGGGTTCCGGCGCGAAGACGCCGTTCGAGCCCAACCAACGACGAACGACGATCGCGTGGATCATCGGCGGCGTCCTGCTGCTCCTGTTCTTTCAGACGACGCTGGTCGAGCGGCCGGAGGAGATCCGCTTCTCGCGTTTCCTGCAGCTCGTCGACGACGGGAGCGTCACCGAGGTCGACATCTCGGACACGGCCGCGGCGGGGACCTACGAGAGCGACGGCGACGACGTCCAGTTCACGTCGACGATCACGCCGAACTTCCAGACGAACAGCCTCATCAAGAGGCTGCGGCGAAACGAGGTGCCGTTCTCGGGCACGCAGCCGAGCGCGTGGGCCGGCTTCTTCTTCGGCTGGATCCTGCCTTTCGGGCTCATCGCGCTGCTCTACTACTTCGTGTTCTATCGCCGCATGCGCCAGCAGCTCGGCGGTCAGGGAGGACCTCTGTCGCTCGGCAAGAACAAGGCGAAGCTCTACGACCGCACCGACCTCAAGACGACGTTCGAGGACGTCGCGGGCGTCGACGAGGTCGAGGCGGAGCTCCAGGAGCTCGTCGAGTACCTTAGAACGCCCGCCAAGTTCAGCCGCATCGGGGGACGCATCCCGAGAGGCGTGCTGCTCGTCGGCCCGCCCGGCACCGGCAAGACGCTTCTGGCGCGCGCCGTCGCGGGAGAGGCCGGCGTGCCCTTCTATTACGTCTCCGCGTCGGAGTTCGTCGAGCTCTTCGTGGGCCTCGGCGCGGCGCGCGTACGCGACCTCTTCCAGCAGGCGCGCGAGCGCGCGCCGGCGATCGTGTTCATCGACGAGATCGATTCCATCGGGCAGGCGCGCTCCGGTGCGGCCGGCTACCAGATGGGCTCGAACCAGGAGCAGGAGCAGACCCTCCAGCAGCTGCTGACCGAGATGGACGGCTTCGAGCCGAACAGCGGAGTGATCATCATGGCGGCCTCCAACCGCCCCGAGGTGCTCGACCAGGCGCTGCTGCGCCCGGGGCGCTTCGACCGTCAGATACAGGTGAACCTGCCCGACATCCGGGGGCGGGAGGAGATCCTGGCGATCCACGCCCGCAACGTGAAGCTCGGCGCGGACGCCGACCTCAAGGTGCTCGCACGCCGGACCCCCGGGTTCTCGGGCGCACAGCTCGCCAATCTCATCAACGAGGGCGCGCTCCTGGCGGCGCGCCGAGGGCGCGACGAGGTCACGATGGCCGACCTCGAGGAGGCGATCGATCGCGTGATCGCGGGCCTCGAGCGTCGCTCGCAGGTGCTGTCGGACAAGGAGAGGCGTCTCGTCGCCTTCCACGAGCTCGGTCACGCGCTCGTCGCGCGCTTCGTCCAGCACTCCGACCCCGTGCATCGCGTGTCGATCATCCCGCGCGGGATCGGCGCGCTCGGCTACACGCAGCAGCTTCCCGACGAGGAGCGCTACCTGATGTCCGAGCCCGAGCTGAGGGACCGCATCGCGGTCCTCCTCGGCGGGCGCGCCGCCGAGGAGGTCGTGTTCGGCTTCGCCACCACCGGCGCGCAGGACGATCTCAAGAAGGCCACCGAGATCGCCCGCCGCATGGTGATGGAGTTCGGCATGTCGACGAAGGTGGGGCCGATCAACATCGCCGACGAGGGCCCCCGCTTCCTGGCGCCCGTGTTCCGCCGGGGAGACGACGTCTCCGAGGAGACCGAGGTTGCGATCGACCGCGAGGTCAAGGCGCTCCTGCTGGAGGGCCAGGACAAGGCGAGGCGGATACTCGCGGCGCGCCGTCAGGACCTCGATACGCTCGCCGCGGTCCTGCTCGAGAAGGAAAGCCTCGACCGCAAGGACCTCGACGCACACTTCGGCGAGCCCGCGGAGGGCCCCGGCGACATCCCCGCGCCGACCGACGAGCTCCCGGGACCGGTTCGTCCCTCACTCCGCAGCTAGAGCGTCGGCGAGCGCCTCGCCGGCGCGACAGCGAGCATCCGGCATTCACCCACCCCTACGTTGGACGGCGGACCAACGCTCCTCCGGCGTGGCCCGGGCTCGCCGCGCGTGTGGCGAGCCTCTCGAGCTCCGTGACGGCGTCGTCGGACTCGGCGACCGACGGACACTCGTCGCCGTAGCGCTCCCGCTCGAAGGCCTCGAGGGCGCGGGCCGAGGACACCTCGCCGAGGTCGGCGGTGCGCGCCATCAGCTCGCGCGCGGTCTCCATCTCACGGCGCCGCCGACCCGTGTGCGCGAGCGCGCGCTCGAGCTGTGCGAAGGCGCGCGCCACGGGCCCGAGCGGCTCGCACGGGTCGCGCGCGCCGGCGTGTGGGCGCGCGGAGCGCGACAACCTGCGGCGCGCCGCGAGGGCGGCCCACACGCCTACCGCAGCAAGCGCCACGACGATCATCGTCGCACCCACGCCTGCGCGCGTCCCCGGGCGAGCGAGTCGAGCTGGTCGGCGGCGAAGGCCAATGCCCTGGCGAGCGGAAGGACGTCGGCCACGTCCGTGCGCGCGGGCGGCACCTCGAAGGTGGGGTCGAACTCGTCCCAGCCGAGGCCGTCGGGGAACCACACCTCGACCCAGGTGTGCGCGTCGCTCGCCCGCACGTCGTAGAGGCCGGTGAAGGGGTTGCGATCACCGACGGCATACCCCGCCGCCACGCGCGCCGGTATGCCCAGGCTCCGCAGCATCACCGTGGTCGCCGAGGCGAACTGCTCGCAGAACCCGACCTTGGCGTCGAACAGGAAGTGATCGACGGCGTCTCGGCCGGGAGGAGGCACGGGTGAGTCGATCGTGTAGCGAAAGTTGCGGCGGAGATAGCTCTCGATCGCGAGGACTCGATCGAAGTCGTTCGTGGCGTCGCGCGTGGCCGCGCGCGCCAGGTCCTTCACGCGCTCGGGAAGGTCGTCGGGGAGCTGCAGGTAGCGCGCCTGTGCCTCGGGCGCGCCGTCGTCGGTGGCGCTCCGCAGGGCGCGCGGGGTGCGGCGGCCGCGCGTCGAGACGACGCTGTAGACGAGCCCTGGAGACAACGTTGCCGGGGTGCGCAACGCGCCGAGCTCGTCCACGCCCGGGGAACCAGACGTCGTCCGGCTGACCGGCGGCGAAGATCGCGTTCGGTTGCTCGGCCTCGATGTAGTAGGTCTGCGTCACCGTCGCGCGCGGCCCGAGACTCCGGAGCTCGAGCGGGTAGGCGAACGGTGCATCCCCCGGCAGCGGCGCGGGATCGGATTCGTCGCCGGTCCACGCGACACCGTCGTAGGAGTCGAAGACCAACCCCTTCCACATGGCGGGAGCGGACGAACGCACGCGCATGACGGTCCGACAGCTCACCCCTGACGCGCAGGTCCATCCTCTGTGAGAAGCCGTAGTACGAGGACGCGCTGGAGCGCCCCGAGGACAGGTTCGGCGAGAAGACGGGGCTCACGATCGCTCCGCCCGCGGGACTCCCGACGCCCGATCCGATCGAGAACGGCAAGGCGAAGGTACGGGCGCCGGAGGGTTGGGGGATTACCAGGAACAGCAGGGCTCCGGCGACCGCCACCGCGATCGTTGTCGTGGCGTACCGCGATTGCGTCCGCGGCGTGGTCCGGTTGATCTCGTCGAAGAGCACGACGTGCGCGAACAGCCCCCCCGGCACGAACTCGAACTCGTCGCGGGAGCGGTTGAAGATGCTCGCCCCCGTGATGTCGGTGGGCAGTGATCGGGCGTCGCTTGAACCCGCTTGAAGGTGCCCCTGATGGAGCGCGCGAGCGCGCGCCGGCATCGTCTTACCGACGCCGGGAACGTCCTCGATCAGCAGGTGCCCCACCGGCGAACAGCGCGGTGGCTGCGGCCTCGACGACTGCTCGCTTCCCTCGGATGACCCTCTCGACGTGGTCGACGAGCTGGCGTGCGACCATCGTGGCGCCGGCGCGGTCCATGCCGAGGTTGTCGGCAGGCGCTCTCGGTGTTTTGAGTGCTGCCGCAGCTACGGCGAGTGCTCGGGTTCGGCTCCGTCTACCGCCTCGGGCATCCGCCGAGGCGGGAGGCCGTTGCCGTCACTGTGGTCGTGGGCGTGCAACGCTCGCATCGACCACCACATCCGCTGCAGCGAGGTCACCGCCCCGAGGATCGCCACGAGCCACAGCCCGAGGGTGATGAGGTGGAACAGGGGGGCGAGCATGAGCACGAGGAGGCGGGCGTCGCGCGTTGCGATGCCGTCGGGGCAGTCGGTGCCGAGGGACTGCGCCCGCGCGCGCGTGTAGCTCGTGAGCGAGGCCCCTACGAGGGCGAAGCCGGCCGCACCGCCGAAGCGTTCGAGGTCCGAGAACGCGAGCCCGATGATGAGCGCGGCGTCGGTCCAGCGATCGAGGACGCTGTCGAGATATGCCCCGGAGCGCGATGATCGACCGGTCACGCGCGCGAGGTCTCCGTCGACGCAGTCGGTCACCTGGCCGACGAGCACGAGCACGACGCCGAGGACATAGGCGCGCTGAGCGAACGCCACGCCACCGGCGGCCGCGAACACCGCGCTGAGCCAGCTCACCTGGATCGGCGTCACGGACGTGCGCGCGAGCCAGCCGGCCACCGGCCGCGACACCGGCCGGTAGACGTAGCGCGTCAGCGGGTAGTTGAAATCCATACCCATCCCTACAGGTCTCCTTCGCGAGGGAGCAGGGCCCCGCGGGGCCGCATCGGTGGTGCGAGGGGTAGGCAAAAGATACAACGGGCGGAAGGTCGCGAATAGTGGCTTGGCATGGTCCGGATTCTCTGCGGTGGGAATATCCGGGCGGGGGACAAAGTTGACACCAGTACACTCAAATCTGATACTGGACAGACAAGCAAGTTCTTCCGGATAGGAGGCTGACACGATGGCAAAGGCCGTTGGGATAGACCTGGGGACCACGAACTCCGTGGTGGCCGTCCTCGAGGGTGGCGAGCCCACCGTGATGCCGAACGCCGAGGGCGGGCGCACGACGCCGTCCGTGGTGGCGTTCTCGCGCGACGGCGAGGTGCTCGTCGGTGAGGTCGCCAAGCGCCAGGCGATCACGAACCCCGACCGCACGATCCGCTCGATCAAGCGGGCCATGGGCACAGACGACAAGGTCACGATCGACGGCAAGGACTACTCGCCGCAGGAGATTTCGGCGCGCATCCTCATGAAGCTCAAGGCCGACGCCGAGGCGTACCTCGGGGACAAGGTCACCGAGGCCGTCATCACGGTCCCGGCCTACTTCGACGACGCCCAGCGTCAGGCGACCAAGGAGGCCGGACAGATAGCCGGTCTCGAGGTCCTGCGCATCATCAACGAGCCCACCGCGGCGTCGCTCGCCTACGGGCTCGACCGCAACGAGGGCGAGCAAACGATCCTCGTGTTCGACCTCGGCGGCGGCACCTTCGATGTCTCGCTGCTCGAGATCGGCGAGGGCGTCTTCGACGTGAAGGCGACGCACGGCGACACCAAGCTCGGCGGCGATGACTGGGACCAGCGCGTGATCGACCATCTCGTGACGCAGTTCCGTAACAGCCACGGCATCGACCTGTCCAAGGACAAGATGGCTCTGCAGCGGCTCAAGGAGGCGGCCGAGAAGGCGAAGATCGAGCTGTCGTCCGCACAGAAGACGACGATCAACCTGCCCTTCATCACGGCCAGCGAGCAGGGTCCACTGCACCTGGACGAGACGCTCACGCGCTCCGAGTTCGAGCGCATGACCCAGGACCTGCTCGAGCGCTGCAAGCCGCCGTTCGAGGCGGCCGTGAAGGATGCCGGTATCCCGGTCTCGAGCATCGATCACGTCATCCTCGTGGGCGGGTCCACGCGCATGCCTCAAGTGCGTGCGCTGGTCAAGGACCTCACCGGAGGCAAGGAGCCACACCAGGGAGTGAACCCCGATGAGGTCGTCGGGCTCGGGGCCGCGACCCAGGCCGGCGTGCTCAAGGGCGAGGTCAAGGACGTGCTGCTGCTCGACGTCACGCCCCTGTCGCTCGGCGTGGAGACCAAGGGCGGCATCTTCACGAGGTTGATCGACCGCAACACGACGATCCCGACGAAGCGCTCGGAGACGTTCACGACGGCGGACGACAATCAACCGTCCGTTGAGATCCACGTGCTCCAGGGCGAGGCCGACATGGCCTTCCGCAACAAGTCGTTGGGCAAGTTCCAGCTCGTCGGGATCCCACCTGCGCCGCGCGGGATGCCTCAGATCGAGGTCGCGTTCGACATCGACGCGAACGGCATCGTCAACGTCTCCGCCAAGGATCTCGGCACCGGGCGAGAGCAGTCGATGACGATCACGGGCGGCACCAAGCTCGCCGGCGAGGACATCGACAGGATGGTGCGGGAGGCCGAGGCGCACGCCGCCGAGGACCGCGACCGGCGCGAGGAGGCCGAGGCCCGCAACCAGGCGGACAATGCCGTCTACCAGACGGAGAAGAACCTCAAGGAGCACGGCGACAAGCTCGACGAATCCGATCGCAAGCACGTCGAGGACGCGCTGCAAGAGGCGCGCGACGCGCTGGCGAGCTCCGACGTCGAGCGCATCAAGCGCTCGACGGAGGCGCTGCTGACGGCGTCGCAGCGGCTTGCAGAGGTGCTCTATCGCCAGACGCAGCAGCCGGGCGGCGCAGCGGCAGCCGACGCGACCCAGGGCGACGACGACGAGGTCGTCGACGCGGAGGTAGTCGACGAGGGCGAGCAGAGCGCGTGACGGAAGACCGAGGCCGGCGCCCCGTCAAGGTCAAGGTGATGGACAAGCGACAAACGTCGGGGAAGGCGGCGGCCGCAACGGCCGCCCCACCCGACGCCGACGACGACATGGTCGACACGAAAGACGACGAGATGGCTCAGACGCAAGAGGCTCAGGAGGCGCAGGACTTCCTCGAAGACCTGCGCCGGCTGCAGGCGGAGTTCGACAACTACCGCAAGCGCGTGCTGCGGGAGCAGACCGCGATGGCGAACCGCGCGTCGGCGCGCCTCGTGGAGCGACTCCTGCCGGTCCTGGACAACTTCGAGCGGGCGATCGAGCACGGCGAGGGCGGTCCCGGCATCGAGCTGGTGGTCAAAGAGCTGCGGCAGGTGCTCGAGAACGAGGGCCTCGAGGAGATCGAAGCCGACGGCGCAGCGTTCGACCCGCGGGTCCACGAGGCGTTCCAGGCGATCGACGATCCGAGCGTCACGGAGCCCATCGTGCACACGGTGTACCGGCGCGGCTATCGCCTCGGCGACGCGATCCTGCGCCCCGCGATGGTCGTGGTTGCGCGACCCGAGGATGCCGACGAGGGCCGACAGATCGCCGATGAGGAAGAGACGGAAGGCTAGGACATGGCGCAGCGCGACTGGGTCGACAAGGATTTCTACAAGGTCCTCGGAGTGTCCAAGGACGCAACCAAGGACGACATCAAGCGCGCCTACCGCAAGCTCGCTCAGAAGCACCATCCCGACGCCAACAAGGGTGACGCACAGGCCGAGGCGCGCTTCAAGGAGATCTCCGAAGCGCACGCCATCCTGTCCCACGACGACAAGCGGCGCGAGTACGACCAGATGCGCAGCTTCGTCGAGGCCGGCGGCGAGCGGATCTATGGGTTCGGACCGGATCAGGGCGGCGGCGTGCGCGTCAACGTCGGCGACATCGGCGACATCTTCGGCCGCGAGGGCGGCGGCGTCTTCGAGGACCTGTTCGGAGGCCTCGGCTTCCGCGGGGGCGGCCCCGGTCGAGATGTGGAGACGACCGTGAGGCTGTCCTTCGACGACGCGGTCGCCGGCACCACCGTGACGCTGCCCCAAGCGGGCAAGGTGAGGGTGCCTCCGGGCGTCGGCGACGGCGCGCGCATCAAGGTCGCCGGCAAGGGCGAACCGGCGCGCGGAGGCGGCCGCCCGGGAGACCTCTACGTGCGCGTGTCGGTGGAGGAGCATCCTCTGTTCCGCCGGCTCAAGGGCGGCAACCTCGAGCTCACCGTCCCGGTGACGTTCACGGAGGCGGCGCTCGGGAGCAAGGTCGACGTTCCGACGCTCGACGGCTCCGTGACGGTCAAGGTTCCGGCGGGGACGCGCAACGGCCAGACGCTGCGGGTGAAGGGACGCGGCGCGCCGGGCCCCCGCGGCGGAGCCGGCGACCTCCTCGTCAAGATCGAGGTGGAAGTGCCGCGCAAGCTCACGCGCAAGGAGAAGCAGTTGCTCGAGGAGTTCCAGGAGACCCACAAGGCTTCACCGCGCGCCCATCTCGAGAGCTACGTGCGACGCGACGGCGCGCGCCGGGTGTCCTAGAGGAGGTCGACGATGGCGGCGAGGCGCGCAGGTTCGAATCGAGCGATCTACGTCATCTCGGTCGCGGCCGAGCTCGCAGGCGTTCATCCCCAGACACTCAGGGTCTACGAACGCAAGGGACTGCTTTCCCCGCAGAGGACCGCCGGCAACACGCGGCGCTACTCGGAGCGCGACATCGACCGCCTGCGCAAGATCCAGCAGCTTACGCAGGAAGGCGTGAACCTCGCCGGCGTGATGAGCATCATGGAGCTCGAGGAACGTCTCGCGCAGGCGCAAGACGAGCTGGGCGCCGCGCTCGACGAGCTCGATCGCGCCGAGCGGAGTCTCGAGGAGCTGATGCAGGCGCGCGCGGCGATGTCGCTCGTGCCCCTGCGTGAGATCCGCAGGATGAGGCGCGCTATGCGCTCGGACAGGATCGAAGAAGCGGGGCGCAGACGCGTGTTCCAAGCGCCGGCGATCTCCGAGGATGCAACGAAGCCGACCGATCAATAACGGAAGTGATGCTATGGACGCAAACAAGCTGACTCTTAAGTCACAGGAGGCCCTGGCGGCGGCGCAGCGTCTCGCCGGTGGCCTCAACCACCAACAGGTCGACGGCGCTCATCTCTTGGGTGCGCTGCTGGGCCAGAGCGACGGCGTCATCCTGCCACTGCTCCAGAAGCTCGGCGTCGCGCCGCAAGGGATGCGAGCCAAGCTCGAAGCCGTGCTCGACCGTCTGCCCAAGGTCTACGGACACGTGGAGACCTACACGTCCTCGGCGTTGCGTTCGGTGCTCGAGCGTGCGTTCGACGAAGCCGACTCGCTCGGCGACGCGTACGTCTCCACGGAGCACCTGCTGCTCGCGCTCGTTGAGCAGCGCGACGAGACCGCGCGCATGCTTGCCGATGCCGGCGTGACGCGCGCGAACGTGCTCGCCGCGCTCAAGGAGATCCGCGGCTCGCAGCGCGTGACGGACCAGACCCCCGAGGAGAAGTACCAGGCGCTCGAGCGCTTCGGACGCGACCTTACCGAGGCGGCGCGCCGCGGCAAGCTCGACCCGGTCATCGGACGCGACGAGGAGATCCGGCGGGTGATCCAGGTGCTGTCGCGCCGCACGAAGAACAACCCCGTGCTGATCGGCGAGCCCGGAGTAGGAAAGACCGCGATCGCGGAGGGCCTCGCGAACAGGATCGTGGCCGGAGATGTTCCGGAGTCGCTGCGCAGCAAGCGGCTCATCTCGCTCGACATCGGCTCGATGGTCGCAGGCTCCAAGTACCGAGGGGAGTTCGAGGAGCGCCTCAAGGCGGTGCTCAAGGAGATAGCGGACTCCGAAGGCGAGGTCATCACGTTCGTCGACGAGCTGCATACGGTCGTCGGCGCAGGCGCGGCAGAGGGAGCGGTCGACGCCGGCAACATGATCAAGCCGATGCTCGCGCGCGGCGAGTTGCGCATGATCGGTGCCACGACGCTCGACGAGTACCGCAAGCACGTGGAGAAGGATCCCGCGCTCGAGCGCCGCTTCCAGCCCGTGCTCGTCGGCGAGCCCTCCGTCGTCGACACGATCGCGATCCTGCGCGGGCTCAAGGAACGCTACGAGGTGCACCACGGAGTGCGGATCCAAGACGCGGCGCTGGTCGCAGCGGCGATGCTCTCGGATCGGTACGTGACGGGTCGTTTCCTCCCCGACAAGGCGATCGATCTGATCGACGAGGCGGCCTCGCGCCTTCGCATCGAGATCGACTCGATGCCGACCGAGATAGATGTGCTCGACCGGCGCGCCAAGCAGTTGGAGATCGAAAGAGCGGCTCTGTCCAAAGAGACGGACCCCGCCTCCAAGGAGCGACTCGAGGACATCGAGCGCGAGCTCGCCGGTCTTCACGAGGACATGGACGGCATGAAGGCTCACTGGGCCGAGGAGCGCAAGGCGATCGATGCGATCCGCGTTCTCAAGGCAGAGATAGAGCAGACGAAGGGGGACGCGGAGCGCGCCGAGCGCGACGGCGACCTCAACCGCGCGGCCGAGCTGCGCTACGGACGTCTGGTGTCGCTCGAGAACGAGCTCGTCGCGTCCAACGCGCAGCTGCAGCAGCTGCAGAGCGATCGCAAGTTCCTGAAGGAAGAGGTCGACGAGGAGGACGTCGCGGAGGTCGTGTCGCGCTGGACGGGTGTTCCCGTCGCAAAGCTGATGGAGGGCGAGATCGACAAGCTCGTGAAGATGGAGGACGGGTTGCACGAGCGCGTGATCGGTCAGGATGAGGCGGTGACCGCGGTATCGAACGCGATCAGGCGCGCCCGCTCCGGCCTCTCGGATCCCGAGCGCCCGATCGGGTCCTTCATCTTCCTCGGCCCCACGGGCGTCGGGAAGACCGAGCTGGCGCGCGCCCTGGCGGAGTTCCTCTTCGACGACGAGCGCGCGATGATCCGTCTCGACATGACCGAGTACATGGAAAAGCACACGGTCAGTCGTCTCGTCGGCGCGCCGCCCGGCTACGTCGGCTACGAGGAGGGCGGTCAGCTAACCGAGGCCGTGCGGCGCCGCCCCTACTCCGTGGTGTTGCTCGACGAGATCGAGAAGGCGCATCCCGATGTCTTCAACGTGTTGCTGCAGATACTCGACGACGGCCGGCTCACCGATGGCCAAGGGCGCACGGTGCATTTCAAGAACACGGTGATCATCATGACTTCCAACCTAGGATCGCAGTGGATCCTGTCGCCGGGCGAGACCGCCGAGTCGGTCGAAGAGAAGGTCATGGCGACCGTGAGGGACCACTTCAAGCCGGAGTTCCTCAACCGCGTCGACGAGATCATCGTGTTCGATCGTCTGGAGACCGCCGATCTCGAGCGCATCGTCGGCATCCAGCTCGACGCGTTCGCGCAGCGCCTGGCGGAGCGCAAGATCGCTCTGCACATCTCGGACGAGGCGCGCCGCTATCTCGCGCACAAGGGGTACGACCCCGCTTACGGTGCGCGCCCGCTCAAGCGGCTGATCCAGAGGGAGATCACCAACGAGCTCGCGCTCCAGCTGCTCGACGGCACGTTCAGGGACGGCGATGCCGTCGATGTGACGGTCGAGGACGGCGCGCTCGGCTTCAAGCCACGGCCGAGTGGGTCCTGAGCGATCGATATGGCGCCTCACGACCCACTCAGCGGCGCCGACACCTGCACCGGCTCGTTGGGCCCCGAGATATCGAGGCGCAGAGAGAAGCTCACGCCGAGGAGGCCGTCAAGCGCCTCCCGCAGGGCCGGCGCCGGCCGTGCGCCCAGGTCGACGTCGAGCGTCAGCCTCCGGAGGAGCCCGTCCTCCCTGCCCGTGCTGAGCTCGAGCTGCGCCGCACGTACGACGCGCCGCAGACGCTCTGCGTCTTCCCCCTCTATGGGCTCCGTCTGCGCTCCGAGGCTGCCGGCCATGCCGATGAGGTCGTTCAGGGCGGCAACGACATCGACCTCGGCGCGCAGGCGCTCGGTCGGTACCCCGTCGAGCCGAGCGCCCTCCTCCACGGCCGGGTCGATGACCCAGGAGTCGACGTCGAGCTCGTCGAACGGTCCCCGGCGGGAGGCGTCGGGTGACCCTCGCAGTCCCGCCACCTGTTCCGGCGGCAGCTCGTAGGTGGCGCCGTCCATCTCCATGAACGCGGCGTCCCCGGTCGAGATGAACACGAGAGCGGGATCGTCGCTCGGGCCGATGCGCGTATAGGACAGCCATGCGATCGGGAGGGAGTCGTCGTCGGGGGATCGAGAAGGGCCCCTCGAGCTCGAAGCCGGCCCGCCGACCTCCCTCGGTCGCGCTCACGACGCTGAGGCGCATGGTGCCGCTCGTGATGTCACCGAGCCGAGACAGCGATGTCGAGAGGCTGTCGGTAGACTCGTCGGGACCGCACGCCACGAGCACCAAGAGCATGCCGAGCGCGGCCATGATGCAGGCGCGCGGTCTCATGACGGCGTTGTGGGCGACGGCTCGGGCGACTCCTCGGTCGCGGGGTCGGAGCTCGGCGAGGGCGACGGTGAGGGCGACGGCTCGGAGGTCGGCGACGGGCCCTCGTTCGAGGGCGCCGGCGTTGCAGTGTCCTCCTGCGCGGGCGTCTCCGTCGGCGTGGGCTCGCCTTCCTCGACGCCCGTGTCCTCGTCCTGTGCGGAGCCCGCCAGGACGAGGTGCTCGTCCACGGTCGCGTAGAGCCGCTCGACGAGCGCGTCGACCTCCGCTTGGATCTGCTCGATCGTCAAGCCCTCCTGCTTGCCGAGGTCATGGAAGGCCCCGCGAATCTCGGCGAGCTCCTTGTTGCCGTCGGCGTCGAAGTGAACGGGTCCGCCCGTGCTCGTGACGTATTGGTAGGCAAACGCCAGCGTGTCGCACGAGGTGCAGCCCTCGTTGAGCGCGAGCGCGAGGTTCTCGGGGCTGACGACGTCGGCGTCTCCGGTGACCAGCACGATCTGTATGGCCACCGCGACGGTTTGACAGTCCTCGCAGCTCGCGTAGGCGACGGCCGCGTTGGATTGGTCGACGACGCCGTTCATCGTTCGATGGACCTTGAAGGCGAGCTTGAACAGCGCCGAGCCGTCCTTCGTGTTGATCGCGAGCGCGGTGTTGTCGCCACCCTCGGCGCGCGCCGCAGGGGCTGCGACCAGCACGAGCGCCAGCGAGCACGCGGCCGCCAGGCGTACGAGCGCCGTCGATCGTGAAGCTCTCGTCGCTGCGTCACTCCTCGTGGTCCTCCTCGGGCGTGATGGTCGGGGACGGCGACGCCGAGGGAGAAGGCGACGGCGTGGGGGTGTCACCTTCGGCCGCCTCGGCATCGTCGGCGGCTTCGTCGACGTCGTCGGCGCCGGAAAGGTCCTCGGTTGCGGTGCCGGGATCGTCCTCGGCCGCGTCGCTCGAGCCCGCGTCGGCGCTGCTCCCGGCGTCGAGATCCGCCGGAGCTTGATCGGCTCCGGACGCGCCGCCCTCGCCGGGAGCATCCGCGCCGGCGGCGCCGGGAGCATCCGCGTTGCCGGAGCGCACCGTCGGGGCCCCGCCGAGCTCACGGGCGCGCTCCTCGGTCAGGCTGGGGCGACCGGTTCCCACCGCGGCGGCGCTCGCAACCGCCTCCTGCACCGTCCACTTCTCACCGGGCTGTATCGGCCTGTACTCCCCATTGGGCAGGAGAACGGCTGCGGTTGCGGCTAGGGCGGCGATCAGCGCGAGTCCGGCGACGCCCCCCACGAGCGGGCGCCGGCGCGCCAGGCCGACCAACCCGGCGCCGAGGCGCTTGGTCACGCGCGTGAACGTGATGCTCATGCCGGCCAAGGGCAACACGATCAGTGCGGCTCTCACTCCTCCTATCGCCGCGACCGCCTGATCGCCGTCGCTCAAGGCGGCAGAGATCTTGTCCGCTTGGACCCAGAACGAGTCCCACGCGGTCGCGAGGGTGCGGGGGGGCGCCAGAACCATCATCGTGAACAGGAAGAGCAACAACGGGGCCTCCGTGACCACCCACACGGTCATGACCGCGCGCACCCACGGCTTGAGGCTCGGTGACCGCCTTGGGGTTGTCCTTCCACGGCAAGAGACCCGCGAGGGTGGGCTTGATGCGCGTGAAGAGATCGGGTACGCCCGTCAGGTCGCCGACGACGAAGTAGCCGTCGAGCCGCAGGAAGGGCATGAACTGGTAGATCACGAGGGCGTGCTGGATCACGATCAACACCAGGATCGGCTCGAAGCGAGTGAGGAAGTAGACGCCCGCGGTGGCGATAGAGAAGAGCGCGTTGAAGTAGACGCCGCCGAGATCGGTTCTTACCCTCCCCGCCTTGCCGAGGCTGTAGACGTCGGTCACGTCGGTGTAGAAGGCCGGCCAGATGATGTAGATGCCGAAGCCGACCTTCCCGGGCCGGGCGCCGCCGTAGCGACAAGCGGTCGCATGCCCCAGCTCGTGCCACCCAACCGAGAGCACCAGCAGCCCGTAGAGGAGCAGCATGGTGAGCGGTTGGTAGATCATCCCCCTGAGGCTCTGCCCCGATCCCGTGCTGCCCGAAGTACCAGACGTCCACGGCGACCAGAGCCCCCAGCGTCACGAGCACGACGGGCGGCCAGAACAGCGGCCGCAGCACCGTGGCCACCAGGTTCACGGCCCGCTCCGGGATGAGCGTTTGGTGCGGAGCTTCAGGCGCAGCAGCGGATCGAGCTTCTCGAGCTTGGCCTCTGAGCCGTCGGCCCGCCTTACGAGGCCGTCGGCGGTGAGGGTCCCCTCCACGAGCTGCCGCACGTTGTCCGCGCTCACGCGCCGCCCATAGCTCTCGCCGACCCGCCCGGCGATGTCGTCCAGGTCCCGCTTGCCGTCGATGTTTTCGAGGACGAGGTAGAGAAGGTCGGTCAGCTGGATGAGCTGGTCGTCGGACCGGCGCACAGGTACCGGGGCTCCTTGAAGCCCGATCCCTCGTAACGGCCCAGGAGCTCGACGTCCCGGCACAGGCGCGGGACGTCCGAGGGCGCCGAGCCTTGCTCGCCGGCCCCCTGCCCGCCGCCGCCGGCGGCGTCAACCGCCGCTGTCTTGGAGTTGATCTCTGACCTCTCCTGGAACGGGCCCCGCTAAGAGAAAGGCGGCCGCACGGCCGCCTTTCCGTGCACGTGCTGCTGTGATCTCCTAGGTGCTCTGGTCGATGTCGACGTCTTGCTCGGCGTTCGCGTAGGCGACCGAGCCGTCCGACAGCACGTTGGCCGCGACGGCCGCATTGACGGGGGCCGCGAGGTTGGCGTTGATCAAGGCCATCTCCTCACGCTCCGGGAGTTGCTCGCCTTCGTGCTGCGCCAGCTCTTCCTCGGACAGCTCTTCCGACTTCTTCTCGGTCATCTTCTCGGTCATCGTGGCCTCCTATCAGGTCGCCTGATTGCGACGGCGTCGTCCGACAGCACATTCGCCGCGACCGCCGCGTTGACCGGCACGGCGATGTTGGCGTTCACGAGCGACATCTCTTCTCGCTCGGGAAGCTGCTCGCCTTCGTGCTGCGCCAGCTCCTCTTCAGATAGTGCCTCGGGCCGTCCCGCTTCTTCCTTCATGAAACCTCCTCTTAGGTGCTCTGGTCGATGTCCGCGTTCTGCTCCGCGTTGGCCACGGCGGTCGAGTCGTCGCTGAGCGCATTGAGCGCCACGGCCCCGTTCACCGGGGGCCCGCGATGTTCGTGTTGATCAGCGACATCTCCTCGCGTTCGGGGAGCTGCTCGCTCCCGTGCTGCTCGAGCTCCTCGACGGTGAGGTCTCCGCCGGCCCGCTCCTCACTCATCCCTCCCTCCTTTCCGTCCGTTCCTCGACAACTGTGGTGTTCCCGTCCCGCTGGACGATGCGCCGGCGACTGCTGACGCTGGTGCGTGAGCTGCCCTCGCCGAGGTTGATGGCTACCGCCTTGTTGACCGCGTCCAGGCGCTGCCGGAACGGCCTCCTTCGCTCTTTGCTCGCCTTGTCACCCATAGGGTGGAAGATTCCCCCTGGCTCGACCCAAACCCCTCGAGCCCGCGAAAAGTCCCTCGTCCCGGCGGGTACGCTCCTGCGATGAACCCCGACGAGAGCAACTCCGGCGGCCCGAGTGGGGTGGACGAGCTCGTCGTCCTCCGCTGCGAGCGCTGCGGCGACGTCTTCCCGCTGCACGCGGGTGAGCGGCGAGCGTGCCCGAGCTGCGGCGCCGGCGACATCGCCGACGCGGCCGAGCCGCTGCTGTGACCGGGAACGGGCCGCGGGTGGCGGTCCTCCCGGGCACCGATGCCGACATCGTTCGGGCGGTCGAGGACGGCGGGGGACACATCTCCGACGCGTCCGTCGCCGACGCGATCGTGTGGATCGATCCCTCGGATCCCGTGGGCCTGGGACGCGTGCTCGAGTCGTCGCCGGCGCGCTGGGTCCAGCTGCCGTCGGCCGGGATCGAGCCGTTCGTGACCGCCGGCGTCGTCGACCCGAGCCGGAGCTGGACGTGCGCCAAGGGGACCTTCGGCCACGCCTGCGCGGAGCATGCCCTGGGGTTCATGATCATGGCGGCGCGCCGCATGCACGAGCACGCGCGCGCACACGCGTGGCACGGCGAGGGTCCGGATTCCCGGGAGCGACGGCTGTGGGGCTGCACGGTGGTGGTGGTGGGCACGGGCGGGATCGGCGCGCCGCTGCCGGCCATGCTCGCTCCTCTCGGGGCGCGCGTGATCGGCGTCAACCGCTCGGGTCGTCCGCTCGACGGCGCCGACCGGACGGTCACGATCGACGAGCTTCCCGGCGTCCTGCCCGAGGCGGACTTCGTGGTGCTGGCGGCGGCCTACACGCCGGCGACCAAGGGATTGTTCGACGCCGCCATGCTCGGGCGCATGGCGCCGCAGGCCTGGCTCATCAACGTGGCGCGCGGCGGCCTCGTCGACACCGACGCACTCGTCGCGGCGCTCGAGGACGGATCCATCGGCGGCGCCGCACTCGACGTCACGGACCCCGAGCCGCTGCCGGCGGGGCACCCGCTGTGGTCGCTGGACGACGTCATCATCACCCCGCACGTCGCCAACACCTGGGTCATGGGTCTGCCGGAGTTGTGCGCCCGCATCGCTCGCAACGTCCATAGGTTCGCGGCGGGGGAGCCGCTCGAGGGGCCGGTGGACCCCGAGCTCGGGTACTAGGAACGGGTGGCCGCGAGCCTGTGAGGATGAAGCTCGCGCCCGCCGTGCGGGATCTCAAGCGGCTCGGGTTCTGGCGCCCTGATGTGGTCGCCTCGATTTGAGTCCAAGGCACTCATGTTTTATGTTGACAGCCTAGCGGCCTTTTGCTATAAAGGACCCAACAAGTACGGCAAGCTTCCAAGGAGGTGACGTGTGATGCGTAACGGCTCCCTGCAGGGCTCGACGGACTTCGAGGATCTCTTAGGCCGCCTCTTCGGCTCCGAGACGACCAAGTGGCCGACCGGCGGCTTCGACGTGCCGAGCGACATCTTCCACAACGACGAACAACTCGTCGTGCGCATGGACCTGCCCGGCGTGGCCGCCGAGGACGTCGAGGTCACGGTGCAGGAGAACGTGCTGGTCATCAACGGCAGCCGCAGGTTCCCGTTCGATCGCGACAAGGTGCGTTTCCTGCGGCGCGGGACGTTCTACGGAGACTTCACCCAGCGCATCCAGCTCGGCAAGGGTCTCGACGTGGAGAAGGTCTCGGCTCGGTTCGACGACGGCGTGCTCCAGGTGTCGATCCCGGTTGCCGAAGAGGTTCAGCCCCGCAAGATCTCGATCGAGGTCGGCGACAAGGCTGCACTGTCCGGCTAAGAGCCTCAGCCACAGCAGGGACCGGCCGCGCGCCGGTCCCTGTGCGCGCGCGGGGAGCCGGGCAACTCGATGCTCGCGCAACCGGTCATCACGCCGAGCCCGCCGAGCCCGCCCGGATCCGCGAGCGCCGCAAGGCCGTGCCGTCGGGACAGCGCCCGCACGGCCGCGGCGCCGTCGCCGGCCCGCAGGGCGTCGCGGTGCACGGCCCGCAGACGCCCATCGAGCTCGCCCAGCCCGAGGCGTCGCAGCGTCGCCCGCTGCGTTTCAGGCCCCCAAGGGCGCAGACCCGCGTCCTTCAGCGCGAGCCGCACCCAGGTCCAGTTCACGTGCGCGGTGACGTCCGCGGCGCCCGGATCTTCGAGCACGAGGTCGTCGGCGCGTGGTCCCGAGTAGCGGGCGAGCGTGCCGCCTCGCTGCGCCAGCTCGCCGGCCGTCATCCCATAGTCCACGAGCACCACGGCGCCTCGGCGCAGGCACGCCGCAGCGGCGCGCACGAGGGGGTGGACCTGCAGGCACACCTCGATCCGAGCGTCCTCCTCGAGCTTCACGGCGGTTCGAGCGAGATGGGCCTCGAGCGGCCCGGGGTCCCGGGGTGCGTCCTCGACCAGGACGAGTCGTTCGCCGCGCGTCGCGACCAACAGCTCCTGCAGGCACCCGTCACGCAGTGTGACGAGGTGGACGGGGAGGTTGTCGAGCACCTCGTTGGCGAACACGCACCCGAATGCGGCGACGGGAACGTCCGCGAGAGCGTGGCTCCATCCCACGCGCTCGAAGCCCCGGAGGAGCGCGCGCTGCCGGGCCCGCAGCGCGGCGATCGGCTCGACGAGGCGATAGAAGAGCGCCTCCCGGAACGCGCCGGCGACGGTGGACAGCACGGCCCGAGCAGACCCACCCTCCCCTGCGCCCACCTCGACGAGATCGAAGCGGGGGGGCCGTCCGCACGCCTCCCAAGCCTGCTCGAAGAAGCGAGCCCAGAGCTCGCCGAAGGCGGGGTCCACCTCTGCCGAGGTCACGAAGTCGCCGCGCCACCCCGTGCGCTCGGCGCCGGACGAGTAATAGCCGTGCTGCGGGTCGTAGAGGGCGCGCGCCATGTAGTCGGCGAACGTGATCGGACCGCTGCGGCGGATCTCCTCGAGCAGGAGATCGCCGAGAGCCGTCACCGCGTGCGCTTGGGCGCCGCTTGCGGCACCCGCAGGGCGGCCCTGCGGGCCTCGGCGCGCGTGCGCTCGTACCATGCCCGCTTGGCCGCGTGGGTGTGGACGTTCTCCAACGCGCGCTCGGCGATCCGCTCGACGTCGCGATGGCTCGCTCGGTCCGAGTAGATCGCGATGAGCCGGTCGTAGGGCCCCGCGGAGTCGAAGGCAGCGGCGACGACCCGCTCGTAGAGCCCGACGGCGTCCTCGATGCGTCCGATCTGTTCGAGGTTCTGTCCCCGCAGAAGGAGCTTGACCAGCTCGGCGTTGTTCACGTCCCTCCCGGGGCGACGTACGCGCTTCCGTCCGGCCAACTACTCTAGTGGGGCACGGGTGGTCCGACGATCGCAACACATCCGAGGAGGTCGGCACATGGCGCTGGGATACGACGGGAACCTCTACATCCTCGCCTTCGATCATCGAGGGTCGTTCCAGAAGAAGATGTTCGGCATCCAGGGCGACCCGAGTCCAAAGGAGGCGGACACGATCATCGACGCGAAGCGCTTGATCTTCGAGGGCTTCCGCAAGGCGATCGCAGAGGGAGGCCCCAAGGGAACGGGCGGGATACTGATCGACGAGCAGTTCGGAGCGGACGCCGCGCGCGAGGCGAAGAGCGAGGGCATGCTGCTGGCGATGCCCGTCGAGAAGAGCGGTCAGAATGAGTTCGACTTCCAGTACGACGACGACTTCGGGGCACACATCGAAGAGTTCGACCCGAGCTTCTCCAAGGTCCTGGTTCGATGGAACCCGGAGGGCGACGCCGGCTTGAACGAGCGTCAGGGCAAGCGGCTGGCAACGCTCGGAGAGTGGCTCCACGAGCACGACCGCAAGTTCCTGTTCGAGCTGCTCGTCCCTGCGGAGCCACAGCAGCTCGAGGCGGTCGACGGCGACGGTGATCGTTACGACCGGGAGCTCCGCCCCCAGCTCATGGCAGACGCCATCCGGCAGCTCCGGGACGCGGGGGTCGAGCCGGACATCTGGAAGATCGAAGGCATCGACGAGCGCCGCTCGTGTGAGCGCATCGCAGAGCTCGTGCGCACCGGCGGGCGCGACGGCGTCGTGTGCGTAGTCCTGGGTCGCGGCGCCGACGACGCGGCCGTCGACCACTGGCTGAAGCAGGGCGCCGGTGTGCCCGGATACGTCGGCTTCGCGATCGGGCGGACGATCTGGTGGGACGCGCTCAAGGGCTATCTCGACGGCAGCGTGGACCGCGACGAGGCGGCGAAGCGGATCTCGGAGAATTACCGGCGCTTCATCGACGTTTACCAGTCCGCCGAGGCCGGCTAACGTCTGGGCGCCAACCGCGCGTCCGGCCCCGCCGCCTGCCCTGCAGGTAGCGGATCGCGATACTCACGGTGCACGCGTCGGCGGCGCGCGCGTGCGGCGCTCGGATGCGCCCTGGTCGCGGCTTCCCTGACCCTTCCTCCCCGGGCCGGCGCCGAGACGCCGCCGAGCGACCGGGATGCGATCCAGTCGTTGCTCGACCGGCGCTCGCGCGCCTGGATCGAGCGCGACCGCGATGCGTTCATGTCGACGATCAGCAGATCGGATCCAGGCTTCGTGCTGCGGCAGCGGCGGCTGTGGCGCTGGGCCGCCCACGTCCCCTTCTCCTCGTACCGTCTCGTGGCGCGCTGGTCGGCCTACGGCGATCTCGCCCGCCCCTCGGATGAAACCGGCCACGATGGCGCCGACGCGGTTGCGGCGCCGCTCACGCAGGAACGCTACCGGCTCGGCCGCTTCGACAGGCGTCCGGCGAGGGACGATCTCTTTCTCACCTTCGTCAAGGAGGGTGGGAGGTGGCTGATCGCGTCGGATTCGGACTTCCGCTCCGTCGGCCTCGCGTCGGCCAGTCACCTGTGGGACTACGGCCCGGTGATCGAGCAGCGCAGCGAGCACTTCTCGTTGCTGAGCCACCCGTGCGGCGCGCGCATCGGGTGCGCGTCGACGGTCCAAGGCCTGCTCGCGCTCGCGGAGCAGGGGATGGAGCGCGTGGACCGCCTCTGGGTCGCGCCGTGGCCGCACGACGTCGTGATCTTGCTGCCCACGACGACGGCCGAGCTCGGCGCCCTCGTTCAGGCGACCTATGACCTCGACAACTTCGTCGCCTTCGCATCGTCCTCGGTGGACCCCGACGGCGGCTTCGACTACGGGGGCCACCGCATCCTGCTCAACCCACCGGCGTTCGAGGGGCGCGACCCGTCATCGACGCTGACGATCCTGGCCCACGAGCTGCTGCACGTCGCGACGAGAGCGGTGAGCGGCCCGTTCGTGCCGACCGTGATCGAGGAAGGGATCGCCTCCTACGTCGGCTACGACGCCGACCCCGCGACCCTGGCCTACTTCGAGGCCCAGGTCGACGCCGGCAACTTCGACGGCAGGCTTCCTCAGGACTACGAGTTCATCACCGGCAGCGGTGCGGACATCTTCATGAGCTATCAGGAGGCGCAGTCGGCGGTCGCCTTCTTCGTCGAGAGGTGGGGGCTGCGCGGGTTCGTTGAGTTCTATCGGCGTCTGGGCGCTCGCGCCGTCGCTCCGGGCACCGCCCGCCATCAGCTCGACCGAGCGCTCAAGGCGACGATCGGCATGGGCATCGATGGCTTCGTCGACTCGTGGGCGGATAGCATCCCTCGACGGACATGACGACGCAGATCTGTGGCGACGGCAAGAAGGACGGCTTCGCGCTCGCGAAGGAAGCCGGCGCGAGCGGAGCGGTCGCGCTGGTCGCGGAGGACAAGCAACGCGACCTGGCCTACGTGCCCGCGCAGGGCAGCGACGTAGTGATCGTTTCCGGCGCCGAGGAGCTCGGGCGCGAGATCGTGCGTCACTCGGCCGCGCACGTCCTCGCCCAGGCCGTGCTGAGGCTCTATCCCGAAGCCAAGTACGCGATCGGGCCGCCGATCGAGGAGGGCTTCTACTACGACTTCGACGTCGAGCGCCCGTTCACTCCGGATGACCTCGCGCGGATCGAGACCGAGATGCGGGACATCGTTGCGGTCAACCAGCGCTTCGAGCGCGCCGAGCTAGAACGCGATGAGGCGCTCGAGCTGTTCGCCGATCAGCCGTACAAGCGCGAGATCATCGAGGGCGTCGCCGAGGGCGCCGACGCGCTCGACCAGCAGGGGGCTCAGGGTGAGGTCATCTCGGTCTACCGCAACCGCGCGCGCGACACGGGAGAGGTGTGCTTCGTCGACCTCTGCCGCGGCCCGCACGTTCCCGGCACCGGTCGCATCAAGGCGTTCAAGTTGCTGCGAGGAGCCGGTGCGTACTGGCGCGGCGATGAACACAAACCGATGTTGCAGCGCATCTACGGCACCGTATGGGAATCGAAGGATGCCCTGGCGCAGTATCTGCATCGCATCGAAGAGGCGGAGCGCCGCGATCACCGGCGCCTCGGGCGCGAGCTGGACCTGTATTCGTGGGACGAGGAGGTCGGTCCGGGCTTGGCGCTATGGCACCCGAAGGGATCGATCGTGCGCAAAGAGCTCGAGGACCTCTCGCGCCAGTTGCACCTGAAGCGCGGCTACGAGCCCGTCTACACGCCGCACATCGGCAAGGGCAAGCTGTGGTCGACGAGCGGCCACCTCGATTTCTACCGAGAGAACATGTATCCGGGGATGAAGGCCGAGGAGGCCGAGTACTTCGCCAAGCCGATGAACTGCCCCTTCCACGTCCTCATCTATCGCTCGAGAACTCGCTCCTACAAAGAGCTGCCCGTACGTCTCTCCGAACTGGGGACGGTGTACCGGCACGAGCGCTCGGGAACCCTTCACGGTCTGCTCCGCGCGCGCGGTCTGACTCAGGACGACTCGCACATCTTCTGTCGACCGGACCAGGTGGTCGACGAGCTCGTCGGGGCCATCGACTTCCTGCGTGCGCTCTATGCGACCGTCGGCCTCGGGCCCGACGCGGTGCGCTTCTCGACCAAGCCCGAGAACGCCGTGGGCTCTCAGGAGGAGTGGGATCTCGCCCAGGAGGCGATCCCCGCCGCTCTCGACAAGGCAGAGCTCGCCTACGTCGTGGATGAAGGTGACGGCGCGTTCTACGGCCCGAAGATCGATGTCGATGTGCGCGACGCGATCGGGCGCTTCTGGCAACTCGCCACGATCCAGGTCGACTTCCAGATGCCCGAGCGTTTCGGCATCGAGTACGTCGACGCCGACGGCGAGCGCAAACGACCGGTGATGATCCATCGGGCGCTGTTCGGCGCGATCGAGCGCTTCGTCGGCGTGCTCGTCGAGCATTTCGCGGGAGCGTTCCCGACCTGGCTCGCGCCGGTTCAGGCGGTGCTGGTGCCGATCGCCGACCGTCACAACGACTACGCGCGCGCGGTCGCCGACAAGTTCGCAGGAAGAGGCATCCGCGTGGAGGTCGACGATTCGGACGACACGATCGGGGCCAAGATCAGGCGCAACCAGATGCAGAAGGTGCCGTACATGCTCGTGGTCGGCGACGACGAGGCGGGATCGATGACCGTGTCGGTGCGACGGCGCTCCGGCGGTGAGACGCGCGGCGTGCCGGTCGACGAGTTCGCGCAGGCTGTGCGCGCCGAGATCGATGAACGACGCGTGTGATGGAGCGCCTCTGGAGCCCGTGGAGGTCGCAGTACGTCTCGACGGCGGGCGACGGCGACGGCTGCATCTTCTGTGACGCGCTCGAGCGCGAGGACGATGCGGAGCTCGGGGTCCTGTATCGGACGCGTCGCGTGTTCGTGATCCTCAACGCGTTCCCCTACAACACCGGACATCTCATGGTTGCCCCCACCCGCCACGTCGGAGCAACCGACGCCCTCGCAGACGACGAGAGTCACGAGCTCATGGACGTCACGTTTACGTCCGTGCGACTCTTGCGCGAGGCGATGAAGCCTCACGGGTTCAACCTGGGCATGAACCTCGGCGAGATCGCGGGCGCCGGGGTGCCGGGACATCTGCACATGCACATCGTCCCGCGCTGGGGGGGCGACACGAACTTCATGCCCGTGGTGGGCGAGACCAAGGTCCTTCCCGAGATGCTGGCCGACACCGAGGGCAAGCTGCGTCCGCTGTTCGCGTCGCTGCCTCCCGACTGACCATCCTCGAGACGTCGCCCGGCGGCGCGAGAGCCACGGTGGAGGCGGGTGAACCTAGTGGTGCGCGGACTCTTCCGCCGCGGCGTCGAGGATCTTCTGCGCGTGGTCGTGGGGCACCTCTTGATAGTGCGAGAACTGCCACGAGAAGGTGCCGCGTCCCTGGGTGATCGAGCGGAGGTCCGTCGCGTAGTGAGTCAGCCCTGCGAACGGCACCTTGGCCTTGACTATCTGACGCCCGCCGGCGATCGTGTCGATGCCCTCGGGGATGCCGCGTCGCTTCTGCAGGTCTCCCATGATGTCGCCCGTGTGCTCCTCGGGCACCATCACCTGAAGGCTCCAGATCGGCTCGACCAGGACGATCCCGGCCTTGTCCACGGCGTCCTTCATCGCCTGCGATCCGGCGAGCTGGAAGGCCATGTCGGATGAGTCGACCGTGTGGTACTTGCCGTCGTAGAGCTCCACCTTCACGTCGATCATGGGGAACCCCGTGCCGACGCCGGTGGCCATCGCGGCGCGCACCCCCTTCTCGACGGAGGGGATGTACTGGTTGGGGACCGAGCCGCCGAAGACCTTGTCGGAGAAGACGAAGCCCTCGCCCCGAGGCAGCGGCTCGACGCGGATGTTGCAGATGCCGTACTGGCCGTGTCCGCCGGACTGCTTGACGTGGCGTCCCAGCGCGTCGGCCTTGGTCCGGAGGGTGCTGCGGTAGGGCACCTTGAAGGGCACCTCTTCGACGTCCACGCCGAACTTGCCCTTGAGCCGGTGCAGGACGACGTCCAGGTGGGCGTCGCCCATGCCCCACAGGATCGTCTGGTGCGTCTCGTCGTTGCGCTCGAGCCGCAGAGAAGGATCCTCCTCGATCAGCTTCTGGAGACCGATCATGAGCTTGTCCTCGTCGCCCTTGGTCTTCGGCGCGATCGCCTTGGGCAGCAGCGGCTCGGGGGCCTCTATCGGGCCGAGGACGATCGGCGCCGACTTGTCGGCGATCGTGTCTCCCGTCGTGCTGTGAGTGAGCTTGGCCACGGCTCCGATGTCGCCGGCCACGACCTCGGCCAGCGACTCCTGGCTCTTGCCGCGCATCGTGAAGACGTGGCCGACGCGCTCGTCGATGCTGCGGGTCGCGTTGTGCAGCGCGCCGTCGCCCCTGACGACCCCCGAGTAGACGCGAAAGAAACTGACGCGCCCGACGTAAGGGTCCGTCATCGTCTTGAAGATGAGCGCCGCCGCCGGCGCGTCCGGCTTCGCCTCGCGCGCTTGACCGTCCCGGCTCTGCACGGGGGGGCGGTCGAGCGGCGAGATGCCCGCGGCGGAGACGAGGTCCATCAGCCGATCGACGCCGATCAGCTTGGTCGCCGAGCCGACCAGCACCGGGAACACGTTGGCCCGGACGAGCCCCTCATGCAGTGCTCGCCCGATCTCGTCGCGCGATAGCTCTCCACTCTCGAGATAGCGCTCGAGGAGCTCGTCGTCGGTCTCGGCGACTGAATCGAGCAGGTTCGTGCGGACCTCGTCGACGCGGGCGGCCCGATCCTCCGGCACGGGTTGCTCGGTCGCCCTTCCCGACTCGTCGTAGGAGAATGCGGCGACGTCGATCACCGAGATGACACCGCGGAAGTCGTGCTCGCGTCCGAGTGGCAGCGAGAACGGAGCGACACCCATCCCGAAGGCCTCGCGCAGCTGCTCGAGCGTCCTGCGGAACGACGAGTTCTCGCGATCGAGCTTGTTGACGAAGATGATGCGCGGGAGCTCGAGCTCGGCCGCGTGATTCCACGCCACTTGCGTCTGGACCTCGAGGCCCTCGACTCCGGAGACGACGAACACCGCGAGATCCGCCACGCGCATCGCCGAGCGCATCTCTCCAACGAAGTCCGCGTAACCCGGTGCGTCGAGGAAGTTCAGCTTGCAGCCGTCCCACTCGACCGGCGCCAGGGAGGTCGAGATCGAGTTCCCGCGCCGGATCTCCTCGTCGTCGTAGTCGGAAACGGTGTTGCCGTCCGTGGTCTTCCCGAGCCTCGTCGTTGCGCCGGAGCGGAACAGGAACGCCTCGACGAGCGACGTCTTCCCCGACCCGGCATGCCCCACGAGGACGACGTTGCGGATGTTCTCCGTCGGATAACTGTTCACGGCCCCCCCTGCAGCTCCGAAGCTTCGTCTGGTAAGCATCGTAGTCGTAGGCAGGACATCGGGCGAGAGAGATGGCGCGACCAACAGGAGAGCAAGCTCCCTCCGCGGCGTTGAAGCGCCGACTTAGGATGCGCTCGTGCTGAACCAGAAGATCCGCGGCATCTGGGACGTGGTCATGAAGCCCGTCGGCCGCGGTCTCGCGCGCAGCGGCGTGAGCCCTAACGCGATCACGCTCCTCGGCGTCGTTCTCCAGGGGGTCGTCGGTTATCTGATCGTCGACGACCGCTTGCTGTTCGCCGGCGTCATGGCCACCGTCGCGGCCGTGGCCGACACCCTCGACGGAGCCGTCGCCAAGGCTCAGGGGCACAGCAACAGCGTGGGCGCGCTCCTGGATTCCACCGCCGATCGCCTCTCCGACGCATTGTTCTTCGCGCCCGTGGCGTGGCTCTACGGCGTCGCCCCGGACCCGGCGCGCCGCGACCAGAGATGGGTCGCCGCGCTCGCGCTCGCGGCGCTCGTGGCCTCCTTCCTGGTCTCCTACGTGAAGGCGCGCGCCGAAGGCCTCGGCTACCAATGCAACGTGGGGATAGTCGAGCGCGCCGAGAGGATCATCCTGATGATCCTCGGGCTCCTGCTCAACCTCGTGCCCGTGGCCCTCATCGTGCTCGCCGGGCTCTCCGTCGTCACGGTGGTGCAGCGACTCCTCCACGTGCGCGCCCAAGCGAGAAGTGTCGTCTAAGGGGCGCGCCGCCCGGGATGGTTTCCCGGACGAGGGGCGCCTCATCCAGCTCGTCTACTACCTCTACAGGGGAGGCTCGGCGCTCGCTCAGGCCCTTCCCGAGGGCCTCGCCTATGCCATGGCCAACCTCCTCGGCACCGTGCAGATGTACCTTTCGCCGCGCAAGCGAGCGATCGTCGGGCGCAACCTCGCCCGGGTGACCGGGGAGCTCCCGGGATCGCCTCGGCTCGAGAAGCTGGTGGGGGACGCGTACCGTTCCTATGCGCGCTACTGGCTCGAGACCTTTCGTCTCGCGCGCGCATCCCCTGGGTTCTTCCTCGAGCGCTTCACCTGTCACCACATCGAGCGCCTCGACGAAGCTCGGGCGCGCGGGGGAGCGGTGATCGTCGTGGGCCACCTGGGCAACTGGGACGCGGCCGGCGCGTGGGTCGCCGCCAGCGGCCGCCCGGCGATCACGATCGCAGAGGTGCTGAGGCCCCGCCGGCTCTTCGAGTTCTTCTGCGAGCATCGTGCGCGCCTCGGGATGACGATCTATCCTGCGCTTCCGGGCGTGACCACCAAGCTCGTCGAGGACGTGAAGCAGGGCAGATTGGTCGCGATACTGGGGGATCGTGACCTCAGCGGGCGCGGCATAGAGGTGGACTTCTTCGGCGCCAGGTCGACGCTTCCCGTGGGGCCCGCGTCGGTGGCGCTGCGGGCCGGGGTGCCCCTCCTGGTCGTGGGCGTCTACGGCGTGCGGCGGCCGGACGGCACGCGCGGCTGGGAGGCCGAGGTCGGAGAGGCGATCGAGCTTCCCTCGGAGCGCGGCCCCCCGGCCCTCGGCGAGCTCACGCAGAAGATCGCGTCCGAGTTCGAGCGCTACGTGGCGCGCAGGCCCGAGGAGTGGCACGTCTTCCAGCCGGTGTGGCTCGAGGATCGGAGGAGCTCGTGAGGGTTGCGCTCGTGTGCCCCTACGCGTGGGACCGCTACGGCGGCGTGCAGTCCCACGTCAGGGCACTCGCGAACAGCCTCCGGGCGCGCGGCCATGCGACCGAGGTCCTGGCCCCCAGGGCGGCGCGCTCGGCGCGCCCGGGCGCCGCCCCGCCCGGCGGCGCCACCTTCGTCGGGCGCTCCCTACCCGTGCCGGCGAACGGATCGGTGGCGCCGCTGGCCTTCGGGCCGGGCGCGGGCGCGGCCACGAGGCGCGCCTTGCGGGAGTTCGAGCCCGACGTCGTTCACCTGCACGAGCCGCTCATCCCGAGCGTGTCGCTGCTGGCGCTCCTGAACACCTCGGCGCCCACGATCGGAACGTTCCACGCGTCCGCGCCCAGGAGCCTCGGCTACGGTGCCTCGCGCGCCCTGCTCGATCGGGCCGTGCGCAGGCTGACCTGCCGGACGGCCGTGTCGGATGCCGCTCGGGTCCTCGTGTCGCACTATTTCCCGGGCGATTACACGATCACGCCGAACGGGGTGGAGGTCGGCCGCTTCGCGCGCGCACAGCCGCTGGACTGGGGCCCCGGCAAGAAGGTCCTGTTCGCGGGCCGGCTGGAGCCACGCAAGGGCCTCGACATCGCGATCCACGCGATGCGCTTCCTGCGCGATCTCGACCTCACGCTGGTCGTGGCGGGGGAGGGGCCCGAGGCGATCCCGGCGCGCGTGCTCGCCCGGAGCCTGCGGGTGCCCGTGGTATGGCTCGGTTCCCCCTCCGACGCCGAGCTTCCCGGCGCGTATCGACGCGCCGACGTCTACTGCGCTCCGGGCCTCGGCGGCGAGTCCTTCGGCATCGTCCTGCTCGAGGCGATGGCCGCCAGCGCGCCCGTCGTGTGCTCGGACCTGCCTGCGTTCCGCACCGTGGCGGGCGACGCGGCGGCGTTCTTCCCGGTGGGCGACGCGCGCGGCCTCGCCGCGAAGCTCAGGGCGGTGGTCACCGACGAGGCCCGGGCGGACGAGATGCGGCGCGCGAGCTGCGCGGTGGCGACGAGGTTCGCGTGGCCTCGCCTCGCGGCCAACGTCGAGCGCATCTACGAGGCCTCCACCGGGGGCAGGGTCCGCCCGGGGCTCGGATGACCGGGAGCCGGGAGCCCCCGGGCTGGGACGCTCCGAGCGCCCCCGCACCCGGTCGCGCCGAGCTCGGGCGGGCGCTGGCTCCGATCGTGGGCGGCGGGATCGCCCTGGCGCTGGGCGCGGCGATCTTCGTCGCTCCGCTCGCCGGCATCGTCGTGCTCGCGGCGCTGGGGGGAGCCGGGTGGTGGTGGACGAACGCTCAGGGCCGGCGCGCTCTCCGCTCGCTCGAGGCGGCGCGCGTCGAGAGCTCCGGCGCTCCTCGGCTCGTGAACCTCGCCGCCGGCCTGGCGGCGGACCTCGGCATCGCAACCCCGGCCCTGTGGGTCATCCCGGAGGGGGGTCCTAACGCCCTCGTGTGCCGCGCCCAGGGCCGCCTCTGCCTGGGGGTGACCCGCTCCCTGCTCGAGCGCTACACGCGCACGGAGCTCGAGGCGGTGATCGCCCATTGCCTCGTGCGGATGGCCCGCTCGCCGCTCGTGGCCGAGTCCATCGCCGCCGCCTTCCCGTTCGCGGCCCGGCCGGTGGGTGCGCTGGTCGGCAACGGCGAGGACGTGACCGCAGCGGCGCTCACCAGGTACCCGCCGGCGCTCGAGGCGGCCATCGCCAAGGCCGAGCCGGGGCGCCGCCACGAGCCCTTCTGGTTCGTCGCCGAGGGGCCGTGGCACCGCCCCCGAGAGGGGCGGGTGCGGACCCTCGGCGACCTCTGAGGGTCCTGCGGCCTCGATTTCCGGGGCTGGGGCCGAGCGCCGTGATAACTTGCCGCGCCCGAGGGCACCTCCGTCGCCCGCGCCCGGGGCACACCACGAGCCGTCTCGGGCCGCCGCCCGCCTCTGCGCAACCGCGCGGAGCGCGCGGTGTCTAACCGCATACAGCCGTGCAGTTCCGGGGAGGCCTCGAAGGATGTCGACGCAGTGGAGAGCAGCAGCGATCGCCGGGGGCGTCGCGGTGGTCGCCGTCCTCGCCTACCTCCTGTTGTCGGGGCGCGGGGCCGACGTCCCCGTCCTCGGCGCGGTGCTCGAGCCCAAGACCTGTCCCCTCACGGGCGTGGAGCCCAAGAACGAGAGCATCCTCGAGCGCCCGGCCGTGGCGGTGAAGGTCGAGAACGCTGCGGTCGCCTATCCGCTGTCCGGGCTCGAGAAGGCGGACATCGTCTACGAGGAAGCGGTGGAGGGCGGCATCACCCGCTTCATGGCGATCTATCACTGCACCGACTCCAGGAAGGCCGGGCCGGTTCGGAGCGCCCGCCTCGTCGACCCCTCGATCATGACGCCGACGACGCGCATACTCGCCTTCTCCGGCGCCAACCAGCCTGTGCTCGACGCACTGAAGAAGGCCGAGATCGTGATGATCACTGAGAGCGAGGCAGGCGGCGCCATGCAGCGGGTGGCGAGAGAGGGCATCACCAGCGAGCACACGCTCTACGCGGATGCGACCAAGGTTCGCAAGGCCGGGAGCAAGAAGTTCGACGACGCCCCTCCCGGCGAGTCCTACAACTTCGGCGCTCTCGAGGGCAAGGCCAAGAAGGCGAGCACCATGACGATCAACTTCAGCGGTGCGACGACGATCACCTACGAGTGGAGCGAGGGCGCATGGCATCGCTCGCAATCCGGCGCGCCGTTCGTCGCGGAGTCGGGCAAGCAGATCGCGGTCGACAATGTCTTGATCGAGGAGCACGAGGTCGACTTCTCCAAGACGATCGTCGATGTGGCGGGCAACCCGTCGATCGAGATAGCCGACCGCACTGGATCGGGGCGCGCCGTGCTGTTCCGCGATGGTCGCGCGATCGCCGGCAGGTGGGAGCGCGATTCGATCGAGGACGCGGTGCGGTTCGAGACGAGGTCGGGGGACGAGATGATGCTGCACCCGGGCAACACCTGGGTCGAGCTGGTGCCGAGCGACAAGGGCGATGTCAAGGGGTCGTTCTCCTATGAGAAGTAGCCGCACGCTCGTTGTCGTTGTGGTGCTGTGCGCGCTGGTCATCGCCGCGTGCAGCGACGACGACTCGCCGAGCGCGAACGTGGGGGAGCCCGCCGAGCAGGCGGCGGAGAAAGAGGAACCCGTCTGCCCGCTGACCGGCGAGGAGGTTCCGCGCGGGGTCGAGGTGGAGCGCGCCGCCGTGGCCGTGAAGATCGAGAACTCGCGCGAGGCGCGACCGCAGAGCGGGCTCGAGGACGCCGACCTCGTCTACGAAGAGATCGTCGAGGGAGGCATCACTCGATTCATGGCTATCTTCCACTGCGGCGACAGCGAGCGCGCCGGGCCCGTCCGCAGCGCGCGCTTCGACGATCCCAAGATCGCCCTCGCGTTCACTCGCATCATCGGCTACTCCGGCGCGAACTCGATAGTCGAGGGCGAGCTCCGCCAGAACAAGATGGCCGCGATCAACGAGCTCAACGGTGGAGACGCGTTCTTCCGCATACCACCGGGGACGCTCGAGATACACAACCTGTTCGCCGACGTCTCCAAGGTACGCGCCGAGGCGCCGAGATCCAAGCGAAAGGCTCCCCGACGAGGGGTCTTCGAGTTCGGCGAGCCACCGCCCGATGCCAAGAAGGTGCGCTCCGTCACGGTGCACTTCACCGCGTCGAACTCGATCGAGTATCGCTGGAAAGGCGGCGAGTGGAAGCGCTGGGAGGCGGGCGAGCCGTTCATGACCAAGGCCGGCGCGCAGATCGGCGTTCCCAACGTCGTCGTCCAGCAGGTGGAGGTCGACAACTCGAGGAAGATCGTCGATCCTGCTGGCAACCCTTCGCCGGACATCTCGCTCGAGGGTCGCGGCAAGGCGTGGCTGTTCCGCGACGGGCGTGTGCTGAAGGGCGAGTGGAAGATAGCCAAGGCGGGCAGGCCGGCGCTGTTCACGACGCGCGGCGGCAAGCCGTTCTCGTTCGACGTGGGCGCCATCTGGGTTGAGCTCGTGCCCTCGTCCAAGGGCGAGGTCAAGGGGTCCGTCACCGTTCGCTAAGGCGCCTCGGGGCAATGGGGGACCGCTCACGTCACTGGTACGATCGAGGGGTCGAGGAGCGGCTCGAGCGCGACTTGGAGCTGCCGATGGGTCGGATCTCTTGATCCGGCGAAGGCCTGATCCCAGGGACGGTGAGGACCATCATGGCCGAAGCTTTCAGGGAGACGGGCGGGGCGCGCGTGAAGCGCGGGCTTGCCGAGATGCTCAAGGGTGGCGTCATCATGGACGTCACGAACGCGGAGCAGGCGACGATCGCAGAGGACGCCGGCGCGGTCGCCGTGATGGCGCTGGAGCGCGTGCCGGCGGACATACGCGCAGAGGGCGGGGTCGTGCGCATGGCCGACCCCGAGAAGGTGGCCGAGATCGTCGACGCGGTGTCGGTCCCGGTCATGGCGAAGTGTCGGATCGGGCACTTCGTCGAGGCGCAGGTGTTGCAGTCCCTCGGCGTCGACTACATCGACGAGTCCGAGGTACTCACGCCCGCCGACGAATCCAATCACGTCTTCAAGTGGGACTTCACGGTTCCTTTCGTGTGCGGCGCGACGAACCTCGGCGAGGCGCTGCGGCGCATCGGTGAGGGTGCCGCGATGATCCGGTCCAAAGGTGAGGCGGGCACCGGCAACGTCGTCGAAGCCGTCCGCCACATGCGCGCGATCGGCGGGGAGATCAAGCGCCTGACGACGCTCGGCAGCGAAGAGCTGATGACCGCCGCAAAGGAGCTGCGCGCTCCTTTCGAGATCGTGCGAGAGATCGCGTCCATCGGGCGGCTCCCAGTGGTTCTGTTCACGGCCGGCGGCCTCGCGACGCCGGCGGATGCGGCGCTCATGATGCAGCTCGGCGCCGACGGAGTCTTCGTCGGCTCGGGCATCTTCAAGTCGGGCGATCCTGCGACCCGCGCCCGCGCGATCGTCGAGGCGACCACGTATCACAACGACCCCGACATCATCGCCAAGGTCTCGCGCGGCCTCGGCGACGCGATGGTGGGCATCAACATCGACCAGATCCCTCAGGCAGAGCGGCTGGCGACGCGCGGCTGGTAGAGATGAAGATAGGGGTTCTCGGGTTGCAGGGCGACGTGCGTGAGCACGTGCGCGCGCTCGAGACGGCCGGTGCCACCGCCATCGTGGTCAAGCACTCCGAGGACATCGCCGCCCTCGACGCTCTCGTTCTGCCGGGCGGCGAGTCGACAACGATGGGCAAGCTGCTCGAACGCTTCGACCTCCTCGAGCCGCTCAGGGAGGCCACCGACGGGGGTATGCCGCTGTACGGCACATGCGCCGGGTTGATCCTCATGGCCGGCGAGATCGTGGGCGCGCAAGATGCCCCGCACCGGCTCGGGCTCATGGATGTCTCCGTGCGTCGCAACGCCTACGGACGTCAACTCGATTCGTTCGAGGCAGACATCCAGGTGACCGGTTTGGAGGAGCCGTTCCGGGCGGTGTTCATAAGGGCCCCCGCGATCGAGCGGCTCGGCGACGACGTCGAGGTGCTGGCGCGCTGCGACGACAAGGCGGTGCTGGTGCGCCAAGGGCCTCTTCTCGCGTCGAGCTTCCATCCGGAGATGACCGGTGATGCGCGCCTGCACGAGCTGTTCGTGAAGATGGTCGAGGAGTCCGGCGGCTGATGTCGGGGCACTCGAAGTGGTCGACGATCAAGCGCAAAAAGGGTGCGGCGGATGCCCAGCGGTCGAAGCTGTGGGGCAAACTGCTGCGCTACGTGGAGGTCGCGGCGCGCGCGGGCGGCGGGAGCATCGACGGCAATCCCACGCTCGCGTCGGCGGTGCAGAAGGCGAAGGAGAGCTCGGTCCCCAACGACAACATCGAGCGCGCCATCAAGCGCGGCACCGGCGCGCTCCAGGGTGAATCCTACGAGGAGATCTCCTACGAGGGCTATGGTCCCGGGGGCGTCGCGATCCTCGTGCGGTGCCTCACCAACAATCGCAACCGGGCGGCGCAGGACGTCAGGGGCGCGTTCAACGGAGGTGGGGGCAAGCTCGCCGAGCCGGGAGCCGTGTCGTGGATGTTCGAGCCCAAGGGGATCGTGATCGTCGCCAAGACCTCGGCGTCCGAGGACGATGTCTTCCTCGCGGCGGCGGACGCGGGCGCCGAGGACGTGGGCGGCTCCGACGGGTCGATCGAGGTGATCACTCCGCCGGACGCCGTCAGAGCGGTGCGCGATGCTCTCGAGTCCGCCGGGATCGTCGTCGAGTCGAGCGAGCTCACGCGGGTGCCGAAGTCGACCGTGGCGTTGGAGGGCTCGGTCGCCAAGAAGGTGCTGCATCTCCTCGACGGCCTCGAAGAGCTCGACGACGTGCAAGAGGTCTATGCGAACTTCGACATCCCCGACGAGGTCCTCGCGTCGACCGCCTGATCCGACGCCGGGGCCACAGCGACGACGGCTGGTGGCCGGTCTCGATGGTCCTGATGCCCGATCTCGACCTTCTCGGGCTCGACCAGAGGGTGCCGGCCGTGGGCGGCGATGCGGTACCGGAACCCTCCTCCTCGTCCGGGGCACAGGATCTCGGCTGGGCGCTCGCCGCCGCCATCCTCGTGGCGCTCGGTGGCGCCGCTCTTGCGCTCCGGCTCAGGGGACGCTCGGAGGCCGCCCGTACCTGACGACGCTCGGGGGCCGCCCGGCACGACGCGGCACGGCGCGCTCGGCGCGCGCGTGCGCGGCATCCGCCGCGAGGGAAACCCGGCCCCGGGTCGCACCCTTCCGCTAGGCTGGCACGAACAGGCGTTCGACAGAACCTACGGGGCGGCGCTATGAGGGTCATCGGGATCGATCCTGGGATCGCGACCACCGGCTACGCGGTGGTCGAGCGCCACGGCGCCCGCATGACGGCGCTCGCCGTGGGCGTGGTTCGCACCGCGCGCGCGGACGGTCAGGCGCTCAGGCTCGCGCGGCTGGGGCGGGCCCTCGAGACGATCGTGACGGCGCACGAGCCGCAGGTGGCCGCGATCGAGCGCCTCTTCTTCAACTCGAACGCGAAGACGGCGATGGCGGTGGGACAGGCGTCCGGCGTGGCGCTTGCGAGCGCGGCCGAGCTCGGGTTGGAGGTGGTCGACTACACCCCTCTCGAGGTCAAGCAGTCCGTCGTGGGGGTGGGCAACGCCGGCAAGCACCAGGTCCAAGCCATGGTCACGCAGCTCCTGCGCCTGGCGCGTCCGCCCACGCCCGCGGACGCGGCGGACGCGTGTGCTCTCGCGCTGTGCCACCTCAACCGCACCCGCCTCGCCGCCGCGATCCGAGCGGCGCAGTGATCCGGGCGGCGGCGCCGTGATCGGCTTCCTCAGCGGCAACCTCGCCGCCCGAACGCCCGACGGATGCTTCCTCGACGTCGGCGGCGTGGGCTATCGCCTCATCTGCTCCGCCACCACGGTGGCGACGCTGCCGGATACCGGCGCACGCTGCCGCCTGTGGACGCATCTGCACGTGCGCGAGGACGCTCTCACGCTCTACGGCTTCGCCTCGGAGTCCGAGCAAACGATGTTCGAGGGGCTTCTAGGCGTCTCTGGGGTCGGTCCGCGCGTCGCTCTGATGGTGTGCTCGGCGTTCGCCCCCGACGCGTTCCGGCGCCTGCTGGTGACCGACGACGCGGCTTCGATAGCGTCCGTCCCCGGCATCGGCAACAAGACGGCGCAGCGGATCCTGCTGGACCTAAAGGACCGCTTCGCGCTCCCCGATCTCGAGGTCGCCGGCTCGCACCCCGACGCGCTGGCGCGCGCCCGGTCGGCGCTCGAGAACCTCGGCTACTCGCCGGTGGAGGTGCGCGCTGCGCTCACGGAGGCCGGCGACGACGAACCGGTCGAGGCCGTGATCAGATCGGCGCTCAAGGTGCTCGGGTGAGCGCGGCGCGCGCCGGAGCCGCCGTGAGTACCGAGAGAGGCAACCCCCGGCGCACCCGAGGCCGGCGATGAGCGACGAGGTCCTGGCGCCGACCGCCGACGTCGCCGAGCGCGAGGTCGATGCCTCGCTGCGGCCGCGCACGCTCGAGGAGTTCGTCGGGCAGCCGGAGCTCAAGGAGCATCTCGGCACAGTGCTCGAAGCCGCGCTCGAGCGCGGCGAGCCCGCCGGTCACCTTCTGCTCTCGGGTCCGCCGGGGCTCGGTAAGACGACGATGGCGCACGTGATCGCCCGCTCGATGGGCGCCAACATCCGGCAGTCCTCGGGGCCCGTGCTGGAGCGCGCCGGGGACCTCGCCGCGATCCTCACGAACCTCGAGGACTCCGACGTGCTCTTCATCGACGAGATCCATCGCCTGCCGCGCACCGTCGAGGAGGTCCTGTACCCGGCGATGGAGGAGGGGCAGCTCGATCTCGTGATCGGAAAGGGCCCGAGCGCGCAGACGATCCGGCTCGACCTCCCTCGTTTCACGCTCGTGGGCGCAACGACGAGGGCGGGGCTCATCACCGGGCCCCTGAGGAGCCGCTTCGAGCTCGTCGAGCGTCTCGACCTCTACCCCGCGTCGGACCTCGAGGCCATCGTGACCCGCTCCGCCGACATCCTCGGAGTGCAGGTCGACCCCGGAGGCGTCGGCCAGATCGCCCGGCGCGCCCGTGGGACCCCGAGGATCGCCAACCGCCTGCTGAGGCGCGTGCGCGACTACGCCCAGGTGCGCGCCGGCGGGGACATCGACACGGACGTCGCCCGGCGCGCCCTGGCGGTGTTCGGGGTAGACGAGCGCGGGCTCGACAAGGTCGATCGAGCCCTCCTCGATGCGGTCGTCAGGAGCTTCGGCGGAGGGCCGGTGGGGCTTACGACGCTGGCGGTGGCGGTGGGCGAGGAGCCCGACACGATCGAGGACGTCTACGAGCCGTTCCTCATGCAGCTCGGCTTCCTCCTGCGAACGCCCAGAGGCCGGGTCGCCACCGAGTCGGCGTTCGACCACCTCGGCGTCGAGGCGCCCGCCAAGCGGCTGTTCGGGTGACGGTGGGCGGTCACAACGGGCCGCGAAGGTTAAGATTCGTGTCGAGCCGCACAGGCGGCTCTGTTCGCGCGTAGGGACGGATTCGATCAAAGGACGTGACGCGTCGTGGACCCTGCCGGTCTCATCTTCCTGGTCTTCATGATGGTGATCTTCTACTTCGTGCTCATCCGGCCGCAGAAGCGGCGCGCCGAGCAGCACCGCTCGCTCGTCAACAGCATCGGTCCGGGCGACGAGGTCGTCACGATCGGCGGGCTCTTCGGAACCGTGAGGAGGCTCGATGACGAGGCCATAGATCTCGAGGTTGCTTCGGGAACGACGGTGCGCGTCCTCAAGACCGCGGTGGCGCGGCGCGTGACCGAGGACCTCGAGTCCGCAACGGGGGAAGAGACCTCGTGAACCTGCCGGCGGGCTCCACCGACCCGGTGGACCGGCTGGCGCCCACGGCGAAGCAGGCAAAGCCGGTCAAGGCCGCTCCCGAGGCGGCTTCCGTGCCCTCGATGTCTGAGGTCACGCTCGCCGACGTGCAGGCGCACGAGGGCGTCCAGACGTTCATCTCGCTCGCGGATCGCTACCTCGGCGAGATCGGATACACCGAGCACGGGTTCCGTCACGCCGGATTGGTCGCGCGCATCGCCTACAACGTGCTCAGCCGGCTCGGCTACGAGGAGCGGATGCGCGAGCTCGGCGCGATCGCGGGCTACATGCACGACATGGGCAACTTCGTGTCTCGCACGATGCATTCGCAGACCGGCGCCGCGATCACCTACGACATCCTGCGCGATCTCGGCATGACCTATGCGGAGATCGGCATCGTGCTCGCCGCGATAGGGAACCACGAAGAGGACTTCGGCAACCCCGTGAACCCGGTGAGCGCCGCGCTCGTCGTGGCGGACAAGTCCGACGTGCACCGCTCGCGAGTGCGCGTGAAGGACCGCACCGTGTTCGACATCCACGACAGGGTCAACCATGCGGTCGAGCACTCGTTCCTGCGAGTCGATTCCGAAGCGCGCACCTTGACGCTGGAGCTGAAGATCGACACCGAGCTTGCCGACGTCATGGAGTACTTCGAGATCTTCCTGTCGCGCATGGTGATGTGCCGGCGCGCCGCGGAGTATCTCGACTGCCGCTTCAAGATAGACATCAACGGCAGCAAGCTGCTGTGACGCCGTCGGGAGACTGACCAAGAGATGAAGGTTCAGCGCTACAGGATCCACCTGATCGCGACCGTCGTGCTCGTCTTCGGCGGGCTCGCCGCGGTGCTCCTCTCCGGCAGCGCGCCGAGGCTGGGGCTCGATCTCGAGGGTGGCACGAGCGTGATACTCACGGCCAGGGGCGAGGGTGTGTCCGGCGAGACGCTCGACAAGACGGTCGAGATCATCCGGCAGCGCATCGACGCGCTCGGCGTCGCCGAGCCCGAGGTGAGCGTCGCGGGCAGCAATAACATCCTCGTGCAGCTGCCCGGCGTCGAGGACGAGCAGGCGGCGTTGAGGGTCATCGGCACGACGGCGCAGCTAACCTTCCGGCAGGTCAAGGAGATCGTCCCCCCGGGCGCACCCGAGAAGAAGCGCCCCGAGGTGACCGACAAGGAAGGCTCGTCGGTCAACGATGAAGAGGTCGTGTACCCGTCCGATCAGGCCGGCGAGCAGGGCATGCTGTACGTGCTCGAGCCCGCGGTCCTCACCGGCGACGTGGTCACGAAGGCCTCGGCCGTGGTCGATCCTCAGGGCGGGGCGTGGTCGGTGTCGATCGACATGAACGGCGACGGCGCGGAGAGGTGGGCCGAGTTCACGAGCAGGCTCGCGTGCCTGCGTGACGAGGGCGAGACGGTCAAGGAGCAGGTTGCCATCGTGCTCGACGGCAAGGTCGAAAGTGCGGCCGGGATGCAGCCGCCGGGCGGTGGCGGCAGCAGCGGAGTCGTCTGCGGCGAGGGCATCACCGGAGGCGAGACCCAGATCAACACCGGCGGCGAGGCCGAGGCCAAGGACCTCGCACTCGTGCTCCGCTACGGGTCGCTGCCGATCACCCTCGAGCAGTCCGAGGTCCGCAAGATATCCCCCACGCTGGGCCGCGATTCGCTCGACGCGGGGCTTCAGGCCGGGGCGTTGGGACTCGGGCTCGTCATGATCTACATGCTCCTCTACTACCGCGCGCTGGGCCTCATCGCGTGGGCCGGCCTCGCCGTGTTCACCGCCGCGATCTATTGCGTGATGACGCTGCTCGGCGAGACGGTCGGCCTCTCGCTCAGCCTCGCCGGCGTCGCGGGGATCATCGTGTCGATCGGGATAACCACCGACTCTTATATCGTCGGTTTCGAGCGGCTCAAGGACGAGGTTCGTGCGGGAAAGTCGGTGAGGGCAGCGGTGGAGCGCGGTATGAAGCGGGCGCTCAAGACGATCCTCGTGGCCGATTTCGTCACGGGCGCGGCCGCGGTCATCCTTTTCTTCTTGGCGGTCGGGCCGGTCCAAGGCTTCGCTCTCACGCTCGGGATCGCCACCGTGATCGACGTGCTGATCGCGTACTTCTTCACGCGCTCGGCCGTCCATCTTCTGGCGCGCACCAAGACGTTCTCGAGCGGCAGGTTCATCGGGATGGGAGAAGCACTAGGGGTGCAATCGTGAAGGACGCGCTCCGGCGGCTCTACAGGGGCGAGACCAACATCGACTTCATCGGCCGCCGCAAGCTGTGGTTCACGATCTCGGGCGTCGTCGTGCTGCTGTGCATCGTCACGCTCGTCACCGGGGGGCTGAACTACGGCATCGAATTCGAGGGTGGGGTGCAGATCCAGACCGAGGTGCCCGGCGACGGACCGCTGGCCGGCGCGCCCGAGCTCGAGATCATCGCGCAGGTGAGGCAAGCGCTCGCCCCCCTCGGTGCGGGCAACGCACAGGTGCAGGTGGCGAGCGAGGGGTCGAGCCGCACAGTGCTCGTCCAGACCAAGGAGATATCCGATCCCGAAAAACAGGCGCAGGTCATCAACGCGGTCGGCGAGACCGTCGGTGCGTCCCCGGCCGACACCGCGAGTGAGAGGATCGGTAGCAAGTGGGGCGGCGAGATCACGGCGAAGGCGCTGCGCGCGCTCGGGTTCTTCCTCCTAGTGATCGTCGCGTTCATCTCGTGGCGCTTCGAGTGGAAGATGGCGTTCGCCGCGGTCATCGCCCTTGCCCACGATCTCATCATCACCGCCGGCGTCTATTCCTTCGTCGGCTTCGAGGTGACTCCTTCGACGGTCATCGCGATCCTCACGATCCTCGGCTATTCGCTGTATGACACCGTCGTGGTCTTCGACAAGGTCGAGGAGAACACCGAGATGCTCGCCGGCACGGGAAAGATGACGTACCAGGGCGCCGCCAACCTCGCCATGAACCAGGTGTTCATGCGCTCGCTCAACACCTCGCTGTCGACGCTGCTCCCGGTGGCTGCACTGCTGTTCGTCGGGGCCGGTCTCCTCGGAGCGTCGACCCTCGAGGACCTCGCGCTCGCGTTGTTCGTCGGCATCCTGACGGGCACGTATTCGTCGATCTTCGTGGCCACACCGGTACTCTCCGTGTGGAAGGAGCGCGAGCCGAGGTATCGAAACGTGCGCGAGAAGGTGCTGCGAGACGCACGGCGGGTGTCACCTCTGCCGAGCGCTGCGGCGGCAACCGCGGGGAGTAACGCAAGGGAAGTGTCGCCGCCCTCGCCCGCGGCGCGCCCGTCTTCGGCGGCGCGCGCTCAGGCGAGGGCACGGGCAGGTTCGAAGAAGGTCAAGCGTCGCAAACGACGTTGAGGAGAGCGAGATGACGCAGGAACCGAACCACGATTGGCTCAAGGATCGCATCCGCGACATCGACGACTTCCCGAAGCCGGGGATCGTGTTCAAGGACATCACGCCGCTGCTTGCCGACAAGAAGGCGTTCACGTACACGATCGACGCGATCGCACATCACTTCGATCGGGACGAGATCGACAAGGTCCTCGGCATAGAGGCGCGCGGCTTCATGGTCGCCGCCCCCCTGGCCTATCGCTTCACCGCGGGGCTCATACCGGTGCGCAAGAAAGGAAAGCTTCCGTGGAACGTGGAGGCTCAGGAGTATGAGCTGGAATACGGGCTCGATCACCTCGAGATCCATCGCGACGCGATCGCGCCCGGTGAGCGGATCCTCGTGGTCGACGACGTGCTCGCGACGGGTGGAACGGCGCGCGCGACGGCTGAGCTCACGGAGCGCTGCGGCGGCAAGGTCGCGGGTGTCGCGACGATCATGGAGCTGTCGTTCCTCGGGGGGCGCGACAAGCTGGGCGGCTACGAGTTCTTCAGCCTAATCAGCTACTAGCGCGCCGTCAGCCTCGGAGGTTGCTCCAGCCTCCGTCGCAGTGGATCACCTGGCCCGTCACCCAGCCGGCTCGCTCGGAGCAGAGCCACGCAACCAGCTCGGCTGCGTCCGCGGGGGTGCCGACCCTGCCGGGCGGGCTCGCCGTCCCGACGGCCGCGTGCTGCTCCGGGGCCATCCAGCCGGTGTCGTTGGGGCCCGGGTCGACGGCGTTCACGGTGATGCCGTTCCGAGCGACCTCGGCCGCGGCCGAGACGGTGATCCACTCGATGGCCCCCTTGCTTGCCGCATAGGCGATCTCCCCCTGCAGAGGCAGGCCGCTGGTGAAGTTGACGATGCGCCCTGGACCTCCCTCGCCGCTCCGGCGACGCACGAACTCGGCGCTCAGAAGCAGCGTGGCGCGCGCGTTCACGGCCATGTGCTGGTCGAAGTCGTCGACCGTCGTCGCGAGCAACCCTCCGAGTCTCGAGTACGCGTGCGCGTTCACCAGGGCCCGGGGCGGCCCGACGCTTGCTTCGGCGAAGTCGAACAGGCGCGCCGGAGCGACCGGATCCGCGAGGTCCTCCTCGGTGAACGCCGCCTCCGCCCCGAGCGAGCGCAGCTCGTCGACGAGGTCATCGGCCGGCGCGCCGCCCCAGCTCGTCGATCGGTCGTAGGGCCGCCATGCGGTGAGCGCGAGGTCCCATCCGTCGCGCGCCAAGGCGCGTGCAACGGCCGCGGCGATCCCGCGCGCTCGTCCCGCTCCCGTGATCAGCGCCGCATTTCGCATCGTCCCACGCTATCCGGACGCGCGCAGGCCGCCGGCGGGGGGGTGCCGGCAGCCTGCAGTAAGGGCCGGGTGCGGCCCCGGGCCCCGCTTACTGCCGGAGCGCCTCGCCGTGGATCTCGATCTCGATCGTCTTGCTCACCAACACACCGCCGGTCTCGAGCGACTGGTTCCACGTCATCCCGTAGTCCTCTCGGTTGATCTCGCCGGTCGCCGAGAAGAATGCGACGTCGGCTCCCCACGGGGACTTCGACAGGCCCCCGAACTCGACGTCCAGCTCGATCGGCCGCGTGATGTCTCGGATCGTGAGCTCTCCGAGGACCCTCCAGCGCGGGCCTCCGACGTGCTCGAACGAGATGCTGCGGAACTTCAGGAGCGGGTGGTTGACGGCGTCGAGGAAGTCGGGCGAGCGCAGGTGACCGTCTCGCTGCTCGTGGCGGGTGTCGATGCTGGCGGCCTCGATGGTCGCCTCCGCCGCCGACCTGGTGGGGTCCTCGTTCACCTGGATGATGCCGGAAAAGCCGCCGAAACGCCCTCGTGACTTCGCGACGACCATGTGCCGAGCGACAAACTCGATCGTCGTGTGGGCTGGGTCGAGGGCCCAGGTTCCCGGTGCAAGAGCGTCGGTCCGTTGGATCGTCCCGATCTCGGTGGTAGTGCTCAAGGGCATGACCTCCTCCTCTTCAGAGTATTTGCAGCAACAACCATTGTACCAACAACGATATTCCCGAGGCCCCGGGGCGACCCACTTTTTTTTTTTGGGCGTTCCCCCTGTCGCGGCTCGGCGGGTCTCACCTACGCTGGAGCCGTGGCCGGCAACGACGCGCCCAGGCGCCGCTCGCTGAAGTACATCCGGCTGGCCGCCTACCTGGCCGGGCAGCCCCCCGAGAGCGAGGAGCTCCGCATGTCGCTCGAGGAGATCGAAGAGGTCGTCGACGATCGTCTGCCCGACGGCGCTCGCTTTCCCTCGTGGTGGCGCAACGACGACGGGCGCGCCCACAGCCGTGCATGGCTGCTCGCCGGATGGAAGGTCGTCGAGCTCGGCCCCGACGCGACCGTCGTGTTCGCGCGCGACCGCGCCGAGGGGAGCCGGTAGCCTCTGCTCCGAGCCGCCGTCGTTGCCGGGGTCCTTACAATCTAGGGATGGCGTCCCTTCCGGACAGCGGCGAGAAGCCCGCGACGACGACCCCGAAGGCGCCGCCGCGCGGTGTGAAGGCGGTGCTGAAGAGGGTGGTGCCGGCGCGCCAGGTGCTCCCGGGAGGGCTTGAGCAGTTGCTGCGCGAGGTGCGCGCGGCGCGCCCCAAAGCGCCGACCAAGAGCATCGAGCGCGCCTTCGAGATCGCGCAAGCGGCCCACGAGGGGCAGCTGCGAAAGTCCGGCGAGCCCTTCATCTCCCATCCCCTCGGCGTGGCTACGATCCTGGCGCAGCTCGGCCTCGACGAGATGACGATCGCGGCGGCGCTGCTGCACGACGCCGTGGAGGACACCGACCTCACGCTGGTCGACGTCGAGGCCGAGATGGGCTTCGACGTTGCCATGTTGATCGACGGCGTCACGAAGCTCGACAAGATCAGGTTCCGCTCCCCTGAGCAGTCGCGCGCCGAGAACCTGCGCAAGATGATCGTCGCGACGGCGCGCGACGTCCGAGTGCTCCTGATCAAGATCGCAGACCGCCTTCACAACATGCGTACGCTCGCACCTCTTCAGCCGGAGAAGCGCGACCTGATCGCGCGCGAAACGCTGGAGATCTACGCTCCACTCGCTCACCGGCTGGGTATGTACGCCATCAAGTGGGAGCTCGAAGATCTCGCATTCGCGACGCTTCATCCCAAGCGCAACGAGGAGATCGCAGCGCTCGTCCAGCAGCGCCAGCCCGAGCGCGAGCGGTTGCTCGACGAGGTCTGCGACGAGATCGTCCACAAGCTCGGCGAGCTCAGGATCCGAACCGACGTCTCGGGGCGACCCAAGCATCTCTACGCGATCTACGAGAAGATCGTGCTGCGCGGCAAGCAGTTCGACGAGATCTTCGATCTGGTCGGGATCCGCGTCGTGGTAGACACGATCAAGGATTGCTATGCAGCGCTGGGAGCGATCCACACTCTCTACACCCCGGTGCCGGGGCGCTTCAAGGACTACATCGCCATGCCCAAGTTCAACATGTATCAGTCTCTGCACACGACGGTCATGGGCCCGGGCGGAAGACCGATGGAGATACAGATCCGCACCCATGCCATGCACCGCTCCGCGGAGTTCGGCATCGCGGCTCACTGGCTGTACAAGGAACAGCGACGCGGCAAGGTGCCCGAGGAGGAGATCGCGTGGCTGCAGCGCGTCATGGACTGGCAGCGCGAGTCGGCGGATCCCAAGGAGTTCATGGAGTCACTGAAGATCGATCTCTATTCCGACGAGGTCTTCATCTTCACGCCCAAGGGAGATGTCGTCGAGCTTCCGCGCGGTGCCACCCCGCTCGACTTCGCCTATGCGATCCACACCGAGGTCGGGCACCGTACTGTCGGATCGCGCGTCAACGGCCGCTTGGTCACACTCAACCACGAGCTGGAGTCGGGGGACTCGGTCGAGATCATCACCTCCAAGGGTCCTGCGTCGCCGTCGCGCGACTGGCTGCACATCGTTGCCACGCCTCGAGCTCGAAGCAAGATCAGGCAATGGTTCGCTCGCGAACGCCGCGAGGATGCTCTGGCACAGGGCAAGGACTCGCTGCTGGGGGCGCTGCGCAAGCACGGACTTCCCGTCGACAAGATCTCCAAGAGCGACCTCCTGAAGCAGATAGCGGAGGAGCTCAAGTACGCCGACCTCGAGTCGATGCACGTCGCCATCGGGGAGGGCCGGCTTTCCCCGCACTCCGTGACCACGCGCGTGATCCGCATCTTCGAGCCGGAACCCGAGGACGAGGCCGAGATCGAGGAGGCCAAACCCAGACGGCCGTCGCGCAAGCGCGGCAAGGGCGTGATCGTGGAGGGACATGACGACCTCCTCGTGAGGCTCGCAGGCTGCTGCACCCCGGTTCCCGGCGACCGCATCGTCGGCTTCCTCACGCGCGGACGCGGTGTCTCGGTGCATCGCGACGACTGCCCCAACGCCAAGGCTCTAGAGCTCACCGGAGCGGAACGCATGACGAAGGTCTGGTGGGACACGCGCCAGCAGGGCACCTTCACGGCGACGATCCAGATCGAGGCCCTGGATCGAACCAAGCTGCTCAGGGATGTGACCGCGGCGATCTCAGACCAGGGCATCTACATCTTCTCCTCCACCACCCGAACCGGCAAGGACGGCATCGCGACGCTCGCGTTCAGCTTCGAGCTCGCGGATCCGAGTCACCTCCAGCACGTCCTGCAGAGCATCCGCAGGGTGGACTCCGTCTTCGATGCCTACCGCGTGGTGCCGACCGCGCGCGCGACTCGACAGTGACGTCTCTCACCTCCAAGCACGCGGGGTAACACGGGCTCGGTGCCGTTCCGAGCGCATCTCGAGCGGGGCGCCAGCCGGATCGTCGTCGCCGCGCTCGTGGCGACCACCCCGGCGTGCACCGGTGGCGCCACCGGACCTACGATCCCGCCGCCCGATGAGGCGGTGAGCGCGTTCCTTAGGTCCTGGAACGAGCTCGACTTCAAAGACATGGCGTCGCGCCTGGATCCTAGGGGGCGCCGCCGATGGCGCTCGGTGAGGCTGAAGCGCGTCATCACCGGCGCGCTCGAGGACGGAAGGATCCGCGACTTCGAGGTCCGGCGCGCCGGGCCGGTCGAGAGGGACGCGGCCACGGCGCTTGCTCCCTATGAGATCGAGTACGTGTCGTCTGCGGCCGCACGCCCGCCGCTGCTCGAGGGCGAGCTGGAGCTGGCGCTCGACGAGGAGCGTGACGGCTGGGAGCTGTCGTGGAGCAAGGACGCCCTGTGGCCCGGGGTAGAGCGCGGCAAGCGCCTCGACGTGCTGTCGCGCTGGCCCCGGCGAGCGCCGATCGTGGATCGCGCGGGGCGCGTGCTGGCGCGCGGCGCGGCGCCGCGGCGCCGCTATCCGTTCGGGGCGAGCGCCGGGAACGCGGTAGGGCACATCGGCGTCGTGCGGTCCGACGACCTCGCCGCAGCGGAAGCGCTGCTCGAGCCCGGCGACCTCGTCGGAGCATCGGGGTTGGAGGCAGCGTACGACCGGCGCCTCTCCGGCAGCCCGGCCACGCGACTCATCGTCGAGGGACGGCGCCACGAGGTCGTGGCAGTTCTGGGCCGCAGGCGCGGACGGCCGGGCATACCCGTGAGGACGACGATCGATATCGACGTCCAGAGGGCGGCCGAGCAAGCCTACGGGGCCACGGTTGGTGGCGCGGTGGTGATGGATCCGGCAAGCGGCGACCTGCTCGCCGTCGTAACCTCGAGCCCCTTCGATCCCGGCTCCTACGTCGGCGCCGAGGATGTCTCGCCGTTTAACCGAGCGCTGTCGGGTCTCTATCCGCCGGGATCGTCGATGAAGGTCGTGACCGCATCTGCGGCGCTCGACGCAGGCGTGGTGACCCCGGCCACGACGGTTACGGGCCCCAAGGACTACAAGGGCGTGCGCAACTTCGAATCGGGCCGCTTCGGCGCCATCGACTTCGCCACGGCGCTGCGGTTGAGCGTGAACACCGCCTTCGCACAGGTGGCCGAGAAGCTCGGTTCCAGGAGGCTTACAAGCTACGCGCGCGCGTTCGGTTTCGGCCGTGACCCCGACATGGCGCTCGGCGCGGCGACGTCTTCCTTCCCGTTCCCCGAGGACCTCTACAACCTGATGTGGGGATCGATCGGGCAGGCCCGGGTGCTGGCCACACCGCTGGAGATGGCGTCGGTTGCGGCCACGGTTGCCAACCGCGGCAGGCGCATGGAGCCGCGCGCGTCGTTCATCGAAGCCAAGAGCGGCGCGCGCGTGATGGGCCGTCGAACCGCCGGCATCATGACGACCCTGATGGAAGCCGTGGTTGCCGGCGGAACCGGCGTCGGTGCGCAGGTGGCGGGCGTGACCGTGGCCGGCAAGACCGGCACCGCGGAGGTCGACGTCGCCGGCGTCCGGCGCAACCACGCGTGGTTCGTCTGCTTCGCTCCGTCGCGGGCGCCGGAGGTGGCCGTCGCGCTCGTCTCGGAGTATGGAGGCGTGGGCGGTGAGGTGGCGGCCCCTCTCGCGGCGCGCATCCTGCAACGCGTGCTCCCGCTCGTCCGATGAGGGCCGTGGTCCAGCGCGCCAGCTCGGCGCGCGTCACGATCGACGACGAGGTCGTCGGCGCGATCGGGCGCGGCGTGGTGGTGCTCGTGGGCATCACGCACGACGACGGCGAGGCGCAGGCTCGCTCGCTCGCCGACAAGGTCGCCAACCTCCGCATCTTCTCGGACCAGGAAGGCAAGATGAATCACTCACTGCTCGATGTAGAAGGCGCCGCTCTGGTGGTGTCTCAGTTCACCCTTTACGGGGACGCGCGCAAAGGGCGCCGCCCGTCCTTCGTGCGCGCCGCCGAGGGCGAGGCCGCGCACGCGCTGTACCTCCGTTTCGTCCAAGCCCTCGAAGGCCACGGCGTGCCCTGTGCCACAGGGCGCTTCGGCGCGACGATGATGGTGTCGCTGACGAATGAGTGGGACACAAAACGTGTATCATCAGGCGCGGAGCCGGAGTCGGACCTATCCGTCGCTCGGTTCAGCTTCACAAACGATGGCCCAGTCACCATCCTGCTGGACTCGGACAAGGAGTTCTGAAAAGGGAGGGCGCGCTATGAAGAGCGGGAACAGCTCGAAGCCCGTAGCCGGATATTTCCGGATCTCCAAGGCGCGTGACGAGATGAAGGCCCCGGCGATCTACCGAGGGCAGATCGAGGACTACTGTCGCTATAAGAAGCTCGGATGCCTCCAGGTGTTCGAGGATATTGACTTCTCGGGTCGACGGGGCGCCAAGCCGCGGCCCGCACTGACCGAACTACTCGAACGTCGTCACGAATTCTCGGCGGTCATCACCCCGAAGCTTACGCGGTTCGGACGTTCCCTCGGCGATCTCTACGAGCTGTTCAACCGGTTCGACGACGACGGCATCGGACTGGTATTCCTGGACGTCGAAGTTGACACGCGGACGGCCGGAGGAAAGCTGGTTCGAAACATCATGGCGGCGTTTGCCAACTACGAGACCGATCTGATCAGCGAACGCTGGCGCGATGTAGCTCGGTACCTAAAAAAGAACGGCCGGCGCAATGGAGGATTCTCTACGCCGCTCGGTTACCGATATGACCGCGTGAGCAAGAGCTACGAAATCGTCCCGCATGAAGCCGATGTTGTACGGGAGGTCTTTCGCCGATTCCTCGCAGGCGATGCGATCACGTCCATCGTCAGCGATTTCAATACTCGGCGCGTGCCTACTAAGAACGGTGGAGTATGGCATACCAAGACCGTGGCGAGGATGCTTGAGACGCCAATGCTCGCCGGGCACCTACAGTTAGATGACGAGCTTATCCGCGGCGTCTGGGATCCGATCATCGATATGGACACCTTCGACAGCGCGAGTACGCTGCGTAAGGCACAACGCGCGGCCTTTAATGGAAAGCCACGCGAGGGTAAGGGCGCGTATCTTCTGTCGGGCTTGCTGAAATGTGGGATCTGCGGCACCACCATGCATCGAATGGCGAAGGCCGGCACGCGACAATCTGACATGTACGCGTGCCCGAACAGTCGCCCACGACAGATCAATCAGGGCAAGACTCGATGCGCCGGCGGAGCCGTGAGCGAACGCCGAGCCGAAGACTACGTAGTGGGTGAGTTCATCGCTGAAATCGGGGCCCTTCACTCTCGCAACGTCAAACGAAAAGTGACGCGGTTGCCAGCGCCACGCGATCGCTCGACCGACCTCGAGGCGCGAGTCGTGGCCATCGACCGCCACATGGACCGGTTGGTTGAGATGACGATGAGGTCGACCGGCAAAGCCGCGGACCGTGCTTTCGACCGGCAAATGCGTGCCCTAGAAGCCGAACGGGAGGCCGCCGAGGCAGGGATGCTGGAATCTCGGAGCCATTACAGCCAAACTGTCCGCCGGACACAGGATATCGATGAGCTCCGAACTCGGTTGGGGGACCTATCTCTGATCTGGCAGCATGCCAATCTCGATGAGCGGCGTCGCCTACTTCGCCTCGCTATCGACGCTATCGACGTCGTCGGCAGGCAGCCGAAGCGCTTCGATATCGTGTGGGCGGATTGGGTCAAGTAATCGAGTAGGACCCGCCTAGACACTAGATAGTGTGGCGTGCCGCCGCACAAGCCCACGATGGAGTGTCGGTTTACGTGTTCGTAACATGCTGAAAACCTAGCCGTAATAACAAACGTGTAACTTGCTTGCCGACGTTTGAATATGTAGGCCCCGAGGTGAATTGGGCCGGCATCCTTGCCAACCGTCCAAGTTAACGGGATGCCGGCCCTGTAAGGAGCGTTTGCGTGTGAGTGTACCCGGAGGGGACACCCCCGGTCAAAGATTCACGGCTGTCGAGTCAGCCACGACCGACGCCGTCGACGAGATCCTCGCCATTTCGATCGCAATCGCACAACGCGAGGATCTTCTCCTCGATGACGACGAGCGCGATCCGGAAACGGCTGCGCTGGTCGCAAGGACCCCGGCACGATCGCACGTGTGCTCGCGCGTTGCTGAAGGGGGTGGTGCGCTGATGAAAGCCAACCGCCCGGCTTGATCTGATGGGGTTCACGCCGGGTCGACGGATCAGCGGACCGGTCGGAGGGCATAGCCCCATGCCCCCCGGCCCGGGAACACCACTAAAAGGATATCACAGGTTATGCGCGGCATTGTTGAGACATGGCGCTGTCTTCTTGGCCATGAGCTCCAGGCACCGAAGGGCGTCACTTATGTGTGCGTCTGGTGCGGTGTCTGCAATCGATCAGGAACTAGGACGACTCGGATGGAGAGAACAAGTGAGTGACTGGAGAGATCAACTACCGGACCCCACCGCTAGGTGGACAGAGCACGACGACGGCTTCCCGACAGAGGTACGCATCCGGATAACTGAGCGCAGCAGCAAGACGGTCCGGAGCGGCGACAACGCGGGAAAGTCCTTCGAGCTCCTCGTAGGCACCGACCTCGATAACAACGGAAGAATGTGGGACGTGCCCGCGGCTCGTAGCGGGCTGCGCCAAATCGTTGAGCAAGAGGACCCGCGCGTCGGAGATGTTTTGGCGTTGGCGTATCACGGCATGTCCGGCCACGCCTACGTGTATGCGGGACGGGTGCTGGAGCGCGCCGAAGCTTGAACTCTAGTTTCCCGATGACGAGGAGGGGTGGCCCCGGAAGGCCACCCCTCCGCAAGAAAGAAAAGAGAACCCATTGAACGATGCGCGATTGCTCGTCGCCGTGATCAGGCGATGAGTGTTCCGGCGACAGGCATGGATGAGACATCGGCCCATACGGAGGCGTGGCGCCTGCATGTTACCCATGGATTGATAACCGTTCCCGTCACCGTGACGCGGCACGAGGACGGTACTAAGAGCGTCATGCCGCTCTCGACTTACGCTGACCTGTGGGACGCGGGACCGAGTGACGAGATCCTCGAGCGCGTCTGGGCGGGAAAGGAAGACGCCCCAGGGCTCGCGATGCTGCTCACGCGAAGACTCAGCGTGTTTGCTTTGGACGTCGACTCGACGGACGCTGAGGCGTGGGCTTTCGACTTGCTCGCTGGCGTCACTGCACCGGTAATCATTTCTCAGCGTGGACGAAAGTGGCTGTTCACCATGGACGGCGTGGAGGTGCGGTCGTCGGCGGGAGTGCTTCGCGAGCACGTTGACGTCAAGGGCTTCCGTTCCATCCTCGTGCTCCCACCGACGCCGGGCTACTCGTGGGCGGCAGCCGCGAGTCTCGATGATCGGCCGGCGCCGCCGGCGCCACAGCGGCTGATGAGACTGATCACAGCCTCCCAGCGACCCCAACGCGATGTATCCGATGGTCCCGTGCCGGAAGGTCGTCGTCACGACGTCTTGGTCTCGCTGGCCGGTAGCATGCGGCGCCGCGGTATGGACACCGAAGCGATCCTTGCGGCGCTCCGCGTCGAGAACGTCAAGCGGTGCAGCCCTCCTGTCGGAGACGAGGAGGTTCACTCGATCGCTACGAGCGCCACGTGGGAGCCAGCCGCTCCCTTGAACACCGAGCGCGCGATTGCTGATCAGCTCCGCCGAGACGAACGCAGCGCTGGGAGCGTGCTCGACGACCTTGCTAGCGCTGCCGACGAGGACAGGTTATTCACGATCTTGGCGACTGCTCAGCCTCCCGCCTCAAAGCTCGCGCGTCAGCAGGTACGCGGCCGACTCGTCCCGATACTGAAGGAGAAGTTCAGTGTCTTCGAGTCAGGGTCATCGCCAAGCAAGACGGCCGACGCGTGGCTAACCTCGTCTGCCGTCGATGACGGGAGTCTTCAGGGGAGCGTCTTCGCTCCGGAAGAGACGCCGCCATGGGAGCAGAGCGTAGGGGGTGAGGAGGTGGTCGGAGACGTCGCCGACGCAATCGGGCGCTTCGTCTACTTGTCCGGCGAGGCGTTGGACGCTGCTGCGCTCTGGACGATCTTCACTCATGCTCATGATGCCTTCGGTGTGAGTCCAATCTTGCAGCTGAGCTCGGCGACGATGCGGTGTGGCAAGACGAGCCTCATGCTCCCTATCTACCGTATGGCAAACAAGGGACTGTTGGCATCGAACATCTCTCCAGCGGCCTTGTTTCGCTCAGTGGAGGCTTGGCGTCCCACGCTCTGCATCGATGAGGCCGACACCTTCCTTAAGATGAGTGACGAGCTCCGGGGTCTGTTGAACGCCGGGCATACGCGCGATACGGCGTTCACTTTGCGGGCCGAGGGCGACGCTAACCAGCCGAGGCTTTTTAGCACCTGGGCACCCAAGGTGGTCGCCGCCATCGGACGGCTTCCCGGAACGATCTCGGATCGGTCCATCGTTCTTGTCCTGCGCCGGAAGCCAACCTCAGCGCGCAAGGATGATGCATTCGATTCGGACGGCCTTCGGGATGTATGCCAACCGGTGCGCCAGCGAGTGGCTCGTTGGGTTCTCGACAACGCGGACGCGCTAGCTGCAACTTTGCCGGAGCGTCCGGAGGGTCTAAGCGACCGAGCCTGGAACAACTGGCGCCCACTTCTTACGATCGCGACGGTAGTCGGCGGCGAGTGGCCGCAGCGAGCGCGGACCGCCGCCATTGTGCTCTCGGGTGGCGAGCCGGAGGACGACGCCGCGACGCTTGCCCTTCGCCACATCAAGGCCGTTTTCGCTGACGCAGCGGAGGTAGCCACTAGCACTGTTCTTGGTGAGTTCATCAAGCGTGACGACGCTCCTTGGGCGAAGTGGTGGGAACAGGATTTGGAGGCGGGGCGAAAGAAGGGGCCGTCCATGCGCTTGGCGAAGATCCTGCGAGAGTTCGGCATCGAGCCCTGCCAGGTTTGGATAGATGGAAGGAACCAGCGCGGCTATAGGCGCGAGCCGTTCTTGGAGCACTGGGCAACCTACGCCCCAGGGGATTGGCGGGCGTACGCCCTCACAGAATCCGGGAGCGAGCCGCGCACTCTGCTACCCGAGGACGATAGGGACGCTAGGGATGCTAGAGAGCAGCTCACGGGGGGTGCCGCTGACCAGGACCCTAGCGACCCTAGCGACCCTAGCGACCTCTA
>JBHEMX010000100.1:0-32598 GCA_046262355.1 Actinomycetota bacterium | reverse complement strand
CGAACGAGTAGAGGACCTGCGCCTGCGCCTGTCCCCGGGCGTTGACCGCGTTGTGCGCCAGCTGGTAGTAGCGGACCACCGAGCCGTCCTTGTTGCGGCGCGCGATCGTGCGTAGGTACATGCCTAATATGTTCGCATACGCCTTCCTAGATACAGCGGCTTCCTCGTAGGTCGTGTGCCTATATGATTCTGGCCCACGGAGACCCTACACGCGCTCTACCAGGACTTTTAGGTCAAGCCCCTCCTCAGAATGCCTTCAAACTGCGGAAGTCCGGTGTCATGGAGGCCGAGCCAGGAGGGCGCTGATAAGGCCTTACGAGGAGGTCATGGAGATTCTGGAAGCATTCGATCTGACCGGCAGCTACCGGGCCGCAGGGCGGCTCGCGGGCTGCGACCCCAAGACCGTCGCACGCTACGTCGCGCAGTGCGACGTCGGCCGAGAGCTCCAAACGGAGGTACGCAACAGCATCACCGTCCCCTACCTCGGCAAGATCAAGGAGTTGGTCGAGCGCTCCAAGGGCGACGTCCGGGCCGACCGCCTTCACGACAAGCTCAGCGCGATGGGGTATCAGGGATCCGAGCGCACGACCCGGCGCGCGGTCGCAGCCGTCAAGGACGCCTACGAGCGCGGTCACCGGCGCATCTTCCGCCCCTGGGTCCCCGAACCGGGGCTGTGGTTCCAGTGGGACTGGGGAGGCGGCCCCTTGATCTGGGGACAGGTTCCTCTTGGTGCAATCGGTGATAGGCCGTAGCAGTGCGGGCTATCGCTTCACGCGATTCGACAGACATGCGCGAGCTTTGACAGCCCTGGTGGGCCTGTCACTCGCCTCGACCAGCATCGGGCTCATGCCGCTTCAAGGCGGTGTCCGCCGTCAGTGCGCCGGCGAGCAGCAAGTTGTGCAGGGGATCGGGCAGCGGCGGGGAGATCTGGACTGCAAAAGTGACGGGCTCTCGGGCGAGAGTTTGAGCGAACCTCCCGTGCCGCCGCGGCGCGATTCGGGCGACCTCTCTTTCCTGAGCGTCGAGGCCGTGGTGGTGTAGCGACCAGCAGCGGTCGGCCACGATGGTGCCGACCCGCTGCCCGCCCGCCTCGAGGGCGTAGCGTGGTTTCCGCAGCCTGCTCTGCCGCGTGATCGTGCCGATCGCTTTGCCGTCCCCGCGGGCTACCGTGACGTGAGCACGCTCATCCCAGAATTCTGCGCTGGTCAACACCAGTACGTCACGCCCACCTCGTTCCACACCTCGAGCCGGTACGGCACCTCCCGGGCAATGGATGACAGCGTTTTGAACGCTGCCATGAAGCCTCTCGCCGGGCTTTCGGTACCTGGAGCAGCCTGGCGCACGAGCCGGTCAGGCCGGAATGCGGCGCGTGCGTCGCGCTGTCCGACGTCCGCCACCGAGCCGATGCGCGCGCCGTGCTGGTCCAAGATGGCGTAGAGGGGGGTCGAATCTGGGAATCCTCGATCTCGGGGTTCAGTCTGACGATGAGCAGTGGTTCGTTGAACAAGCTACGGGGAAGAAGTTCGGCGAGCTCGGAGTTCTTCTCGCGCTCGGCGTCCCCAGATGTACGCGATCTCCGAGCAAGCGATATGGAACTTGAGACCGGTTACCGTAGCCTCCTTTGGTTGCTGGAACGCTTTTTCCATTCCGGATGGCTGTCGCCAGAAATGTCGTTTGGTTTGACCGCAGTTGCCCGGATGAAGCCATACCGGGGGTGTTCGGAACGACCGACCTTGACAACGGAAGATAACTTCCTATAAGCTCGGGGCCATGAGGCGAAGGAGAGGACGACTCCTTGAGATCGAGGAGGTCATCCTGGATGCGGCGATCATCCTCAAGGTGCAAGGTAGTGCCAGCTTCCATGGTTTCTCGATCGCCAAGTCGATCCAGGAGGCCCATGGTGCCCGCCGGCTGACCGCCCACGGCACGCTCTACAAGGCCCTTGGACGTCTTGAACGCGCTGGTCTTCTTGCGAGTGAGTGGGAGAACCCCGATGTAGCAGTCGAGGAAGGCCGCCCTCGACGACGCCTGTATCACGTTACGGATCTAGGTGAGAAGGCGATGGCTCTATCACGCGCGGACAAACCCCTGCCGGACATGGCCGTTAGAGGACTGGCGACGCAATGACGCCCTCGTCGGTCGTGGCCGCGATCGCTCGCGGCTGGACCGCGGCTTACACAGCGGGACTCCCTCACCAAACGCGTGATCGACGACGCGACGAGATTGCTTGCGATCTGTGGGAACAACGGCATCACAAAGAGCAGGGACTCATCGAGAGGTCCTCTGCGGGGAATCTTGCGGCCCGGGTCCTGGTGGGCATGCCAGCCGATCTGTTGTGGAGATCTGTAGAACTACGACGTGCGAGGAGGTTGGAATTGATGAACATCAAAGTAGACCGTGCTTGGGACTGGAAGATGCGCTTGATCGGCCGCGGGGTGATCGTCGCCCTGGTCGCTCTGTATCCACCGGTCGTTTTCGGGTCGCTGACGCTTCTTGCGATCACGGTCCCCGTTGGAGCGACCGTGCTGACCCTCGAGATGCGCAGGCTTCGACGAGACAGAGAGGACGTGGGCATCGTGACCGACGCCGATATCGCACACAAGAGACGACGACGCGCTGTTGTTCTTGCTATCTCGGTAGTGGTATTCGCGATCGGCTTGATCGTGGATGCGTTGCCGAGCGAGCGTGTACACGACCAGTACTGGTTCCTTTTCGTGGCGCCCCCAATGATCGCCTTCATTGTGAGCGTGCCAGCGTTGCTCATGCTGGGGTGGAGCTACATCCCCCGGCGCGAGGACGGTACGAGAAGCTTCTCACCAACGCCTTAGGAAGTACGCGCGGTACATCCTCGGTTTTCCTTTTTCGGAGCCACCAGTTTCAGAGCCGCCGTCTTGACCCGATCAGGAGTCATCATGCGGGCTCCCTGTCGGTGGTCTTGGCTTGCTCGTTCCTCCCGAGCCAATCACCTCCATCCCCCCGCCTCCGATGAGAGAGGTCTTCGATGGAGTCCGTGCGCGGAGCCTTGGAACGTAAGCGCCCCGGGGTAGGGCACGCCCTACATCTGTGCAGACACGACCTGGGGTTTCGCGACGGCCATTGGTCATAGCGGGCAGCTTTGAGATCCCGCGGTCGGTCTGGTCCCGCTGGTAGCCGCGATCGATTCGACTACCTATCCGATTTCTGTCCGATTTCTATCTGGCTCGGCGGTATCGCAGTTTGGCGTCAGTGTGTACATCCGTGATCGATCCAAGATGGTGTCAATGGCCATCTTGGAGCAGCCCGAACCCCAAGAGCGCGACAGCAAATGATCCCGCGATGAGATTTGTCCGCCTCCGGGGTCTAGAAAGAACGACTGAGCTGATCCGAAAGAAGGAGGAAGAAATGGGACGAATCGTCGTAACCGAGTTCGTTTCCCTGGACGGGGTCATGGAGGACCCCGGCGGGGCCGAGGATTTCAAGTACGGCGGTTGGAGCTTCGAGTTCTCTCGGGGGGAGGAGGGCGACCGGTTCAAGCTCGACGAAACCCGGGAGGCAGAGGGTCCTTACTGTTGGGGCGCGTGACCTATGAGGGCGTTGCCCAAGCATGGCCGACAAGGACCGGCGAATTCGCCGACAAGTTCAACAGCATGCCCAAGTAGGTCGTGTCGTCGACCTTGAAGCAGCCCACGTGGACCCACACAAAGGTGCTCACAGGAGACGTCGGGGAGGAAGTCTCCAACTTGGGGCAGAAGCTGGACGGGAACATCGTCGTGCATGGGAGCGCGCAGCTCGCCCAATTCCTGCTCGAGCACGACCTCGTAGACGAGTTGCGTTTGATGGTCTTTCCCGTCGTGTTGGGCACGGGCAAGAAGTTCTTCGGCTCCACTAGCGCCAAGATGCCGCTGCAACTGGCGACGTCAAAGCGGTCGGCGACGGAGTCGCCATCTTGACCTACAGAAGATCAGAAGAAGGCGTCAAGTGATTAGGGTTCAGCGTCTTCCCGACGCCGATGTTCCCGTGATGACGACGACCGGCACCGAGGCTTCCATTAACCCCACGCTAAGCCAGACCGTCAGGCGCGAGATCATGGAGTTCGAGTTCCACGTCTCACCGAGGCGGAGTTCATCTCGTCCCCACACGAGCGCAGGAACGTGATTCAGCCAGCGCGAGCACGGTGATGAAGCAGGACGGGTTGACGACGTGGCGTGGGGTCGTTGTTAGGCCTCAGACCGGGATGAAGAGTGAAAGGATCAGGCGGGTCGGAACCTGAGTGCGCTCCAAGTGACATCGATCGCCACCCGACGGACTGGTCTAACTCCTTTACTCACCCGCGATGAGATTGTGGAGGCTGCGTCGTCTAAGCAGCGGCAACAGGTGATCTGTCGAGAACAGGAGGGAGCCATGGGACGCATCGTTGTGACGGAGTTCGTATCTGTGGACGGCGTCATAGAGGATCCTGGGGGCTCGGAGGACTTCAAGTACGGGGGCTGGAGCTTCGAGTTCTCGCGCGGCGACGAAGGGGATGCCTTCAAGCTGGAAGAGACGCGCAACTCGGTCGCTCTGCTGCTGGGACGGCGGACCTACGAGGGCTTCGCGGAGGCGTGGCCCTCTCGCACCGGCGAGTTCGCCGACAAGTTCAACAAGATGCTCAAGTACGTCGTGTCCTCGACTTTGGATGACCCAACGTGGACCAACTCGACCGTGATCAAGGGCGATCTCGTGCAGGCGGTGTCGGATCTGAGAAGCCGGATGGAGGGCGACATCGTGGTGCACGGCAGCGCACAACTCGTGCAGTTCCTGCTCGACCAGGATCTCGTGGATGAGTTGCGCCTGATGGTCTTTCCGGTGGTGCTGGGCGACGGTAAGAAGTTATTCGGGTCGACCACCGACAAAAAGTCGATGCGCTTGGTCGACAACAAGACTGTGGGGGAGGGGGTCAGTATCCTGATCTACAGTCGAAAGGACTAGTGCGCCTCGGCAACCTCGCGCTGTAACGTCTCACCGGCCAAAGAGAAAATGCCGGGGAGCCCGATGAGAGACCGAGCGATGACGCCGCCCATGAGTTGGCGACCGTCGAGCGGGGCCGTTACGAACGCGAATGGAGTGAGACCCATCGCGACTAAGGGGAAAACGAGCTGGTGGGGTGACGGATTACCCGTATCGCGCCATGGTCGATGGCGAGATCATCGAGAAAGGAGACTCCATGACTGAGCCGAGAACCGGGACCCTGGACGTGCCGGGCGTCACGTTGCCCTATGACGTTCGGCGAAACGACTCGAGCACCGAGCCGATCCTGCCGCTGATCGGGTCTCCGATGGGTGCCGCCGGCTTCGGCTCCCTGTCGAGGCACTTCACCGAGCGCACTATCGCGACCTATAACCCCCGCGGATCCGAGCGCAGCGGCCGCACCGATGGCGCCACTCAGTGCACGCCCGACGAGCACGCCGACGATCTGCATCGGCTCATCTCGGCGCTCGACGACGGACCGGTTGACGGCTTCGCCAGCAGTGGTGGTGCGACGAACGCGCTCGTTCTGGTCGCAAAGCATCCGGAGCAGGTTCGGACGCTCGTCGCGCATGAGCCCCCGGTTGCCACGGCGCTTCCAGACAGTGAGGCCGCGCGCGCCGCGGCCGGGCCGTGCACGAGACCTACATGCGCGGAGGGGCCGGCATGGCTCACTTCATCGCGCTCGTCACCCACAAGGGCCCGATCCCGGCCGATTTCGCCGATCGGCCGGCTCCAGATCCGGCGATGTTCGGCCTGCCGACCGAGGATGACGGCACTCGCAACGAGCCGCTCCTGGGGCAGAACATCATCTCCGGGACGCACAACGAACTCGACTACGACGCGCTTGGCGCGGCATCGACCCGAATCGTCCTTGCCGCCGGGGCCGATTCTGAGGGCGAGTCGGCCAACCGCTGTGCGCATGCCGTGGCCGAACTGCTCGGGAAGACTCCGGTGACGTTCCCAAGCAACCACGGGGGGTTCCTTGGCGGCGAGTATGGCCAGACCGGCGACCCGATGCTTTTGCGGCGAAGCTGCGCAACGTTCTCACCGAGCGTCGATGAATACAACGACACTGTTCAGAGGGGGCTAGCATGCCGCCCTTAGTGGGCAGCGAAGAGATTCTTGTGATCGAGGACCGCGAGGTCCGGATCAGCAGTTCCGAAAAAGTGTTCTTCCCGGAGCGGGGAGAAACCAAGCTCGACCTCGTCAGGCACTATCTGCGATTTGCGGAGCCTCTGATGCGAACCATAGGGGGCCGTCCTCTGCTCCTGCAGCGCTTCCAGGAGGGTGCGATGGGATCGTCCTTCTACCAGAAGCGTGTGCCCGCCTCCGCGCCGGATTGGCTGCAGACAACGACCGTCACGACACCAAACGGAACCCAGTCCCGCGCGCTCGTGGCCGCCGACCTCGCCCACATCGGGTGGGCGGTCAACCTCGGATGTCTCGGCTTCCACGTATGGCCGTTTCTCGCCACCGACCCGGAGTTCACCGATGAGCTCCGGCTGGACCTCGATCCGCAGCCGGGCACGGACTTCACCCACGTGCGCGAAGCCGCGCGCGAGCTGCGAGGGCTTCTCGACGAATTGGGGATCATGGGCTATCCCAAGACGACCGGCAACAAGGGATTACACGTATACGTCCGGCTCGAGTCCCGATGGGACTCCTATCAGGTTCGATCCGCAGCCGTTGCCGTCGCTCGCGAGCTGGAGCGGCGTCGCCCCGACATTCTGACCGCCCAGTGGTGGAAGGAGGATCGTGGCGAGAGGGTGTTCGTCGACTTCAACCAGAACGCTCCGCACAAGACGGTGTTCGGCGCATGGTGCGTGCGTGCCCGCGTGGGGGCCCAGGTATCGACGCCCATCCGCTGGGACGAGATCCATGTCATCCACCCTGACGAGCTAACGATCGCGTCGCTCCCCGCGCGCATCGAGGCCCAAGGCGATCCGTGGTTGGAGATGAACGCCAACCCCCAATCGATCGAGCCTTTGCTCGCGATGCACGAGCGCGACCTGGCGAAGGGGCTTATGGACGCGCCGTGGCCTCCGGTCTATCCGAAACAGCCCGGCGAGCCGCCTCGAGTTTCACGCACCCGCGCGAGGAAGGTCTGACGGGGGGTTGCTTCCGGGAGTCATCGATGGCCGCTATAGTGCATCTGCTTTGGGAGCCTGCACCGGCTCTCCAAGGGCGGCGCGTCGATCCGTTGCCTTCTCGCTCTTCGATCTCTCGTTGCCTCAAGCGCCACAACCTCATCTGGCTGCGCTGCCGCAAGAAAAGACGCCCGCTACCCTTGGAGAATGCCGACCGACAACGAAGCGTATGGGGAACTGACCGCATACACGCTCAACCTGAGCGACGCCGCGTTCATCCATCAGCATGTCGTCGACGCGTACGCCGTTCAAACGGCGACGGCGTCGGACAAGCCGATCCGGATTGCGCAGGCGTTGGTGGGCCTGTTGCTGCACGTCGAGCATGGCCTCACGGGCCGACAGGTTCAGCGAGTCCATCACATCCTCGCGTCGCAACGGCCGCCCTGGCCGACGTTCGCGCTCTCGGACGATCTGGGTCCTGTCACCATCCACGACGTCATCACCGAACCGCCCGGCGATCGACGCGATCGGGCGATTGAGGCATGGGCGGTCTCCACGTGGAACGCCTGCCGGGCTCTTCGTGAGTCCGTCCTGACGTTCCTGTCGTCGTGCGGCGTCACGCCTCCAGCGAGGTGACAAAGTCGGCAGCACCGCGGTTTGAGACGGTCTTGGACTCCGCCGACAGCTTTCTCGGCGTCGTAGGCCGCGCGCGTCAGAGCGACCGGATCCGGACCAACGACGGATAGGATGCGCCGACCTTTTAACGACCGGAAGGAGACGGGGCTCCCGGATTCGTCGGCTTCCTGGATCGCGATGTTGGTCATGAAGCGGGTGCTAGAGGCGCCGTGCCACTGATCCTCGACGGGTTCGAAGAGGACGCGGTCGCCTGCGCGGATGACCTCGATCGGGCCGCCGCGGCGCTGGCACAGTCCGATGCCCTCGGTGCCGTAGAAGGTCTGGCCGAGTTGGTGGGTATGCCACGCGGTCCGCGCACCCGGCGTGAAATGGACGCTGGCGGCCGTGGTTGCCGTCGAAGGGAGCGTTGAGCCAACCCGCTACGGCGGGGAACGGCGTGCGTCGGGGCTTCCGGTCGTCCGAGATCGAGCGGGTGTGCCAGCGGCTCCATGTCGGGCATCGGGTTCAAAATGCTCGTGGTCGTCATGCCCATCACCTCCTGGGCTCGATTGGACACGACTGGAAAGTCGCGACCCAGTGGCGATGGCCCCAGAGAAAGGGGCCGTTCGGAGCTACTCGCCAACGGCCCCGCGCAGCACGCTCCCTGGACGAGCGAACAGCTCTAGGAGGCTGTCATGGCAACGACGGTGCAACTCGAGCGGATGCGGCGAGCCCTGGTGCGCCACCTCATCTTGCGCGAAGGTGACGACCACCGGATCGTGTCGATGAGGGACTACGTCCTTGGGACCCGCCGCAAAGGCTCTTACGGCTCGGGATGTCATGACCGCGCCCGCGGTCGCCTGCCGAGACGAGGCGTTCTTCGAGGAGGCTGCGGAGAGCCTCGCGGAGCGAGACATATCGGGCGTGCCCGTCGTGGATCGCGACGGCCTCGTAGCTAGCCCCCTACCCGCTGATGTTCTTGCTTCGGGAAAGCCCGCGCCGAGACGTAAACGGGACAAACGTCCGGGAGGAAATGACAGCGAGGGTGGTATCGATCAGGGCGGCGCAGAGCGAGCCGGACCATCGGCCCACCGAGCGCGCCGAGCAAGAGAGGTGATGACTACCCCGGCGCTGACGATCTCGCCGGACACGGCCCTCGAGGAGATCGCACGACTCATGCGACTCCATCAGGTCAATCGGCTTCCGGTGGTCGGCAGCGATCCCATTCAACTTCCGGCGGCACGGTCTATATGCTCGACAGGTGCCGCGAGGACCGGGGAGGCTATCGAGTTCGTGAACGGAGGGCGTGGAACAGACCGATAAGACGGCACGAGCATCGCCATCGCAATCCCACGAGCCGGATGCTGGAACGGAGGTGTAGGACGTCTGAGTCGGCGAACCGCAAAGCGGTGGAACGGCTATTTCAGGCACTGATCGACCAGGATCTCGAGAGGTTCCACGGGCGGTTTCACGAGGACTCCGTGATCGACTTCCCCCAGTCGGGAGAACGCATCGTCGGAGGCAAGAACCGACGTGCCGTATATCGATCGTTCCCGGGGCGGCCGAGCGTCCGTCGGATCCTGACGGGCGGCGATCTCGCCGTGGTTGAAGCGACCGTTGACTATGGAGACGGGGCCGACTGGCGTGCAGTCTTCATCTGCGAGCTCCAGGACGCCAAGATTGCGAAGCTCACGGCCTACTGTGCTCAGCCGTTCGCGCCCTCCGAGTGGCGCGCAGCTTCCGTCGAGCCCATCGATGGCTAGGGAGCCGAGCCGGGGCGACTCGGACCCGGCGCCGTCAAACGCCGGAAGCGCTCCTTCGGCAAGGCGCGCAGCGGAGAGCCGAGCGCCGTATGCTCGCGCCACAGCTCCGTAGGAGGTTGCCGTGTTGGTCATGGCCGTCCATCAGACCCCGAGCCTCACACAAGAGAGATATGAGGAGGTCGTTCGTCGGCTGACGAACGGGAAGAGCCGTCTGGAGTCCCCGTCCGATCTTCCGTTCGATGGCTTGCTCGTTCATATCGCCGGCCAGGGTAGGAATGGCTTTTGCGTTGTGGACGTCTTTGAATCCGAGGAAGCGGTCGATCGATTCAATCAGGCAATCGGATCGATTCCACGGGAGGTCGGTATCGAACAGCCGCCCGAGTTCTTCCCCGCACACACGTTCATCTCGGAGTGACTCGGCGCCGCGCCCTTTCGTCATACCGACACCCGGAGCCACCCCGACCAAGTGCGAGTTGACCATAAGGGTGGCGTCGGTTCCGGAGCTGACGCACCCTGGTGGGGCGCACCCCTCTTGTTCGGTTCGGTGCCTCGGCAGGGTTTTGAACGAAAGGGCACTTCACAGCTAACGCTGGCGACGACCTACGTCCTTACGTAGCGCGGTCCACTCGCCTATCCCGCGTGATGGGTAGCACGCCCAGTGTGGCGCGTTGGAAGCGTTCGCTGGCGCTACTCGTTCCATGGTAAGGAGGGGGTCGGCGGTTCGAGTCCGCCAGAGGGCTTTGCAAAGGCCCAGCATGACGGAACTTTCCTTTCGGATCGACTTGCTCCGCGTCGAACGTGCGGTGGGTATGGAGCACCTTGTGGAGCTTTCAGGTCGAAACGCGCAGCGGTAGAGGCCGCGGAGCGACCGACGCCTAACGCTGCGACGAGGCTTTCCGAGTTCTCGTCGGCGCGCCGCCGAGTCGTTCGCACTCGCGGAGGAACCGGGTGGCACCTACCTGCCGGTAGAAGGATCCCGCCTGTGCCTGCTGGGCGGCCGCTTCGGCCTCCTTACCCTCGGCGGCGAGCGCGCCGGCCGCTCGAAATCGAGCGTACGCAGCCCCCGCCGTATGGCTAATCTCGCCGATGATGTCGGCGGCTCGAACGAGATTGCCCTTCACAATCGCGCGCGATGCGTCGTTCCACGCGCTCTTGATGAGGTCGGCGTCGAGGACGACCTCGGAGAACTCCTTCTCTCGCCCGAGGTCCCGAAATACCCACGCTACGTCTGTCAGCGACGGAAACGCCGCGCATAGGCCCGCGACCATCGCAGGCCCGATTAGCGGCGCGCTCGGCAGCGCGAGCTTCGGCCTCGTCGCGATCTCCGTTCGCGAGCGCGACCGCGGCACGAACGGGATACGTAGCCGCCTGCGCCTGCAGATCGGCAGCGCCGCGAGCGCGGCGGCGCGCTCGGTGTCATTCGCAGCACCAACGGCGTCGCCGCGCGCGAGCCAGATCCACCCGCGCAGCGAAAGAACGATTGCGTCGGTGAAATGGTGGTCTCCGGTCTCGACGCGCGCAGCCGCTTCATCCGCGAGGGAGACTGCGTCGTCCCAACGTCCGTCGAGGTACGCCCAGTATGCGGCGTCCGCGCGCACCGTCCGCAGATATCGACCAACCGTAGCGCTCCGCGACATCGGCGAGCTGACGATACGCATGCCGCGCCTCTACAAGCCTGCCGAAGAAGTGGAGCTCCGATGAAAGATTCGTGTAGCCGGTCGCGAGCATGTCGACCGTTCCCGCAGCCTCCGCAACTCTGATTCCGGTCTCGATCTGGTCGAGTCCGCGTGGATCACCGAGGCCGCAACGGGCACAGCCGACGGCGATATGAAGACGGGCACGCTGGTCCTCCATCCCCAACTCCTCGACCAGCGGGAGCGCCTCGCCACCGATATGAATCGCTTCTTCGAAGTGTCCATCTAACATCTGGTAGCCGCAATGCTGCGCGAGCGTCTGCGCACGCCCGCGGGACGGGGCGATCGGCGACCGCTTCGAGCGCACGGCCGATGTAACGGTCGGTTGCTGCACGGTCGCCGGCGAACCACGAGAAGCGGGCGGCAACCGTTGCCGCTTCCGCCTGCCTTCGACGTCTCCCGCCGCGCGGAACCCCTCCGCCGCTTCCGTCAACAGGTCGAGCGCGGCCTCGCCGAGCGGGAAGAGCGCACGGGCCCGCTGGAGCAGCATGCGTGCACGAACAGGGTCATCGCGAGACGAGAGCGCGAGCGCGTCGGCGAAAAAGTCTGCGGCGGCGGCATATGCGGATAGGGCGAGCGCTCGTTCGCCTGCGGCGGGCAGCGACTCGCGCGCGTTGGACCAATGCCGGATCCTCCGCGACTCCAGCCGCACGCGCGAGGTCGAGCCGCCTACGAGCAGTGGGACGGAAAAGGTGGCCCGGCGCCCTGAGGGGTTACGGTGTACCGATCGCGGCGAGGCTTGCGCAGCTCGCGGAGTTCGTCGAGGTCGCTCACCGCGTCGGTGGCACTTCGGAGGCGAGGAGGGTCGCCACCCAACGCCGCGGATCACAGTTCGATCCTCATCTCGTCGATCTGCTCGTCGCTGAAGCCGATCTCATTTCGCTGACCTGGACGAGGTACGGACGTGGCAAGCCGTCATCGACATCGAGCCGTCGCTCGCACTGGTTCTGACCGATGAACGGTTCGACGGCGCCCTCGAAGCCGTCGCGAACTTCATCAACCTGAAGTCTCCGTACTTTCTCGGGCAAGCTCGTGGGGTGGCGGACCTGGCCGCGGGAGCCGCCGAGCGTTCGGCGATGTTGACCAACCAGGTCCTCGCCCTCCGAAGGGCTGGGTTCGTCCAGGGTTTGGGCGACTGAGAATCTCGAATTCGATCTGGGAGAAACGCGGTCCCCTCGGTGCTGGCGAGTGGGAGAGCGAGACCGGATGCATTGCTACCTGACCGAGCGAATGCTCGGTCAGTCGCCGTCACTCGGTCCGCTCGGTTCGATCGCGGTGCAGTTTCACGAGCGCTTGGACGGGTCCGGTTATCCGAGGGTTGTCGGGGACGCAGATCTCGCGTGCCGCGCGGGTACTCGCCGCTGCCGACGTATACCAGTCGATGCGCGAGCCGCGGCCGCACCGCGAGCCGCTCGGACCCGAAGAGGCCGCGGCGCAACTGTGCGCGGGATCCAAGGCCGGACTGTTCGACGGTGATGCGGTAGAGGCGGTGCTGGGAGCCGCCGGACATCGCGTGTCGCGGCGTCGCGTAGGACCGGCGGGGCTGACGGCGCGCGAGATCGAGGTGTTGCGGCTTGCCGCTCGCGGCCTCTCGAACAAGGACATCGCCTCACGCCTAGTCATCTCGCCAAAGACCGTTGCGAACCACATTGAGCACATCTACGCGAAGATCGGCGTTTCCTCGCCTGCCATGGCGAGCTTCTACGCGACGCAGAACGGGCTTTTCCCGGAGGAGGAGTCCGTTCTGCTCTAGGCTGCGCGGATCATTACGCGCTCTGCAGCTCCTGCGCGCGGCGGGCCATGTACCTCTGAGATCTGCTCGCTCGGGCTGAAGATGAGGAACTCGGTGCCCGCGTCGGCACCTGAGGTGTGCCCGGCGGGAACGTAGAACGCGTCTCCGGGTCTGTACGACTCCTCGCCCTCGCCCGACCTGAAACACATCCGGCCCTTGAAGACGTATCCCCAATGCGGGCACTGGCACTGGTCATTGGGCAGTCCCTGCAGCAGCGGCGTCAGGTCCGAGCGTCCTCGCAGTCGCAACGACGCTCGCCTTGTACCCGTCGAGCTCTTCGTGCCATTCCTTAGCGGGACCGAACTCCTCGACGTTCGTGGCGCTTTCCTTAGGCATCTTCGGCATCTCTGCCTCCTTTCGTTTGGACCTGAGGGCACCTTAGGAGTGGCTGATCTTGGGGGTCATGGGGCGTTAGCCCCATCTTTCAGAGAGTGCTGTCGCCCAAGCGGGTTCGCGCGTGTTCGAGGTCCTTCCCGTGTTCGACCAGGTAACAGATGGGTAGGTCGGTAGGACCATGACGATCCGGCCGGCCAGAGAAGAGCGAACGTGGTGGATTTGGACTCGACCTGCAGCTCTAGTTCGGGTAGGAGGATTTGGCAGATGCGTCGATGAGGAAGGTTTACCTAAGGAGGGCCCATGGCTTTGATCGATCCTGAAGGCGCAGAGATGCGCGCGCTAGACGCGCTGGTGGACCTGAAAGGCAGATCGGTTCTCGAGGTCGGAGCCGGTGACGGACGGTTTACGTGGCGGCTCGCGGATCGTGCCCGATCTGTCTTGGCTCTGGAACCCCAGGAGCGTGAGGTGCTCCGAGCGCGCGCGGCGATGTCGCCCGGCCTCGAGCGCCGCGTCCAGTTCGTTCCGGCGGACGCAACGACCTACCGCTATCCCAGTAGCCGGTTCGACATCGCAGTGCTCTCGTATTCGCTGTGATGACTGCCTATCGAGGGCGTCGTGCACGTCCTAAGACAGATCCACAAGGCGCTGAACCCCCTCGGACTGCTTCTCGATATCCATCCGCAACCAGAGGATCCTCGGGTTGAGATCGAGCGCGCCGATCAGACGGTACCGATCGGCAGGATCGACTCGACGGAAGACAATCAGGAGATCCGGGAGGCCCGGAAGCGGCTTGCGTTGATTCAATGCGAGGGTCTCTTCCGACTCGAAGGCAAACGCTTCTTCGATCTCCGGGTTTATCACGAGAGCGTCGACGCATGGTTCGAGTATCGGCGCGAGAAAGGCGCGACGAGCGTTGTGGCTCCCTCTGTGCTCCGCGCTGCACGCCGTGAGTTGCGATCCGGAGAGGGACAAGTCGTAGTCATCGAACGGGTTCGTGCAAGCGCTCTGCGCCGGTGCGAGTGAAACGAAGACGACACGAACCGCCTTGTCAACTCGGGAAGGTGTGCCTCTGTTTAAGCAGGGATCGAGTCAAAGCGCGCAGATATCGCCTTGGGCCCCCTCACATCGTTCGGCGTGCCCCCGGCAAGGCACTCCCTACATCTGTGCAGGGACGACCTGCGGGTTCGAGTCAGCGCCTAGTCGTTGCCGGAAACTTTGAGGTTCCGAAATCGCCGTGGGCACGCGATTGACGCCCGATAACGGCCTAGTAAGCGGACCAAAGGGGACCGCCAGCCGCATCCGGGAGGACTGCCGAGTCAAGTAAGGCCATACTCGATCCATGCCTGCAGCCGTGTCTCCTGCGCTCGTGGGCCGGACCCTGGAGCTTGCTCGTCTGAAGGGGTACCTCGAAGATGCTCTGGCAGCGCGGGGCCGCTTCGTGTTCATCTCCGGGGAGGCCGGGGTCGGCAAGTCCCGTCTCGTCGCCGAGTTCGCAGAGTTCGCTAGCGGCGAAGACGTCCGAGTGTTAAAGGGCCGGACCGGACAGACGGCGGCAGCCACACCCTTCCGCCCGTTCATCGAGGCTTTTCAATCTGCGATCGGTCCTGGCGAGCTGCGAAACTCGAGTCTTGAGCAATATCGCGCGTTCCTAGAAGGACTTCTCGGACTCGCGTCTCCTGCTGCGCAACCACGGGAGACCCCTGCTCTCGCAGCGATGGAGGCGATCCTTCGTTTGCTGCGAGTATCGGCCGTACCCCGGGCCGCACTCCTGGTGATCGAAGACATCCATTCGGCCGATCGCGACACGCTCGGGACGATCGAGTACTTGTCAGACAAACTTGGGGCCCACCGCATCCTGTGTGTGGCGACCGACCGCAGCGATCCCGACGGCGCCGGCGGGGATCTAATCGATTCGCTGGTCGCTCGTCGCAGCGTCGATCGGGTGGACCTGTTGCCATTTGAGCGTCCCGACGTTGAAGCGTTCGCCCGCTCAGCACTGGGATCGGAGTCGATCCCGCCCGGCTTGATAGATGCCCTTCAGCAGCGCGCCGCGGGAAATCCATTCTTAATCGAGGAGATACTGGGGGCTTACGTCGATGCCGGCGGAATGGATCGCCAAGGGGCGGAGCGTTTGCTTCGGGAACCGGTCGCGGAGCGGATCCCTCTCTCCTACCGCGAGGTCGTGCTTGAGCGTTTAGAGAAGTTGGACGAACGCGCCCGCGCCGTGACATTCGCAGCAGCCGTGGTGGGGCGCGATTTCGACCCAAGGCTGTTGCCCTCGATCACCGGCCTTTCCAGGAGAGAGGTAACTGCAGCGCTCAAAAAGGCGATTCGAAGCAACGTCCTGATGACCTCGGGGGCCCATTTTGCCGGCGCGTATGGATTCCGTCACGCTCTGGCACGAGAAAGTGTCGTCGCTGATCTCCTTCCGGAGGAGCGAGGGGCCCTCTCCGAGCGTGCAGCCCGAGCGATCGAGGCTCTTTACCCGGAGCTGCCCGGCGAATGGTGCGAGCGTGCTGCAACGCTGTACGAGGAGGGGGGATTCGCGGCCGATGCGGCCCGGCTCTTGCAGGAGTCGGCGCGTCGCGCCATGTCGAGATCCGCGTTCCAGACGGCGGAGAGTGCGTTGCTGCACGCCCGCAGCCTGGTGGCGTCCGACTGGATGATGTGGATGGCGATCGACGATCTCTTGTTGGACGTGTACTCCCTTTCGGGCAAGACGGAGGGCTTATCCGAGCAGGGGGGCAAGCTGATCGCGGTCTTCCTCGAAAGATATGGGGCCCTTAACCTCGGCCGCCGTATTGCCAAGATTCACTTGAAGATCGCGCGCGGCATGTTGGCGGGAGCGGACTGGCGATCCGCGGAGGAGCATCTCCGCGCTGCAACGGAGATCTTGCAAGAAGAGCAGGACGAGTCCCTTGCATCGGAGATATCGGCCCTATCCGCCCGGGCCGCTCTGGCGGCGGGGCACCCGGCCGACGCGGAGCGCCACGCGCGCGATGCGATTGGCACCTCAGAAGGGAAACCTGTCCACGGCCGCTGTGACACCCAGGACGCGCTCGCCACGACATCGCTTCAGCTGGGTGAGCTAGATGAGGCACGCGAAGCCTGGTCGAACGTCTTGGCGCTCGCAGACGACCCCAAGCTCGCCATCTGGACAGTGCATGCGCTTCTCGGACTTGGGACGATCGACGTCCTTCAGACCGGAGATGAGTCTCGCTTGGCCAGCGCCCGGGCGTTGGCACTCGAGATCGGAGCGCTTGCCCCCTTTGCAGAGATCGAGCTTCAGTCTGCGTGGGCCTTTCTGGCAAGGCCGGACTTGCCGACCGCACGCACACACCTGGATCGGTGCTGGGAGCTCATCCGGCTGCACGGACTGGGAATCACCAACGGTGCGTTCGCCGCGCAGTGCATGTTGCTCGCGCTGGGGCGTGAAGCGGGGCATCTGCGCGCCTTCATCGACCGCAACGGATCCGAGCCATCGCTTCGGGCGACCGCGCTGGGAAACGGGGATGCCGTCCTTGGGGTTGTGGAAGGAAACGACGCGGCCGCACTGGAGCATCTAGAAGCGGCTGTCCGACTCGGCTCTGATGAACCGAGCGAATGGTGGGCCGGCCTCAGGAATCTTCTGAACACCGCGTTGCGAAAAGAGGAGCGATCTGGCGGCCAGGCGCGTCTTCCAATGGATCGCGCATATGCTGCCTATGCCCGGGCGATCGTCGCGGGACGCCAGGGCGACGGTCGATCTGCCCTTGAGGCGTTCACCAAAGGCGACCATCTAATGTCTCCAGGGTGGCGTCGGCATCACGCACGCAGGGTGGTTGCCGATACCGCACTGGATTCCGGATGGGGATCCCCAGGCGCCTGGGCGGGAGAGGCCATCGAATTCTTCGATCGCGCCAACCTGCCCGGTCTTGCAGCGGGCTTGTCGGGCGACTCTGCGAGGGGCGGGGGTTCCGGTACGACGCCGAGGGCGTGGCCACTCCACAGTTCCCGACGAGCTAAAAGCTCTGGGCATCACCAGCCGCGAGATGGATGTCCTGAACCTGGTGGCCGGTCGTCTGTCCAACCGCGAGATCGCCGAACAGCTCTTCCTTTCGCCTCGTACCGTGGAGACGCATCTCTCAAACCTTCAGCGCAAGACCCAGACCACCAGCCGCAAGAAGCTCATCGAGATCGCCCGGCGTGCCAACCCTGCGAGCGGTTTCAACTCTTAATTCCGGGCTTTGCCCGGATGTTTCCGACGTGCCCGTCCAACAGACTTGGGCCCGTCCGGGAAGTCAGTTGAAAGGAGAGCGAGATGCATGCTTCGAAGTCTGAGCTCCCCGTCGTCGCCGAGATGCCGGGGTTCGAAAGCCGACAGGTCGAGTGGGGTGGGTTCACGGCGGCCATCGAGACTATCGCCGGCGGTATGGACGCCACAGAACTGTTCGCCGACCTGCCTGATGGTCGGTGTCAGTCGCCGCACTGGGGTTTCGTGATCAAAGGCCGCGCCCGGATCAAGTATGCGGATCACGAAGAGGTGATCTCAGAGGGGGAGGCGTACTATCTGCCGCCGGGTCACATCCCCGTGGTGGAGAAGGACTCGGTGATCGTTGAGTTCAGCCCCGCTCAGGGTGACTACGAGAGGACACTCGGCGGAGCGGGGGCGACCTCCTAGAGGGTTCAGCCATACGTCGCGCCGAGCGAGAGACTCGGCGCGACGTACCCTTTTCCAAGGAGGTGACGAAGTGGCCCAGTACATTGTGATAAACGAGCATGCCCCTAACGAGTGCGGAGCGATGGAGGCCGCGATCCCGAAGCTGCCTCCAAAGCTCAAGGGCACGGACTTCTACTGCACATGTCCGGGCGGTGTTCACGGCTACTTCATGATTCTTGAGGGAGATTCTGCTCAGGAGGTACTTGCGCTTCTGCCCGAAGAGTTGAAGTTGGGCTTAACGAAGGCGCTCGTTCTCGAAACCTTCAAGCTCTGAAATCTGCTGAGCCGTGCACGGGTTCGAATCCCCCCGGGTCCGCACCTGTGCACGCCCAGATGCACGCTGATCTACTGCCTTCACAGGTTCACCGGCGCCCCAAACGGTGTGTGATTCCACCGGATAGTGGACACGGCTGACAAGGCATGTCGCGGGCCATAGTGGACACCCCTAGCGCGGAGGTGGCCCGTGGAGCTCGTTCGCTTCGTCGTCGACGCGGTGGTGCTGGAGGGCCGCAGCTCCCGCGACGTTGCAGCCGCCCACGGCGTCTCCAAGAGCTGGGTCGGGACGCTCGTGGTCCGTTTTGGAGAGGGTGGCTACGACGCCGTTTCGCCCCGCTCCAAAGCCGCCAAAAGGGTCGCCAACCGCAGTTCGGATGAGCTCGAAGATCGAGTCGTAAGGCTGCGTAAGGAGCTCGGCGACCAGGGTCTGGATGCCGGCGCCCACACGATCCACTATCACCTGTCCCTGAGCGATGCCTCGCCGCCGTCGGTCTCGACGATCTGGCGCATCTTGAAGCGCAGGGGCTTCGTCGCCCCGCAGCCGCACAAGAGACCCAAGAGCTCCTACATCCGCTTCGAAGCAAGCATGCCGAACGAGATGTGGCAATCAGACGTCACCTTTTTCGAGCTCAAGGACGGCACCCCTGTCGAGATCTTGAACTTCCTCGATGACTTCGCACGGGTCTGTGTGGCGAGCAAGGTGCTTAAGGTCACCAAGAGCCCGGACGTGGTCGCCACCCTCTACCAGGCCGGCTCCGCCTGGGGTCTGCCGGCGTCGCCTCTCAGCGACAACGGCTGCATCTACACCGCCGCCTACCGGGGCGGCTACTCCGCCATGGAATCGGAGCTGTTCCATCTCGGCATCGACTACAAGCACTCCCTGGCGTATCACCCGCAGACCTGCGGCAAGGTCGAGCGCTTCCACCAGACGCTAAAGAGTTCCTGCGCAAACAACCGCGCGCCGAGACGATCGAACAGCTCCAAGCCCAGGTGGACCGCTTCGACGCCTACTACAACGAGGTGCGCCGCCCGCATCGGGCCACGCAGACTTGCTGTCCTTCTAGCTGACCGGCCAATCGCCGGATGCACTCAAGGGCTCTTCCCTCGAACGCCAACTCTGGCTCCTCGGGGCATCTCCTCCAAAGCCCGTCACGCTCGCGGAGGCTTCGCCAGTGCTCAGCGCTGCCAAGCGCTACGTTCCCAATGCCGCCGGTTAGCCTCGTGCATATCGTTCACGTTTTCACACTTTAGCGACTTGACGTGGACCACATACCAGGGGCTGAGGTGCCGATGTGCGGCATCACGTCACAGGTCCTGCTCCCAAGTCTACGATGACATGACTAGCGATTGCCTACGCCGGTCGGGGCGATTGGGTCTGATGGCATCACAAAGAGGGCATGGGCGGGTGGCTCGATCCGAGGAGGCTCCAGCCACCGCGCTCGAGCGCTCCTTCGGCTCGATCACTCCCTCGTTGAGGGATGCATGCGCGCCACGCCGATCTTCGAATCGGCCATGCCGTAGTACACGTCCAGTGCGCCGTCATCTCGAACATCGATCGCGGTCGGGAACACAACGTTATCGACCGTTCCTTTACGCTCGTCCTCGGTTTGAGGAGACAGCAGCGGCTCGCTCGTCCGAGATCTGACCAACGTCACGTCGTCGTCGAGCAAGAGCGCTCCTGCCGAATAACACACGCTCGGTTGGTGATCCGACCCTCGCACGAACTTTCCGGTGACTCCATGGTGGATGAGCAACCATCCATCTCTTGTTCTCACGGGTGGGGGCCCGGCACCGATCTTGAGAGACTCCCAGGAGTACTCGGGGAGCGCAAGGCAGCGATGGTTGGACAGACGAGGGAGGAGGCGTAGATCCGACGCCACCCAGTCGAGAGGGGCGAACGAGATCCATATGCCTGGTCTGGGGTCGTCGACGCCGGCCGGCAGAGGCTCCCCCTCACCCGGGCGGATCCACGAAAGGTCCCACACAGGGCGGTGCAAGACTGCGATCGACAAAGTCCCATCGGGAGCGCTGACCGGCTCCGGAAAGATGGCGGCGTCCTTGTTGGGGTAGAGGTTCAGGTCGGCTGCGAGTCCTGGTTCATAGGCGAACCAGGCTGGTCCCAGTCGCTCCCACTTCTCGAGGTCACGCGAGAAGGCCAGACCGATACGCGATCCCAGCGGGCCGCATGCCGAGTAAGCCATGAGGTCGACATCCAGCGCTTCGACGAGGGTGATGCGCGGATCCTCGACTCCACCGGTCTGAGCGTTTCGTTCCCACACCTCGTCCGGCTCGAGCGCAAGGTCGAGCCTCTCGACCCGTGCGGGAACGTCGTTGTCAAAGAGGACGCGCGCGCGGCCGATGCGCGAGTAATTCCTCTCAGCGGCGAGCCTAGGGAACAAGTAAAGCTCACCGTCGCGTGAGCGAGCAGACCCGGGATTGAAAACCCCCAAAGACTCGTTCACCTCCGATGGGTGGGGGGCCATGACGACCCCCAACCGAGTCACCGTGTAAGCGGGCTCACCCACTACTGCTTGACCCCCGACCCGAGCTGCGCCTGCGTGAAGTGCTTCTGCAAAGCGACGAACAGCAGCACAGCCGGAACGGCGAGTACGGAAGCGCCCGCGAGGATGGCCCCGAAGGGAGCCGCCCGCGCCGCCGCGTTGGATATGTAGTTACCGAGCGCGACAGCGAGCGGCTGCAGGTCCTGCTGCTTGGTGATCAGGAACGGCCACAGGAACTCGTTCCAGGGACCGATAAAGGTCACGATCACGGCGGTAAGAATGGCGGGGCGCGCGAGGGGGATGCCGACCCGCAGCAACACTTGCAACTCGGAGGCACCGTCGATGCGCGCGGCGTCGAAGAGATCCTTGGGGATCTGTGTGAAGAACTGGCGAAAGATGAATACTGCCGTCGGGTTGACCGCGAACGGAAAGATCATCCCAAGGTAGTTGTCTGCGAGCCCGTACCACCGAACGATCATGACGTACAGCGGGATCATCACGAGCATGAACGGCACGATCAAGAGGAGCAGCGAGGGCTGGGCCCGCAGTTCGGGTAGAGCCAGGCATGACCCCCGGTATCCCCCGGAACGCGGCGTGCGCTGCTGATGAGGGTTAGCTGCGGAGCCTGAACCAGGAAGGAAGGGCGCGGATCAGTCGGGGCGGACCGTCGAGGCGGATGGAGCCATCCTCTACGGCGGCTCCCAGAGCCAGCCGTCCGAGGAAGAGGTGGTAGATCGTCGTGGTGGTCGCCGCTACTTGAAGGTCTTCCTCGAACCCGGGATGCTCCGGGCACAGAGACGCCTCGCCGGGTTGAAGCACCAGCCAGTAGCGGCGCCTGAGCCTGGCGCGAAGCTCGAAGGCCACGACAACGCGGCGGGATGGAAGCTGGTCCAGGACCACGTGGCGCCTGATCTACAACATCAGACCATCGGGGTCGATCTCCGAGGGGCGGGCGTCCGGGATGAGCCAGCGATCTCCCCAGTCGTTAAGCGCGCCCACCACGTCTCCGAGCTCCCGACCTGCGTCCGTCAGGCGATACTCGACGGTTCGATTCCCGTCATCTACCCACCGCTCTGCGATCGCGGCGCGCTCCAACCGGCGTAGTCGCTGGGCCAAGGTCGAGCGCGATATGCCCGGGACGCTGCGCTCGAACTCGTTGAAATTCCGCACGCCGCGCAACATCTCGCGCACCAGCAGCAGGCACCAGCGGTCCCCGAGAATCTGGACCGATTTGGCTACAGGGCAGTAGTCGTCGCGCGACGGCACGGATTCATCCTTTCAGAGAAGTCCTCCATCCACCAGTTCGAAACTCGAACTAGTCGGTCGTTCCGGCCGGCCATAGCGTGAGCCTGCAGTTCCGAGCGGGCGAGCGAAAGGAGGGCCTGGTGACCGAGACGGAGGCCGTGATCGACGCCATCGACGTGCCTCCGCTGGGCATGGAAGCGGTGGCGGGCTTACGCAGGCGCTTTCGTGGCGCGCTGCTTCAACCCAGCGAAGAGGGCTATGACGAGACGCGGCGAGTCTGGAACGGGGGGATCGACCGGCGTCCCGCGCTGATCGCACGATGTGCGGGTAGCGACGACGTCGTCGAGGCGGTCCGGTTCGCGCGCGAGCGGAATCTCCTGGTGTCGGTACGCGGTGGCGGGCACGCGGTGGCGGGCCACGCCGTGTGCGACGGTGGCTTGATGATCGATCTTTCACTCATGAGGGGGGTCCAGGTGGATCCTTCCGCGCACATAGCACGCGCCGCGGGAGGTTGTCTGGTGGGTGACCTGGACCGCGCCACACAGAGACACGGTCTTGCAACGACGGGCGGGGTCGTGAGCCATACCGGCATCGGGGGGCTTACGTTGGGGGCGGTCTTGGTCATCTCATGCGAAGCCTCGGCCTCACGGTGGACAACGTGCTGTCGGTCGATCTCGTTACTGCCGAAGGACAGACGTTGCACGTCGACGCGGAAACCGAACCCGAGCTGTTCTGGGGGCTACGAGGCGGCGGGGGGAACTTCGGCATCGTCACTGCGTTCGAATACCGGCTCCATCGAGTGGGTCCCATCGTTCTCGGTGGACCGATCTTCTGGCCGCTGGAGCAAGCCGGCGACGTCCTCGGCTTCGTTCGCGCGTTCGCACCGGAGATGCCCGACAAGCTCGGCCTCGCCCTCACCACGCGACTGGCTCCTCCGGTGCCCTTCCTTCCACCGGACTGGTACGGCAACCCGGTCCTTGGACTCGTCCTGCTGTGGTCCGGCGACCTCGGCGAAGGAGAGAAGGCGATAGCACCGCTGCGTCGGCTGAGACGATCGGTGGCCGACGCCGTGCGTCCGGTTCCCTACCTTTCTATCCAGACGATGCTCGATGGAGGCAATCCTCACGGCATGCATTACTACTGGCGGTCGCAGCGGCTCGCCGATCTATCGGGCGACGTCATCGACGTGATCCTCGGACTTACGGAACGGATCAGATCGCCGTTGTCATACCTCGCTGGTTTCACGGTGGGGGGCGCTGTCTCACGCGTCGATGCCAGCGAGACCGCGGTCGGAGAACGCGCCGTCGGTTTCGAGATCAACGTCGTGGCGGCGTGGCGCCCGGTAGATCCCTCCGGCGAGCAGCACACAGCATGGGTGCGTGACGGCTCCGAAGGTCTTCGGCCACACAGTACCGGCGTGTTCTCCCATTTCCTGTCCGATGAGGGTGCCGCCGGGATCGAGGCCGCTTACGGAAAACGGCTCGGGCGCCTCACCAGGTTGAAGGACCGCTACGACCGCACGAACTTCTTCAGCATGAATGCAAACATCCCACCCAGCTAGACGTGACGGAAAGGATCGGTGAGCAACATGACGGTGCTAGTGACCGGCGCGACCGGAAGCGTCGGATCGGCTGTCGTTGCCGAGCTGCGGCGGCGCGACGTTCCCCTACGGGTCTTCGTGCGCGATGCGCGCAAGGCCGAAACCCTCCTCGGAGGAGATGTCGAACTATCCGTCGGCGACTTCGGTGACCGCGGATCGATCGAGGTCGCATTGAAAGACGCGGAGTTCCTGTTTCTCGCGTGCGCGAACGACCCCCGTCAGGTCGAGTACGAGACGAACGTGATCGATGCGGCGGTAGGCGCGGGGGTGGATCAAGTCGTGAAGCTCTCGGCTCTGGGCGCAGAGATCGGATCCCGGCTCGATTTCTGGGACTGGCAAGGGCGGATCGAACAACATCTTCAGGAGTCGCGGCTTTCGGCGACCATCCTGCGGCCGCACAACTACATGTCGGGTCTGTTCGCAGCGGCGGGATCGATCCAGGGTGCAGGGAAGATCTTTGGGTCTGCGGCGGACGCGAAGATCCCCATGATCGATCCGCGGGACGTCGCAGCGGTTGCTGCCGTAGCTCTCACCAAGCAGGGGCACGAGGGCAAGACCTATACACTCACGGGAGCCGAGGCGCTCACCTTCCAAGAGGTGGCCCGCAACTTGTCTGAAGTGACGGGACGAGAGATCGAGTACGTGGATCTGCCCGACGAGGCCGCGCTCGAGGGGCTTCTCGGCGCCGGCGTGCCTGACTGGTTGGCGGCCAACCTCATCACGCTGTTCCAGATCATGAGAGAAGACACCGACCCGCGCATCACGGACGACGTGCGCGAGGTGACCGAACGTGAACCCCGCAGGTTGAGGGACTTTCTCAAGGACCACAAAGTGGTCTTTGGAGCGGTGGAAGGCTAAGGCACGCCGCTAGGAGAGCAGGTGTGAAGGAACTCGACCGTTCGCCCCGCGCCAGGCGGGGCGGCATCCTCGTCTTTGGGCGCGACCGCCGGTTCGCGAACGAGTGGGCGGTGCTTCCGTGCACAGATGTAGGGAGTGCCCCACCCCGTGCCCCCGGAAGGGCACCAACCAGAAGGGAACGGGCGCGACCTGCTGTTTCGCGCCACGGCCTTGTCGTCGTGGGCGGATTTGAGGTGCCCAAGTCCCCCTGGGCACGATGACGCGCCAAGATTTAGTCGGAAGAATTTCGTGCCTTGCGCCTCCGGTCCGGCTTTTGGTCCCGGTTTCCGGTCCGCTTTGGTCCGCCCTCGTGACACGTGATCTCGTCAGCGCGATGCACCGAGTCATCGGTGTTCAAGGCTCGGCCACCGACTTAAAGCCGGTCAGGTCCTTCCTGGTTGAGTGTGCATGGGCACTCGAGAGTCGAGTTGCGGACGCGCCAAGTGTCTCCGTGCGTACGGTCGTGCCAACGTCTACTTTGATCGCGATCGGCCAAACGACTGGGGCGTGCTCGGACGCCATCGGAAGGCAGCCCCGCCGGGTTTAAGAGGAGGGGTATCTGATGAGGGACTCGCAGGTGGATGTTGCCGGTGGGCGCGAGCTGGCGTATACGGACATAGGTCAGCCGGATTGGCCTTGTGTCTTCTTCTTCCACGGTGCGCCCTCGAGCCGCCTACGCCTCGCCTACCTCGAACAATGGTTTCTGGCCGAGGAGGTTCGGGTCGTCTCACTCGATCGCCCCAGCTACGGGCGCTCGTCGCCGCAGCCGGATCGGTCGATGGACGATTGGCCCACGGACGTGGCTGCGCTCGCGGATGCGCTCGGGATCGACCGCTTCGTCGTCGCTGGTCACTCGTCCGGTGGTCCGTATGCGGTGGCGTGCGCCGCGGTGCTCGGAGTGCGTGTGTTGGCGGGCATCATCCTTGGAGGGGTGACGAACATGGCCTGGCCGGATGCTTGGGAGGGCTATTCGGACACGGAGAGCGAACTCATGCGCTTGCCCGACGAGGAGGCGGCTGTCGCGTGGAGCGTGGAACGGTTCGGCGCAGACGGTGGTGGGTTCCTCGCAGCGTCCGGCTTCGAGCTTCCGAAGCCCGACGAACAGCTGTACGCGAACGAAGAGATCGCACGGCTCCTCGCGTCGGCGCGCGCCGAGGCATTTCGTCAGGGCGTAACGGGTTACGCACAGGACATCTTTGTCCAGGGCCGCTCATGGCCCTTCGACCCGAGCGCCATCGCCGCGCCGGTCCACGTCGTGCACGGCGAGCTAGACACGCTCCTACCTCTGGCGCACAGCCGCCACACCTCGGAGGTGATCGCCGGATCCAACCTGCGTGTGCTGCCGGGACATGGGCACTTCACAATACTGGGCGAGCTTCCGACGATGGCATCCGCTTTGGCGCGTTCGCTGACCTGAGGCATGGTCGTGTGGCCGCATGACTCGTCGCTGGAGCGGACCCCGCTTCTAAACCGGGACTCAGCGGCCGAGTCGTATACGGAAATGTCAGAGCATGATGGTGCGCGAGTCCAAGAGCAAAGCAGCGCGGTTGACGCAGTGTTCTCATATGACCACGAGGCTAGCGGCCCAGACCGGAGTGCCAGCCTTGTGCAGGCATGAGCGGCGGAATCTGGTTCGTATGGGAAACCCGAGCTTCCGCCGCTCATTATCAGCAATCGGATATCTAACCGACTGCTTGTGCTTTGGTTCTTGGGCCCAGCGGCGGCCCTACGAGCTTCTGGCCGTAGCCCTTCGCGATCGCCATGAGCGCGTCCTTGTCGAGGAGCTCCTCGTCCTTAGGCGGCAGCGTCCGGGATCGAGCGGGTTTACTGCCCTCGCGGAAGAACCCCTCCACGCCGGCCGGTCCGAAGAACAAGAGGATGCGTGCCTCCTTTGAATCGACGCGGAACGAATGGGGCACGTCGCGAGGTCCGTACACAAGCGAACCCGGAACTCCGTCGATCACGTCGTCACCGAGCTGGATTCGGATCTCGCCGTCGAGCACCAGGAAGAACTCATCGTCATCTCGGTGGACATGCAGGGGAGCAGAGAACCCCTCGCGCATAACGAGCTCGAAGGCCGCGAAGCGACCCTGGGTTTGTTCTGCCGTTGCCTTGAGAAGTCCCAGCCCCCCGTTGAACCACACCGCCTCGCCATCATCTGGGCCCAGAGCATAGCCGCTGGTCGTTTGCGGAAGACTCATCACCCACTCCTTTCGGTCGTGGCCATCTCGACTCGAAAGGATGCGCGCCGTCAGGCTGTCGCCTCATCGCTCGTCTCGGCCATTTCTCGCGACCGGGGCAAGATGGCCGATTCCGGCCATGTCGGGAGGCTCAGAGGAGGCTCAGAGAAGGCCGAGTTTGGCGGCCTGAGCCGCGGCAGCGGCTCGCGACGGGACGTTTAACTTCGTCAGGATGTTGGATATGTGCCGATGCACGGTGTGCTCGCTGATCGTCAGCCGCTCCGCGATGACCTTGTCGCTCAGACCGTCGCCGACCAGCGACAGGATCTCGAGTTCACGACGGGTGAGTGGTCCGGCTCTCTTGCCCGTGGTGGGCGCCGCGACCGTCTTCCGGGCGACCTTCTCCGCGTGAACCGCGCCGAGGCGAGCGAACGTCGCGGCAGCGCGGTGTGCCTCGACCTCGACGCGATCTCGTTGGTCGAGCGCGATGAGGGTGCGGGCGAGCAGAAGCCGCGCTTCCGCCGATTCGTAGGGCATCCGGCTGCGCTCGTAGAGGTCGATCGCATCCTCCAGTAAGGAGCGAGCACGATCGGCTTCTCCGGACGCGAGCGCAACAGCCCCTCCCGTGAACGCCGCGGCGGCTCGCATCTCTGTCGTGCCGATGTCGTCGGCCGCGGATTCAACCTCTGAGAGTGCTTGGCGCGCCGCGGCGAGGTCCCCGAGAGCTGCTCGCGCGCGGGCGACGAGTTCGTACGCGTGCACACGTTGCATACGATCCGAGACCGGGATCTGACGGAGGAGTCGTTCCGCTAGGTTCGCCGCCTCGGCGTAGTCATCTTGATCGAGGGCGAGTAGGCCCCGTCCGATCTGGGCTTCCGGCAGGAACGCGACCTCCTCAAAAAGCTTTAGCGCCTCTTCGTGTCGCCCCTGACGCCGACGCAACTCACCGAGGCGCGCCACGCCCTCTGCCGCCTGTGCCGGGCGGAGCGCGAGCTGCTCGGCCGCGCCCACGAGCTCGGCCTCCGCCTCGGCCCACGCACCCGCGAAGGCGAGGACCATCGCGTAGTGCGTACGGCATACGCCAAGCAGGGACGTCAGCCCATTGCGCTCGCTGAACTCGCGTACGCGCTCGCACCACTGCGCGGCTCGGGAGAAGTCGCGGACGCGCTCGCATCCATAGATCATGAAGCAGCACGTGTTGCCGATCAGTTCGACGTCGTGCATCTCACCGGACGTCGCGGCCGCGGTGGCCTCATCGAGGATCCGCATTCCCTCGGCAACTTTCCCTTCCGCCACTCGCGCGACGCCATCGATCGCGCGCGCCAGCATCTCGAGATCGAACATCTCAAAACGCATCGCGACGTCGATGGCATCGGCGGCGCTTCGGCGTGCCGCCTCCATGTCGGCAGCGAGCATGAACGCGAAGAACGCGTCGCGCACCGCTAGGACGGCATGCTCCGGCGACGGTTCGAGATCCGCGAGCAGCCGCCGGGCACGCTCGGTCCAGCCATTCCAAACGGCCTCCTCGGCGCGGAAGATGAGGGCATCCTCGGCCAGTTCCAGGGCGATTCGCGCGGCGCCCCGGGCATCGCCGCGTCGGCGGTAGGCTCGATAGGCGCGCTCGCGAGCCTCGGCAACGCGGGCGACATCGTCGAGCCACCAGCAGGCCCGCCCCAGACCCTCGAGGGCCTCCGGTGTCTCCTCTTGTCGAAGTGCATCTTCGAACAGGCCGCGGGCCTCTTCCCAGGCCCCGCGCTTGAGGGCCTGGTTCCCCCTTTCGATGACCTCTAGGCCGCTCGAGTTTGATTGGGCCTCGGGATCCACGCTTAGAGAGTACGGAGAATCTCACCATCCCGTCCGTCTATGGCACGTAGCCACAAGTGCTCCTCGAGACCTACTCTTCTCTTATGTCGGAGATCGCGCCTGTCGACGAGCGCCTGAGCCAGGGTTGGTTGGCTCTCGCCAAGGGTTCATGGGCGCAAGCTCGGGCCGCATTCGAGCAGGAGTTGGAGTCCCACGAATCGGCCGAAGCCCTCGAGGGGCTCAGTTGGGCGGCGTGGTGGCTCGATGACGCGAGCGCGGTTTTCGAGAGCCGCGCCCGCGCCTACCGCCTCTACAAGGCGGGCCGACATCCGGCGAGCGCGGCCCGCATGGCCACGTGGCTCGCAGCCGATCACCTCGACTTCCAAGGCGCCCTGTCGGTGGCGAGCGGGTGGCTGCAGCGGGCCGGGCGCATGCTCGAACCTCTGGACCCGGGACCTGATCACGGCTGGCTCGCCTTCCACGAGGGCTACATCGCACATATCTGCGGCGACACCACCAAGGCAGAGGAGCTTGCTGCCCTGGCGGCTCAGCTGGGACGGGAATTCGACGTTCCCGATCTCGAGATGCTCGGCCTTGCCCTCCAGGGATCCACCCTGGTCGCATGCGCTCGGGTCGAAGAGGGCATGCGCTGCCTCGACGAGGCCACGGTCACGGCCCTGGCGGGCGAGGCGACGGTCCCAATCTCGTGCGCGTGGGCCTGCTGCTTCTTAGTCACGGCCTGCACCGCCGTGCTCGACTACGAGCGCGCCTTCGAGTGGTGCGACCGGATAGCCGAGTTCGCGGAGCGCTACGGGAGCCGCTACATGCTCGCGTTCTGCCGGGCCGAGTACGGCGCGGTCCATCTCTGGCGCGGTCGGTGGGCCGATGCAGAGAACTTGCTGGAAAGCTCGATCGAAGACTTCTCGAGTTCGTCCGGCTTGGGCCGAGGGCCCGCTGGTGGGTCTGGCCGAGTTGAGACGGCGGCAGGGAAGGGTCGCGGACGTAGTGCAGCTGCTGGACCGGGCGGGTGCTTCACCGGCTTCCCAACTTTGCCGCGCCCGGCTGGCGCTGGATCAGGGCGAGTCGCTTCGCGCTGTCGAGCTTGGCGAGAAGCTTCTGCGCCGGCTGCCCGACGAGCGCAAGCTCGACCGCGCTCCCGTGCTCGAGCTGCTCGTCCACGCCCGGATCGCGCGCGGCGAGCTCGAGGACGCTGCCACTGCTCTCGAGGCGCTTAGGGAAATCGAAGGGCTCATCGGGACGGCTCCGCTCAGGGCCCGCACCGATCTGACCGAGGGCCTCCTGGAAGCCGCCCGCGGGAAGCATGAGAAGGCCCGGGCGCTTCTGGAAGACGCCCTGGACTGCTTCGAGCGAAGCGGCGCGCCGTTCGAGGCCTCCCAGGTGAGGATCGATCTTGCGACGAGCCTGGTCACGCTTGGCGCACCGATGTGGCCGAGCGCGAAGCGGTCGCCGCGCGTGATCGACTGGTTGAACTCGGCGCCGACGCCGAGGCAGAGCGCGCGCTTCGGCTGCTCGAAGGTCCGATCCGAGGTGGAAATGGTTCGCGGGTGCCGGAGGTCACACGGCGCGAGCGCGAGGTGCTAAGACACCTGGCCAAGGGGCTCACCAACCGGCAAATCGCTGATCGCCTGGTAAGCGAGCACACTGTCCATCGCCACGTCACAAACATCCTGCGCAAGCTCGATGTCCCCGTCGCGGACTGCCGCGGCCGCGTACGGCGTGCGGTCGGGCTTGCTCGACGACGCGGACGAATAGCCAAGACTGGCTAGTTCCGATCCGGCCGCAAGATGGTCGGTTCTGGCGAAGTCGGGAGGTCGCGTTCGCACTACCTTCTCCGTCATGAAACGTCGATCCGCGTCGATGCCATTGATGGCAGAGGTAGCAGCGCTGGCGCGGATCGACGAAGTGGGAAGCCAGCGCGAGGGGAGAGCACGGCGGACGCGGGAGCGCTCGACGACCCGTCGACGCGTCGACCAGAGCGGAGGAGAACGATGGGCAATACGACTATCCCTAAGGCATTCGAGTGAAGACGGAAAGGAAGAGGCTGACTCGCAGCTCAAAGCTGCCACGCGAGCCGTCTGGGCGCTCGGCGACTACCACAGGTTCGCGCTCGAGACCGTCTGGGAGCTGGGGCCGCTCCTTGTGACGGCGTGTGGGATCTCACCCGGAGACCGCGTGCTCGACGTGGCCGCGGGGACCGGGAACACGGCGATCCGCGCCGCCGAGGCGGGGGCCCACGTCGTGGCCTCGGATCTCACGCCGGCGAACTTCGAGGCGGGCCGGCGCGAAGCGAAGGCTCATGGGGTGGAGCTCGAGTGGATGGAGGCCGACGCGGAGGACCTGCCCTTTGACGAATCTGAGTTCGACGTCGTCACCTCCTCGTTCGGAGTGATTTTTGCTCCCAACCATCACGCGGTGGCGGACGAGCTCGTGCGGGTTTGTCGGCCCGGGGGCACGATCGGGATGATCAACTTCACGCCGGAGGGACTCGCGGCGGGCTTCTTTGGGGTCCTCGCGCCCTACGCACCACCCTCTCCGCCGGGAGCGCCGTCGCCGCTCATGTGGGGTAGCGAAGAGCATGTGCGGAAGCTCTTTGGCGACAGGGTGGAGTCGCTGGAGATGGCCCGCAAGGAGTACGTCGAGAGGGTCGACAGTCCGAGCGCCTATCGCGAGTTCTGTAAGGCGACCTTCGGGCCCGTAATCGCGATCTACGCAAGCCTCGCCGACGAGCCCGAGAGGGCGGCGGCGGTTGATCGGGACTTCCTTCAGTTCGCCACGAGCGCGAACCAGGGGTCCCCCTGAGGGTCCCGCGGCGCTCCACTACGAGTATCTGCTCGTGCTCGCGCACAAGCGAGGCACCTGAGTGGTGAAGGAATGACGCGAGCTAAGGAGGAGGCTATGGGACAGCAGAGTGTCGACATAGTCAGGGTCGTTTACGAGGCCTTCAGGCGAGGGGATGTACCAGCCGTACTCGGGGCACTGGCGGACGAACTCGAGTGGTACGAGGCCCAGGGCATGCCATACGGCGGTCTGCACCGGAACTGGGAATCGGTGGCCGAGAAGGTCTTTGGCCCCCTCATCGAAGACATCCCGGACTTCGAGGTCTCGCCGGAGGAATTCATCGCATCGGGGGAGACTGTGGTGGCGCTCGTCCGCTACACGGGAACCGGGAAGGCCACCGGCAAGCGGCTGGATCTCCCGGTCGCGCACGTCTGGGATATTCGTGACGTCAAGATCGTGCGGTTCCGGCACTTCGCGGATACGGCGAAGTTTCTTGAGGTCGTGCCGATCGAGGTTGCCACAACCGCGTAGGTTTCATCATTCGTCGCGGCTTCGGTGAGTCCACAACCTCAGGGCACGCCGGTTAGGTCAGCTCGCTTATCTCGAACAGGTGCCCGTCCAGGTCTCGGAAGAAGGCGCGGATCTCGCCGCGGCGGTCGATCGGCGGGGTCAGGAACACGGCTCCGCGCGCGCTCAGGGTTTCGTAGGCGGCGCGGCAGTCGGGAACGCGGAAGATCAACTCGGCGCTGACGCGGTCGGGATCGTCGGGGGGGCGAAGGTGACCGTCGGCTTGTCCTCCGTCGGACCCCCGCCGGCGACGAGGAGGAGCCAGTCGCCGAGCAGCGACAGCACGCAGGCCGCGCCTCCGTACTCGCGATAGAGGCTCGCCCCGAGCACGTTCGTGTACCACTCCCGCGCCCGCTCGAGGTCGGCCACGACCAGCAAGCGCGTGAGCTCCATGTCGTCGGTGGGAAAGGTTCCGGTGCCCATCTGCGAGGCCGATGCTAGCGCTGAGTTGTAAAGATTGGCCCTCTCAGCTCAGCGGAGTTTCTGCTCTCTGACCTGCTCCCCGCCGAAGTTGACATCCCAGGCCGCTGACTCTTTGGAATTCTGACCTTCTTTGCCGCGCGCGCGGCAGTGCCACGTAACTGCCTTCGCCGCGGTCTCCAGGCCTGCCCATCGAGGCGTTCATGGACCGCCACAACTTCGACGTCTCACGCGCCAAGCGCTGCTGCATCCAGGAGGCGTTGCCCGACGGGCGCATCATCCCGTTCTGCGTCTACAACACCCTGCATCGGTTCGCGCCCGGACATCGCGCCCGGCCC
>JBHEMX010000099.1:0-107895 GCA_046262355.1 Actinomycetota bacterium | reverse complement strand
GTCGTCGGCATGCGCCTGGAGCGCGCCCGCAAGAAGCTGCGAGCTCACGGATTCGATATCTCCGTCGACAAGATCTACTCGAACCGCATCGCGCCCGGGAAGGTCGTTCGCACGACCCCCGCCGCGGGCGACATCATCTCGCAAGGCAGCCGCGTCACGGCGGCGGTGTCGGCGGGCCCTGAGTTCGAGCAGCTCACGCTGCCCGACGTCCGAAACACGTCCGTTGCCGGGGCGCGCTCGAAGCTGCGCGGGCGCGGTCTGCGCGTGGAGGTCGTCCAGTCGTGTGGTGGCGGAGATACGGTCGTCGAGACCGATCCGATCCAGGGGACGACGGTGAGGGAGAACGATCTAGTCGCGCTGTTCGTCTGCTGACGGGAGCACGCCCCAACCCCGCAGCGTCTCGACGAAGCGCGGGGTGCACCTGAGCTGCAGGACGTCGTCGAAGTCGACCCAGCGGGCCTCGAGAGCGTCGACGCCGGGCGTCGGGGTCGGGTCGCCCGCGACCTCAACGAGGTAGTCGAGGATCACGTAGTGGGGCTCGCCGGGCACCTCGAAGATCCCCACGAGGTCGCCCACCCGCACCTCGAGCCCGGTCTCCTCGGCCACCTCTCTGCGGACCGCCTGGGCGATGTACTCGCCCGTCTCCAGGTGGCCTCCGGGAAGCGACCACAGCCCGCGCGCGAGCTCGTTTCCGCGGCGAACCATGAGGAGTCTTCGCGCGCGCACGGCGATGGCTCCCACACCGATGCGCGGCCGCTCAGTGGCCATCGGCGCGATTAAACCCGTTCGTTGCCGGATCCGTCGCATCTTGCGCGCCGTCCCCCGAGCGCAACGAGGTCTTAGTGTCACCCGACATGACGGGCGGCGACGAGGCGATCGTTCCACGCGAGGGCCCGGAGTTGCGCTCGTGGGTGTTGCTGCTCGTTGGGGTCGGCGCCGCGTCTCTCTCGGCGATCCTGATCCGCTACGCCGCGGAGGTCGAGCCGCTCGCGTTGTCCTTCTGGCGCTGCGCGGCCGGCGCCGCGGTGCTCGCGCCGTTCGCTCGTCTCCGCGCCCAGCGCGCCTACGGCGCGCCGCTGCGAATGCCGTTGATCGCGGGAGCGTTCCTCGCGGTTCACTTCGCCACCTGGATCACGTCGCTCGAGCTCACGACCGTTGCCTCCTCGGTGCTTTTGGTCTCGACGACGCCCGTGTTCGTCGCGCTGGCGGCTTGGCTGCTGTTCGGGGAGCGTCTGACGAGGTCCGGCTGGACGGGCATAGCCCTGGCCGTGACCGGAGCGGCTCTCGTCGGCGGCGGAGGTCTCGGCGGATCATCTGCGTTCGGAGACGGCCTCGCGCTCATCGGCGGAGCGACCGCGGGTGGCTACGTCCTCGCCGGCCGCCTCGCACGGCGCGATCTCGGCATCGTCGTCTACGCCACCGTGACCTACGCCTTCTCGGCCGGTCTCTTGGTGGTCGCATGCGTCGCCGCAGGCGTCCCCCTGTGGGGGTGGTCGGCGAGGACGTGGCTCGTGATAGTGGCGATCGTGGCCGGTCCCCAGCTGCTGGGACACACCGTCATCAACCTCGTGCTGAGGGACATCGACGCGACCACCGTGTCGGTCAGCATCATGGCCGAGCCGATCATCGCCACCGCGCTCGCATACGTCTTGTTCGAAGAGGTGCCGTCGCTGCTCGTCCTTCCCGGCGGGGCGGCCATCCTCGTCGGCATCTACCTCACGACCACGGCGCGCCGAGCCGTACCCGAGATCGTCGAGTGACGTCGCCGCCCGGGCGCTGCCTCGTCATGGGCATCGTCAACCGGACCCCCGACTCCTTCTACGACGGCGGGCGGATGGACCTCGGCGAGGCCATCGACTTCGCGCTGGGCCTCGTCGAGGAGGGCGCGGATGTGCTCGACGTCGGCGGCGTCAAGGGCGGCCCGGGGGCCGAGGTGGCCGAGCGAGAGGAGCTGGACAGGGTCGTGCCCTTGATCGCGGCTCTGAGCGGGAGCACCGGCGCGCCGCTGTCGGTCGAGACCGGCAGACCGAATGTCGCGCGGCGCGCGCTCGAGGCCGGCGCCTCCTGGGTCAACGACGTGACCGCGCTCGCCGATGCCGACCTCGCCGGTGTGTGCGCCGACGCGGGGACGGCTCTCGTGCTGACCCACAACGGTGGTCAGATCAGAGGACGGCCCCGCAGCCCCCGCTACGGCGACGTCGTTGAAGCGGTGATCGCCGAATGGCGGCGCCTCGAGACGGTGGCGCGAGCGGCCGGCGTCGCGCCGGACCGGCTGGTGATGGACCCAGGGCTCGACTTCGGCAAGACCACGTTCCATTCGCTCGAGATCATGCGCCGCCTCGGCGAGCTCGTGGCCGTGGCGGGCGCGGTTCTCGTCGCGCCGTCGCGCAAGGACGTCGTCGGAGAGAGCCTCGGTCTTCCCCTCGGCGAACGTCTGGAGGGAACCCTCGCTCTCGTCGGGTTGTCCGTGTTACGGGGAGCGGCGGTGGTGCGCGTGCACGACGTAAAGGCGGCGGTCAGGACCGTGCGTATGGTCGAGACGGTGATCGGCCGCCGCCGTCCTCGAGCTCCAGTGCGAGGGCTGTGGGACTGACGATGAGCTCGTCGAGGTAGCGTCCGGATCGCTCGAGGATCGCCTCGGCGACAAGTTCTGCGGGCACTTCATAGCGCCGCTGTTGGATCCGATAGCTCAAGAGGTAGAGGTCCATCCCCGATCTGTATCGGTAAGGACGGCTTGCGAGTTGATAGTTTTTGCCAATGGTCTCGAAGGGCGTGCCGTCCCCGCCGGCGCCGGTGCTCCGGCGCGGTGGCCGCGCGCGCTCGTGACGCCGGGCAACGTACCCGAGATCCGCACCGCCCGCCTGCTGCTCACCCCTTGCTCGCTCGACGCCGCGCGCGCCTCGCTCATCTCTCCGAGCGCACTCGAGCAGCTCGTGGACGTTGAGGTCCCCGTCACGTGGCCGCCCGCAGACCTGCGCGATGCCCTTGTCTTCTACGTGCGTCAGCTGTCCAACGACGAGATGCACGCCGGCTGGGGGGTGTGGCTCGTCGTGTCCCGAGATGAGCGTGCGCTCGCCGGCTCCGTGGGTTTCAAGGGCAAGCCCGACGCCGCGCGCGCGGTCGAGATCGGCTACGGGATCGAGGCGCCGTTCAGGCGCCGCGGCTATGCCACCGAGGCCGTGCAGGGGCTGCTCGGGTGGGGCTGGACACAGGGAGTCAAGAGGGTGGTCGCGGAATGTCGCGAAGACAACGTTGGGTCGATCCGAGTGCTCGAGAGGGCCGGCATGAGCCGGCTTGAACCACGAGGAGGGATGCTCTGGTGGGAGCTCAAGACGCCTTCGTCATAGCCCTCTTCGCCGTGCTCGGACTTGTCTTCGGAAGCTTCGGCAGCGTGGTCGCCCATCGCGTCCCGCGCCGGGAGTCGATGGGCGGGCGCAGCCGCTGTCCGAGCTGCGATCACATGATCACCGCACGCGAGAACATCCCCATCATCAGCTACATCGTGCAGCGCGGACGCTGCCGTCATTGCGGACAAGCGATCTCGTCTCGCTATCCTCTCGTCGAGCTCACGACCGCGCTGCTGTTCGCGCTCGCGGCGTACAAGTTCGGCGCATCGCTTACGGCCCTTGTCTATGCGGCGTTCTTCTGGGCGCTGGTGGTCTTGAGCGTCATAGACCTCGATCACAAGAAGCTGCTCAACAGGATCGTGTATCCCGCGTTCGTGATCGGTTGGATCGGCTTGGTGGCCGTCACGCTTGCCGGGGGGGAGCTCGAGCGGCTCAAGGGTGCCGCGATCGGAGCGGCGGTCTTCGGGGGCTTCATCTTCCTCGTGGCGTTCATCTATCCGGCAGGGATGGGAGGAGGAGACGTCAAGCTGGCATTCGTGCTCGGGACCTTCCTCGGCTACCTCGGCGCGCCGGGCATCGTGATGGTCGGGATGTTCCTCTCCTTCTTCGTGGGCTCCGTGATCGGAGTCGTGACGATCCTGAAGCAAGGCGGAGGGCGCAAGACGCAGGTCCCGTTCGGCCCCTCTCTGGCGCTCGGGACGGTGCTCGCGATCTTCGTGGGACGTCCCCTGCTGGATGCCTATCTGAGATGGTGACGAAGTCGCGGCCGAACGATCGCGGACTTACGATGTCGGGATGGAAGACCACGAAGATCACACGGACGGCGAGGAGCCCCTCGATGAGGAGGAACGGGAGTTGCTCAAGCAGGACCTCGTGGACGTCCAGGTGCTCAAGGAGCTGCTCGGCCCCAAGGGCATAAAGGGGACCGAGTTCTACTGCCCCGACTGCGAGGAGGACCATTACCTCACCTGGGACCTGCTCGCCGGCAACCTCGAGGAGATCCTCGAGCAGGGCGAGTCGCCGGTGCACGAGCCGGCCTTCGAGCCGAATCCCGACGAGTACGTCAAGTGGGACTACGCGCGGGGCTTCCTCGACGGCTACGAGTCTTTCGAGCAGGAGGAGATGAGTGACGTCTCGCTGCGTCTCGTGGTCGAGCTGCGCGAAAGAGGCTGGCGTCTGGACGAGGTGAAGGGTCTGCTCGCCGCAGCCGGGCTCGAGCTGCCGTCGCTCGACGGCGACGACTAGTGCTCCTCCGCTCTCATGACGGTCACGGTCGCGGCGACCCGCTGGACGTCGAAGCGTTAGTCTCGACGAACCCGACGAGGAGGCGATCATGGCCAGAGCGACGAAGGGCACGAAGCAGAGGGCGGTGGCGGCCAAGCGGATCCGCAGGGCCGCGAAGAGTCTCGGCGACGCCGGCAAGAAGGCCGCCGAAACCGCGAGCAAGTCCGCGAAGGGCGTCGGCAAGACCCGTGAAGCGAAGAGGACGAAACGGTCGGTCAAGGTCGCGCAAACGGCGGTGAAGTCGGCGGCCGATGCGGCCGGCGCGCTGGTCAAGACGGCGGTCGACACGACCCAGAGCGACGCGAAGTCCCTCGCCAAGTCGCGCGAGGTCAAGAAGGCTCGCAAGAACACGCGCAAGGCGGCGGATGCCACCAAGAAGGCAGCCGGCGCGACGACCCGTGCGGCGAGCGCCCGCAGCGCAGCGGCGATCAAGGAGGCTCGCAGCAGAGGCTCGGCGGCGGCGAAGAAGGCGCAGGCGCGCTCGAGCGGGGCCACGGCTCGGGCGGGCAAGAAGGTCGGCTGACCGACCCGTAGGTATGCCGACCCGGCCGGCTGGGTAGAGGCTCGGGAGCGACGAGCGACGGGGGGCTGATCTTCGGTGGCTGATACCGAGCAACAGCAGGTCGAGGCTTCTACCGAGGCGGTCGGCGCACCTCCGCGCGTGAGGGAGGCCTCGGACGACATGACGCCGTTCGAGGCCGCCACCTACTTCTTCCACCGCGCTGCGGATCGCCTGGAGCTACACGACGACATGAGGGAGGTCCTTGCGAGCACCTATCGCGAGCTCTCGGTGCAGGTCCCCGTCCGCATGGACGACGGCAAGGTGGTCGTCTACAGGGGTTACCGCATCCAGCACAACGGCGCGCGCGGACCCTACAAGGGTGGCATCAGGTATCACCAGAGCGCAGACCTCGACGAGGTGCGCGCCCTTGCGGCCCTCATGACGTGGAAGAACGCGCTGATCGACGTGCCTTTCGGCGGTGCGAAGGGCGGCGTCCAGTGCGAGCCGGGGCTTCTGTCCGAGCCGGAGCGCGAACGTCTCACGCGCCACTTCACCGGCATGATCTCCTACATCATCGGCGTCAACCGCGACATCCCGGCGCCGGATATGGGGACGAACGCGCAGACGATGGCGTGGATGATGGATTCCTACGGGCACAAGTACGGCCACACGCCGGGCATCGTGACGGGCAAGCCGGTGGAGCTCGGCGGCTCGCCGGGGCGGGAGGAAGCGACGGGGCGAGGCGTCGTGATCTGCACGCGCGAGTCGGCGAAGCACTGCGGACTGGAGCTCGAAGGCGCGCGCGTCGCGGTGCAGGGCTTCGGCAACGTCGGCTACTGGACGGCGGTGCTCGCCGCCGAGCAAGGTGCCAAGGTGATCGCCGTCTCCGATGTTGGAGGGGGTACGCACAACCCCGAGGGGCTCGACATCGAGAAGGTCGCGCGCCACCAGCAAGAGGCGATGTCCGTGGCCAACTACGAGGGCGGCGTAGAGATCTCGAACGACGACGTCATCGAGCTCGAGTGCGACATCCTGATACCCGCCGCCATCCAGGGCGTGATAACGAGCGAGAACGCGGATCGGGTCAAGGCCAAGATGGTGGTCGAGGCGGCCAACGGGCCGACGACGCCGACGGCAGACGAGGCGCTCAACGAGCGCGGCGTCACGCTCATCCCCGACATCCTCGCCAACGCGGGCGGTGTCACCGTGTCGTACTTCGAGTGGGTGCAGAACATCCAGCAGTTCCGCTGGGAGCTCACCGACGTCAACGCCGAGCTCGAGAAGAAGATGACCGGGAGCAGCGAGCAGGTGTGGAGCAAGTCGCAGGAGACTTCATGCTCGCTGCGCGACTCGGCCTTCGACATAGCGGTGGAGCGCGTAGCTCACGCTGCGAAGCTGCGCGGTTACCTCTAGTCTCCACAGCGAGCGCCGGGTGGGTGAGATATCCCTATACGGGAACTCACCACCCACTCGGCACGGAACCGAGGGCGAGATGGGGGAGATCCATGCCGGTTGAGAAGTCGATCGACCTGACCGCTACGGGTGCGAGCATCGAGGACGCCGTCGAACAGGCGATAAGGCGCGCCGGCTTGACGCTGCGGGGCATCTCGAGCTTCGAGGTCGAGCGCATCGAGGGACTCGTGCAGGACGGTGAGCTCACCTACCGCGTCCTCGTGCGCGTTGCCTTCCTCGTCAAGGAGCACGTTCACGAATAGGGCTACGTGAATCACAAGCGGCGCGAGCCCGCGCCCGATATCTTCCGCCTCACGCTTCCCCTACCTTTCGCGGAGCTCAACAGGGTCAACGCCTACCTGCTCGTGGCGGACGACGAGATCACGCTCGTGGACTGCGGCATCTACGATCCGTCCACGGACAACGACCACGGGTGGCCGGACGTCGTGGCCGCGCTGGGCATCTGCTCGGTCCAACCGGACACGGTCACGAGGTTGATCGTGACGCATCCTCACGCCGACCATTACGGGATGGCGGCGCACGTCGTGGATACATCCGGATGCGACCTGTGGATGCATCGAGCAGCCGGCCGCGACATCGACGTCTACAGGAACCCCGAGCGCAGGACCAAGCGCATGCGCGCGCTGCTCGGCGCGGCCGGCATCGCCGAAGACGAGCTGGACGAGCTCACGAGCTTCGAGGACTGGCGCCGCTACATCGCCCGGCTGATCGACGCAACCACGGTGCTCGAAGGAGGGGAACCCTTCACCGCGGCTGGTCGTCGGTGGACCGTCGTCCACACCCCCGGGCACGCGCGCGCACACATCTGTCTGTGGGCGGAGGAGGACCGCATCCTGATATCGGGCGACCATGTGCTGCCGTCGGTGACTCCGCACATCGACTTCGGCCCCGACTCGGAGGATCCTCTCGGCGACTACCTGGCGTCGCTCGAGATCGTCGAGAGGCTCGCCCCCGCGCTCGTCCTGCCGGGTCATGGGAGACCCTTCGAGGACGGGGCGGAGCGGGCGAGGGCGACGCTGCGTCATCACGAGCGCAGGCTCGGAGCGATCGTGCAGGTTATCCGCCACGAGGCCAAGTCCGCCGACGCGATCGCGCGCGAGATCTTCGGGGCGACGCTGCTCAACTTCCACCGCCGGCTTGCGCTCGGCGAGGCCCTCGCCCATCTCGCCTACCTCGAGCGTCGCGGCGAGATCGAGCGCGCGCGCTCAGATGATGGGATCGACCTCTATCGCAAGGCCCGACGCGCGCGACGCGCGAGCGATCGATGAGCGGGCTCGCCGTCACCGGCGCGGCGCAGCTGGTCGCCTTCGGAGACGGCCCCGTGCGCGGCGACGCCTTCGGCTCGGTGACGATCCTCGAGCATGCCTCCGTCGTGTGCGATGGCAGCACGATCGCGTCCGTCGGCGACGCCGCGTCCGCCGAAGTCGTCATGGACGCGACGGGATGCACCGCCGTCCCCGGCTTCGTCGACCCGCATACCCATCTGCCCTTTTTCGGTTGGCGCGCCGACGAGGATGCGGCGCGCCTCGCGGGACAGAGGTACGAGACCCTGCACCGGCGTGAGGGAGGCATCTTCCGTTCGGCCCGCATGCTCGCCGACGCGCGCGACGACGAGGCGCTTGCGTTCTCGGAGCGCCTTGCCGCAGAGATGCTGAGGCGGGGCACGACCACCTTCGAGGCCAAGTCGGGCTACGGCCTCTCGGTCGAGGCGGAGCTGCGACAGCTCCGGCTCGCCGCAGAGCTCGCCCGGCGCGTACCGCAGCAGATCGTGGCGACGTGTCTTGCCGCTCACGCGGTGCCGAAGGGCGCGTCGCAGGGAGAGTGGGTCGGGCGCGCCGCGCAGGAGTTGCTGCCGGCGGTGGCGCGCGAGCATCTCGCCGGTGCGTGCGACATATACGTCGAGTCGATCGCGTTCGCCCTCGAGCATGCCGCGCGCCTTGCCGAGGCGGCCGGGTCGCTCGGGCTCAGGATGAGGATCCACGCCGACCAGCTCGCCGATGGCCAGGCGGGAGCCTTCGCGGCCCGCTGGGCCTTCGCCACGGCGGACCATCTCAACCACACCTCCGGCGATGCCGTCGGGGACATCGCGCGCTCCGATACCGTGGCCGTGCTGCTGCCCGGGGCCACGTTCACGCTCAGGCAGTCCAAGAGGCCCCCGGCGCGGTCGTTGCTCGATGAGGGCGCGCTCGTGGCGCTCGGCTCGGACCTCAACCCCGGAACCTCGCCGGTGCGTTCGATGCCGTTCGTGGTCGCGCTCGCGTGCCGGCTCTACGGCCTGCGCCCGCTGGAGGCGCTCGCCGCCGCCACCGTCAACGCCGCGTTCGCTCTCGGTCTCGACGACACCGGGCGGCTGGCCCCCGGAGCGCGCGCCGACGTCGCCATCCTGGACCTTGCCACGATCGACGAGATCGCCTATCGCCCCGACCACGATCCGGTGGTTGCGGTGGTCTGCGGGGGCGAGCTCGCCTACGTCGCTCCAGGCTGGGAGGAGCGAGTGTCCCGCTGAGCGTCACTCCAGCCGGCCGACGCGCTCCTCTGCTGCGGCGATCGTCGCGTTGCTCGCGATGAGCCCGGCGACTGCGCCGATGTCGCCGCTCAACGAGCGATCCTGCTCCAGCGCCGGAGAGACCGTACGCACCGCACGGCGCGCCGCCTCGGTACCCGGCGCAGCCGTCAGTGGTGCTCGCAGCTCGAGGCCCTGAGAGGCAGCAAGGGTCTCGATGGCGATGATGTTGCGCGCGTTGACGAGTACCTCTGCCGCGCGGCGCGCCGACGTAGCACCCATGCTTACGTGATCCTCCTGCCCGGCCGACGTCGGGATCGAGTCGGAGGATGCGGGGAAGCAGAGGGCGCGGTTCTCGGCGACGAGCGAGGCCGCCGTGTAGTGGGCGAGCATGAAGCCGGACCGCAGGCCCGGATCGGGCGTGAGGAAGGCAGGCAGACCGTTGTTGAGCTGCGGATCGACGAGACGCGCCACGCGTCTCTCCGAGATGGTCCCGAGACCTGTGAGGCAGAGGCAGAGATGATCGAGCGCGAGACCGAGCGCCTCCCCGTGGAAGTTGCCGCCCGAGAGGACCTCGCCGCTGCCGGCGATCACCGTCGGGTTGTCGATCGCGGATGCGAGCTCGGCCTCCAGCGTTGCGCGCACGTAGGCGAGACCGTCGCGGTACGCGCCGTGGACCTGCGGGATGCACCGCAGCGAGTAGGCGTCCTGGACGAGGTGCTCCGACTCCCGATGTGACGCGACGATCGCGCTGCCCTTCAGCAGGCATCTGAGGTTGCTTGCGACGGGAGGCGCGCCGGGGTGCTGGCGCAGCCGGATCAGCCGTTCGTCGAACGCTCGATCGGTGCCGAGGCAGGCCTCGAGTGTCATCGCGCCGGCGAGGTCCGCGGCGCGCGCGAGCGTTTCGGCGCGCACGGCGGTCAGGATCCCCAGCGCCAGCATCGCCTCGGTGCCGTTGACGAGCGCGAGCCCCTCTTTGAGGGATAGCTCGAGGGATTCCAATCCCGCCGCCCGCAACGCCGGCGCGGCAGGCTGCGCCCGCCCGGCGCCTGTGACCTCTCCTTCGCCGAGCAGCGGCAGCGCGAGGTGCGCGAGCAACGCGAGGTCGCCTGAGGCGCCGAGCGATCCCTGCGCGGGCACGACCGGGTGGATGCGCGCGTTGAGCATCGCCACGAGGCCCTCGATCAAGGCGAAGCGCACGCCTGAGATGCCGAACGCGAAGGTCCGTGCCTTGAGCAGCATCATCGCCCGCACGACATCCTCGGGCAGCGGCGCACCCACGGCCGTTGCATGGGAGCGAACGATGTCTCGTTGCAGTCGCTCGGCTTGGGCGTGTGGGATGCGAACGTTCGAGAGCCCCCCGAATCCCGTCGTGAGCCCGTAGATCGTCGCGCCGTCGGCGACGGCGTCCTCGACGACCCGGCGCGCGCGCCCGACGCGTTCGACGACGTCCGGCGCGATGCCGACCTCGACGCCGTCGATCGCAACCGCAACGACGTCGTCGAAGCCGAGCGACTGACCTACTAGGACGGTCATCGGCCAACCCTAAGCGGGCGCTTCACACTCTGGGGGGCAACCAGGTTTCTCTCGCTGTTCTCTCCGGCCCGCGAGGCGACTACTGGGGGTGGCACATCACCATCGTTGGTGCAATGGAACAACTCTTCTCTCTTGGGCCGGTGGGCTGTTCCCTGTCCATCGGGCTGTCGCTCATCTTCTCGACGCAACCGTCGGACTCTAGACTCCTGACGAGATGCGCGCCATCCTCGCAAGGCTCGTGTGGGACGGGGATGCGTTCGCCGAGGAGCAAGCGTTGCTGCTCGACGGCGAACGCGTCTTGGGTCTCGTCGGGCGCGACGACGTGCCGCCCGCAACGGAGGTCGAGGACTGGGGTCGCGTCGCGCTCGTTCCCGGGACGGTCAACGCGCACGGGCACGCGTTCCAGAATCTGCTCAAGGGCTTCGCCGACGACCGCCCCTTCGAGCGGTGGCGAGATGACGTCCTCTATCCGTTCTCCGAGCGTTTGGATGCAGACACGATCTACGCCGGAGCGCTGTTCGCCTTCGCAGAGGCGCTGCTCGCGGGTGTGACGACGACCGTGGACTTCTTCTACCTGCACGATGCGGGCAACGACAACGCCGGACACGTGATACGCGCCGCCGAGGACCTGGGTATCAGGCTGGTGCTGGCAAGAGCGTTCTACGATCTCGACGCGCCCTCGCGGGCCCCGGACCGTTACAGGGAAGAGGCCGGAGACGCGGCGCAGCGTTGCCGCGAGCTGGCCGCATCTAACGCGCGGGGCGACATGGTGTCCGTCCAGCCGGCACCGCATTCGCTCCATGCCGCATCTCCTGCAACCATCCGGATCGCACAAGAGGTCGCTCGCGAGCTGGAGGTGCGGTGCCACCTACACCTCGCCGAGGCTCGCTACGAGCGCGATCAGGTTCGGAGGCGCTATGGGACGACGCCGGTGCGACTGCTCGCACGTGAGGGCTTGCTCGATGAACGACTCGTCACGGTCCACTCGGTCTGGATAGACGACGAGGAGGCCGATCTCCTCGCGGCCGCCGACGCCGCGGTCGTGCATTGTCCCGGCGCCAACGCGTTCCTCGGAGACGGCATCGCGCGACTGCCGGAGCTGCTCGCGCGCGGCGTGCGCGTCGCACTTGGTCCCGATGGCGGCTGCGCCAACAACCGCCAAAGCGTCTTCGATGAGATGAGGACGGCGTCGTTGATGGCGAAGGCGCGCCTCACCGAGGGCGGCGCACTCGACGCCGTCACTGCGTTCCGGCTCGGAACGCGAACGGGTGGAGACGTGCTCGGTCTTCCCGCCGGCTCCTTCGCTGCCGGGGCATATGCGGACGCCGTCGCGCTCGATCTCGACGACCTCTCTCTGCACCCTCTCGTCACCCTCGAGCGTCAGATCGTCAACTCGATGCAGGCGACCGCGATCGAGCGTGTGATGGTCGCGGGGGAGGTCGTGGTCGAGCGCGGCCGGCTCGTGCGCTTCGACCTCGACGAGGTGCGAGCGCGCGTCGCCACCGCCACCGCAGGCTGGCGACGTCCTTGAGCACGGCTGCTAGTCGCGTGCCTCCGGCTCGCTCGGCAACCTGACGTTGCGCTCACGGGACACGCGGATCGCCGCACGGTAGCCGGCGTCGGCGTGACGCACGACGCCGAGACCGGGATCGGTGTCGAGCACACGCTCGAGGCGCTCGGCGGCATCTGCGCTGCCGTCCGCGACTACGACCATGCCCGCGTGGATCGAAAGGCCGATGCCGACGCCTCCGCCGTGATGCACCGAGACCCAGTGCGCGCCGGCTGAGGTGTTCAAGAGCGCGTTGAGGATCGGCCAGTCCGCGATAGCGTCCGAGCCGTCGATCATGCCCTCGGTCTCGCGATGGGGCGACGCAACGGAGCCCGCGTCGAGGTGGTCGCGCCCGATGACGATGGGGGCGCTCACACCTCCGCTTGCCACGAGCTCGTTGAACGCCAGTCCGGCGCGCGCTCGCTCGCCGTACCCGAGCCAGCAGATGCGCGCAGGCAACCCCTGGAACGCGACCCGTTCCGACGCCATGCGGATCCAGCGTTGCAGCCGGTCGTCGTCGGGGAAGAGCCGGAGGATGGTCTCGTCGGTGACCTTGATATCGGCGGGGTCGCCCGACAACGCCGCCCAGCGGAAAGGTCCCTTGCCTTCACAGAACAGAGGCCGCATGTACTCCTGCACGAAGCCGGGGATGTCGAACGCGTTCGGCACGCCCCCCTTGACCGCCTGGGCGCGGATGTTGTTGCCGTACTCGAAGCAGACCACGCCTCGCTCCTGGAAGCCGAGCCACGCCTCGACGTGCGCCGCGACCGACTCCAGCGAGCGCTTGACGTACGTGTCCGGGTCCTCGCGTCGTAGCGCCTCGGCGTCGTCGAGGCGGAACCCGCTCGGCACGTATCCGTCCAGGAGGTCGTGGGCGGACGTCTGATCGGTCACGACGTCAGGTTCGAAGCCTCGGGCGAGAAGCGCCGGAAGGACCTCGGCGGCGTTGCCCACGAGCCCGATCGACTCGGCGCGCCGCGCGCCGCGGGCGTCCTCGACCCATGCAAGGGCCTCTTCGAGCGCGTCCGTGTGGCGGTCGAGGTAGCGGGTGCCGGCGCGCCGGGAGATGCGCGCCGGGTCGACCTCGAGGCACAGCGCGACGCCTCCGTTCATCGTCACGGCCAGCGGCTGCGCTCCGCCCATGCCCCCGAGGCCCGCGGTGAGCACGACCCGGCCCCCGAGGGATCCGCCGAAGCGGCGCGCCGCGAGCTCGGCGAGCGTCTCGTAGGTGCCCTGCAGGATGCCCTGCGTCCCGATGTAGATCCACGAGCCTGCGGTCATCTGGCCGTACATCGTGAGCCCGAGGGCCTCCAGGCGGTGAAACTCCTCCCACGTCGCCCACGCCGGCACCAGCATGGCGTTGGAGATGAGCACGCGCGGCGCTCGCTCGTGCGTGCGGAACACGCCGACGGGCTTGCCCGACTGGACCACGAGGGTCTCGTCTGAGCCCAGCTCGCGGAGTGAGCGCACGAGAGCGTGGAACGCCTCCGGGCTGCGCGCCGCCCGACCGGAGCCTCCGTAGACGACGAGGTCCTGGGGCCGCTCGGCCACGTCCGGGTCGAGGTTGTTCATGAGCATGCGCAGGGCAGCCTCCTGTGGCCAGCCCTTGCAGCTCATCTCGGTTCCCCGCGGCGCCCGGACGGTCTCCATCTGCGCTATCTGCGCCCGGTCGGGGGATCGGGCGCCGCTTCTCGGGGGTCGATCGGTCTGGGGACGAGCGGGACGGCTGCACGCCGGGGGATGTTCGACATACCCCATCTCTATACTCCCGTTCGATGTCAGACAACCCTGGGGGACCGCAGCCGTCCGAGCCGGACATCCGCCCGGGAGACAAACCGGGCGAACTCAGGGTCTTCGATCACGGCTTCGTGCGTCTCGACGAAGCGATGGCCGACGACCTCTCGGTCGTGAACGGCGCGCGCGTGAGCTTCGCGGTGCGCAGAGACGTGATGGAGGAGCGCGACAAGGGCCTGATCCGCTTCTTGATGCGCGATCACCACGGAACTCCTTTCGAGCACAACTCTTTCCGCTTCCATATCCGCACCCCGATCTTCGTCGCGCGCGAGTGGTTCCGACACCGGGTTGGTTCCTTCAATGAGGAATCGGCTCGGTACCATCAGCTCTCGGCCGACTTCTACGTGCCTTCGGCAACCGCGGTCAGAACCCAGGTCGGCAAGCCGGGCGCCTACTCCTTCGAGCCCCTCGAGGGGGCCGTCGCCGCCCAAACCATCGATACCTTCCACAGGATCTACAAGCAGCTCTACGAGGAATACGAGGCACTGATCGCCAAGGGCGTGGCCAAGGAGCTCGCGCGCGCGGTCCTTCCGTTCGGCATCTACACCCAGTTCTACTGGACCCTCAACGCGCGCTCTCTGATGAACTTTATTTCCCTGCGCAACTCCCCGAACGCGCAGTACGAGATCCGCACCTACGCCGAGGCGGTCGAGCGGCTGTTCGCAGAGAAGATGCCCGTGACCCACGAGTGCTTCGTGGAGTTCGGTCGCACGGTGCCGTGATCCTCGGCGCAGCGGTCAGGTTCGGCAGCGATCCGCTGGCCTGGGAGATCCTCTCTCGCATTCACGTCGGACCGGTGGCGATATCGCCGCATGGCATCGGCATCGCGGCCGGCTACCTCCTCGGCGCCCAGGTCCTCGCGCGGAGGGCGCGCGAGCGCGGCGGACCCTCGGAGGCGGACATCTGGAACGCGCTCTTCTACGCATTGATCGGCGCCATCGTCGGAGCGCGTCTCGGATATGTGCTCGGACACATCCCCGAGGTCACCGACGGTGGCGGGGATCCGCTCGGCGTCCTCCGGGTGTGGGAGGGGGGCATCTCGCTGCTGGGCGGGATCACCGGAGGCATCCTCGGGGCGCTGCCGTACATGAGAAAGCGACGGATGGGGTTCTGGCGCAGTTTGGATCTCACCGCCCCGGGGCTCGCGCTCGGCATCGTTGTCGGACGTGTCGGGGACCTCATCATCGGAGACCACCTCGGGACGCCCACGAAGCTGCCGTGGGCATGGCTCTGTCTCGGCGAGGCGGGCGGCGCAGAGCCCGTTCCCGCACGCGTCTATCGCGCGGCGCTCGCCCAGGGCGATCCGCCCTCGCTCGGTTGCTTCGACCTCCCGCTGCACCAGACGGCGCTGTACGACTTCGTGTCCACGCTGGTCCTCCTCGGCGTGCTGCTGTGGCTCGGGCGGCGCCGGCACGGGACCGGTTTCCTCACGCTCACCTTCGCCCTGTGGTACGGGGCGATGCGGGTCTTCACGGATTTCCTGCGCGTGGACCGGCGCTACCTCGGCCTTACCGGCAGCCAGTGGCTCGCCCTCACGGTGGTGGTGGTCTCCGCTGCGCTCCTGGCGCGCTATCGTGGCGCGCCGCCACGCTGGGCGGACCCACCCCCCGACGACGATGGATACGCCACTACGGAGAGTGATGGGCCGCCCCCGGAAAGGGGCGAAACGGACAGGAACACTCACTCTGCGTGAGCGGAAATCCACTCGTGCGGCGTGGGAGGTGGCACGATAGGCGCAGGGCGCATCGCCCCCGCCCCAGAGATCAGGAAGGGAGTGTGGCAACGGTGGCAGAAACTTACAACGGCTATTGCGTGAAGTGCCGTCAGAAGCGTGACTTCGAGGGAGAGGTCAGGACGCTCGAGAACGGCTCCAAGGCGGCCCAGGGCTCGTGTCCCGTGTGCGGGACGAAGATGACCCGCATGCTGCCCAAGAACGCCTCTTAGCGTTCGGCACCTTCAAGTCTCTTTGGGCTCTGCGTACCGTCACGCTCGCCCACCGAGCACCCCGGTTCTGAGATGAGAAGCCTCCGCCGGGCGCGGGGCCGCGCGCCCGGCGCGGCTCGATTGCGACCTGAGCGCCACAGAAGCAGCTCCGGAGGAACCTCAGCCGCTCAGCGCGGCGTGTCGTCGACCGACTCGCTCGCGGCCCATGCGGGGCAGCGAGCCTGATGCGGGCACGCCATGCAGAACGGCGACGGGCGCGCCCTCCAGTCGTCGTTCGCCGACGCGCGTCTTATGGCCACGCCAAGCGCCTGCATCTGGCGCTCGAACGCGACGAGCATCCGCTCGTGTGGGTTGAGGGTCAGGATCGCCGGGTCCGAGAGATACACCAACCTGATGTTCTTGGGCAGCACGCCGAAGGCCCTCCAGCACATCAGCGCATAGAAGCGCAGTCCGAAAAACGCGGCCTGCTCGCGCGACTCACCCGGCACCCGCCCGGTCTTGTAGTCGGTCAGCGTCCACGATCCGTCGTCGTGAACCTCGAGGCGATCTATCACGCCGCGCAGATGTATGTCCGCCAGCTCGTGCTCCACGCGCCACTCCAGCCGCGTTGCCTCCAGCGCCCGAGGGTCCTCGAGCTTGAAGTAGTTGTCGAGCAGCCGGTGAGCGGCGTCGAGCCAGGCTCGCTCTTCGGCGTCATCGAGCTCCTCGGGCCTCGCCTCCTCTTCGTTGCGAAGCTCGTCCCAGTGGGCAACGAGGAGGTCGTGCGCCTTGGCGGGCGTCCGCTCGAGCGGCTCCTCGGCGAAGAGCCTCTCGAGCACCAAGTGGACCAGCGAGCCGCGCGCCGCAGCCGTGGAAGGAGGCTCGGCCAGCCGGTCGATCGCTCGGTACTTGAAGAGCTGTGGGCAGCTCTTGAAATCCGACGCGCTCGACGGCGACAGCGGCAGGGCGGCTGCATCCATCGGGCAAGCCTAGAAGGACGTTTCCGCCCCCCGGCGGATTTGGCTGTGCCGATTACGATCGCCCCTCGAGCGCGGGCCGTCTCAGAGGTTGCCGAAGAGCTGCGTCATGATGTTGATGGCGGCGGGGCCGACGAGAACCGTGAAGATGCACAGGATCAGCGGGAACAGGAGCTTCACGGGCGTCTTGGCGCAGCACGTTCAGCGTGCTGGTCTTGCCGGCGCCGGTCCCGCCGGAGATGATCTAGGTTCATCTTGCCGAGCACGCTCAGACGCAAGAAATCGGCGACGGGTGGGGGTCAGGGTGCCGAAACGGATCAGGTCGGCGTCGGTCAGTGGCTCTGCCGAGAACTTGCGGATAGTGAGGAACGGTCCGCCGATCGCGAGGGGATGGATGATCGCGTTCACGCGCGAGCCGTCCGGCAGGCGCGCGTCGACCATGGGCGAAGACTCGTCGATGCGGCGCCCGACGCGCGCCACTATCGCGTCTATCACTCCGCGCAGGTGGTTGGCGTCGACGAACCGTCGGTTGGTCCTGTACAGCTTCCCGCGCCGCTCGATGTAGATCTCGCGCGGTCCGTTGACCATGACCTCGGTGATGTCTGGATCGACCAGCAGCTCCTCGATCGGCCCGTGGCCCAGCACGTCGCCTTCGAGGTCGCTCAGCAGGGCGTTGCGCTCCGACGCCGACATCGGCGTTGTTTCCTCGCGCAGTAGCCGGGAGATGTGCTCGACGACCAGCTGCGACAGGCGCTCCGCCTCGAGGTCCTGCTGATAGAGGACGTTGCCCAGCTCCTGCGCGACCTTGGCATGAAGTCGTCTCCGGAGGTCGTGGAGCTCCGGCCTCATCGCCTCGCTCTTTCCCGTCCACACCTCGCTCTTCCCTCCCACCCCTCGCCGGCTCGCGGCGCGGGGCTTCCCGTGGTCGGACGTGCGGGGGTTGCGGGGCGATCCGCGGCCTTCTCCTTGCGCAGCTCTGTCAGCCGCCGTGACCGGTTAGACATGGGTCGCTTCTGACGGCGACTCGGCGCGCCCCCGCGGCGACGCGAACATCTCTTAACGGCAAGCTTGCCCGTGGTCAGCTCCTTGCGCAACGAGGTAGATAGCTCCTCGAGCGAGCGCGAGATCTTCGCTTTGGGATTCTCGACGGCTACCGCAACTCCGTTGTTGACGGAGCGGGGCACCGCGACGTCGCTCGGAAGATCTGCAACCGTGCGCCTGCCGAGCGCCTTGGCTACCTCCTCCGGCGGGAATCCAACCTTCGAGTTGGCGCGGTTGAGGATGAGGCGAACCTTGTCGATGTCGAGGCCGAGGCGATCGAAGGCGGCGAGGAGGACCTTCGTGTCCTTGATCGCAGGAAGCTCGAGGCTGGTCACGAGGTAGGCGAGGTCACATTCCGCGAGCACCGAAACCGTGAACTCGTCGAGCGCCGGACCGGTGTCCACGATGATGACCTCGAAGCTCTTGCGCAGCCCTTCGATCGCGCGCGTCAGCAGCGCGCCGTCGAGGGATTCCGCCTCGAGCGGTCGTTGGGCGAGCACAGGAGCCGCAGCCCAGAGTCGTGCGTCGTGAGAACGCTCCCAAGAGCAACCTCGTCGATCGGTCCGGAGATGCGAACGAGGTCCGTCAGCGTCTTGTCCGGGCGCACGCGCAGGAATGTCGCGCAGTCTCCGAAGCGGACGCTCGCATCGAGCAGCGCCGTTCGCACGCCAGAGGTTGCCGACAACACGGCGAGGTTCGTTGCGACCAGCGTCTTCCCCGTGCCTCCCTTGGTCCCGAAGAAAGCGACGACCTTGCCGTTGACGTCGGTCTTGCTCTGCGTCTGGAGGACCTGACCCGTGAGCGCGTGGGCCGCCCGCTCGATCGTCGCAGCGAGGTCCGCCTCGGTGTCGCGCACGGAGATGACCTCGCGTATCCCATGGCGCATGGCGCGCTGCAGGGTGTCGACGTCGACCTCGTCGGTCGCGTGGACGAAGGTCGTCCCGGGATAGGAACGACCGATCACGAGGGCCTGTTGGAGGTCGATCTCTTGCATGCCGGGACCGAGAACCACTACCGAACGCATCTGGACGGCCAGCGCCCTGGGGAGGTCCTCCCAGTGTCGACCGATTCGACGGGGTCGAAGGCCGGTGCGCCGGCCACTATCTCCCGCAGGATCGATGCGATGTCGGATCGCGGTCGTGGATGACGACGTGCACCACGTCTACTCGCCTCCCTTGTGCGGAACGAGCGAGAACCACAGCTTTGCCTTCTCCTGTGAGTGGACGAGCAGTGCGGCCTCCTTGGGCGTCACGGCGAGCGTCATGGTGCCTGCAGTGCTCCCGCCATCGGGCGACGGCTGCACCTCGATGAGCGGGACCCTCTTGAGGAGCAGCAGGGTGACGCCGCTCTCGCCCGGGGAGAACACGCCCGCGCTGGAGGGGACGCCCGCGCCGCGGAGCGCGCGACCCGCGGCGTCCTCGGCCTCGGCGGTCACGAAGGCGTTGATCTCGTCTCCCGCCTCGAGATGGCCCGCCACTCCTCGGACGTAGTCGAGAGGCAGCGCGAGGGCCTCGGTGCCCTCGGGGAACTGAGACAGGAAGGCATCCTGCTCGCTCGCCCCGAAGCGCTGAGAGCTGAGCTGTTCGCCCGCGGCAACGTCGTCGGCGAGGGTCAGCTCGGAGAGCTGCTCGGGGGAGCTGAACGCGCCCGGGGCGATGTAGCGTTCCGGCACGTTGCGCGTCTCGAACGCCCGTGCGCCGAGGATCTCCGAGCCCGAGGTCCCGGAGGGCAGGAAGCGCGTTGCCACCAGCACGGCGCGCGTCTTGAGGCCCTGCGTCGAGGTATCCTCGACCCGGTTGACGTACATGTACACGAGCGTGACCGCGATCGCTCCCGTGACGACCGCCAGAGCCAACGTGACCAGTCTGTTCTTCATCACCTCTCCAATCGGTTGTTACTCGACGAGCTTGACTACGCAGATTCCATCGGTAGGCGTGCGGGGGGTGCTTCCGAGCTCGGTCTCGAGGCTGTCGACCGTCTTCAGGAGGATGCCGCGGTAGTGATAAGGGGCGCCGTCGGATCCACGAGCCGTGAGATAGAAGAGCCCGAATCTCCTGACCACCATCTCGGACTCCCGCCCCTGGAAGGGCGCGAGCCTGGCTTCGGGGTCGGGGTGCTGGAGCGCCGCGATGCAGCAGCCGCCGGGGACATCGCGTCCCACGTCGGGGTTGCCCTCGTTCGCGTGAGCAACGAATGAGACCGCGACGAGACAGGGGCTGTCGTAGTCGTTTATCGAGATGAGGCCCTTGGATGCGTCCGTGACCGTCACGGCCTCGCGGAAGCCGGTCTCGTCCATGCAGGTCTCGACGCCACGACCGTTCCTCTGGTCGAGGTAGGTATCCGTGTTGCTGCCCATGAACCCAGGCTTGGAGGAGATCCGGGCGCCCTTCGCGACCGCACATGCCTCCACCGAGGCTGCGGTGCCCTTGAGGAACTCGCGGTAATCCGGCGCGCCGCCCTTGTCGAAATGCCCGTCGGCCGTCGCAGGGCAATCGGGCCCGGGCTGGAAGTTCGCCGCGTTGTAGTTGCCGCGTTCGCCACCGCCGGGTGACTCGTAGAGGTCGATGAAGGGGCCGTTGTTGAAGTCCCCGCTGAACGCGTATGGACAGCTGTCGTTGCCGGTCACCGAGGACTCGTCCGGGTACGCCGATGGGTTGGGACAGTCCATGACGATCCATGGGATGAGACGGGCCCCTTCGGGCGCGCCGCTGCCGGCGATCGCCGTGGCCTCGGCCGAGATCGTGCGCGAGTCGAAGCCGAGGACCTTCGCGAACGTGAACTCGAAGTTCTGTGATTCGACGGCCGAGTGTACGCACGGGTACGTCGCTCCACCGATCACGCGCGTGCAGGCCGTCGGGACGTCGATGCGGCGCGCATCGATCGGGCTCATGTGAGCGGGGTTCTGGTCCACGTAGTAGTTGGCGCAGGCGAGCGCGTCCGCGCCGCATGGGTCCCCGGCCGTGGCCGTGTTCCCGGCGGCGTACTTGGATGCGCCGGAGAGGGCCGATGCATCCGCGGTCCGCTGCAGCTCGCGCCGCTGCTCGAACATGCGCCCGACGTCGATCGCCAGCGCCGCGAACCCGAACAGCACGACGGCAACGATCGCGACGATCACCGCCGTCACGCCCGAGTCGTCCATGCTCGCAGCGCGCAGGTGCGCCGCGAGGTTCATTCCCTTCTCATCTCCGCCGTGGAGGTGAGCGAGCCGCCCTTGTCGAAGACGAACAAGGCAGGGGGATAGGGCGCCGAGCATGTGATCGAGACCTGGGTCCCGGAGGGGACGGGCCCCGTCGCGGGCGTCGCCGAGCTGCAGTCCCCGCCGGCGCCGGCGAGCGCGTCGTTGCCCGCGGCCTTAGCGGCCGTGGGGTCACCGGTCAGGGAGTAGATGCGCACGCCCTCTCTCGCTCTAGTCGGCTGCCTCTGCGCTCTTGACGAGCCCCAGCCGGGGCCGCTCGAGCGCCTCGGTGGGGCACGACACGTGGATCGTGAAGGTCGTGCCGCGCGACGACGAGCTCATGTCTATGTGTCCCTCCATCGCCGCGACGAGGTGGCTCACGACGTAAAGTCCGAGGCCGACGCCGTCCTTGCCGGCGGCGGTCTCCTCTATGCGGGTGAACGCCTCGAAGAGGCGATCACGCTTCTCCGCGGGGATGCCGTGGCCGTCGTCGGCCACCTCTATCACGATGCCGCCCGCGACGCTTCGTGCGGTGACCGCGACGCGGGTCCTCTCCGGCGTGTACTTGTACGCGTTCTCGACGAGGTTGCGCACAACCTGTCCAAGGCGTGCGGCGTCGATGCGGCAGCGTAACGGCTCGATGAAGACCTCGAGCTGGTGCCCCCGTCTCTTGGGCGTCGCGGCATCCATCGCCTGGTTGATGGTTACGGTCAGCTCGGCCCAGTCGATCTGCAGCGACAGCTTTCCGGCCTGCACCTGCGAGGTCACGAGGAGGTCGTCGACCAGTCTGGCGACGTGGTGTCCCTGCCGGGAGATCATCTCCAGCAGACGGTCTCTCTGGTCGGTGCTGAGACGATCCCCACGCCGCCAGACGGTGTCGACGCCGGCGATGATCGCCGTCAAGGGACCGCGGATCTCGTGCGATGTCACCGCGAGGAAGCGGTCCTTGAGCTCGTCCATCTCCGCGAGCGCAAGGCTTTGCGTGCGGAACGCGCGGCTCTGGGTGTACCAGTTCTCTGCCATCGAACCCGTGACTCCCGCAACGAGCACGGACAGGCCCACGACGAAGACGTACGTGTTGAAGTCGAACGACGCGTCGAGAAGATCCGCCCTGTGCCAGGTCTGCAGGATGAAGAACAGAGCCACGAGCCCGGCCGACGCCAACGCCCCCTTGAGCCTGTAGCGTAAGGCTCCCTCCATCGGCAGTAGGAGCAGGAGCGCCCAGGTGATGTAGGGGTGCTCGAAGGCGAACACCCATACGAGGCCGAGTACGATCGCGACGTCGAAGGCGAAGACCGCCGCTCCGAGACGCACCTGGTCCGGACGCGTCTTGGTGCGCCGCATCGCGGCCGAGATCCAGAGGTTGCCGAAGGCCAGCGATGCTACGACGAGGACCGCCGTTCGCTCCACGCCGACACTCGGATAATTCGGCTCGATAGTGACCGCTAGGGTCCCGAAAGCGAACCCGAACCAGCGCACATAGGTCATCCAGCGTTCGAGTCGCCGCAGCTCGCCGAGTTCGATCATGTTGGCCCTATCGGCGGGCGACTGGGCGGAGTCAACAAGAAAAGGCTCTCGCCCTTGGGCGAGAGCCTCTCGCTTTGACAGCTTTGTCGGTTACGCGGCCCTGGTGACGCGCGCCTCCCTGCGCCGGCCGATGACATCCGCGACGTGTGTGAATACCTGCGGGGTCGCGTAGCCCGCGGCCGCGATCATCAGTCCCGTGCCGACGTATGCAAGCAGCTCAGATCGTACCGGGATGTTCCACTCCGCGAACAGCGAGAAGTCCAGCGCCCACGCAACGATCACTCCGAGAACGATCGTGAACAGCGAGTGAACCTTGGTCAGGCTGACGTACTCGGTGACCATGTCCACCAGCTTGAACGTCCCGATCCCGAGCAGCACCACTATGGCGAACTCGTACACCGCTTCTACCTCCGTTGCTCGGAGGCGGCCGTTCCGCCTCTCTGCAACTTTGGACGAGCGCGTCGGGCTCGGCGTTACAGCGCTCTATGCCTCGAGGCGTTCCTGCTGTGGCCTCACCGGGAAGGTCGCGCGTGCGATCTCCCGCTCGTCGAGGAGGAAGACGACGTCGTAGTCGTCGGCTGCGAACTCGAGTTCGAGCTCGGCGACCTCGTCCTCGAGCTTCTCCACGTGAGACTCGGTGGCGAGGTGGATCTCGCGCGGCACGCTCTCGTAGAGCGTTGCCCCACCGGGTGACTTGATCGCCCACTGCTCGGTGAAGCTGCCGTGATCACCCGTCCACCCACGTAGCACGAGGAACGCCCCGGCGACTCCGGGCTCTTGCTGCAACACGACTGTGTTCTCGAGCTTGGGATGCACGCGCCCGCCGCGTGCATAGAAGATCTCTCTGTCGATCACCTTCGCGTACTGAAGCCTTGCGCCCATCTCTCTCCTCTCTAGTGAAGATCGAAGGTCTCGATGGTGACACCATGAGCCTCGAGCTCCTCCTGCAGCCGTTGAGGTCCCACGGCTTGAACCGGAGCGAGAACTCCGGCGCGCCCATCGGCGTGGCGCGCGAGCTCGAGCGCTCCCGTGGCCAGCAGCTCTGCGGTCAGCCCGTACACGTCGTCACCCGTCATGACGACGTTGCGGCGCCGGGATCCTGCGCACGCTTCGGCCAGTATCGTCCAGCGCCCCGGCTGGGACCTGTCGGGCGCGTCCACGGCCTTGAGCATGACGGCCTCCACGGCGCGCCGCGCCGCCCGGGCGGCGACCACGCGGCGCAGCACCGGGAGTCCGAACTTCAACGCGACGCGGCGCGCCGTGCCGGTTGTGAGATAGGTGCTCACGTCTGCGACGTCGAGATGCAAGGGGGCGAGCTCGGACTCGGCCATGTAAGAGGAGACGCTCGGGCGCGGGCCGAGCGGAGGGGGCATGGGAGCCCAACGTGTCGATGCGCCGGACGCCACGGGGACGCGCCGTCCGTCGCGCAGCCACCAACCCGGCGCGGTGAGTACGTGAAGGCTCAAGCCGACGGTCCCGGGGGATGCCCGTGACGGGAGCGCATAGGTGATCGTCAGCTGCGCATCGGCCATGCCACCGGTGGCCAGGGTCGCGGCGACATCCGCGGGGCCCTCGTCGAAGCCCAGAGCCGGAGCCATCGCTATCCCGGCCGCCTTGGCCGTTTCGTGGCGCTCCCTTACGAGGCGAGCGACGAACGCAGCCTCGCCGGTGGCGTCGACGTAGCCGACCCCGGACGACAGGGCCGCCTCGACCGCGGTGTCTCCGAGTTCGCTAAAGGGGCCTACGCAAGTGAGCAGCACGCGCACGTCCTGCAGCGCCTCCACGAGCCCGTGCACGTTCCCGACGGCGGCGACCCGGACGGCGGCGGCTCCCGTGCGCTCGGCGACCTGCTCGAGCCCGGCGCGATCCCGTCCCGCGACCGCAAAGCTCGCGCCCCGGCGCGCGAGCGATGCCGCGACGAGTCGCCCCGTGTAGCCGGTGGCCCCGAAGAGCAAGACGTCGAGCACCGAGGCAGCCTACCCAGAGCACCCCCGAGAGAACCCGCGCCGCGACGCGTCGCAGAACGAGCAGCGCGTCGGTGCGTTAGGAAGGCTGCCATGTCGGGACCCCTTGCTCCGCCGTCGCATGCCACCGTTCACCTCGTGCGTCACGGAGAGGTCGAGAACCCGAGGGGCGTCGTCTACGGTCGCATGCCAGGATACAACCTATCGGAGCGCGGCACGCGCCAGGCCGCGAGTGCGGCGCGCCGGCTCGAGGACGCCGACATCGCGTCGATCTGGGCCAGCCCTCTGGAGCGCGCGCAAGAAACGGCGCACGCGATCGCGCAGCCGCACGGCCTCGAGGTGGTCACCGACGAGCGTCTGATCGAAAGCGACACGACGTTCGAGGGCGCGACGCGCAGCATCCTTTCTTTCCTGCGATCACCGAGGCAGTGGTGGAGCTTTCGCAACCCGATGCGACCGTCGTGGGGCGAGACCTTCGTTGAGATAAGGGAGCGCATGCTGGGGGCGATCGAAGATGCGCTCGAGCAGGCAGGCGGAAGAGAGGCGGTGATCGTGTCCCACCAGACGCCCGTGATCGTCGCTCGCCTCGCTCTTGCGCGCAGCCGACTGCCGCCGTGGCTCCCTCTCACCCTGTGCGACACGGGATCGGTGACGACCCTGGTGCTCGACAAAGGGCGACTCGTGACCGCCTCCTACTTCAAGCCGCCCGATCGCTGAGAGCAGGTCTAGCCACCGGGGTCGTCTCGGTCCTCCCGCTCGGGCGACACGCTTGCTTCGATCAGCGGCGAGGAGCACACGGGACACACCGGCGTCTGGTCGACCTCGATGTAGACGGTCCTGCGACAGGTTCTGCAGAAGGCGGTAAGGGGCATCCCCCCAAACGTAGCCTGCCGGGCCCGTCTCGGCCGCTCGGAGGCGCCACGGCGACGACCTCGCCCCTGGGACCTACGGGTCGGGCGCGTGGACGGCGCCGGCTAAGGCTAAGGCGCCGGCTCCGTCGCGCCGATGGCTCAGAAGGCGCCGCGCGTCGGTTCGACGCAAGCGTCCCGGCCACAGATCAAGGGGGCAGGTGCACCGCCGCGAGGTACGGAGCGAACGCCCCCAGTCGACAGGAGGTTGCGCATGGGCATCGGAGTCGGTCTGTTCCTCGTCGCCGTCGGAGCGATCCTCACCTTCGCCATCGGCGACGATGCGCTGGGGACCGTGAACATCGACACGGTCGGCATCATCCTCATGGTCGTGGGGGTCGTCGGTCTCCTCCTGTCGCTGCTGTTCTGGAGCAGCGTGGCGCCGTTCCGGCGCGAAGAGAGAACGGTCGTGCGGGATCGAGAGGTGCTCTAGCCCGCTCGAGAGTCGCCCAGGACCGGCTGCCGCTCGAGAGGGGTCATGCGCCGAGCCCGGCGCTCAGGCGAGTGGATGGTGCGTGGCCCCCACGACGCGCGCCCGGAGCGCCGGCCGTGGGCCGGAGCGCGCCACGATGCGGACGATGCGATCCTCGAGCGCGGCCGCTTCGGCCTTGGGCATGCCGCGCGACAGCAGCGCGAAGGTCGCCCAGGAGCCGTGGCGGCGACGCCACACCCAGCCCGCCAGAGCCGAGACCTCGATCAAGGTCCCCGTCTTGGCGCGCAGCCTCACCCCGCCGAGCCGCTCCTTCAGAGTGCCCTGACCCGCCGCCGCGAGGCTCCGCTTGAAAGCGTGTCCCCACGGCCTGCTCTCGGACCGGACGAGAAGCCGGACGAGGCCTCGAGCCGAGATGCGATCACGGTAGGAGAGCCCGGAGGCGTCCTTGGCGACGACCCTGAGGTCGCGCGCCGCGGCCCAGCGCTGGATCGCTCGACCGGCGTTTGCGATGGAGCCGGGAGCGCCGAAGCGAGCCACGGCGAGACGCTTGCCGAGCACCTCCGCGAAGAAGTTCGACGACGTGCGGTTCATGTGGCGCAGAAGCCGGCTCAGGGGTTGGGATTCGAGGCGCGCGAGGGGGGCGGCCGCGCGCGGCGCGTAGCCGGAGCCGGCCCGGTGCCCGACGGTCACGCCGAGACCCCGCAGGCGGCGGGTGAGCGCGCGGGCCAAGAGGCGCTCGGGGTCGAGGATGTGGCGGCCCCGATGCGTGTTGCCCTTGAACGTCAGCGCCGAGGGCAGTGCGACGTAGAGGCTCTGGTAATAGGACCGCCACCCCGGAGCATCCCAGTCGTGCCGGAAGTACCCCTTGCTCCCCATCACGCGGCCGCGCACGCGCGTGATGCCGGCCCCGGCGATGCGTCTCGCCAGCTTGCGGATCCCGGTTGCCGGGAACGGCAAGGAACGCGCGAACTGTCCCTTGGACGCAACCGCGGGATCGCCCCGCCCGAGGATCCAGAGATCGCCACGCACCACTCCCGACTCGAACCGCCCGGCTGCGGCGATCGTGGGGAACGTCTCGGCGCGTCCCAGCGTGTCGAGCAGCGCCATGGACGTGAGCAGCTTCTGGTTCGACGCGGGCACCCGCCGCTTCCCGGCGCGGTGTGAGAGGAGGAAGCGGCCGTCCTGCTCGATGGCGATGCCGATCCTGTGGCGCGCTGCGAGGCGCTCGATCCGGCGCTTCCACAGCGGCTGTGCCGGGGCCGGCGCTCCGATGCCCAGCAGCACGGCGATGAGCAGCGAGAGGGCGGCGGCGCGGCGCATCGCGCCAGCCTGACCCGCGCGAGCCCCGGAAGCAACCGGAGCGCGGTCTTCCGGAAGCTCAGCCGGCGTCGTCGAAGAGGGTTGGGTCGGTGGCGAACAGCGAGAGCTGACCGGTGCGCTTCTCGTGCCCCGTAGGGCGATCGATCGCGACGGCCAGGCGATGGTAGGCCTGCTCGCGTGCCAGTTGGAGGGCTCGCTTCCGGGCGCGGACCTTTTCCTGCTCGTGACGCTCCTCCGCCGAGGTGACGAGCTCGTCGAGCATCTCGCCTTCCCAGTCCGGCAACCGCTCCTGCGCCATCCGTGTCCTCCTGACCGCTCCAGTGCTTGCCTTGCCGCCACCCGCGGGAGATGGAGTATGGGCCACGTGCGACCGCCGCAGCCGGATTTTCCTATGTTTTGTGGTGTGGCCCAATCCGACCGCCCGAGGTCGGCGTATAAGAGGCCGAAGGGTGTTTTCGGCGCCATGTGCTGGAAGGGGTGGGCGGATGGGGTCTAGAAGCTTGCGGAACCCGGTGACCTGGGTGCTCGTGGCCATCGTGGCGGTGGCTGCGCTGGTCCTGCTCCCGCAGTCCTCGAGGGGCGCAAAGGCGAAGTTCAGCGGGAGCTGCGGCGGCGCGGGGTGCGTGTGGACCCCCAAGGTCAGGCGCATCCACAAGGGCGACAAGATCGTCTGGAAGGTCCCCGTGGGTGACACGACCCACACCGTCACGGCGCGCGCCAAGGGCCATGCGTGGAAGAAGGACGTGACGCTGTCACCGGGCGAGAAGACCAGCAAAGTCTTTCGCAAGAAGGGCCGCTATTTCTTCAAGTGCACGATCCACGACGGCATGAACGGCAGGGTCAGGGTGCGCGCCTAGGACGAGCCGAGGTAACAAGTGCCACTTGGACGCCCCCGCCGAAGGCGGGGGCGTCGTCGCGGTGCGCCGCTCCCGGGCATCCTTTGTGCCGCTGCCGTCGCGGAGCGATGGTCGAGGGCACTAGCTTGGGCTTGCGGCCCCGGCGGCCCGCGCCTCGCGCTGCCGAAACCTGTCACAGCAGCGCGTTAGGTTGAGCGTAGGCACGCCGAAGAGGACTAAGAGGACATGGTCGGTCTCCATCCCACCGATATCGCACTCGATGCGGAGCAGCGGCGCGCCGCCCAATTCGAGGGCGGGCGGGTCAAGCTGCTCGGCGGTCCCGGGACCGGCAAGACGACCTCGCTCGCCGAGCGCGCTCTGTGGCTCGTAGCCCAGCGGGGCGTCGAGCCCGACGAGGTCATCATCTTCGTGCGCGACCGCCGCAGCGGCATCGAGCTCAAGGACCGGCTAGTGCGCCGGCTCGGCCGCTCGGTGGCGGGTCCGAGCGTGTTCACCTTCCACGCCTTCTCATGGTCGTTGCTGACGCGCGGCTTCTCGGTGGCGTCGCCCGACGGAGCCGCGGCCGAGGTCGGCTACCAGCTCGCCGGCCTCTCCGCCGAGCCCGTGCTGCTGACCGCGTTCGACCAGAGGGCGTTCGTGCGCCAGCTGCTCGCCGAGGAGGATCCCGGAGCCTGGCCCGTCAACCGCGACCTCCTGCGCTCCAACGCGTTCGCAGGCGAGGTGCGGGACTTCCTGCTTCGAGCGCAGGAGAGGCTCGCGTCGCCCGACGACGTCCGCCGCCTCGCGGCCGAGCGGGGGAGGCCCGACTGGGACGAGCTCGCCGGCTTCCTCGAGCGCTACGTGCGGCGCGTCCAGGATCCCGCCGCGTTCGAGGACGGCAGGCCCCGGCTTGACTTCGCGATGGTCCTCGGAGAGGCGCGGCGCCTGATCGGGGAGCACGACGAGGTCGCAGCCGACCTCCGCACCGTCTACCCACACGTGCTCGTCGACGACTTCGAGGAGGCGAACCGAGCGGAGGCGGCGCTGCTCGAGGCGCTGCTGCCGGCGCCGGACGAGACCGGGCGCAGCGCTCTGGTCGCCGGTGATCCGCACGGAAGCGTGTTCGCCTTCAGGGGTGCGGATCCGTCCGGACTCGAACGCCTCGAGGCCGCCCACATCGCGCTCGTCACCCCTCACCGTGGGGCGCTCGAGACCTCGGTCAAGCTCTTCTCCCACGTCGTCGAGGAGGCGAAGGCGATCGTGGCCGAGCTGCGTCTCGCCGGCTCCGGGGGTGTGCCGTGGGGGGACATGGCGGTGATCGTGCGCGACCATCGCGTGCTGCTGGCGCCCCTGCGCCGTGAGCTGAAGTCGGCCGGCGTTCCGCACCAGGTCGACGGCGAGGCGGTGGAGCTGTCGCACGACCCGGTCGTGCGCCCGGTCCTCGAGCTCTTCTCGGTCGCATGCGGGCGCGTCGGGCACGAGGAACTGTGGCCGTCGCTCTTGACGTCCGAGCTCGGCGGGTTCTCGGTGCCCGAGCTGATCGAGCTGCGGCGCGCCGCCCGGCTCGCCGGCTCGCAGCTTCACGAGCTCTGCGGCGCGCCGCCTCACGAGGGCCTCGCGCCGTCTGTGGCGCACAAGCTCGAGAGCGTCGTGCACCTGCTCTCGAACGCGCGGCGGTGGGCGTCGGAGCTGGCTCCGGACGAGTGCTTCTGGCGGCTGTGGCAGCGCTCGTCGTGGTTCGCCGAGCTCGTCGCCTCGAACGACGAGCGCCGGCTCGACTCCCTGACGACGTTCGCCGACGCGCTCGCGCGCTTCACCGATCGACGCGGGCGCCAGGCGCGCATGGCCGACTTCATCGACACCCTGCTGTCCGCGGAGTTCGCGCCCGGGTCCGTCCGGCTCGACGCGGCCCAGGATGCGGTCACGATAGTGACGGCGCACGGAACCAAGGGCCGCGGGTTCGAGTTCGCGGTGGTCTCGGGTTGCGTCGAGGGACTGTGGCCGGATCCGTCGCGCCGCGGGCTGCTGCTCGATGTGGATCTGTTGGGTCGCCCGCTGAGCTCGTCCGAGCGCCAGCGCGCGGCGCTCGAGGAAGAGGAGCGGCTGTTCCGGCTCGCGCTCACGCGCGCGCGTCGCGTCGTCCTCACGGGGCTGAGGGCGGGCGGCTCCGAGCGCTCGAGCGCCGAGCCGTCCCGCTTCCTGCGCTCACTCGGCGGCGAGCTTCCGGAGGCCAACAGCTCCGTGCCCGACCTCGTGCTCGCTCCCGGGGAGGCGGAGATCGCGTGGCGCCGGATCGTCGCCGATGCCACATCCTCAGCCGCCGAGCGCCTGGCCGCGCTCTGGGGCATGGCGCAGCTCGCAGAGGTCGACCCCGACCGGTGGTGGTGGGGCCGTGCTTGGACGCACAACGACACGCCCGTCGTGGCGGCGCCGAAGAAGACCTCGTACTCGCGCTTCTCCGACTACGAGAACTGTCCGCTCGCGTATCTCCTCGGGCAAGTGCTGGGGCTCGACCCGGAACGCACCTATCACATGGCTTACGGCTCGCTGATCCACGGGCTTCTCGAGGACGCAGAGGCAGGGCGCATCGACAAGGACAAGGGCGCGCTTGTCGCCGAGGCGCAACGCCGGTGGCGTGCCGAGGACTATCCGCCCGGCGCGGTCGCCAACTACCTGTGGCACGACTGCGTACGCATCCTGCATCGCTATGCCGATCTCGAGGCCGGCAACGGGCACAAGACCTTGCGGACGGAGCAATGGTTCGAGTTCCTCGTGGGCGACTGGACCGTGCGAGGCAAGATCGACCGAATCGACGCGCTCGACCGCAACGGTCTGCGGCTCATCGACTACAAGACCTCCAACAGCTGGAAGACGAACGGCGACGTCGAGGACGACCTGCAGCTTGCGACCTACTACCTCGCGTGCAAACGCGATGAGAACCTGAGCGGCCTGGGCGACCCCAAGTGCATGGAGCTGCTCTTCGTGCGGCACGAGAAAGGCAACGCGATCCGGCGCGCGTGCCAACTCCCGAGGAAGGCCGAGGACGGGACGGCGTGGGACGACGCCACGGAGGGTCGCATCGCGTCCATGCTCGACGCCATAGATCGCGAGGACTTCGCTCCCAGTCCGGAGGCGGATTGCCGCTTCTGCAGCTTCAAGGAGATCTGCCCGCTGTGGCCGCAGGGCGAGGAGCTGCAGCTCGATCGCGCCCCCGAGGCGGGCGTCGGGCTGGAGACGCCATGAGCGCGCATCCGGCGATAGTCGCCGCGCTGAACGGCTATGAACCCACGGACGAGCAGTGGAGCGCTATCGAGCACGTGGCCTCTCCATTGTCGATCGTCGCGGGCGCCGGCTCGGGCAAGACCGCGGTCATGGCCGCTCGCATCGCACACCTGATCCTCAGGGGTGAGGCGGCGCCGGCGCAGGTCCTCGGGCTGACGTTCACGAACAAGGCCGCGCACGAGCTCGACGAGCGAGTGCAGCGCGCCCTCGACAAGCTCCCGGCGGCGAGCGGCGAAGAGGTGGCCGTCTTCACGTACCACGGCTTCGCGGATCGCGTGCTGCGCGACTACGGCCCGAAGATCGGCATAGAGCCCGAGGTGGCACTGTTGTCGCCCGCGCAGTCCTACATGTTGATCGCACGCCTGCTGGAGGAGATCACCTTCGACAACCTCAAGGTGAACTGGCTGCCGACCATCATCCGGAGGGTGGGCACGCTGGCGGATGCGTGCGCGAACCACCTCGTGTCGCCGGAGCGTGTGAGCGACGCGGACCAGGCGCTGCGAGCCGAGTACGAGCGCTCCGACAAGAAGCTGCAGACCCGCCTCGAGGACACTCTGGTGCAACGTCCGGAGATCTGCAGAGCGGTGCGCGCCTACATCGACCGCAAGGCCGAACTCGGCCGCATCGACTATGGAGACCAGATCGAGTTCGCCTACCGGCTCGTGGATCGCCGTCTGGAGGTCGGCGCTGCGCTGCGGCAACGGTGGCCGGTGGTGCTCCTCGACGAGTACCAGGACACGAACATCGCGCAGCGCAAGATGATGAGCGCGATCTATCCACCGGGATCCGCCATCACCGTCGTGGGCGATCCGGATCAGGCGATCTATGCGTGGCGGGGCGCGACGCTGTACAACATCCTGTGGTTCCCGCAGCACTTCCGGGATGCGAGCGGCGCGCGCGCCGACACCAAGCCGCTCCAGGTATCTTTCCGCTCTGCCGAACGCATCCTCCAGGTCGCCGACGCGATCATCTCGAGGATACCGAGCGGCCGACGGGGGACCGAGAAGGTCCTGGGCCATCATCCGCCCACAGGAGCCGGCGACGTGACCTGCGACCTCCTCGGGTCCGAGGCCGACGAGTCCGAGCTGATCGCGACGGAGATCACGAACTTGTCCGCACCCGGCGGAAGCGGGCTCGACGGCACCCTCGTGTCTCCCGGCGAGATCGCGATCCTATGCCGCACGCGCCGGCTCTTCGGCCCGCTGCAGCAGGCGCTGCGCGCGCGGGGGATCCCCGTCGAGGTCGTGGGGCTGGGCGGCCTGCTCACCGTCCCCGAGGTCGTGGATCTTCTCACGCATCTGCGGCTCGCGCTGCGTCCGGGCGACAACGTCGCGTTCGCTCGCATCGCGATGGGGCCGAAGTGGCGCATCGACTTTCACGACCTCGCCGCGCTCGCGCGCTGGGCCGCGCGCAACACGCGCGAGTTCCAGCGCAAGCTCGAGGAACGCGACGAGCGCGGAGGAGAGGTCGATCCAGGCGAGGAGCGGTTCTCGTTGTCCGAGGCGCTCGCGCGCCTCGATGAGATCCCCGATCTCTCCGATGAGGCGCGCAGAAGACTGGCGCGTCTTCACGAGCACAACGAACGGATGCGAGCGGCGTTGCGCGGCCGCACGCTTGCCGAGGCCGTCGAGCACGTGCTCGAGCTCAGCGGCCTCGAAGATGAGCTCGTGATCGCGCGCGGGGCGGTCGCCGACGCAGCGCGCGCCAACCTCAGCGCGTTCCTCGACGAGGCGAGCTCGTTCTCTCCGCTGGAGGGCGAGGCGTCGGTGTCCGCGTTCCTCGACTACCTCGACAGTGCGCGTGACGTGGACGACCTCGAGATCGCGCAGCCTCAACTCGACAACTCGGTCAAGCTCATGACGATGCATCAGGCGAAGGGCCTGGAGTTCGACGTGGTCTTCGTCCCCGGCATGGCGCGCGAGACGTTCCCTCTCGTCCGGCTCACCGACAACCCGACGACGTCGATCTCCGAGCTGCCCTATTCGGTGCGTGAGGACGCGGAGCACCTCCCGGCGTTCGAGGGCAACATGCAGCGTTTCCGCGCCGAGCTGAGGGAGCGGCTCATGGAGGACGAGCGCCGGCTTGCTTACGTGGCCCTGACGAGAGCGCGTAAGGCGCTGCGGCTCAGCGCCGCTCATTGGTACGGGCGTGAGCGCACGACGCCAGCCGGTCCGGGGGAATTCTTCCTCGAGCTCGCAGGCGCTCCGGCGTCCGACGAGCGCGCGGCAACCGGGCCGCACGCCGCGGTCGAGGTGCGCACCTATGCGCCCTGCCCGGACGAGAACCCTATCCAGTCAGATCTCGCAGAACGGGCGCGCGCATGGCCCCCGGCCGCCGAGCGCGAGGTCGACCCGCTGTTTGAGGAAGGTTGGCGCCGCGCCGCGGAGGACGCCCTGCTCTCGGGGACCTCGGTGGACGATCTCGCCGTGCGCGCAGGGGCCGATCCCGGGGAGTTCGAGGGCTCGAAGCGCGCCGTGGCCCAGCAGCTCGAGCTCGTGGCGTCGGACCCGGCCCCGGCAGGACCGGACGACCGCCTCAGGAGCCTCTCGGTGTCGTCGCTCGTGCAGTACGCGCGCTGTCCCAAGCAGTTCTTCTGGACCGTCGTGCGTCCCTTGCCGCGGCGGCCGAGCGCCGCGGCGCGCCTGGGACAGGGGATACATCGCTGGATCGAGCTCCGCTCGATCGGGCAAGGGCGACTCGACGACCCCGAGGAGGCGCCGGATCTCGCTCCCGAGGAGCTGCGCGACGATGCCGAGGCGCGCCGGGGGAGCGGCGAGGATCCCGTCGACGCGCTCAAGCGCTCGTTCGAGGACGGCCCCTATGCGTCGCTACAGCCTCGCTTCGTCGAACAGCCCTTCGTGCTCGCGCTGGAGGGCGGCTTCCTCGTCAGGGGACGGATGGATGCGGTGTACGTGCATCCCGACGGCACCTGGGAGGTCGTCGACTACAAGTCCGGAGGGGAGCCGGACGCCTCGGACCCCCTAAGCAGGCTGCAGCTCACGATCTATGCGCTCGCGGCGGAACGGATCTGGGGCATCGATCCGGCGAACCTGCGCGTGTCGTACTTCTATCTGCGCAGCGGCAAGGTCGAAACGACCACGGCGCATGAGCTCGAGGTCACGCTTGCCGATCTACTCACGATGTTCGCGCGGCTCGAAGATGAGGACTTCGCTCCCACGCCCGGCGACATCTGTCACTCATGCGACTTCCTGCGCTTCTGTGCCGCCGGCCGCGCGCACGTCTCGCTTGTCGCGCGCGCCGGCGGCTAAGAGGTCGAGTGCTCGGGAACCGGCGCGCCTCGCAATGAGGCGACGTCGAGCGCGCGGGCCACGTCGCGCGGCGAGAGGATCCCGACGAGCTCTCCATCTTGCATGACGAGAGCACGTCCGTCCGAGCCCTGCATCCTAGAGAGCGCATCGACGAGTGGCTCGTCGGGACGCGCCGTCGGAACGGAGCTCATGGGTTCGGCTATGTCCCGTACGCGCGTCGAGCCTCGTTCGTCTGCGGGCACCTGCTTGATCCGGCTGAGCGTTACGAGACCGTCGAGCGTGCCGTCGAAGGCCAGCAGGGGGAAGGTCGCGAAGCGGTGCTGCAGCGCGTAGGACTCCACGAACGCCTCGACCGTGAGCCAGCCCGGCGCGGTCACCGGGTCGCGCGCCATGACGTCGCGCACCTGCACGTCGCTCAGAGCTCCTCGGAGCAGGACGTGGGACTCCTCCATGCGGGCCGCGTTCAGAAGGAACCAGCCGAGGAAGACGAACCACAGTCCCCCGAACTGGGCCCGCAGCGCGAACTCGACCAGCCCGAGGCCGATCAGCAGGTAGCCGAAGCCGCGGCCTGCACGCGCCGCGGAGACCGTGGCGCTCGTGCGCCCGCGCCGTTTCCACAGCCACCCTCGCAGCACCCGTCCTCCATCGAGCGGGAACGCCGGCACCATGTTGAACACGGCCAGAACCGCGTTGATGCGTGCGAGCCACTTGACGACGCCGGCGAGGAGGTCGGGCGCGCTTGCCGCGTCGAGCAGCCAGCCGAGGATCGCTGCCGCGGCGGCGATAGCGAGGCTCATGATGGGCCCGACGATCGCGATCCGGAGCTCCGCCCGAGGCGTCATCGCCTCCCCGCGCAGCCGTGCGACGCCGCCGAAGAGCCACAGCGTGATCCCGTCGACCTCGACGCCGTGGCGGCGCGCCACCAGCGCGTGCGCCATCTCGTGGGCGAGCAGAGAAGCGAAGAAGACGATGGCCGTCAGCGCCCCCGCGATCCAGTAGGTCGAGGCCTCGTAGCCGGGGAACTCGCTGGGGAATCGCTGGGCCGCGAGGCTCCACGCGATGAGCCAGAAGACCAGGAGCAGGCTCCAGTTCATGCCGACCCTGATGCCCGCGATCCGGGCGATGCGGAAGCTTTCGTCCATGGTTCCCCTCGCGGTGTTTGATGCTGCCTTCGAGTGTGGCACGCCCATCGGACTAGGGGGGGTAAGGCTCGGATCCGTGGGGGCCAAGGCTCGGATCGATCTCACCGCGCGCATATAGGGTGACTCCCAGGAGCGCCGGGAAGACTGGTCGGCACACCGTCACCGTCGGGTTCAGGAGGTCATGAGTGTCGCTCGAGCAGCCTCCCCCGAGAGGGACGTGGGTTGCGAGCGATCGCCCCGTCCCGCGCCTCGTCGTGCGCCCGCTGCGCGAGTTCCTCGACACGGAGGTTGCCGGCGGCGTCGTCCTTCTCGCCGCGGCCGTGATCGCACTCGTGTGGGCGAACTCGCCGTGGCAGGACGCATACGAGAACCTGTGGTCGACCGAGTTCGTCGTGCGCCTCGGCGCCTTCGAGATCGCCGACGATCTGACCCACTGGGTCAACGACGCGCTCATGGTGATCTTCTTCTTCGTGGTCGGCCTCGAGATAAAGCGAGAGCTCGTCGACGGCGAGCTCACCGAGCCGCGCCGCGCCGCGCTGCCGGTGGTGGCGGCCCTCGGCGGCATGGTGGTCCCCGCACTCCTTTACTACGTCTTGAACGCGGGCGGTGCCGGCGCGCGCGGGTGGGGGATCCCGATGGCGACGGACATCGCGTTCGCCCTCGGCGTCCTCGCGCTGGTCGGGCCCCGGGTGCCCTCGAGCCTGAAGGTCTTCCTGCTGAGCCTTGCGATTGTCGACGACATCGGAGCGATCCTCGTCATCGCGGTGTTCTATTCGGGAGGCATCCAGATCGGATGGCTCGGCGCCGCCCTCGGGCTCCTCGCGCTGGTCGTCCTCCTGCGGGTCATCCACGTCTGGTGGGTCCCCGTCTATGTGGTCGTCGGGACGGCCGTGTGGCTCGCCACCTTCGAGTCCGGCGTCCACGCGACGATCGCGGGCGTCGTGCTGGGCCTGCTCACCCCGGCCACTCCCCTGGACCCGTCGGCGTTGGACTCGACGGGACTGGGCACGTTCGACGGAGGCGAGAGGCCGTCGCCGCACGAGGTGCGCGTGGCGCAGACCCAAGCCAACGCCTCGCTGTCGGTGGCGGAGCGCTTCTCGCACCTCTTGCATCCGTGGACCAGCTTCGTGATCGTGCCGCTGTTCGCGCTGGCGAACGCGGGGATCTCGCTGGGCGCCGACGACCTCGGGGCAGCCTTGCGCTCCCCGGTGACCCTCGGGGTCATCGTGGGCCTGGTCGCCGGCAAGGTCGTCGGGATCACCGGCTTCGCCTGGTCCTCCGTGCGCCTCGGCGTCGCTCGCCTGCCGGAGGACATCGGGTGGGCCCAGCTCGGCGGCGCCGCTGCGCTGGCCGGCATCGGCTTCACCGTGTCGATCTTCATCGCCGGGCTGGCGTTCGAGGAGGTCACGCTGGTCGAGGAGGCGAAGGTCGGGATCCTCATCGCCTCGGTGGTTGCGTCGTTGATCGGCTCATTGACGCTGCGGGGCCGACGGGTGCGCGCCGCGCCGCGCGCGCGCCCACGACAAGCCTCGCGCGCGGGCATCATGGACGAGTGAACCAGGACGTTCTCGCTCGTTCTCGCCGACCACCCGAGCGTGGTTCGGCGACGCCTTCGAATCGCCCACGACGGCGCAGGAGGGAGCGTGGGACGCGGTGGCCTCGGGCGACAACGCCCTCGTGATCGCGCCCACCGGCTCGGGCAAGACGCTCGCGGGCTTCCTCTGGTCACTCGATTGCCTGGCGACCGAGCCGGCCCCAGACCCCAAAGAACGGCTCAAGGTCGTGTACGTCTCTCCCCCTCAAGGCCCTGGCCGTGGACATCGAGCGCACCCTGCGCTCTCCGCTGCGCGGCATCGCGAGCGCGGCCGCCAGGCTGGGGCTCCCCGCGCCGGATGTCCCGGTCGCGGTCCGGACCGGCGATACGCCCCAGGCCGAGCGCCGGCGCTTCGCGAGCGCGCCCCCGGGGATCCTCATCACGACTCCCGAGTCGCTCTTCCTGCTGCTCACGTCGCAGGCGCGCGCGGCGCTCCGACACGTCGAGACGGTGATCGTCGACGAGGTCCACGCCGTGGCCGGCACGAAGCGCGGTGCGCACCTGGCCCTATCGCTCGAGCGCATCGACCGCCTCTGCGGCCGCCCGCCACAGAGGCTCGGGCTGTCGGCGACCGACAGGCCTGCTGAGGAGATCGCCGCATGGCTCGGCGGCAGCCGTTCCGCGCGGGTGGTCCAGCCGCCCGCGCCCAAGGAGCTGGATCTCGCGGTGGTCGTTCCGGTCGAGGACATGACCGAGCCCGGCGACGGCGCCGAGGAGGACGGCGCGCCGGACGCGCGCACATCGGTGTGGCCTCACGTGGAGGAGCGTCTGCTCGAGCTCATCCGCGCCCACAAGAGCACGATCGTGTTCGCGAACTCACGCCGCCTGGCGGAGCGTCTCTGCGGGAGGCTCAACGAGCTCGCCGGCGTAGACGTTGCGCGCGCCCACCATGGCTCGGTGGCGCGCGAGCAGCGCATCGTGATCGAGGAGGAGATCTGCTTCTCGAGCGGGATCCGGCCGACCGCTCCGGTCGGGCGCGTGCGCGACGTCGATGCGCTCGTGGACCGGGCTCGACGGCTGTTCGAGGCCAACCGGACCACGGGGCGGCAGATCACGACGGGCGCCCTGAGGCGCGGGGCGGGGCCGCTGGGTCTACGGCAGGCGCGGCCGTCCTGTCTGCGCTGCGGCGACGCGATAGAGCGCCACGACGGGGCCGGACCGGAGCGCGTTACCTACTGGTGCCCGACGTGCCAGCCGACGTAGACTGGAAACGATTTCCAGCGTACGGTTCTTCATCATCAGAACGGGGGATAAACAGGGCGGTGGATACCGATGTCGGGTAATGGAGAGCAACCCCGCGTGGGGGACGTCATGGCCGCAGGCCGCTGGGGCGATCCCCCCTCTTACGCACTGAGCGGGTCGGCCCGTCTGCTGAGGGCAGAGGGCGTCGACCTCATCGCCGCAACGCCGTGCGAGCTCGGGCGCGGTACGCCCGTCTACGTCGAAGCAGGCGCGCCGGTGGTCGACGTGCAGAGGCGCATGGCCGAGAACCACATCCGCAGCATCCCGGTGCTCGACGACGATCAGGTGGTCGGCGTCGTGGACCTCGTCGAGCTCGCGCTGCTGCCGAACCTCCTCGGGGAGGCGTCTCCCACCGAGAGGTGAACCCACGCGCGGGGACAACGTGCGCGCGTTTAGTCTGGGGCAAAACGGACGTTGGAAGGATCGGTTGACGCATGTACGACGCCTTCAGGAACCAGTTGCCTGACATCGATCCCGACGAGACGAATGAATGGATCGAGGCGCTCGACCAGGTGATCGATGGGTCCACCGGACGCGCCCGCTTCCTGCTTCACCAGATCCTGTTGCACGCCAGAGCGCGCCAGATCGGGCTGCCGTCGATGGTGTCGACCGACTACATAAACACCGTGTCTCCCGAGCAGGAGCCGTATTTCCCGGGTGACGAGGCGATCGAGCTCCGCATCCGTCAGATCACGCGCTGGAACGCCGCGGTCATGGTGTCGCGGGCCAACAAGAAGCACGACGGCATCGGCGGACATCTCTCGACCTACGCATCGGCCGCGTCGCTCTATGAGGTCGGCTTCAACCACTTCTTCAAGGGCAAGGACGCCGACGGCGGGGGCGACCAGGTGTGGATGCAGGGTCACGCCGCTCCCGGCATCTACGCACGCGCGTTCCTCGAGGGGCGCCTCGAGCAGGAGCAGCTCGACAACTTCCGCCGGGAGGCGTTCGGTGGAGGGCTGTCGTCTTACCCCCACCCGAGGCTCATGCCCGACTTCTGGGAGTTCCCGACGGTCTCGATGGGCCTCTCGCCGCTGCTCGCGATCTATCAGGCCCGCTTCAATCGCTACCTCCATCACCGTGGGATCAAGGACACCTCGAAGCAGCGGGTGTGGTGCTTCATCGGCGACGGCGAGATGGACGAGCCCGAATCGATGGCCGCCCTGGCGATCGCGGCGCGCGAGGGACTCGACAACCTCATCTTCGTCGTCAACTGCAACCTGCAACGTCTTGACGGACCCGTGCGCGGCAACGGCAAGATCATCCAGGAGCTCGAGTCGATCTACCGCGGTGCCGGCTGGCACGTGCTCAAGGTCGTGTGGGGCCGCGAGTGGGACGAGCTGCTCGCGCGCGACTCCGATGGAGCGCTGGTCAACAGGATGAACACGACATGTGACGGCGAGTTCCAGAAATACGTCGTGGAGTCCGGCGAGTACATCCGTGAGCATTTCTTCGGCGACGCCCGCCTGCGCAAGATGGTTTCTCACCTCTCGGACGAGGACCTCAAGAAGCTGCGGCGCGGCGGCCACGACTATCGCAAGCTCTATGCGGCGTACGCAACCGCGATGGAGCTCAAGGACGCTCCGATCGTCATCCTCGCCAAGACCGTCAAAGGGTGGACGCTCGGAACCGCGATCGAGGGACGTAACGTCACGCATCAACAGAAGAAGCTGTCGCAGGACGAGCTCAAGAAGTTCCGCGACACCCTCGACCTGCCGATCAAGGACGAGGACATCCACGAGGGCGACGCGCCCTACTATCACCCTGGCAAGGACTCGGACGAGGTCCAATACATGCTCGAGCGCAGACGGGCGCTGGGTGGCTTCGTCCCGGAGCGGCGCGTGCGCCCGAAGTCCGTGAAGCTCCCAGACGACGATCTCTACGCCGAGTTCTCACAGGGATCCAAGGGTCAGCCGGTGGCGACGACGATGGCGTTCGTGCGCCTGCTTCGCAAGCTCATGCGCGACAAGAAGATAGGTGGGCGCGTGGTGCCGATCATTCCCGACGAGGCACGCACCTTCGGCATGGAGTCGCTCTTTCCCGAATTCAAGATCTATGCAGCCCATGGCCAGCTCTATGAGCCCGTCGATGCAGACCACCTGCTGGCCTATCGTGAGTCGCAAAAGGGCCAGATCCTCGAGGAGGGGATCACAGAGGCCGGCTCGGTGGGGTCGTTCACCGCGGCGGGGACGTCGTATGCGACGCATCGGGAGCCGATGGTGCCCTTCTTCATCTTCTACTCGATGTTCGGGTTCCAGCGCATCGGGGACTTCATCTGGTCGCTGGCCGACCAGCGCGGCCGCGGGTTCCTGCTGGGCGCCACCGCCGGCCGCACGACGCTCAACGGCGAGGGACTTCAGCACGAGGATGGCCAGTCGTTGGTGCTCTCGTCGACGAACCCCGCGTGCCTCTCCTATGACCCGGCGTTCGCCTATGAGACCGCCTGCATCGTCAAGGACGGCATGAAGAGGATGCTGGGCGACGACCAGGACATCTTCTATTACCTCACGATGTACAACGAGCCCTACGCGCAGCCCGGGCAACCCGAGGAGACCGACGAGGGTGTCCTGCGCGGCCTCTATCGCTTCAGGGAGGCGACGGAGGAGAGGCGGCATCGAGCACAGCTGCTTGGGTCGGGCTCGATCATGCAGCAGGTCCTGCGCGCCCAGGAGCTTCTCGCCGAGCACCACGACGTGGCCGCAGACGTGTGGAGCGCGACCTCCTTCCAGCAGCTGCGCACGGAGGCGCTCGAGGTCGAGCGCTGGAACCGTCTCCATCCCGAGGAGCCGCCGCGGCAGCCCTACGTCGTCGACTGTCTCGAGCAGCACGAGGGCCCGGTCATCGCCGCCACGGATTTCATGAAGCTGGTGCCCGACCAGATCGCCCGGTGGGTGCCGGGTCCCTTCACCCCGCTGGGAACCGACGGCCTCGGGCGCTCGGACAGCCGCGAGTCGCTGAGGCGTTACTTCGAGGTCGACGCGCAGCACATCGCCGTGGCGACCCTCTCGGCTCTTGCCGGCTCGGGCGACGTGAAGCCCGAAGAGGTCACGGACGCGATCAAGCGTTACGACATCGATCCCGATCGCATGTCGCCCCTTGCGGAGGTGCGGCAAACGCGCGCCTGAGCGCGTCCCGTAGCCGGGGCGTGGAGAGACGAGCGCGTCTCAGCTCTCGCGCGCGCCCAGCGTCGTGAACCTGGTGGCGGCGCGCCGGGCCTTGAGGCCGAGCCGACGGCTCTCCTTCGCGCTCAGAGACCTGACCGTGTCCTCGAGCGACATCCCACCGTGCTCGGGGAAGATCGCCCGCCGTCTCTGCCACACATAGAGGAACAGGTCCGGCTCCGTGCACCGGGGGAACGCCTCGAGCAGCCTTTCGCTGCGGATCTCCTCCATCGTGGGCAGGTAGACGCGGTCGTACCAGTCGCTCGCGATCTCCTCGACGGCCAGCACCTCGTCCCGTTCGATCATGAGGTGGAAGCCGTGCACCTTGACGAGCTCGAGCAGCTCGACGTACCCGTGGGGGCGCGAGAAGACGATCGTCGCTTCGGGACGGGCGCGGTCGAGCCCGCTCTCCTCCATGAAGAGCTGCTGCTGCGAGGCGAAGATGATGCGCCCGATGTCGGCGCCCTGGGGGATCGGATAGCGCGTGCGGAGGTCGGTCACCTCGGCGTCGATGAAGTCGATGCGCTTCTGGCGCGCTATGGCGACGCGGTGGTGCCCGTCGACGACGAAGTAGGAATCCTGCAGGCGGTAGACGACTATGGGCGGGAAGCCGCCCTCGGGGTAGGCGCGCTCGAGGCGCATCCAGCGGTCGCGCGTGTCCTTCCTCAGCGGGAGGAAGTCCTTGTCGAAGTCGCCGGTGCGGCTGGCCGTGCCGACGATCTCCCGCACCGGGATGGGACGGATCCCCACGTAGGTCTGCTCGAAGAAGTGCAGCCGGTTGCTGACCTCCTCGAGCGGCAAGAGCTTGCGCTCTGCGCCCCCCGTAACGATGCGGCCGAAGCGCCGGTATGCCTCTCTGCGGCGCGCCTTCTCGAATGTCGATGGCAGCGGATCCCACGTCACGCTCAGACCTCCAGGCAACGATATGCAACGGCGTTGACCACCTTGGTCGCGCCGATCGTCCGATCCCCCTGTAGCTGACCATACGGGTGGACGTGTCCGTGCACGAGGATCCTGGGCGTCGCCCGGGCGACGAGCCAGTGCAGGGCCCTGAAACCGCGATGGGCGGGATCCTCTCCGTCGCCCAGCCCGAGCGGGGGAGCGTGCGTGATGAGGATGTCCAGTCCCTGCCGTCCGCTCAACCTCCGGCGCAGCAGGCGCAGCTGGAGGCGCAGGGCGCGGCGCCGCATCTGCGCCTGGGTGTATTGGTTGGGCCCCCGTCCGTAGCGGATGGAGCCTCCGAGGCCGGCTATGCGCAGCCCGCCTGCGTCGACCACGCGCCCGTCGACGTTCGTGCAGCCCTGGGGGCCGGGCGGCTCCTCGAGAGACCGCGACAAGAAGGGAGTGAGCAGCTCTCCGGGCTCGGCTCGTTGCCGGTCCGGTGACACGTCGGGGTCGTGGTTGCCGGGGACGTAGAGCAGCGGCACGTTCAGCATCGTGACGACATACTCCAGGTAGTCGAAGGGAAGGTCGCCGCAGGCGACGACGAGGTCGGGCACGAGCCTGCCCAACGTCGGCCCGTAGAGCGAGTCGCTCACCTCGTCGGATAACGCCAGCACCCGGGTCACGGGGCCATGGTAGGGGCGCGGCCGGCTCAGAAAAAAGGCGCCCTGCGAGGTTCCTCTGCTTGAAAATGGGGTAGACACGCGAGGCTCACTGTAGATGGGACGTCGCCGAGCACTCTAGGGGGGAACATGGCTGGCTCGAGCCGGGGGCCGCGGTTCACAGGCCGGGAGATGAACCGCAGGGACTTCCTCAGATGGGGCGGCGCGGGCCTCGCGGGAGCCGCCGCGCTCGGTGCCACCGGCTGTGCCGACATCGCGTCGGGCTTCACCAGCACCTCCACCGTCGGCCCCAACACGATCCTGCTCTCCAAGGGCCCGGACGAGACCGGCACGCTCCAGAAGGTCATCGACATGTTCAACAAGGAGGACCACCCCTTCAAGGTCAAGTGGCTGATCGCGTCGGCCGACACCGGCGCGTACTTCGACAAGATGCGCACGGAGTTCCAGGTCGGGGGCGGCGACATCGACGTCATCGGCGCCGACGTCATCTGGCCGGCGCAGTTCGCGGCCAACGGCTGGATCGAGCCCCTGGGCGACCGCTTCACGAAAGAGATGCAGCAGGAGTTCCTCGACTCGACGATAGAGACCAGTACCTACCAGGGCGAGATCTACGGCGTCCCGTGGTACTCGGACGCGGGGATCCTCTATTACCGCAAGGATCTTCTCGACAAGAACAACATCGAGGCCCCCACGACGTGGGAACAACTCTTCGAGGCCGCCAAGCAGGTGGTCGACAAAGAGGGCATCCCGTACGGCTACGTCTACCAGGGCGCCGAGTACGAGGGCGGCGTCTGCAACCAGTGCGAGTACATCTGGAACGCAGGCGGGGACATCCTCGATCCCAGCGACCCCGCGAAGATAGTTCTGGACGGAGCGGGGGGGCTCGAGGGCTATGAGACGGCCCGCATGACGGTCGAGTCGGGGGCCGCTCCGCTCGCGGTCGCCACGTACAAGGAGACCGAGTCCCTGACGGCGTTCATCCAAGGCGACGCCGTGTTCCACCGCAACTGGCCGTACGGCTATGCGACCGCGATCGGAGGAAAGGCGGCCGGCTCGGAGCTCAAGCCCGAGTGGGTCGGCGTCGCGCAGCTGCCGGTGGTAAACGAGGGTGACAAGTCCTACGCCACCCTCGGAGGGTGGGACTTGTGCATCAACGCCGCGTCCGACAAGAAGGACGAGTCGTGGGAGTTCATCCAGTGGATGATCCGGCCGGAGATCCAGAAGCTGTTCGCGATCGATGTCGGCTACATCGCGGGGCGCAAGTCCCTCTTCGAGGACAAGGAGGTCCTCAAGAAGCAGCCGATCATGGACCTCGGCAGAGCCTCGTTCGAGTCGACCCGGCCCCGCCCCAGTGTCAACCCGTTCTACTCGGACATGTCGCTGGAGATGGCGCAGGCCTTCAACGACACCGTCAAGGGCGCCCGGTCGCCACAGAGTGCGGTCAGCGGCTTGCAGGGGCAGCTGCAGCGCATAGCGGACGCCGGAGCAGAGGTCTTCGACCTAGGCCAATAGAGAAGCCGGGAGGAGGAACCTATGAGCGTCGCGACCGAGGCAGAGGGTCGCAAGGGGAAGCGGACCGGTGCCATGGCGGGTGCTTGGGGGTCCATACGAAGGGAGTTCGTGGACCCCGAGAAGCGCACCGCGTACCTGATGATCCTGCCCGCGTTGCTCGTGATCCTTCTGATCGCGGCGTGGCCGATCCTCTATGCGCTCTATCTCAGCTTGTTGCGGATCCTGCCCAACGAGCGAACGTTCGTGGGCCTCGACAACTACTCCACCCTGTTCACGGACGCGAACTTCTGGACCGCGTTCTACAACACCACGATATTCACGGTGGCCAGCGTAGTGTTCGAGTTCTTGCTGGGACTGAGCGTGGCGCTCGTGTTGAACCGCGGCTTCGTGGGGCAGGGCCCCGCGCGCGCGATAGCGATAGTCCCGTGGGCATTCCCGACCGTTGTCTCGGGGCTCATGTGGCGCCTGATGTACACCGACCAGGTCGGGATCTTCGCCTACATGGCAGATAGCTTGGGCCTCGTCGAGGGTCCGATCCTCGCCAACAACTCGGCGGTGCTCGTCGGAGCCGTGCTCGCCGACGTCTGGAAGACGTTTCCTTTCGTGACCCTGCTCCTCCTTGCCGGTCTGCAGGTGATCCCGGGCGACGTCTACGAGGCGGCGCGCGTGGATGGAGCGACGCGCTGGCAAGAGTTCACGCGTGTAACGCTTCCGCTGCTGAAGCCGGCGATCCTCGTGGCCTTGCTGTTCCGCACGCTCGATGCGTGGCGCGTGTACGACCTCTTCTGGTCGATGACCGATCGCCAGGTCGATACGCTTTCCACCTACGTCTATCAAGGCGTGCGCATCAGCCAACTCGATCTTTCGGTGGGCAATGCGGGCGCCGTGTTCGTCTTCCTCAGCTCGCTGGCGATCGCTTATCTGTTCATCAAGTTTCTGGGCACCCGGGCGCAGGAGGCGTAGGCGATGCAGGCGAAAGGGTTCAGGAATCCATTCACGGCGATCGGCTTCTACCTGGTGGTGCTCGGCTTCGTCTTCGTCACGCTGTTCCCTCTCCTGTGGGTGCTCAAGATGAGCCTCGTGAGCAGCGGCGAGCTGTTCGCGTCACCTCCCACGCTATGGCCGCGCAGCGTCAATCTCGAATCGCTCACCGCGGGCAAATGCTCGCTGGTCGGCGGCCTCAAGGTGCCGTGCCCGATCAACTTCCAGACCGTGTTCGCGGAGCCGCTGTTCCGCGCTGGGCTGGCCAACACCCTTGTGATCGCCGGCATCACAACGATCGTCTGTCTCGTCATCGGCTCGCTCGCGGCCTACGCTCTGGCGCGCCTCGAGTTCTTCGCGAAGAAGCCGGTGCTGAGCCTCGTGCTCGCGATCACCTTCTTTCCGGCCGTGGCGATCATCGCCCCGCTGTTCCTGCAGTTCCAGACCCTCGGGCTCATCAACACCTACTGGGGCGTGATCATCCCGGACGTGCTCTTCGCCCTCCCCTTGACGGTCTACCTGCTCGTCGCGTACTTCCGTGAGCTGCCCGCGGACCTCGAGGAGGCGGCCAAGGTCGACGGGGCCAATGTGTGGCAAGCGTTCTTCCGGATCACCGTTCCGCTCTCGCTGCCGGGCATCGTCACCACCGGCCTGCTGACCTTCATCTACGCGTGGAACGAATTCCTCTTCGCCAACACGCTGACTCTGGACTCGACGGTCCAACCTGCGACGGTCGTGATCCCGCAGTTCGCAACGACCTATACGACCGATTACGGCGCTCAGGCGGCCGCATCGATCGTGCTGACGCTGCCGCTCGTCATCCTCGTACTGATCTTCCAGCGCAAGATCGTCTCTGGCCTCACCGCCGGTGCCACCACCGGCTAGGGACGCCTTCCCGGAGGGGTTCATCTGGGGGACCGCGACCTCCGCCCATCAGGTGGAGGGCGGCAACTGGAACAGCGACTGGTGGGCGTGGGAGCACGATCCGGGCTCGCCCTGCGTGGAGCCGTCGGGCGACGCATGCGACCAGTATCACCGTTACCCCGAGGACCTCGACCTTGTGGCGGAGCTCGGCTTCGGGGCATACCGGTTCTCGATCGAGTGGGCGCGCATCGAGCCGGAGGAGGGCGAGTTCTCGGGCGCGCAGCTCGAGCACTATCGCCGCGTGCTCGGGGCGTGTCGCGAGCGTGGTCTGTTGCCCTATGTGACGTTCCATCACTTCACCTCGCCGCGCTGGGTGGCTGCCGAAGGAGGCTGGTCCGAGGCGCGCACGGCCGAGCGCTTCGCGCGTTTCTGCGCCGTGGCGACGGGGCGGCTCGGCGACCTGATGGCGGGCGCGTGCACGCTGAACGAGCCGAACATCGTGGCTCGCTTGGGCTACGAGACGGGGACCTTTGCCCCGGGGCACCGCGATCGAGGCGAGGCGGACAGGGCCGCCGAGACGTTCATCGACGCGCACGGACGTGCGGTCGAGGCGATCAAGGCGGGTCCGGGCGACGCTCCCGTCGGCATGACCCTCGCCATGACCGACTTTAGAGCCGCGCCCGGTGGCGAGGATCGTCTCGAGGAGATGCGCGCCCGGCGAGAGGACATCTTTCTCGAGGCGGCGCGCGGCGACGACTTCATCGGCGTGCAGACCTACACCCGCGCACGCGTGGGCCCCGACGGCGAGCTCGAGCCGGAGCACGGCGTGGAGCGAACCCTGATGGGTTACGAGTTCTGGCCCGAGGCGCTCGAGGGCACGATCCGCAGAGCATGGCACGTGACGGAGCGCTCACCCGTACTCGTCACCGAGAATGGGGTCGCCGTCGACAACGACGAGCGGCGCATCGAGTACGTGCGGCGTGCGCTCCAGGGCGTGCAGCGCTGTCTCGCCGAGGGGATAGACGTGCGCGGATACTTCTACTGGTCCGCGCTGGACAACTTCGAGTGGGCTCACGGGTACAGACCTACCTTCGGCCTCATAGCGATCGATCGCTCGACGCAGCGACGGAGCCCGAAGCCGAGCGCGCGGTGGCTCGGCGCCCGGGCGCGCTCGAGCTAAGGCTGGACCCTCGGCGCCGGGGCGCGCTCGAGCAAAAGGCGGGACCAAGGACGGGAAGGGAGCGGTTGCATGGCTTCAGACGGCGCGCCGTGGTGGCGTGATGCGGTGCTCTATCAGATATACCCCCGCTCGTTCGGGGACGCGAACGGCGACGGGGTCGGAGATCTGCAAGGCACCATCCAGCACCTCGACCATCTCGAGTGGCTCGGGATCGACGGTCTCTGGATCACACCCGTCATGCCCTCGCCGAACAAGGACTGGGGCTACGACGTGGCCGAGTACACCGGCGTCCACGAGGACCTCGGCACGCTCGATGACGTCGACGAGCTCGTGTCCGAGGCGGCGAAGCGGGACATCAGTATCATCTTCGACCTCGTACCGAATCACACCAGCGATCAGCACGAGTGGTTCATCGACGCGCGCTCAGCGCGCGACGCGCGCTACCGTGACTTCTACGTGTGGGCCGATCCCAAGGAGGACGGCTCGCCTCCGAACAACTGGATCAGCGTGTTCGGAGGCGAGTCCGCCTGGGAGCTGGACGAGAAGACGGGTCAATACTACCTGCACAACTTCCTAAAGCATCAGCCGGATCTCGACTGGTGGAACGACGAGGTTCGGGACTGCTTCGACGAGATCCTGCGCTTCTGGTTCGATCGAGGCATCGCGGGTTTTCGCATCGATGTCGCGCACGCGCTGATCAAGGATCGGGAGCTGCGGGACAACCTCCCCAGCGACGACGACGACCACGAGAGGGTCCGGAGCATCGGCCAGAAGGCCGAGTACAACATGAACCGCCCGGAGGTCCACGACATCTTCCGGCGCTGGCGCAAGCTATGCGACGGCTACGACCCCAAGCGGATCCTCGTCGGCGAGACCTTCGTCATGGGTCTGCAGCAGATGGCGGCCTACTACGGCGACGGCGACGATGAGCTGAACCTCGCGTTCAACTTCCCTTTCGCCCTGTCTGATCTAGATGCGTCGGAGCTCAGCCGCATCGTTGAGACCACAGACGACCTCATCCCGCCGCAGGGCTGGCCCGTGTGGATGGCCTCGAACCACGACGTCGGACGTTTCAGCACGCGCTGGTGCGACGACGACACGAACAAGATCAAGTGCGTCTTGATGATGCTCATGACGATGCGCGGAACACCCTTTCTGTACTACGGGGACGAGATCGGGATGCCGGAGACCAAGCTTCCGCGCGAGCAGCTGAAGGACCCCGTGGGGCTACGCGACATACCGGGACGCTCGGGCCGCGATCCCGGCCGCACACCGATGCACTGGAACGGGGACGCGGGCGGCGGCTTCTCGACAGGGGACTCCCCTCCGTGGCTGCCGGTCGGCGACGCCCGTTCCTGCAACGTGGCCGACCAGCGCGATGATCCATCCTCGATCCTGTGCTTCTGTCGTGACCTCATCGCCTTCCGGCGCTCCTCTCAGGAGCTGCGCCGAGCTCCCTACGAGGCGTGGCCCGATGCGGGCGTCGCGTGGGCGTGGCGGCGCGGCGATCGGTACGTCGTGGCGCTCAACATGTCGGACGCCGCGGCGAGCATCGCGGACGTGAGCGGCACGGTGGCGCTCTCGACGCTCGCCGAGCGCGCTGGTCAACGAGTGGACGGCCGCGCCGAGCTGGCGCCGTGGGAGGGCATCGTTCTCGATCTCGAGCAGGGCGGTTGAGGGCCGGCGGGGCCGGCGGCGCGCGCCGACCTTTGTGCCGCCACCGTCGCTCCGCGGGGGTGGAGGGCTTCTGGTCGGCTCCGACCCGGGGTCACGGCGCGGGAGGCGTCGCTAGAGCCGCGGCGCGCGCCGACCTTTGTGCCGCCACCGTCGCTCCGCGGGGGGTGGAGGGCTTCTTGTCGGCTCACACCGGGGAACCGGCGCGCCAGGCCGGCGGGGCGTTCTATGTGCACGGGGCACTAGGTGCGTTGGTTGCCCGCGATGAAGTGATACGGATAGATGTCCGGCAGAGCGCTGACCTTGTCGAGGCGCTCGACCTGTGAGTCATCGAGCTTCCACCCGGCCGCCGCGAGATTGTCGTCGAGCTGTGACAGCTTCGTCGCGCCGATGATCGGCGCGGTGACGGCGGGCCGTCGCAGGAGCCAGTTGAGGGCGATCTGTGCGTAAGACTTGCCGGTCTCCTCCGAGATCGAGCCGACCTCTTCGACGATCGCCCAGTTCCTCTCCGTCGCGCGCTTGCTCCACGACTCCTCCATGTCGTCGGTGGCGCCGCCTATGCGGCTGCCCTCGGGCGGCGGCTGGTCCTTCTTGTACTTCCCGGTGAGCCATCCCTGGCCCAGGGGCCCCCACGGGATGAGGCCGATGCCGGCCTCCAGACAGGCGGGCACCACCTCCCATTCGATGTGTCGCTCGACCATCGAGTACTGCGGCTGCAGGGACACGAACCTCTCGAGGCTGAGTGGGCGGCCGATCTCGAAAGCCCGCACGATCTGCCATCCGGTGAAGTTGGACGCTCCGATGTAGCGCACCTTGCCTTGGCGCACGAGATCGGTGAGCGTGGCGAGCGTCTCTTCGAGCGAAGTGGCCGCATCCCAGCAATGAACCTGATAGAGGTCGATGTAGTCCGTCCCGAGCCGGCGCAGGCTCGCCTCACACTGACGCAAGATGTGCTTGCGCGAGACGCCGACGTCGTTGGGGCCTTCCCCCATCGGGAAGCGCACCTTGGTGGCCAGCACGAGGTCGTCGCGGCGACCCTTGATCGCCCGGCCGGTGATCTCCTCCGACGTCCCGTTCGAGTACACGTTGGCCGTGTCGATGAAGTTGCCTCCCGCATCGAGGAAACGATCGATCATGGCGCGCGCCGCGTCCTCGTCGATCTCCCTCCCGAAGGTCATGGTCCCGAGACACAGCTCCGAGACCATCGCGCCACTCCATCCCAACCGTCTGTACTGCATGTCATGTCCTCCCTCGGTTCTTCGTCTCCCTCCAGGTCCTTTCCTCGCGGCGCGCACACCAAAACTCTCAGCGCGCCGCTCCCGACACGTCGGGCAGGCCTCCAGGCTTGGCAAGGATCGACGCTGCACACGCCTGCGCGCCCCGCAGCACCTCGTCGAGCGAGCGGTTCTTCGTCACCCCCTCGATGAGGCCCGCGGTGAAGGCGTCCCCTGCCCCCACCGTGTTGACGATGTCGACCTTGCGCGCGTCGCCGTCGAAGGATGCACCGGAGCGCTCGAACAGCGTCGCGCCACGCTCGCCGCGGGTGATGCACACGAGGCGAAGCTGCGAGGCCATGTCGAAGCACGCTTGCGCGTCCGCAGGGATGCCCAGCAGCTCGGCGACCTCGATCAGCTCCTGCTCACCGAGCTTGACCGCGGTCGCGGCCCCGAGCGTCATCTCGACAACGTCACGAGCGACGTCGGGGGGACGGAGGTTCACGTCGAGGACCTTCCAGGGCGCCCCGCTCGAGGCCAGCAGGCGTTCCAGCGTCGCCCGCGACCGCTCGGAGCGCGCCGCGAGCGTTCCGTAACACAGGGCGTCGTGCTCCGGAGGTTCGGCCGGACCCTCGATCGCGTCCCATGCGGCGGGCCCGTGGACGGTGAAGCGATTCTCGTGCCCGGACGTATGGATCGTCGCCCTCCCCGTCGGCAGGCGCGCGTCGTGCTCGACGAAGGACGTTTCGATGGAGTGGCGCTCAAAGAGCTCCATGAGCAACGCGCCGTCGTCGTCGTCGCCGAGGCGAGTCACGAGGTGGGCCTTCCATCCGCGGGCGGCGAGGTGGGCCGCGACGTGCAGCGCCGCCCCGGCCGGGACCTCTGCATCCGGATACACGTCGATAACGACCTCGCCGAACACGACCGCAACGGGGTTGCTCGGCCCGCTCAACGAGGTGCCGGCCTCGCCGGGTACAGCGGCGCTCTCGCGCCGCCGCCCCTAGCCCTCGCTGTAGATCGCCTGGCTGGTCTCTGGATCGAAGAAGTGCAGGCGGGTCGTATCGATGACGAGCTCTGCGGACTCGCCCTCTTTGACCTTCGACTGCGGGTCGAGCTGACCGACGAACTCGTTCTCGCCTTCCTTCGCGCGCTTCTCGAGATTGCTCTCGGCGCCGACGTCGGCGGCGAGCTCCCTCATCTCCTCGGTGACGACGACGCCCGCGCCGGCGTCGAAGTGCACGAGGGTCTCCGTGCCGATCGACTCCACGAGGTCGATGTCCACGGTGATCTTGCAGTCCTCGGGAGCGTCCGACTTGATCGTCGCGTCCTCGAAGTCCTGTGGCCTGATGCCCATGATGACGTCCTTGCCGAGGAAGCCCTCGAGCGACTTGCGCTCGGACAGTACCTTGTCGTCCAGTCCGATCGTCTGCTCTCCGAGCTTCACGATCACCTTGCCGTCGGATCTCTCGAGCTTCGTGGTCGCGAAGTTCATAGCCGGGCTGCCGATGAACCCCGCGACGAAGAGGCTCGTCGGGTGCTCGAAGAGCTCGGTCGGGGTGCCGACCTGCTGCAGCTCGCCCTTCTTGATGACCGCCACGCGGTCGCCCATCGTCATCGCCTCGATCTGATCGTGGGTGACGTAGACGGTCGTGACCTTGAGGTTGTTCTGGATGCGGGAGATCTCCGAGCGCATCTGGACCCTGAGCTTGGCGTCGAGGTTGGACAGCGGCTCGTCCATGAGGAAGGCCTGCGGCTTGCGGACGATGGCGCGGCCCATCGCGACGCGCTGGCGTTGTCCGCCGGACAGGGCCCGGGGTTTGCGGTTGAGGAACTCGTCGAGCCCCAGTACGCGCGCCGCCTCCTTGACCCTCTTGTCGATCTCGCCCTTGTCCTCCTTGGCGAGCTTGAGCCCGAAGGCCATGTTGTCGTAGACCGTCATGTGCGGGTACAGCGCGTAGTTCTGGAACACCATCGCGATGTCTCGGTCCTTCGGCGGGACGTCGTTGACGACGTTGTCGCCGATGCGGATCTCGCCGTCGGAGATCGTTTCGAGCCCCGCGATCATCCGCAGCGCCGTCGTCTTCCCGCAACCGGAGGGGCCGACCAGGACCATGAACTCGCCGTCCTTGATGCCCATGTCGAGGGAGTCCACGGCAAGCGTGTCCCCTCCGTAGCGCTTGGTCACCTGATCCAGGACGATCTCGGCCACGATGCCCCCCTTGCTAGAACCGGCCCCGGGTAGGGCCGACGTATACCAAACGCCTCCGACCGCGTCCATGCCGTTGAGGTCGCATTGCTCGTGTTTCCCTCCTTCGTGGTCACCCAAACCGCTCACCGACACGTTCGCGTAGTGTGCGCCGATGCCTCTGCTGACCACCCCTCAACGCATCGAGCGGCTCCGGAGCCGACTGAAGGAGCTGGCCTTCTGGGTCGACCGGGCCGAGATGGAGCTTGGATCGTGGACCGTGAACGGCACGGAGGTCCCCCTCGGAGGCTCGTGGCCCGAGCGCGACGGGGTGGTCCTTCTTGCGCACCCCCGGGTCGAGCTGCCGCCCGAGTGGGTGCTTGCCAACGCGCGTCTGGAGCTGGATCTCGGCGGGGAAGGCCTCCTGCGCATCCGTTACGACGACGGCGCGCAACAGACCTGGGGACTCGACCCGGAGCATGGGCGCTGGCCGCTCGACGGACGAGCCTTCTCGGTCGAGGTGCGGGCCACGGCCCGCAAGCTGCTCGGCGCTCCCAACCCCGATCCTCGGCTGAGGCTCGCCCGGGTCGTCGACGCCCAGATCGAGCTCGAGCACCTCGAGCGCCGGCTCCAGCTCGTCGTCGAGGCGGCGGTGACCTTGGGCGCGGCCGAGGTCGTCGACCCCCTCCTGGAGTGTGCGGAGCGGGCCCTCGCCCGGCTCGAGTGGCCGAGTGCGACCGAGGTCTACCTCGCTCGCACCGCCGGCAACCCGTGGAACTCAACCCTGTGGACGCCGCTCAGCACCACCGAGGCGCGCGAGCCGTTGACGCGGGCGCAGGCCGAGGCGGTCGCGGCAGCCGGGCGCAGGCTCGCCGACGATCTCGCGTCGTTGCGTGGCCGTTATCCGAACAACGGAGCGCTTGCACTGACGGGCCACGCCCATCTCGACGTCGCGTGGCTGTGGCCGCTCGAGGCCACGCGCCACAAGGCCGTGCACTCCTTCAGCACGGCCGCGGGACTCATGGACGGTTACGACGACTTCATCTTCAACCAATCTTCTGCGCAGCTCTATAGCTTCGTCGAGGAGGACGATCCGGCTCTGTTTGCCCGGGTGCTGAAGCGCGTCGCGGAGGGGCGCTGGGAGCCGATCGGGGGCATGTGGGTCGAGCCCGACATGAACATGCCGTGTGGAGAGTCGATCGTCCGGCAGCTCCTCTACGGCCAACGCTACTTCCGCGACCGTTTCGGCTCGTCCCACACGGTGTGCTGGCTGCCCGACTGCTTCGGCTTCACTCCTGCGCTGCCGCAGCTGCTGCGCGGCGCCGGCATCGACGGCTTCGTGACGATCAAAGTGAACTGGTCCGAGTCCAACCGGTTCCCCTACGACCTCTTCTGGTGGGAAGGCCTCGATGGAAGCCGGGTGCTCGCTCATACGTTCGACAATCCCGACCGCGGCTACTGCGGTGTCGTGGGCCCCGTCGCCTTCCTCGAGACGTGGGCCAACTATCGCGGCAAGCATCGTCATCCCGAGAGCCTGCTCAGCGTCGGATACGGGGACGGGGGCGGCGGACCGACCGCGGAGATGATCGAGCGGAGGCGGGAGCTGGCCGGCTTCCCCAGCGTCCCTCGTTCCGAGTTCGTCCTGGTGCGCGACTTCTTCGCGCGGGCGCACTCGAGCGTCGAGGGCGGCGACGTCCCCACGTGGGTCGGCGAGCTCTACCTCGAGTACCACCGCGGCACGTTGACGAGCCAAGGTCGCACCAAGCATCTGCATCGGCGCGCCGAGCGCGCGCTCGTGTCGGCCGAGGTGATCGGCGCCATGGACGCGCTTGCGGGAGGCGCCGTCGGGCCAAGTCTCGAGCATCTCTGGCATGTCGTGCTGCGCAACGAGTTCCACGACGTCTTGCCGGGCTCGGGCGTGGGGGAGATCCACGACGAGGCCACCGAGGAGCTGGGTCAGGTCGTGCGAGAGGCGGACCAGGTCATAGAGCGCGGGTTAGATGCGCTTGCCGCGCGCGTCGCCGCCGACGGCGCGGCTCCGGCGCTGATGGCGGTGAACCCGGATCTGTCGGCGCGCCCGCTGCGCGTCCATCTCGATAGCGAGACGCTCGGCGCGCAGGCGGTGCGCGACGGGTACGTCCTGAGTGCATCGCAGCAGGTGCCGGCGCTCGGCGCCGTCGTGGTCACCGAGGCATCTCCCGCGGCCGGCTTGACCGTCTCCACGGAGCTGCTCGAGAACGCCTTCGTCAAGGTGGTGCTGAACGAAGACGGCACGCTCGCGAGCGTCTACGACAAGCGTGCGTCGCGCGAGGTCCTCGCGGGATGCGGTAACCGGATGTGGGTCTACGTCGACAAGCCGCGCGCCTGGGACGCCTGGGACGTGGACGTGGACTACACCGACTCGGCCGAGGAGCTGGCGGCGGCCACGCCGGCCGAGGTGGTCGAACGTGGACCCCATCGGGCCGCCGTGCGCGTCGAGAGGCGCTGGCGCGCCAGCCGCATCGTCCAGGAGGTTCGACTGTGGTCGAACTCGCCGCGCATCGACTTCGCCACCCGGCTCGACTGGCACGACCGGCGCCACATGCTCAAGGCGAGGTTCCCCCTCGCGGTCCGTTCGACGCACGCCCTCTTCGAGACCGCCTTCGGGGTCGTGCAGCGTCCGACCTTCCGCAACACGACGTGGGATACGGCGCAGTTCGAGGTTCCCGGTCACCGTTTCGCCGATCTGTCCGAGCCCGGCTACGGCGTGGCCCTGCTCAACGACGGAAGGTACGGTCACCATGCCTTGGGCAACGAGCTGGGGCTCACGCTGCTGCGCTCGCCCGTGTACCCGGATCCGCGCGCCGACGAGGGCAGGCACGAGCTGACCTACGCGTTGTGCCCCCATTCGGGGGGGTGGGTCGAGGGTGGGGTGCTGGCCGAGGCCGAGGATCTCAACCGCCCGCTGCTGGCGCGCCTCGCCCGGGCGGATTCGCCGCGCTCGTGGACCGCGTTGGAGCTCGGCGGGCTGCCGCTCGGCCTCGGCGCGCTGAAGCCGGCCGAGGACGGCGGCGGGCTCGTGCTGCGCGCCTATGAGCCCCAGGGGGCGCGCGGCACGGCGAGTTTGCGCCCACCGGCCGGATGGAGGCTGGACTCGGGTGTGAACGTGCTCGAGGAGCCGGAGGGGAGCCCGGAGGTGGACTTCACGCCCTTCCGGGTGCGCTCCTGGCTCCTGAGCCGCTCCTGACGTCATGGTTCCGGCCGAAGAGCCCCTCCATAAGCGAGCGGCACATCTGGGCGACGGTTTGCGCCATCTCGACGTAGGCGCTGCGGGGCCCGCCGAAGGGGTCCTCGATGTCCTCTCCGGCCACGAAGGCGGGCTCGTCTCGCCTTTGGTCGTGCGCCAGGGCCACCATCGCTCGGGCCCGGTCGGCGGGGTCTGACGTCTCCGGCTCCGCGCGCACCTGGCTCAGGAGGCGGACGATCTCCTTCAGGGTGAAGGTCCGGTCGTAGGGGACGTTCGCTTCCACCACCGCGGCGGCGACGTGGCTGCGCTCGAGGCCCACGACGAGATCGACGGACGACAGGTCGATGCCGGTAAGGTGGCGCGCTCGATGGCGCGAGAGGTCGAGCCCGAAACTGCCGGCGACCTCGAGCACCTCAGGTAGCGCGGGGGCGGCGCCGAGGTCCAGGAGGCCCACGGAACCGACCGTGACCGGAAGGTCGCCGGCGAGGCGCCGCAGCTGCTCCTCGGCGATCGGGCTGCGGCAGCGGTTGCCGGTGCACACGAAGAGGATCTCGAACATGGCACCAGAGTATGTCCGAGGTCACGAACCGCTCAACGCGTGGGGGCGGACGGACGCTCGAAGCTGGGCGCCTCCAGGACCGCGCGGATGCGCCCCCAGCAGGGTCTCGGGCGTGAAAGGTTTCTCCATGTAGGTCGCTGCATGCAGAGGGGTGCCGTGGCGCGCGAGGGTGTCGTCGGGGTAGCCGGACATCAGCAGCGCTCGACACACCGGGCGCCGGTCGAGGATCTGGTTGACGAGGTCGGGGCCGAACTCGTCGGGCAGCACCATGTGGCTCAGGATCAGGTGGATGGGTCCGGCATGGCCGGCGACGATCCCGAGCGCTTCGGCGAAGCGCGCGTACGCAAGGATGTCCGCGAGCAGGTTGTTGAACTCGTGGGCGACGCCACCCGCGAGTTGTCCGATGGCCTCCATCTTCTGCGACCGGCGCAGCCGGCCTTCGAGCTGATCCTTCTCGCGGCGCGCTTTCGCTCGGTTACGTCGCTGAAGTTGACGACGATCCCGGCGACGGCTGGAACATGCCTCGCCAGCCACAGTGTGTCCAACGGCGAGCGGCTCACGTAGCTCCCCGTCAGGTTGAGGGCCATGTATCGGGCGTCGGCGGCGAGGAGGACCGCGATGCTCGTCAGCAGTAGGCGGTAGCTGGGGGAACGGGCCGGGGCCTGCTCCGGCGTCCGATGAGCGCTGTTCGCCTCCTCGTCGTGGGGCCGACGTCTTTCTTGTGCATCGGCCTTTTCGACAGAACGTTGAACGCGGATGCCATTCCTGCCGCACCGAAAAACGATCGCGCGAAATCCGTCATGTGACTTATCGAGGCAAGTAGCCTGCAAGCCAGCACAAGGGGGCTTGAGATGAGATCCACCGGCATCGTGCGAAAGATCGACGAGCTCGGTCGCATCGTGCTTCCCTCCGAGCTAAGAAAGATACTTGGGATGCGCCATGGCGACGAGCTCGCTATCAGCGTCGAGGGCGATCAGGTCATACTCGAGAAGCGGCACGATATGTGCATCTTCTGCTCGAGCGAAACGCCCGGCGTGCAGTTCAAGGGACGCCGCGTTTGCGCACGCTGCGCGCACGAGGTAAGCAACACGCGGCCCGTCGAGATCCGGCTTCCAGAAAAGGTGAACGACCTGAAGTAGCGAAGTGCGTTAGGTCAACGTTCGAGGGCGGCGCCCATCGCGTGATAGCCACCGTCGACGTGCACTATCTCGCCGGTGATCCCTGCCGACCAATCCGAGAGCAGGAACGCGACCGCGCGTGCCACCGGTTCGGGATCCGAGACGTTCCACCCCAGCGGCGCCTTCGACTCCCACGCGGAGGCAAGCGAGTCGAAACCGGGGATGCTCTTCGCCGCCATCGTTCGCAGCGGTCCCGCGGACACGCAGTTGACCCTTATGGCGTGACGGCCGAGGTCGCGCGCGAGATATCGCGTGATGGCCTCGAGGGCGGCCTTGCTCACTCCCATCCAGTCGTAGAGGGGCCATGCGACCGACGCGTCGAAGTCGAGGCTCACGATCGATCCGCCCCCTTGCTCCATGAGAGGTAGCACGCCGGCCGCCAGCGCCTTGAGCGAGTACGCGCTCGTGCGGAACGCCACCTGGGCGCTGTCCCAGGGAGCGCCCAAGAAGTCGCCTCCGAGCGCATCCCCGGGAGCGAACGCGATCGCGTGGAGGAAGCCGTCGAGCGAGCCCCAGCGCGCTCGCACCTCGTCGGCCAGACCGGAGATGTGCCCCTCGTCGTTGACGTCCATCTCGAACACCTCGGGCGGAGCGGGGAGGCGGCGGGCCGTCTTCTTCGTCAGCGCCAGCGCTCTGCCGAAGCCGGTGAGCACGATCTCTGCACCTTGCTCCTGGGCGATGCGAGCGGCGTCAAACGCGATGCTCTGTGGCGTCAGCACTCCGGTGATCACGAGCTTCTTGCCCTCGAGCAGCATGGCCGGAAGTCTAGAGCCCAGGCGCCCGAGCAGACCCGCGCACCGACACGACCGGCGCCTCAGGCAGCGGGACTAGTCTTAGCAACTTCTCTATCAGGTCGATCAATCCTCGACACGCACGGTCGGCGGGACCGGTCTCGGGCTCTACATCTGCCGGCGGCTGGCCGAGGCGATCGGCGCACGCGTGTGGCTCGACCGGTCGCCCTGCGGATCGGTGTTCTGTCTCGCTCTGCCCTATTCCGGGCCACACGGAGACCCTCGATCTCATCCCCGCGAGCAGCCGTTCATGACCAGAGCCGCAAGCTCGTCGCATCGGGCGCTTAGTGTGGGCGCATGGAGTGGGACGCCCTATGGGACGGGTTGAACGAGGAGCAGAGGCGCGCCGTGGAGGCCGTGCGCGGGCCCGTGTGCGTGCTTGCCGGTGCGGGCTCGGGCAAGACCACGACGATCACCCGACGGATCGCCGCCCAGGTCACGACCCGCGCGTTCGAGCCTGGTGAGATCCTCGCGGTGACGTTCACCGACAAGGCGGCCGGGGAGATGCGTACCCGCCTCGGCGGGCTCGGAGTGGCCGGCGTGCGCGCGCGTACCTTCCACTCGGCCGCGGCAGCACAGCTTCGCTACCTCGCGGCCGAAGCGCCGGGCGACATCTTGCCCACGAAAGCGATAGCGCTGTCCCAGATCGCTCGCACGCTGCCGAAGCCGTACCGCTTTCGCCCCGCTGCGGATCTCGCAACCGAGATCGAGTGGGCGAAGAACCAGCGCCTCGCGGTCGATGCTTACGAGCGGGATCTCGGCCGCCATGAGCCCCCCATCCCGTCCGACCTCATGGTGAGTGTGTGGAGGCGCTACGAGGACGGCAAGCTTCGACGCGGTCTCATCGACTTCGAGGATCTGCTCGAGTCCACCATCCGCATGTTCGACGAGGATCAGTACGCGCTCGAGCGCTTCCACGCCCGTTACCGCGCCTTCACGGTAGATGAGTATCAGGACGTGAACCTGTTGCAGCAGTCGCTGCTCGAGCGCTGGCTCGGCGAGCGTGATGACCTGTGCGTCGTCGGAGACGACCTCCAGTCGATCTACTCGTTCACCGGTGCAACGCCTGAGTACCTCATCAACATGCCGCAGCGGTTCCCTCGAACCACAACCATTCATCTGACGCACAACTACCGCTCTACGCCCGAGGTTCTGGACGTCGCGAACCGGCTCGCATCCACGTTCGGTGGCACGCCGAAGAAGCTTCTAGCGGCGCGCGGCGCCGGAGCGCGCCCGATCCTGAGACCGTTCGCGTCTTCCGAGGAGGAGACCAAGGCGGTCGTGCAGCACATCCGAGAGCTCGCCGACGAAGGCGTCGCCCATCGCGACATGGCGATCCTGTATCGCGCCAACTTCCGCTCCGAGGACTACGAGGCGGCGCTCGCAGACGCCCGCATCCCGTTCCAGGTGCGCGATGGGGGCTTCCTGCAACGCCAGGCGGCCCGCCGCCTGCTCGCGCCGCTGCGGAGGTCTGCAGAGACCGAGGTGGCCGACACGGTTCGCAGCGCGGCGACGCGCGCCGGATGGACCGAGACGATCGCGGACGGCGTGGGCGACCGAGAGGTCACTCGTCAGAAGGATCTCACGCGTCTCGTGCGCCTCGCCGAGGAGTTGGACGACGGCGAGCGCACGCTCCGGGGCTTCGTGGCGGAGGTGGAGGCGCGCTTCGGGTCCGACGGCGCCGGCGCCGGCGTCAATCTGCTCACCTACCACCGGGCCAAGGGCCTCGAGTTCGAGGCGGTGTTCCTACCTCGCCTGCAGGAGGGCGAGCTTCCGTTCAAGCGGTCGGTGACGGAGGACTCCGTAGCCGAGGAGCGGCGGCTGTTCTACGTCGGCATCACGCGCGCGCGACGGTACTTGTTCATCTCGTGGCTCTCCGGCGGGCGTCAGAAGCCGAGCCGCTTCCTGGCGACACTGACGCCTTCTGAGGTGGCGCGCCGGCATGGGGCCGGGGTGACCGCCGGAGAGCGATCGGGCGGGCAGGCGGACCCGGACGTCGTGGCGGCCCTCAAGTCGTGGAGGCTTCGGCGCGCCCAGAGCGACGGCGTTCCGGCCTACGTCGTCATGCACGACCGGACGTTGGACGAGATCGCGCGCGCCAGGCCGGCGGGCGTCGTCCAGCTCGGGGCCGTGCGCGGGATGGGACCCACGAGGATCGAGCGCTACGGAGCCGAGATCCTCGAGGCACTCGGCACCGGCGTGAGCGGTCGCTCGAAGGATCCTTCCACTTTGACTCCTCAAGCTTGATGATTGCGCCATGCCGAAGGTCCTAGTCGTCGAAGACGAGCCCTCGATAGTCACGATCGTGCGCTACCACCTCGAGAGCGCCGGATTCGAGAGCTTCTTCGCCGGCGACACGGAGGAGGGCTGGCGCCTGCTGGTGGCCGAATCCCCAGATGCGGCCGTGGTCGACATCAGGCTGCCGGGAACGGACGGCTGGAGCTTGATAGAGCGGCTGCGCGCCGACGGTCGCTACAACCAACTACCCGTCGTCGTGCTGACCGGGCTGCTCGAGCCCGAGGTCGTCGAGCGCGCAGGCTCACTCGGATGCGAGTACTTGAGCAAGCCCTTCGCGGCGACCGCCCTGCTCAGCAAGATCCGGATCCTGCTCACGCTCTCCGGCTCCCAGGACGGCCCGGGGAAGCGCTCGGGTCTCGACCCCAAAACGGATCTGGTCGCGGTGGCCGTCGTGCTCCTGCTCGAGGACTACCAGGTGGACGGCACGGTGTACCTCCCGCCTGAGCTCGCTCGATTCTCGGACGCCTGGGAGTCGCTCGTGCGCGACCAGAGGGCCTTCTTTCCCGTCACGAACGCAACGATCTATCCGTCGACCGGCGGTCACGCGGTAGCGAGCCCCGCGTTCCTCGAGATACGCAAGGAGGACGTGCGAGCCGTGTTCCCGAAGGACGTGCAGCCAGAATAGGTCCCAGGACCGACCCTCATCTCGGGGGAGCGGTGCCCAGTCGGTACCATGCGTCACCATGGAAACCGACGACGCCGGCGTCCCGTTCGCCGCAACGATCCACGAGTCCCTCGGCATCCACACGGTCGAGGCCACGCCCGATCGCGTCGTCACCGAGATGGAGGTGGGGCCCAAGGTCCTCCAGCCGTTCGGGATCATGCACGGTGGCGCATCCGCGGTGCTGGCGGAGAGCGCGGCCTCGCTCGGCGCCTATCTCAGCGCCGATCCGCCCCGGATGCATGCACTCGGCATCGAGCTCAGCGTCAGCCATCTCAAGGCGTTGACCTCCGGGAAGGTGCGCGCCGTGGCCACGCCGCTCCGCAGAGGCCGCACGATCCAGGTGTGGACCATCGCCCTGGCCGATCAGGACGGCAACGCCGTGGCCGCGGCGCGCTGCACCCTCGCGATCCGCCCGGCGCGCGACGCATGAGGGCCCTGGTGGTGTCGGCGCATCCCGACGACATCGAGTTCGGCTGTGCCGGCACCGTGGCCAAGTGGACCGCCGAGGGAGCTCACGTCACCTACTGCATCGTCAGCGACGGCTCGACCGGCACGCAGGACCGCGCGCTGATGGGCCCGCCACTAGCACGGATCCGACGGGAGGAATCGCGGCGCGCCGCGGCAGTGGTGGGAGTGGAGGACATCGTGTGGCTCGACTACCGCGACGGCTACATCGAGTACACGCTCGACCTGCGGCGTGACCTGGCACGCGTCTTCCGCCGCCTCAAGCCGCACCGCTACATCGTCCTCGACCCCACGCCGACGATCGAGGACCGCTTCGTGAACCACCCGGATCATCGCGCGGTCGGACAAGCGTCGCTCGACGTGACCTTGACCGCCGGCACGACGCCGGGTCACTTCCCCGAGCTTCTGAACGAGGGCCTCGAGCCGTGGCGCGGCCTCCGGGAGCTGTGGATCATGGGTCCGGGAGCCAAGCCGGTCGCCGTGGACATCTCCGCCACGATCGACGCGAAGGTCGAGGCTCTGATGTGCCACGAGAGTCAGGTCGGCGACGACGCCCAGCGCATCGGCGACTGGATGCGCGAGTGGACCGCCGGGGCCGGCGCGCCGCACGGCTTCGCTCACGCCGAGACGTTCCAGGTGATCTCGCAGGGCCCGGGGTTCCACGACGAAGACGTCGCCGAGGGCGCCGAGGTCGACGCGGATCTCGCCACACCTCCTGCGGATCCCGCCGCCGCGCCGGTCCGGCGGGCGGTGGAGTAGCTGCGCCGCGGGTCGCGCACGCGGCCGCGGCCTTCGCCCGCCGCCGGAGGCCCCGCCGGGCGCCGGGAACAGGGTGCCCCGGCGCAGCGTTCGAGCAGGTCAGAGGGTGTTTAGAGCGGCCTAATGGGGGCTGGAGTTAGGCTTCCCTAACTGCTACAGTGGAGCGGTCAGACGGCACCTACCGGACGACGTGATGGCAGGGGAGAAACCCGTGGCGACAGAAGCCGAGGACCTCAAGGTCCAGCAGGAGAACGAAGAGGTAAGGGCCCTCAAGGGCGGCTACAAGTACGGCTGGCACGACGACATCCGATACGTCGAGAAGCCCCAGAAGGGACTGTCCCACGACGTCATCGACAAGATGAGCGATCGCAAGGGGGAGCCCGACTGGATGCGCAAGCTCCGGCACAAGGCGCTCGACATCTTCTATCGCAAGCCGATGCCCTCGTGGGGCGCCGACCTCTCGGGCATCAACTTCGACGACATCTACTACTACATCCGGCCGGACATGGGTCAGGTGAAGTCGTGGGACGACATGCCCGACGACATCAAGTCGACGTGGGACAAGCTCGGGATCCCCGAGGCGGAGAAGAACTACCTCGGCGGCGTCACCGCGCAGTATGAAAGCGAAGTCGTCTACCACAAGACGCAGGAGGCGCTCGAGCAGCAGGGCATCCTGTTCATGGACATGGACTCCGCGCTGCGGGAGCATCCCGGCATCGTCAAGCAGTACTTCGGCACGATCATCCCGCCGGCCGACAACAAGTTCTCGGCTCTGAACTCCGCGGTGTGGTCCGGGGGATCTTTCATCTACGTGCCGCCGGGCATCGAGGTCGAGATCCCGCTGCAAGCCTACTTCCGCATCAACCAGGAGAACATGGGCCAGTTCGAGCGGACGCTGATCGTGGTCGACGAGGGCTCTTACGTGCACTACGTCGAGGGATGCTCCGCACCGGTCTACTCGAGCGACTCCCTGCACTCGGCGGTGGTCGAGATCGTGGTCAAGCGCAACGGCAGGGCCCGCTACACGACGATCCAGAACTGGTCCAACAACGTGTACAACCTCGTGACCAAGAGGGCGGCGGCCTACGAGGGCGCCATCATGGAATGGGTCGACGGCAACCTCGGATCGAAGGTAACGATGAAGTACCCGTCGATCTATCTCCTCGGGGATCGCGCTCGCGGAGAGGTCCTGTCGATCGCCTACGCCGGCGAGGGACAGCATCAGGATGCCGGCGGCAAGGTCGTTCACGCAGCGCCCAACACGTCCTCGGCGATCACATCGAAGTCGATCAGCAAGGACGGCGGGCGCGCCGGCTATCGCGGGTTGCTCAAGATCGACGAAGGCGCCCGGCGCGCGAAGTCGCACGTAATCTGCGATGCGCTGATCCTGGACGACAAGTCGCGCTCCGATACGTACCCCTACATAGAGATCGAGGAGGAGTCGGCGGCGGTGTCCCACGAGGCATCCGTCTCGAAGGTCTCCGACGAGCAGCTCTTCTATCTCATGAGCCGAGGACTCGACGAGACCGAGGCGATGCAGATGATCGTACGCGGCTTCATCGAGCCGATCACTCGAGAGCTGCCGATGGAGTACGCGGTCGAGCTCCAGAGGCTCGTCGAGCTTCAGATGGAGGGCTCGGTCGGTTAAGCGCTTCAGTGAGCCGAACCGACGAGCGGTCGTTCGCGCGCCGATAGCTGCAGCAGGGCCACGGCCGCGATGACAAGCGCCCCGCCGAGCAGTTGGGTGGGCGCAAGCGTTTGCCCCAGCAGGACCCACGCCGCCAGCGCGGCGAGAACGGGCTCGAGGGTTGCGGCGATCACGGCGCGCTCGGCGCGCACGTGCGCGATCGCCCACACGTAGAGAAGGAACGGCGCCAGGGTTCCGCCGAAGCCGACGAAGAGGACGCCGGGAAGGTTCTCGGCTCGCCACAGCGCCGCGGGCGATCCCTGCGGCACCTGGAGGAGGATCCAGAACAGACTCGCGGCTGCAAACGCGCGCAGCAAGACGCCGAGCGGCGGAAGGTAGCGGCGAACCTCCTCACTCACGAGCGTGTAGGTCGCGAAGAAGAGCGCCGCCGCGAAACCCATGACGACGCCGAGGGCGTCCAGGCGCGCGATCCTGCCGCCGAGGACGCCGGTGACGAGGATCACTCCGGCGAAGGCGGCGAGGAGGCTCAGCACAACCGCGGGTGACGGTCGCCGCCTCGCGACCGCGCCGACCCACGCCACGACGAGCGCGGGTCCCGTGTACTGCAGGACTATCGCGACGGCGACCGGAAGCCGCGCGATCGCCACGTAGTAGGTCGCATTGACCAGCGCGATCGCCACTCCGAGCAGCAGCACGAGGGCCGTGGGCGGCCTCCGTGCGGGCCGTCGCCAGGAGGCGGGAACCAGGGCGAGCCCGACGCAGGCGACGACGGCGCGCGCCTCCGCCAGCTCGAACGGCGTGACGCCCGCCGCGAACAGGTCGCGGGCGATGGATGCGGCGACCGCCCACAGCGCGGCAGCGAGCGCGATGGCCGGAAGGGCGAGAGGACGGGGCGGCGTGGCACTGCTCGGCGCGCCGCTGTCGTTCATGGAGAGCAGGGTAGGACGCCCAAGCCTTCCGCAGGTTAGGTTAGCCTAACCGTGTAACTCACGTGAAACCGTTCACAAGCCAGCTGGAGCCGATAGGTATGCCCCACAGCTTCACCCGAGATGCCGCGCGGCGCCTCTCAGAGCAGCTCGGCGAGCCCGGCTGGCTCGCCGAGCGACGGCTGCAGGCGTGGGACGTCTTCGAGAAGCTGGACCCCCCCGATCCGAAGGGGGAGGAGTGGCGCTACGTCGACGTGAGGAACTTCGACTTCGACCGCTTCGAGGCCCCCGCGGGCGGCTCGAGCGTCCCGGGGTCGACGGAGGAGGCGAGTGGCACCGGCGTCGTGCTCGCGGACTTCGCGACCGCGGCGGCGAAGCACGAGGACCTGTTGCGAGAGCACTTCTTCACGGACGTCCCCGTCGACGAGCACAAGTTCACGGCGCTGCACGGGGCCTTCCTGTCCGACGGCGTCGTGGCCTACGTCCCGCGCGGGGTGGAAGTGGCCACGCCGCTCCAGTTCGTGCGGCGAGTTGCCGGGGGCGGCTCCACCTTTCCGCACGCGACGATCGTGGTCGAGGAGAACGCGAGCGCAACGTTCGTCGACGTCTTCGACTCCGCCGATGCCGATCGACCTGCGCTGTGCTCGAGCGTCGTGGAGATCGAGGCGCGCCGCGGCGCGACCGTCAACTACATCTCGCTGCAGCAGTGGGGTCGCAACGTCTCTCACTTCCAGACGCAGAGGTTCACCGGCGGTCGTGACTCGACCGTTCGCAGCCTGGCGGTCAACCTCGGATCCAGGTTCGCCCGTACCCAGGTCGAGTCTGTGCTCAAGGGGGAAGGCTCGTTCTCGGAGATGCTCGGCCTCTACTTCGCCGACGCCGACCAGCACTTCGCGCAGCGCACGCTGCAGGCTCACAATGCGCCGCATGCGACATCGGATCTGCTCTACAAGGGTGCGCTCAAGGAGAGCTCGCGCTCCGAGTATTCGGGGCTGATCAAGGTCATGCGCGGGGCGCAGGGCACGGACGCCTACCAGGCCAACCGCAACCTCGTCCTGTCCGAGGACGCACTGGCTCGATCGATCCCTCAGCTCGAGATCGAGGCCAACGAGGTTCGCTGCACGCACGGCGCTACGGTGTCGCCCGTCGAGGAGGAGCATCTCTTCTACCTCATGAGTCGTGGCATCGATAGAGTCACCGCCCAGAAGCTCGTTGTGTTCGGCTTCTTCGGTGACGTGCTCGATCGCATCCGCGTCGCCTCCGTGCGCGAGGGTCTGGCGCAAGCGATCGCGTCCAAGGTTGAGGGTGGTCAGCAGCTGGAGGTGGCGAGTTGACCTACGAGACCGTCTCCAAGGTGGACGAGATCCCCGATGCGGGCATGAAGCAGGTCGTCGTGCGGGGCGAGCTCGTCGGTCTCTACAGGGTGGGAGACGAGGTGTTCGCTCTGGGCGACGTCTGCACCCACGAGGAGGCGTACCTCACCGACGGCGACTTCGACCCGGACGACATGGAGGTCGAGTGCCCGCTGCACGGCTCGAGGTTCAACGTGGCGACGGGGGAGGTTCGCATCCTTCCGGCGACGCGTCCCGAGCCCACCTACGAAGTCAAGATCGAGGGGCGCGACGTGCTGGTCGGCCCCCAAAGGAGCAGGGAGTGAGTGCCATGAGCGAGAACCTCCTTCATATAGAGGGACTGCGCGTGGAGGTCGAGGGCCGCGAGATCATCAAGAACCTCGACCTGTCGCTGAACAAGGGTGAGATCCACGCCATCATGGGCCCGAACGGGTCCGGCAAGTCGACGCTTGCCTACGTCCTCACGGGTCGGCCCGGATATGAGGTAACCGCCGGCAAGGTCGCCTACAAGGGCGAGGACATCCTCGAGCTCGCCCCCGATGAGAGGGCCAAGATAGGCATCTTCCTCGCCTTCCAGTACCCCACCGAGGTGCCGGGTGTCTCGGTCGTGAACTTCCTCCGCACGGCCTACAACGCCATCCACGCCGACGAGCCGAAGTCGGCCATGGGGTTCCGGCTCTTCCTGCAGGAGAAGGTCGATCTTCTCGAGATCCCCACGGAGTTGGTCGACCGCTACGTCAACCAAGGCTTCTCGGGCGGCGAGAAGAAGCGCAACGAGATCCTCCAGATGGCGGTTCTCGAGCCCGAGCTCGCGATCCTCGACGAGACGGATTCGGGCCTGGACATAGATGCCCTCAAGCACGTCTCGGCAGGTGTGAACAAGCTTGCGACGTCGGAGGTCGGCATCCTCTTGATCACCCACTACCAGCGTCTGCTCAATTACATCAAGCCGCATCAGGTGCACATCCTCATGGGTCGTCCAGGGCGCATCGTGATGTCGGGCGGGCCGGAGCTGGCCGAGAGGCTCGAGGCCGAGGGGTACGCTGGCATCGCGAAGGAACTGGGCCTGGCCGACGAAGTCATCGCGGAGGTCGAGGTGCGGGAAGGGGCGCAGGTCTGATGGAGCGATCGTCTCGACGATCGCCGGGCTTGATGGAGCGATCGTGCGAACAGGCAAGGTGACCGGGGGTGCAGCGATGTCGCTAGACGTTGACGCGATCCGCAAGGACTTCCCCATCCTCGAGACCCAGTCTCACGGCAAGCCGCTCGTGTACCTCGACTCCGCCAACACCTCGCAGAAGCCGCGCCAGGTCGTCGACCGCATGGTTCGCTTCTACGAGACCGAGAACGCCAACGTCCATCGCGGCGTCTACGAGTTGTCCGAGCGCGCGACTGCTGCATACGAGGGTGCCCGCACCTCGTGCGCTCGCTTCATCGGCGCGCCGAGCGTGCGGTCGGTGGTGTTCACGCGCGGAACGACGGAATCGATAAACCTTGTGCGCTACACATGGGCGAGGGTCAACGTGCGCGCGGGCGACGAGGTGCTGGTCACCGAGATGGAGCATCACTCGAACCTCATCCCGTGGCAGCTCTTGGTGCAGGAGACGGGAGCGCGGCTCAGGCATCTCCCGATCGACGACGAGGGCGAGCTCCGGATGGACCGGCTCGGCGAGTTCTTGAGCGAGAGGACCAAGATCGTCTCTACCTCCCTGATGTCCAACGTGCTCGGGACGATCAATCCGATCCGCGCGCTCAGCGACGCCGCGCACTCGATGGGGGCGCTCATGCTCGTCGATGCTGCGCAGGCGGCGCCGCATCTCGCCTTCGACGTCACGGAGCTCGACGCAGACTTCGTCGCGTTCTCGTCGCACAAGATGTGTGGGCCGACGGGCGCAGGCGTGCTCTACGCTCGTGAAGAGTTGCTCGAAGAGATGCCGCCGTTCCACGGGGGCGGCGAGATGATCCGCGAGGTGTGGGCGGATCACGCCACCTACAACGAGATCCCGTACAAGTTCGAGGCGGGGACGCCCAATCTGGCGCAGGCCGTCGGGATGGGTGCCGCGGTCGAGTACCTCGAGGGCATCGGGATGGAGTCGGTGAGACGCCACGAGAAGGACATCACGGCCTACGCCATCGAGAGGCTCGACTCTGCGGGAGCGGTGATCTATGGGCCGCGCGACGTCGAGCGGCGCGGGGGCGTTGTCTCCTTCAACGTCCCCGAGGTGCATCCCCATGACCTTGCGACGATCGTCGACCAGGAGGCGATCTGCATAAGGGCCGGCCACCACTGCGCTCAACCTCTCATGCGTCGCCTCGATGTGCCCGCCACTGCGCGCGCGTCCTTCTACATCTACAACACCCATGAAGAGGTCGACGCGCTCATAGATGCTCTCGGCTCCGCGAAGGGATGGTTCGCGTGAGTCTGGACGAGCTCTACAAGGAAGTGATACTGGACCACTACCGCTCGCCGCGCAACAAGGGACGCCTCGATCCCCACGACGTCGCGCTCGAGCGCAACAATCCGCTCTGCGGCGACGAGATCGAGCTGTTCCTGCGTTTCAACGGCGACAAGCTCGACGGGATCGCGTTCGAGGGAAAGGGCTGCTCCATCTCCCAGGCGAGCGCGTCGATGATGACCGAGAAGGTGAGTGGTCTCTCGACGGAGGACGCCGCTCGCATGGCCCAGCTCATCAAGCACATGCTCGCCGGCGAGGAGGAGGGCGACGCCGGCTCGCTCGGCGACCTCGTGTCCCTCAAGGGCGTGGTGAAGTATCCGGTGCGCATCAAGTGTGCCCTGCTCGGCTGGAACACCCTCCTGGAAGGCCTCGAAGAGGGCGGCAAGCCGCTCACCTGAACGCGGCCCGCACGCCGGCCGCCCACCGGTTCGCGGTAGGCGACCTTTGCGCCGTCTCCGTCGCCCGAAGGTCATGCCGGTCGATCGGACCCCGGCGGGGTCACTCAAGGCGTTGAGGACCTTTCCACTATTAGCACTTGCGAAAAGCGTGAAAGCCTGTTAGCAAGGATCTATGCCCCTCGGAGACGACGCCGCCACGAGGACCGCGAAGGTCCTCTCCCTGCCCACGCGCGCGGCGATCCTGTCCCTGCTGCTCACGAGCGGGCCCAAGACCGTCAAGCAGATCGCGGACCACTTCAAGATCCATCCAAACGTCGCGCGCGCCCACCTCGACCTCATGGTGGAGGCCGGGTTCCTCGCGAGCGAGACCCGCCGTCGCACCAAGGGGCGTCCGGCCAAGGTCTACTTCACATGGGAGAGCGAAGCGGGGGCGCTGGCGGAGGCGGGGGTAGACGTCCCCGCCACCCAGCGTGGGACCGGGGACCTGGATGAGCTCGAGATAGAGATGCGCATCCTCGAGCGCATCCTCGGCGACGCGACGCAACAGCTCGTCCGCATCAGAGAGCAGATCCAATCCAGCAGGAGAGGAGAAGGAGGAGCCGATGACTGACTACGTGAAGGCCGACGTGCTCGTCGACACCGATTGGGTCGCACAGCATGGAAACGATCCTGACATCGCGATCGTGGAGGTTGACGAGGACACGACCGCGTTCGAGAAGGGGCACATCCCGGGCGCCGTGTCGGTCGACTGGGAGAACGAGCTGCACGATCTTCCGCGGCGCGAATTCGTGTCGGCGGAGCGGCTGGCGAAGCTGCTCGGAAGCAAGGGCATCTCCGACGGGGGCACGATCGTGCTCTACAGCGGCAACAACAACTGGTTCGCCGCGTATGCCTACTGGTTGTTCAAGTACCGGGGGGTCGAAAACGTCAAGCTCTTGAACGGCGGCCGCAAGAAGTGGGAGCTGGAGAGCCGTCCCCTCGTGCAGGAGGTGAGCAGTCGTCGGGCGGTGACGTTCAAGACCGGTTCGGAGCGCCCCGAGCTCAGGGTCTTCAGGGACGAGGTCCTGCAGCGCGCGACGACGGGCAAGGGCGCGTGGGTCGACGTGCGCTCGCCCGAGGAGTTCCGGGGAGAGCTGCTGGCGCCTCCTCACCTTCCCCAGGAGCAGGCGCAGGTGCCGGGTCACATCCCGGGCGCCGCAAACGTGACCTGGTCCAAGACCGTGCGAGAAGACGGCACGTTCAAGTCTTTCGAAGAGCTCAAGGCTCTCTACGAGGGCGAGGGCATCACGGAGGACGAGGATGTCATCGCATACTGCCGCATAGGAGAGCGCTCGTCGCACTCATGGTTCGTGCTCAGCGAGCTCTTGGGCTTCGCGCGTGTGCGCAACTACGACGGCTCGTGGACGGAGTACGGCAGCCTCGTGGGGGTACCGATCGAGAGATAGCCTGCCGGAGCCTTACGCTCGCGGCGTGAAGGTGAAGGTCGTGTGCTTCGGAGCGATGCGCGCTTACCTTCCTGCCGCGGCATCCGGCAACAGCGCCGAGCTCGAGGTTAGAGAGGGTGCGCGAGCCGTCGACGTGATCGACGCGCTCGGCGCGCCCCGGCAGCTCGTTTTCGCGCTGCTCATCGACGGGGAGCAGGCGTCGTTGGAGGGCGGTCTGCGCGACGGGTCGGAGGTGACGGTCATGCCGCCCTTCGCCGGCGGACGTCCCTAAGAGGTGGGCGGGAGACCGAGTTCGAGCGAGCGCGTTTCGATGCCGGCAAGAGCCTTGCCCACGAGTCCGTCGATGTCGAGCGACGCCTCCGCCTGTTCGGCGAGCGCGACGGTCGCGCGCGTCGCAGGCGAGCGCGGCTCGAACAGCACGCAGCAGTCCTGATAGCTTCGAGTAGAGATGTCGTAGGTCGCGATGCGCTGCGACAGGTCGATGATCTCCTGCTTGTCCATGCCTATCAGGGGACGCAGGATCTGGATCCCTTGGACCGCAGAATCGATCGTCGCGATGTTCTCTATGGTTTGCGACGCCACCTGTCCGAGCGAGTCACCGTTGACGATCGCTTGAGCGCCGCGCTCGGCCGCCAGAGCCGCGGCGATCCGCAACATGGTTCTCCGGTAGAGCACGACGCGCAGGTTCGACGGTGCCGTCATCACGATCTCGCGCTGCGCGTCTCCCAGCGGCACGAGGTGCAGCGTCGTGCACAACTGGTGCCGCACCAGGACCTCGGCCAGATCCGTCACCTGCCTGATCGACGAAGGATCGGTGTAGGGCTGTCCGTGGAAATGCAACAGTTCCACGTCCGCGCCCCGCCGCGCCATCAGCCATGCGGCGACGGGGGAGTCGATACCTCCTGAGATGAGCGACAGCATGCGTCCGGACACACCTGCGGGAAGCCCCCCGGGGCCCTTCAGCCGGTTCCGATACATCACGCACGAGGTGCCGAAGATCTCGATCCACAGCGTCGCCTGGGGGTTCTTCAGCCGAACCTCGGCTCCGGTGGCGTCCTTGATGTGCCGGCCCACCGCCACGTTTATCTCGCTCGACCGCTGCTCGGAGCGAGCTTGCGTCCGGCGCGCTCGGACCGCGAAGGACCCGAACGTGGAGGGCCGCATGACCTCGAGGGCGGCGGATGTGATGGCGGCAAGGTCCGGTTCGACCCGGCGGCCGGCACCGACGTAGGCAACCCCGAACACACGCGCGGCGCGCTGCGCTGCCTCGACGACCGGGGCTCCGTCGTCGAAGTCCACGGCCACGCGCCCGAAGCCGCGGCGAACACGCTCGTAACGTGTGCCGCGCAGCGCGCGCCTTAGGTTCGTGACAAGCGTTCGCTCGAAGAAGTCGCGGTTGCGCCCCTTGAGGCCGATCTCGTGGTAGTGGACGACGATCGCGTTCACGGCGGATCGACGCCGACTAGTCGGCGTCGCCCTCGAAGCCTACGGAGAACAGCGCCTCGACGTCGTGGCGCGAGTAGACCTTGAACGCCACGAGCGTCTGCGTCCTCTCGATCCCCGGGATCTTCGCGATCCCCTCGCTGACCACACGCGCGAGATCGTCGTGGTTGCGGACCCTCACCATGATCACAAGGTCGTGATCGCCCGCGACGGAGTAGACCTCGCTGACCTCGGGGATGTCCGCCACGGCTTGAGCGGTTTCGGGTATGCGGTGGATGTTGCAGACCGCAAGGACGACGGTGTTGACCATCGCAAGCGCTGTGCGCCGCTAGATCGTGACCATGTCGCGCAGCTTGCCGGGCGTGCTCGGGTGGCGAAGCTTCGATAGCGCCTTGGCCTCGATCTGCCGGATGCGCTCGCGAGTGAGGTTGAACTCCTTGCCGACCTCCTCGAGCGTGCGAGGCTCGCCGGTGATGAGGCCGAAGCGCAGGGCCAGGACCTTGCGCTCGCGCTCCGAGAGGGAGCCCAACATGTCCCATAGGTCCTCTTGGCGCAGCGCGACGGCAGCCGCCTGGAACGGACCCTCGACGTCCTCGTCCTCGATGAAATCTCCGAGCTCGGCATCCTCGTCGCCGACGGGCTCGTGCAGCGAGACCGGCTCGGGCAGGACCCTGAACGCCTCGCGCACCTTCTCCGCCGAGAGGTCCGAACCCCTAGCGATCTCGTCGATCGTCGGCTCGCGCCCGAGCTTCTCGAGCAGCTCGGACTGGACCTTGCGGACGCGGTACAGCGTCTCGACCATGTGAACGGGGATGCGGATCGTGCGGGCCTTGTCGGCGATCGCCCGGGTGATCGCCTGGCGGATCCACCAGGTCGCATAGGTGGAGAACTTGAACCCTCGCTGCCAGTCGAACTTCTCGACCGCTCGCATCAGACCGAGGTTGCCCTCCTGGATGAGGTCGAGGAGCGGAAGTCCTGCGGCCGAGTACTTCTTCGCGATCGAGACCACGAGCCGAAGGTTTGACTGGATGAAGCGGCGCTTGGCAGCGCGCCCGGTCCGGATCCTCGTCTGGAGGGCGTCGCGCTGCTTGGGGCTGACCCTCTTGGCCGTGGCGAGCCTCTCGACGGCCTTCTCGCCCTCCTCGATGGCCTGCGCCAGCTCGACCTCCTGGACGTCCGTGAGCAGCGGGTACTGGCCGATCTCGCGCAGATACTGCCGCACGAGATCCTCGTGAGCGGCTTCCTCCCGGGCGTCGTAGGGGCGCGTTGCCTCGCTCATCTATTCACCAGCCTCTTTCGGTCGGGGTGCTTCCCTGTCGTCGGGTACCAAGGTGGAGAAGGCGCTCTCCGCCTGCTGGTGCGGCGGGCCGGCGTGGGTTTCGTCACGCCCACCGCGCCGTGCGCCAAGTCGTCCCTCCACCGGCGCCGGTTCGTTGTGCGGATAGACTGAGTCCCCATGGTAAGGGAATCCCCCCTCCAGTGGAAGGGGCACCTCGGTTGTCCCTAAGGTACAAAACGCCTCCTGACCGGCCCCTATTCCTACCCGAGCCGGCGGACCTCAATCCCTCGGGTGGAGCGCGCGGGGCTCGTCTCGCGCCGCCGGGACGGGCGGGTTCCGGCGGCGTCGCAGCGCGAGAGCGCCGGTCACGTAGACCGCTACGGCTGCCGCGGATCCGGCGAGCCCGTAGCCGATCGAGGGGTCGTCGTAGGTGAGTCTGACCGTGTGCCGCCCGCGCGGCACGGCGACCGCCTGGGTGACGTAGTCGGCAGGCAGGACCTCTGCCGGACGGCCGTCGATCGTCGCGTGCCAGTTCGGGTCGAAGACGTTGCGGACCACGAGCAGGGCGGGCCGCGGCGAATCGACCGTCACGCGCGCCGCCTGCGGTCCCCGCGAATCGTACGAGGCGGTCCCCGAGGCGGTCCCCGTGCGCCGCGGCGCAGCGCTCGGCTCGATCCCGGGATCGTCCTCCAGCACGGCGGTCGCTCCGGGGTCCCATGTGCTGCTCGAGACCGCATCGAGCGCCGCCGAGGCATCGTCGACCACGTCCCAGGACGTTACGAGCGAAACGCGCGGGGACGGGCGACGGAGGCGGAAGACACGGACGCCGGAGCGCAGGCGATCCACATCGTACGGGTGTAACGGCTTGGCCCCCAGCACCGACCCGACCGCGAAGGTCTCTAGGGCAACCCGAACCGGACGGCTGAAACCGGACACGTGATACGAGGGCCCGGGCGGCGCCGTGGATCTCACGAAAGCGAAGTAGCGCGTCAGCTGCATCGAGTTGTAGCCCTCGAGTCCCTCGTAGCGCATCAATAGCGGACGCGAGATCCTGCTGAGCCGCAGGCGTGTGTTCATCACCCTCCCACGTGCATCTCGTGCCGCTTGCCGCAGCGGTTCTCCATGTAGGTAGTCGCCGACGTCGACGCTTGGTTGCGGAAGTGGGTTGAGCGGGTCGAGCCGCCACACCCGGTCTCCCTCGAGTCCGGTGTCGGCGAGCGGGCTCGCGTGCGATTGACCGTTAAGTGCCCCGATCCCGAGCTCGACCGCCAGCAGCACCGGGACGAAGGCGAGCAACAACGGGCGGCGAAGACCCAGGACGAGCAACGCTCCGCCGGCCAACGCACCCACAGCGAAGAGCAACAGTCCCTGCGGATGAGCGCCGGCGACGAGTGGAGCGATCCCCCACAGGGCGAGACCCGGGGCCAGCATGACGAGACGGAGGCGAGGGAAGCCGGCGGCGCGCCACGCCTCTACCCCGAGGGATGCGAGCACCGCGATGGCGAGCAGGACGCCGTAGACGAAACGGAAGGGCGCATGGATGTAGATGTCCGCGAGAGGGACCGACTGCAGATTGTCGTTGACGAGGCGGCCTGCAGCCTCCGTGGCCGCGATGTAGGACACCCCTCCGTAGACGAGGAATCCGATCGTAAGCGGGCGGAGCCTGCGATCCCACAACCCGGCGAAGGACAGGCACAACGCGGCCGCACCGAGATAGCACCCGGGCGACGTCGCCAGCCTCAAGGGCCAGTCCGGCTCGTAGGCGAGACTGAGCTTGCGGCCCGGCTCGCCCTCGGTCGCATCGGCGGTGAACCGGGCGAGCGAGTCGTAGCCGCCCCCCAGGATCGTCCGCGGCAGGTACGCCAGTCGGGGTACGAAGTAGGCGAGGTTCACCGCGGGCAGCGCCACGAGCACCAGCGACACGACGACTACTGCCTCGGATGCGCCGAGCCGCCCCGCCCTCACCTCTTGCGGGATCCGCACCCCGAGGAACGCGACCAGAGCGCCGGTGGCGAGGATGAGCCCGTGCGTGAGGAACGCGGCCGCGACCTGCCCCCAGCACACGGCCGTGAGAGCGGCCCACAGAAGGCGCGCCGTCCAGGTGCGCGCGCGTAGCATCCTCGAGGCCGCTGCAAGAAGCAGCGCCGTCCACGCGAGCGTGCCGGCGAACGGAAGCTTCTGCACCGTCAACGAGCCGGCGATGGCGAGGGAGAGGACCACTCCCCCCGTCGTCGCTGCCGATCGCGACAGTCGCTCGCTCCTCAGGAACCAGAAGATGCCGAGGCCGGCGAGGGCCGGGTTGAGCCACACGAAGATCCCCAGTGCGGTGTCACAGGGCAGCGTGGAATAAAGCAGCATCACCGGCAGGTACATCCATCCGGACTGTGGGTCCGCCGCGAACGGCGCGCCGCCGAACGAATAGGGATTCCACGCCGGGATGGTGCCGTCGGCGAGGCTCGTTCCGGCGAAGCAATGCATCGGGAGCGAGAACGAAAGCACGTCGCTCGACGACCTCGAGGCGAGACCTCCGAGCAGGTAGTCGTGCAGCACCACGGTCACGGTTGCGACTATCAACAACGGGCCCGCGACGGCGCAAAGCGTGGAAGCTCCGGGGACGGCGATGCTTCCTGGAGCCGCGTGCGATGCCGATCGGCTCATGTCGCGCCCACCTGGTCGCGTCGGCTCAGCTCAGCTGCGAGCAGTCTCGCTCCTCGAGCACCAAAGGCTCCAGAGGCTCTTGGTCGAAGTCGAACGCGGCGAGCATGTCGTTGGCTCTCCGATCCCTCTCATCCAGGGCCGGCAGACCGTGGATCCGCTCGATGGTCTTGAGCACCGAGGCGAAGTCGTAAGTGGCCGAGTCGACATAGCCGGGTCGCGCCCAGGGCGAGATCACGATCGTCGGCACGCGCGGTCCCATGCCATAGATGTCGACATGAGGAGGAGGCGCATGGTCGTAGAAGCCTCCGAAGTCGTCCCACGTTAAGAAGACCGCGGTGTCGTCCCAGTGCTCGCTCTTCATCAGGGCGTTGAGCGTCCGGACGGTCCAGTTCTCTCCTTTGCAGATGCCGCCCTCCTCGAGATTCGTGGGATGGTCGTTCGCCCCTCCCGGTGGGATCAGCCACGAAACTGCGGGAAGGCGGCCGGACTCCACGTCGTCGACGAATCGTTCTTCGGGGACGACCTTGCGCCACATCGGCCCGAAGCGCACATGCTCGATCTGACGCATCGGCTGGGCGAAGGGGAAGTCGGACTGGTAGTAGCGCCACGAGATCCCGTGCTGCTCGAGGAGATCCGGCAGCACCGTGATGTCCGTACACGGCCACCGCTCGGTCCAGAAGCGCCCGACCATCTCGGTTATCGTCGGCTTGTACTCGAGCTCGTACACGATGTCCTCTTGGCGTGGCGTGAGCCGCTTGAACGAGTACGCTCTTTCCTTCCTGTCCTCGCAGTACTCGCGCGGCTCGCCGTCTCCCGCCTGGTCAAGCCGCACGTGATCGACGAACCGATCCGATTGCGCTGCGATGATCCACATGTGCTCGACTCCCGTCGGCCCGTAGATCGAGCTGAAGAACGCGTCCGCAAGCGTGAAGTGTTTGGCGTAGCGCCAGTAGTTTGGGATGTCCTGCTCATGATACTGAACGTACGCTTCGAGATCCGCACCGAAGCGGAGCCGGTCGAAGCAGTTCATGCGTCCGCCATTTATCGCGGTGAGCCCTGCGACGAAGGAGTGATCCGGCCCCGGCGTGTCGTCGTCGGCGCGCCGCAGCGGAACGGTTTCCCCTTCGCAAGTGAGTCCCTCCGTCACGCCGTTCGCGCGTGGGAAACGACCGAACATGTGGTCGAAGGAGCGGTTCTCCTTGACGAGAAAGACGATGTGCTTGATCTTCTCGCGCGCCGCCGCCACCGGGTCTGGGACGGTCAGCTCGTGCTCGACCTGGTCAGGCACACCCTCGATCACGAGTTCAGGAAGCTCGGTCGTCGCACGCTCGAACTCGCGTTCGCCGAGCTTCTCCGTGGGCCTCGATGCGGGTTCGGCCTCCACCGTCGCACTTAGCTCCCTTGAGCGGTCCGTGCAGGCGACCGCGAGGGTCAACGAGACGGCAAGCAACATGCCTCGAAAGGCCACCATGGTTCCCCCCGTTCGCACGCTGGAAGGATAGCGGTTACAGGCGTACCGAAGGGGAGGATCGTATGATGGGCCGCCCGATCGGCCTGCCGCTCGGCTAAGATCCGGTCGACAGCGAGTGGGAAGCGCCTGCGGCAACCGCAAGGAGATATGCACACTCCCGAGTACTCCATCGTCATCCCGGTTTACAACGAGCAGGATTCGTTGCCGGAGCTCATCGGGCGTTTGCGGTCCCTCATGGAGCGCCTCGACGGCACCTGCGAGATGATCTTCGTCGATGACGGCAGCCGCGACTCGAGCCACGCACTGATCGCTGCCATCTGTGACGAGGACCCGCGCTTCAAGATGATCCGTCTGTCGCGGAACTTCGGTCACCAGATCGCGATCAGCGCCGGTCTCGATTGGGCCGCCGGCCGCGCGGTCGTGGTGATGGACGCGGACCTCCAGGACCCACCGGAGCTCATCCTCGAGATGGCGGCTCGTTGGCGCGCCGGTTATGAGGTCGTGTATGCCATACGCGAGCAGCGGTTGGGCGAGACCGCGTTCAAGCGGACCGCGACGCACTTCTTCTATCGTGCGCTGCAGCGGATCACGGATCTGGAGATCCCGGTGGACGTCGGCGACTTCCGGCTCGTGGATCGCAGGGCGCTGGAGGCGTTCAAGAGGTTGCCCGAGAGCAACCGCTACGTGCGCGGGATGTTCAGCTGGATCGGGTTCAGACAAACCGGCGTGCCGTACTCCCGACCCGGACGCTTCGCCGGGAGAACCAAGTACTCATTCATCAAGCTGTTGAAGCTGGCGCTCGATGGGATAGTGGGATTCTCCAACGCTCCTTTGCGCATCGCGCTCAAGCTCGGGTTCTTGCTGTCGGGACTGGCCTTCTTCGCCGGCGTGGCCGCCGTCGTCGCCAAACTCACCGAGAGCTACATCGTTCCGGGATGGGCGTCGCTCGTCGTTGCCACGACCTTCCTCGGAGGCGTACAGCTGATCATCCTCGGTGTCATGGGCGAGTACGTCGCTCGCATCTACGACGAGGTCAAGCGACGCCCCTTGTATCTCGTCAGCGGCCTCCACGGATTCACGTCGCCGCCCGAGGTGTTCACGTCACCTGTCTCTGACGCCGAGTCCCAGGTAACCGAGGCGAGCCTCGCCAACTTGCCTGGACGGTCACCCGGCCCCCCGGCATGACGACCGACTTCGACCGCTACAGCGACAGCTATCGCGACGCGGTCCAGAGATCGATCGGTTTCATCGGCCAAGGTCTCGACTACTTCACGGAGGTCAAGGTCCGCCACCTCGTGGAACTCGCACGCCGGCGGCTCGGCGATCCAGGAGCCGTGACTGCCCTCGACGTCGGCTGTGGGGTCGGTATCACCGACGGCCTTCTTGCAGAGCACTTCCATGAACTGCATGCCGTGGACGTGTCGCCGGCTGTGATCGAGGTCGCTCGTGAGGCCAACCCCTCGGTGCAGTATCGGCTGTACGACGGCACGACGCTTCCCTACGAGGAAGATTCGTTCGAGCTCGTATTCGCCATCTGCGTGCTGCACCATGTGCCTCCGCCGTCGTGGTTCCATTTCGGCGAAGAGCTCGCTCGTGTGGTGAAGTCGGGTGGTCTCGTCTCGATCGTCGAGCACAATCCGATCAATCCACTCACCCGCGTCGTGGTCGCGCGCTGCGAGTTCGACGAGGATGCGGTGTTGCTGTCGCGACGGCGAACCAAGGACCTGCTGAAGGGCAGTGGCCTGACGCCGGTAGATGAAAGCTTCATCCTCTTCTCGCCGTGGCGTCTCCCGTTCGCCTCATGGCTGGAGAAGAACCTGCACGCCGTCCCCTTGGGCGCCCAGTACCTCGTGGCCGCTCGCAAGTAGCCGCGCGCCCGGCTGCGACGGATCCAGCGTTCCGGGTACCTGCCGACGCACGCCACTAGATGCAGCGCGACTCGTACGTGAGCTTCCGGCAGATCCTCCAAGGCTATCTCTCCACATGAACCTTGAGACGCAGGCAAGGTCGGTTGATCTCGAAGCGGACATGCTGGTGGTCGTTTGGCGCGACGAGCATGTGTCGCGGTTTGGGTTCGTGGAGTTGCGACGGAGCTGCACCTGTGCCCAGTGTCGCGATCTGCGCGCGCGAGGGGAAACGATCTGGCCCAAGCCGGGAGTGCCCGAGATCCTCGAGGTGACAGACGCCGAGCTCATCGGGGGTTGGGGACTGTCGCTGCGGTGGAACGACCGACACGAAACCGGCATCTACCGATGGGAGACGCTGCGGGCGTGGTGTCGTTGCGAGCTGTGCAGTCGCTCTTAGGGCAATGCTATGACGGCTTGGCAATGTTCAGGACGGGTAGCCGGATGCGGCGCACGCCCATCTCGAGCAGCTTGCCGGCGACCGCGTCGATCGTGCGCGCTGCCTCGGAGTGGGGCTCTGTGACGAGGATCGGAGCCCCCACGTCGCCGCCCTCGCGCAGCGCGGGGACGAGCGGGATCTGACCCAGCAAGGGGACGCCCAGCTCCTGCGCCAGCAGTTCGCCTCCCCCGGAGCCGAAGATGTCGTACCGGAAGCCGTCGTGACCGGTGAACCAGCTCATGTTCTCGATCACTCCGGAGACTGCGAGATTGACTTTGCGGGCCATGTACGCAGCCCGCTGCGCCACGCGCTGGGCGGCGGGTTGGGGGGTAGTCACCACGACGATCTCCGTCGCCGGAAGGAACTGCGCCATCGTGAGTGACACATCGCCGGTTCCCGGCGGCATGTCGATGATAACGATGTCGGGGTCGTCCCAATAGACGTCGGTCATGAATTGTGTAAGCGCCTTGTGCAGCATGGGTCCTCGCCAGATGACGGGATCGTTCTCGCTGGCGAAGAATCCGATGGAGATCACCGCGACGCCGTGTGCTTCGGGAGGCACGATCATCCGATCGATGATCACCGGTTTGCGATCGATGCCGATCATGCGCGGGATCGAGAACCCGTAGACGTCCGCGTCGATGATCGCGGTGCGTTTGCCGCGCCGAGCCAGGGCCACCGCGAGGTTGGTGCTGACCGACGACTTGCCCACCCCGCCCTTGCCGGAGGCCACGGCGATGACCCTCGAGGACGTGAATGCCTCGCCCCTGGACGCCGCGCCGTCGCCGTGGAGCTGACGGCGCAGCTCGGCGCGCTGGTCGTCGGTCATGGTCGTGAAATCGACATACACATGGTCGGCACCCAGTGTTCTCACCGCCGAGGTGACGTCGTCGTGGATCTTGGCCTTGAGGGGACATCCGTCCACGGTCAGGGCGACCGACACATGGACTCGGCCGGGGGCGACTACGACGCCCCGCACCATGTTGAGCTCGGTGATCGGCCGGTGCAGTTCAGGGTCGTCCACCGAGCCCAGGACCCTGTGGACGTCGTCCTCGGTGATCGTGCTCGCGTGCGACAAGTGGCCCCCATCCGGCCCGCTCAAGCCGGCCTTCCGAGCTAACCAAGCCGGATAGCCAGGGAAGACCATCCAGGTCCAACCTCTGCCCTTCGGCGTTGCCAGGTGGATGGTACTCTCAGTCAAGTTCTGGAGCACCAAAGGGACCGGGGCTCGCTCAGGGGGAGGGCGCGTGGAACTAACTCGTCGGGACTTCCTCAAGGTTTCTGCGGCGGGTGCGGCCGGCACGGCGTGGGCGACTTTCGGCTTCGACCTCGAGCCCGCGTACGCACAGGCGAGCGGGCTGAAGATCAGCCGCGCCAAGGAGATCCGCTCGGTGTGCCCCTACTGTGGTGTCGGCTGCTCGATGATCGCCTACGTCGCGGGTCACGGCGAGACCACGTCGTTCAACACGAAGCCCTACCTCGTCCACATCGAAGGCGACCCCGATAGCCCCATCAACGGCGGCTCGTTGTGTCCCAAGGGTGCCAGCACTATGCAGCTCGCGGTAAGCGAGGCGCGCGTCCAGGCGCCGCGCTACCGAGGACCGGGCGCGACCGAGTGGCAAGAGATCTCGTGGGAGGACGCGCTCGATCGCCTCGCGAGGCTCATGAAGGACGCGCGTGATGAGCGCTTCATCGACAAGGACGCCGACGGCAACATCGTCAACCGTAACGAGGGCTTTGCGTGGGGCGGGGGCGCGACGATCTCCAACGAAGAGGGCTATCTCACGACGAAGATCTTCAGAGCCCTCGGGACGGTCGGTCTGGAGCAACAGGCCCGGGTTTGACACGGCCCCACGGTGGCCAGTTTGGCCGCCTCGTTCGGCCGGGGGGCCATGACCAATCACTGGGTCGACTTCAAGAACTCCGACGCGTTCCTGGTGATCGGCGCCAATCCCGCGGAGAACCATCCTTGTGGGTGGAAGTGGGCGCACGTCGCGCGTGATACGCGCGGGGCAAAGATCATCCACGTTGACCCTCGCTTCACACGGACGTCGGCCGTCGCCGACCTGTGGGCCCCCATCCGCGCGGGAACCGACGTCACCTTCTTCGCGGGTCTGGTCAACTACGTTCTAGAGAACAACCTCTACCACGAAGACTACGTGAAGCTGCACACGAACGCCTCGTTCGTCGTGTCCGAGGACTTCGAGTTCGACGACGGGCTCTTCTCCGGGTACGACGAAGCCGAACGGGTCTACGACCCGGCGACGTGGGACTACGAGCGGATTGCGGGATCCGGTGCCAAGCCCTCGATCCCTGAAAAGACCCCGGTCGGTCCCCAGGCCGAAACCGCAGGGCGCAACCCAGTCGTAAGGAGTCCAGCCTCGATCCCGGGGTTCGCCAAGCGCGATATGAGCCTCCAGCACCCCAGGAGCGTGTTCCAGCTCCTCAAACGACACTTCTCGCGTTATACGCCGGAGATGGTCGCGGACGTCACCGGCATCCCGCAGGAGAGGTTCCTTGAGATCGCCAAGATCTTCGGCGCCACCGGAACAGCGGACAAGGCCGGCAATGTCGTCTACGCGGTGGGACTGACTCACCACACCACCGGGGTTCAGATAATCAGGGGCATCGGGATCCTTCAGATGCTGCTCGGCAACGTCGGAAAGCCGGGGGGCGGCGTGAACGCCGAGCGTGGCCACGCCAACATCCAGGGCAATACCGACAACGCACAGTCGTGGGAGATCCTGCCGGGCTACATGGCGATCCCGAAGCCGGGCATCGAGACCCTCGACGACTACATCGACGCCGCAGCCCTCGCCCAGCTCGATCCTCATGCCCTCAACTTCTTCGGCTCCGTGTACAGGAGCATGACCGTGAGCCTGCTCAAGCAGTGGTTCGGCGACGCCGCCACAAAGGGCAACGACTTCGCGTTCTCGTGGCTGCCGAAGCCCGACAAGAACTGGTCGTGGATGACGTTCCATGACGAGGCGCGCGCCAAGAGGCTCCACGGCCTCTTCAACGGCGGCATGAGCAGCGTGAACATAGGGCCGGACTCGAACCGGGTGATCGAGTCGCTGTCGAACCTCAAGTGGTTCGTCGTGATGGATCCGTTCCCGACCGCCTCATCGGAGTTCTGGCACGCACCCGGGGTAGATCCGGAAGAGGTTCAGACCGAGGTGTTCTTCTTGCCTACCACCCACTGGATCGAGAAATCGGGAGCGTTCACCAATTCGGGGCGATGGGCGCAGTGGAAGCATCAGGCGCTTCCGGTCGAGGGGGACATCAGGAACGACAACTACATCCTGGCGCAGCTCTTCCTGCGACTGAGAAAGCTCTACGCGCAGGAAGGCGGCGCCTTTCCCGACCCCATCCTCAACCTTACGTGGGAGTACTCGAATCAGGACGACCCGCCGCTCGAGGAGCTGTCGGCGGAGATCAACGGGCGTGACCTCACAACCGGCCTCCTCATGGACACCTTTCTGGACGCCAAGGACGACGGCACCACTGCCATCGGGAACTGGCTCTACACCGGGTCCTACACCGAGGCGGGGAATCAGATGGACCGGCGCGGCACCGACGACCCCACCGGCATGGGCTACTTCCATGATTGGGGGTGGTCCTGGCCGGCCAACCGGCGCGTCCTCTACAACCGTGCTTCGGCCGACGCGAAGGGCAAGCCTTGGGACGAGACGCGCCCCGGCATCCGCTGGAATGGGAGCCTGTGGGTCGGCGACGTCCCCGACTACCCGCCCGACTCCCCACCCGAGGACGGCCTCGGCGCCTTCATCATGACCGGCGAGGGAGTGGGTCGCCTGTTCGCGCCGGGTGGGCTCTTGCTGGATGGGCCCTTTCCCGAGCACTACGAGCAGATGGAGTCGCCCATCATCAACCCGTTCAGCGCCACCAACAAGAATCCGGTTGCCCTCCTGTACGAGGACGCCCCCGCGAGCTTCGCAGAGGACGACAGCGAGTTCCCCTACGTCGCCACCACCTACCGGCTCACGGAACACGAGCACTACGTCACTCAGAATGTGCCCCAGCTCGTGGAGGCCATGCCCGACTTCTTCGTCGAGCTGCCCGTGGAGCTCGCCGAGAAGAAGGGCATCGCGAACACCGACATGGTGAGGGTGCGCTCCAAGCGCGGAGAGGTGGAGGGTCTGGCGTTGGTGACCAAGCGCATGCGCCCGCTACGGGTCGGCAACAAGGTCGTGTACCAGGTCGGCATCCCGGTGCACTGGCATTACGCGGCCGGCCACAGCAAGGGCAAGGCCGCCCAGATGGCCAACCTGCTGACGCCCTACGTCGGCGACGCGACCACAGCCACGCCGGAGTTCAAGGGCTTCTTGGTCGACATCGCCAAGGTCTAGGGGGAGACATGACAACCGAGCTCGGTCTCGCCGTCAAGAGGCGATCGGCGACCCCCACGTCCGGAACCAACATCCGTCGCGACGACTCCATCAAGCAGGTCGAGGTCTCCAAGCTGGTCGACATCGACCTGTGCATCGGATGCAAGGCGTGCGAGGTCGCATGCAAGGAATGGAACGACCTGGAAGTCGAGGAGACGCACAACTTCGGCGGCTACCAGAGCCACGAGGATCTCACCGCTTCGACATGGGATCTCATGCGCTTCAACGAGGTCGAGCTCGACGGCAACGACATCGCCTGGCTTATCCGCAAGGACTCGTGCCTTCATTGCGAGGAGCCCGGCTGTCTGCTCGCGTGCCCCGCGCCGGGGGCGGTCGTCCAGTACGAGAACGGAATCGTCGACTTCGATCAGGAGAACTGCATCGGCTGCCAGTACTGCGTCAGCGGTTGCCCGTTCGACATCCCTCGTTTCGACTCTAAGACCAAGAAGGTCTACAAGTGCACGATGTGCGTCGATCGCGTCAGCAACGGGTTGGAGCCTGCGTGCGTGAAGGCCTGTCCCACCGGGTCGATCCGCTTCGGCACCAAGGAGGACATGACCCTTTACGGCGAGGAGAAGGTGGCCAAGCTCAAGGAGCGCGGCTTCGACGACGCGCTCCTGTACGACCCCGAGGGGGTCAAGGGCCTGCACATGACCTACGTCGTCCCGCGCGGAAGAATGCTCGAGGAGTACGGGCTCCCGGAGGAGCCAACAGTAAGAGGGGCGAGCTTCTTCCCGGTCATGAGCGGCTTGCGCAAGCTCGGCTCGTTTGCCACTTGGGCAGGCTTGCTCGGTGCAGGGCTGTTCTTCCTGCGCACCGGTCGCAGATTCCCGCCGCCTGAGGACGAGGCCGTCGCGTCCGCTAGGGAGAAAGGTAGCGAGGCCGAGACGGGGACGTCGCCCCCTGAGGAAACGGGTCGGGAAGGAGGCGAACGCTCATGAGCGTGCGACCAGAACGAGAGAAGGGGATCCTTCGCTATTCGTTCCCCGAGCGCGTCCTGCACTGGTTCATCGCTCTTACCTTCATCTATCTGATGCTCTCGGGGTTCGCGCTCGGCTACCCGCGTGTGGCGTGGCTCTATGACATCCTGGGCGGCGGTCAGACGGTCCGTTTCGTGCATCCCATCGTCGGCGTGGCTTTCACCATCGGTGTCCTGCTGATGCTCATCGTGTGGCTCAGGGACATGGCGTTTGACGACTCCGATCGTGCATGGACACGCGACCTCCGCACCTACGTGCGCGAGGGCCACAGCCGCGTCGACATCGGCCGCTTCAATGCGGGCCAGAAAGGCTACTTCTGGTTCGCGGTGCTGACCGGCGTGCCCTTGCTCATCACCGGGCTCCCGTTGTGGTTCCCGGGCCTCCTGAGCGGCGGCTGGAATCAGTTGGCTCGTTTGGTGCACCACGCTCTCTTCCTGTTTACGGTGGGCGGATTCATCATCCACGTCTACATGTCCACGGTGATGCTGCCGGGTACGATGCCGGGCATGACCGGCGGCAGGGTCACGCGGGCGTGGGCCGCCTGGCATCACCCACGCTGGTTCCGTAAGCAGGAGGCCGGCCGGAACTGAAGGGCCGGCGCGGAGGCCCGAGCGACTTCGAGACCCGTTTGGCGCGCGCCGCGGCGGTAGAGCGATCCGCGGCTACGGCCGCACCGCTCGCATTCCTATCGGCGGTCCTTCGCCACCAGCGCGAGCGCGCTGCGGTCGTGTCCGTACAGGCCGCGGCTGCCCGGGTGGGAGCGGCCGTGGCCGTCAACCGGTTACTCGATAGCTTTCCGCTCCTCGACCTCGCGGCCTCTGTCGATACCGTGGTCGAGGAGATCTCTGCCGCCGTCGCCGCACTGGGAGAGCCTGCGGCTCCGGGAGCCCTAGGTGACGCAGGCAAGGATCTGATCGCTCGCAGCGATGCCGCACAGCGCGAGCTGGTGGAGAGCTGGCTCGACGATCCCTCTCTGCTCGACCCTCGCACCGCTGCGTGGATCGCGGTGGCGGCGGGCCCGGTGCTCGAGCTTGCAGCCGCGACCGTGAAGCCGCCCCCCAAGGGGAAGTGGGCCGGTGCCGCTTGCCCGGCATGCGGAGGCCTGCCTCAGGTGTCGGTGATCCGCGAGGAGTCGGGTGAGTTCATGGCAGGATCCCCTCGCTATCTCGTGTGCGGGCGGTGTGCGCTGTGGTGGAGCTTCGCGCGCGCCACCTGCTCCTCTTGCGGCGAGGACGACTCGAGGAGAGTGGGAGCGTTCTCTCCCGAGGGAGAGCGCGGGGTCAGGATCGACGCGTGCGACACCTGCCGCGCCTACATAAAGTCCTTCGACTTGAGGGAGTCCGGGGGAAAGGACGTCATTCCCCTCGTCGACGACGTAGCCTCTCTCACGCTCGATGTGTGGGCGCACGAGAAGGGGCTACAGCGTCCCAGCGTGTCGCTTGCCGGCGTCTAGGCTCGCGGGATCCACTGGGTGTCGAGGAGGTCGAATGGACGACTGGTTCGAGAAGTACGCCGCGGTTCTAGAGGAACGCCTTGGGTCCTCCGAGCCCGCGGTGCATCTCCCGCGTGAGCTAAAGAACCCCATCCTGACGCTGGCCCGCATCGTGGCCCACGGCACTGAACGCAAGAACGCCCCGCTGGCGGCTTACGTGGCCGGGCGCTACGTCGTAGCTCGAGGCGCGCACGGTGTGGACGAGGCAGCCGCAATGGCCGAGGCGCTCGAGATCGCCCAAGCCATCACCCCCACGAAGGAGGCCTAGATCGTGGCGCTCGACGCGGCTGCCGGGATGGCCCAACGTCCAACGAGCAGGACCCGTACCCGCACCCGCGTCGTACAGGAGGGCAACGAGCGAGCGCGCTCAGACTACCTCGCCACCGAGGAGCCCCTCGAGATCCGCCTCGTGGCGGGAGGCCAGACCCACAAGCTCGCAGTTACGATGCGCACGCCGGGAGCAGACTTCGAGCTCGCGGCGGGTTTCCTCTACGGCGAGGGAGTGATCCGGGGCTGCGACGACATCTCCCGCATCACCTATTGCACCGATCCGGGCATCGACCCCGCACAGCATTTCAACATCGTGAACGTCGAGCTTGGGGCCCGGGCAACGCCCGACCTCAGGTCCTTGGAGCGCCACTTCTACACGACCAGCGCGTGCGGCGTCTGCGGCAAGGCGAGTCTTGAGGCACTTCACCTACGCAACTGTTCCGTGGTTTCGAGGGGCCCAGAGGTGGCGTCGCGAGTCATCTATCTTCTGCCCGACAGGCTGCGGGCGGCCCAGGGTGTCTTCGAGTCGACCGGCGGGCTGCACGCTGCAGGTCTCTTCAGCTCCGACGGCGAGGTGCTCTGTGTGCGCGAGGACGTCGGGCGCCACAACGCGGTCGACAAGCTCGTCGGCTGGGCTCTGCTCGAGGGGAGGCTCCCTTTGAGCGATCACATCCTCATGGTGAGCGGACGCTCAAGCTTCGAGATCTTGCAGAAGTCACTCGTGGCCGGCGTTCCCGTCGTGTGCTCGGTCTCGGCCCCCAGCAGCCTCGCGGTCGCGATGGCCCACGAGTTCAATATGACGCTCATCGGGTTTCTGCGGGAACAGCGGTTCAACATCTATGCTGATAGCGAACGCATCCGTATCGTGGATCGGTCCGGATAGACAGAGGAGAGCCACCAACATGCCCGCTCGTCGGACCATCCGTCGTAAGCCCTTCCTCCACGATGGGAAGCGGAGCTTCCCTTACCGATGGGTGGGTATACGTATTCACGGATGATGTTGCTTCAGGCCTGTCTTAACGGCTCGCGTACAAGCGAAGAGCATCCGGGTATCCCCCGGACGCCGGCCGAACTCGCGCATGAAGGTCGAGCCTCAGTGGAGGCAGGCGCTCAGCTCCTACATCTTCATGCCTACGACGAGGCCGGTTCAGAGACTTTCGCCCCGGAGCCCTGTGCGGCGGCGCTGCGCGCGGTCCGGGCGGCATGTCCTGGGATCCCGATCTCGTTGAGCACCTCTGCGGACATCGAGCCACACCCGCGTCGCTTGGAGTGCATCGCGCACTGGACCGAACTACCTGAGCTAGTCACCGCGAATCAAGGGGAGGAGGGGATCGTCGAATTGTGCGACCTCCTCATCGCACGCGGGGTCGGGATCGAGGCCGGACTGCTGCATCTCGATGACGCGCATCAGTTTGTGAAGTCTGGGGTCGGGGGCCGTTGTGTTCGCGTCCTGATCGAGCCCTTGGATGCGGACCCTTCCGCGGCTGTCGCTCACGCGGCCGCGATGGAGCATGTGCTCGGGGATGCCGGGGTGACCTTGGAGCAGATTCATCACGGCGACGGCGTCGCCACGTGGCACGTCATGGCTCGAGCCGTAGAGCGCGGGTATGGGATCCGCGCGGGTCTCGAGGACACAACGAAGCTGCCTGATGGTGAGCCAGCTCAGAACAATGCGACGCTTGTAAGGTTGGGCGCCCGGATGCTGGCGGGCGACTCACCGACGTAGGTCGCGCCGGCCGCTCTCGGGTTTCTCGGCGCGCCCGCGCTCCTACCGCTTGCGCCCGACGACGTGAAGCAAGCGAGCGATGGATCTGTAGGGATCTCGCTTGCTTGCCTCCCACTCCGCCTGGAGAACGAGCTCCGCATCAGGGCCGGGTGGTTCACCCACCCGGTGATCGGTGAGCACCCGCACGCCGTACCAGGCGACGACCTCGATGGAAACCCTGCTCAGGCGTTTCGTCAGATCCTCGATCGTGTCGGCGCGCGTGACCACACCGAGTCCGCCAACGTCACGATCGGCGTCGAATGCTTCGACAGCATCTTGGAAGCGTCCCTGCAAGGCGGGACGGAGTGCAAGAGCTTCAGCGTTCTTTGCTAAGAGGGAGACAACTCCGCCGGGAGCGGTGACGTCGCCTAGCGCGTCGAGTAGCGGATCTATGTCCTCGAGGTACATGAGGACGCCGTGACACAGAGCGACACCGAAGTCGAGTTCTGCGAAGAGACTGGGCGCATCTTCTCCTCTCCCCTCGACGAGTTCGACGCGCGAGCGCGTGTCGGTATCTTCAGCTCGAAGTCTGTGCTCCGCGCGTCGGAGCATCTCTCCGGAGGAGTCGAGGATCGTGATCGCGTAACCATTGCGGGCGAGCGGGATCGATTGATGTCCTGCGCCACCACCAACATCTAGGATCCTGCCCGGCGGGGGAGCGAGATGTTCACGAAGCTGGCGATCGACGAGAACGTGCCGCACAATGCCTCTAAGCGTTGTGTAATGGTCGGCGAATCGCTGGGCTAGCTCTTCGTACGGATCCCTTCCCACGCGGATCAGCTTAGTCACTCGAGCTTGGCCGACGCCTCGCCGGGACCCATGCCGGCGGACCCTATCCATCTTGCGGAGGTTGACGCCAAAGGTTGAGCGTTTGTCATGCAGGAGCCGCTCGGCCGCCGTCCCCCCAGAAGAAGGGGCCGGTGGTATGGATCTTGATATCCCAGCCGAGTTGGCGAAGCCTTTCCTCGAGTTCAGCGGGATCCCAGAAGACCTTCACAACGCGATGGGTGGCGCCATCGCTCGTCGTCCGGCGGACGAGCGGGACGGCGGGGTGATCGATGAACTCGTCGCTGAAGGCGTTCTCGGATTCATCTTCGAAGAAGACCCTTCCGTCGGGCTTGAGTACTCGTCGTACGAGATCCCAGAATCGATCGAATCGATCTAGCGGCACGTGGCAGAGCCACCAGCCGAAGAAGACGACGTCGTAGTGGTCGTCGGGCTCCCAGGAGAAGACGTCGGCTCTGATGAAGCGAACCCGAGGATCGTTGTCGAGCTTCTTGCTCGCCAACTCCATCGCCTCAGGCGACGAGTCGAGTGCCGTCACGATGGAGGCATGGTTGAGAAGGCGGCGCGTCCCGTTTCCGGTCCCACATGCGATCTCCAAGACGTGTCCGGTGGGGCGGAAGGCGTCGAGAGCTCTGTCTATCTCTCGGCCGTACGCGACGAGCGGATCGTCGCCTTGAGCGGCTGACTGATCGTACTCGGGAGCTTTCCTCCGGTAGTACTCGATCTGCTCCTGGATGAGTTGCTCGTCGTCCACGCGGCTATTTCATCACGAGCTGGCGCTGGAGGATGCACCGAAGCAATCGTCGGCGGCGTGACGATGCCGACCAGAAACCGGTTGCTGGGAAACATAATCTACATAGCCGAAAGTCGTGCTCGGCGACCACCTGGACGGGCTGCCTTAACCCGACCAGGCTCGCTCCTCGCCCCGCGCGGCCATCTTCTGGTAGGCCTCTCGCAAGGTTCGCCAGAATGCATGCCCTCCCGCCTCTTCGGGGAGCATCGCCAACTCATCGAGCAGCGCGGCGGGCGTTGCTACGGCACGGGGCTGATGCGCAGATCGGAGATATCCGCCGCCATGTCCCAGAAGGTGGCGAGGCACTCACCAAGCGGGGGCGCCGCCCTCGTGGTCACGGCGCCATCGCCGCCCTTACGGACCTTGGGTCGCGCGTACTGAAGCGCCGCCCGCACCTTATCGGGACTCAAAGAGACTAATCAGCAACCATCTCGAGGCTATCTCCCGCCGCTATCGCTCCGATGACGGTCATCACATCCGCGCTGGTCCCGTTGATGCATGGTTCCCCGAACCGCACATCTGGGTCGACCGAGATACCTGCGTTCTGGAAAGACCTCCATCAATCAACGTCCTCCTGGCACGTCCTCCTGGGGCGAGCCAGCTTCGGCCTAAGAGAGCCGGTTCCACGCCTCCACTCTCATTACCCCTAGCCACGGCTCGCGTCCCGGCCGCGGCGTCGCGTGTCATGCGTCACGACGCACATGCTTGCTTCTGCTCGAGCGAGGAGGCAGCCGTGGCCCGCATCGTGTCGAAGTGCGTACCGGTATGCGACTAAGGTTCTGATGTATGAGCGTGCAACGCTTCACCGACGAGCTGTGGGCGTCAATCGAGGACATCTACAAGGAGATCCTGGCCCACCCGTTCGTCGGCCGCCTTACCGACGGCAGCCTCTCTCAGCACGCGTTCCGCTTCTACGTCCTCCAGGACGCGCATTATCTGCGCGAGTACGCGCGCGCTCTCAGCCTGCTGGCGGCTCGTGCCCCCCACGAGGACGACCTTGTGATGTTCTGCAAGCACGCGATCGGAGCGATCGAGGTGGAACGAGCGTTACACGAAAGCTTCTTCTCCGACTTCGGGATGACACGGGCCGACGTTGACGCGACGTCGGTAGCGCCAACGAACCTCGCCTACACCTCGTATCTGCTGCGGACCTGTTACTCGGGATCGTTCGCCGAGGGCCTCGGTGCGGTTCTTCCCTGCTACTGGATCTATTGGGAGGTGGGCAAGGCATTGCGCAAGCGCGGCTCTCCCGATCCCCTCTACACGCGCTGGATCGACACCTACGGAGGCGAGGAGTTCGGGGCGATCGTGTTCGATGTTCTCGCCCTCACCGTCCGCATCGCCGAGGGCCTCGGGCCGGCTGACCGGAGCGCCGCGCTGCGCGTCTTCGGCGTAACCAGCCGCTATGAGTGGATGTTTTGGGACATGGCCTACCGGCAGGAAGAGTGGCCGGTCTAACCGGCCCGTGTCCTCAGTGGCTCGATGTCGAAGCGGGAGGTGCTGCGCGGGCAGTGGAAGGTAAGGGGCGCGACCCTCCTCGTCCGCCGGTCATGATGACGGGCGGGAACGAATTTAGTGACGGATACGGACGATCAACGTCGAGGCGAGGCGCGAACCTAGCGCCGCCACTTCCCGGATCCGGTGCTGATACGTCACGGCGATCAGGACGAACCCACCGCCGGATCAGCCCGGACTACCGGGTGGGCCCGGGGCCGGTCATACTCGAGGCCTAACGGCGACTCGCTCGGGTCGGCGAACGAGAGGGAGGGACGATGCCGCTCTATCTATCGAGGTTCAGCTACACGCCGGAGACTTGGGCCAGGCTGATCGGCAACCCAGAGGACCGCCGAAAGGCCGCTCAGTCGTACATCGAGTCGGTCGGTGGGAAGCTCCACGGGTTCTGGTACGCCTTCGGCACCCACGACGGGTTCACCCTCTGGGAGGCCCCCGACAACGTGTCCATGGCCGCGGTGGCGCTGGCGATCGGTGGCGGCGGTGCGCTCAGCTCGCTCGAAACGACGGTCCTCCTGACCGTCGACGAAACGATGGATGCCCTGCGCAAAGCGAAGCAGGTCCAGTACAAAGCGCCCGGCGCGTAGCGGCTCGCGCGCCCCGGGGTCCCTCGTCACGCGAACTTGGCGTCGCCGAGGAGATCGAGGTGGTCGAAGAGGCGCCCGAATAGCCTGAGGGGATGTAGCGCATGGGCCCCGCGGTCGGCGCCCGGCCGTTCCTGCCAGAGTGCCCGACGTGAAGGGATGACGACCGCCCACGGAGACGCCTCGCCTCGCCACGCCAATCGCATCGCGATGAGCGCGTCGAAGTAACTCTGGTCCTTGAAGAATCGACGAGCGTCCGGAACCGCCTTCACAATCTCGCGCAAAGCCTGGCGCCAACTTTGGTGAGCCCCTTCCGTTTCGATGATTGCTGCCAGAAAAACGTGGTGCGCAATCACGGGCACCACACCACAGCGGAGGGGAGAAACCCTTCGCCTACCATCAGGTGACCGACGCTGGTTGGGTCAATCACTTCATCACGATCCTGGGCTGGAATCACGAATGTCCAGTCGTTTCCGCGCTTGATGAACGCCGCATCCTCCCCGCTCGGCAACGTCCCGCGAAGTTCCAGCGGAGCCCCCAGAAATCCCGGTCGCTGTGGCCACGCCATCCACAGGATCGTTTCCAGAAAGCGGTTGAGGCGCTGCGCCTCTTGCGACCCTTCAGGAAAGTCGAACTCGTCCGGTTCGCTCATCCCGTCGCGCGATTACGTTTGTTGGAGATGAACGTGGCGTGACGCAGACCCCCGGCGGGACTCCACTCGAGGAACTTCACCTCACCGAAGAGCGAGTCGTTGCCTTCCCAGACGCGTCCTGGCTTTTGCAACTCACGGACCTCAGCTCGTGTGAGCTGTGGCAGTTGATCCACCAGATCGCGGCCGTACCCCGACTCCACGACGCCGGCCATCGCGATCCCGGCATCCGAGCGAAGTCCCAGCACGACGCAGCCGCGATCCCCACGCCATTCCTCTGGTGGAAGCCAGCCCAGCAGCGCGAACTGACGCTTCTGGAAGTGCTTCGTCTTGGTCCACGACTTCGAGCGGAGTCCTGGCCGATAGCGGGAGTCGAGCCGCTTGGCGACGACGCCTTCGAGACCCATCTCTCTAGTCGCGGCGAACAGGGCCTCCCCCTCGCCCACGTGGATTGCCGGTGTGCACCAGTACGAGTCATTGACGTTGAGCTCGTCCAAGATCCGCCGGCGCTCGCGGTAAGGCCGATCAATCACGAGCTCGTCACCGAGCTGGAGGATGTCAAAGGTCATGAAGCAGACAGTCGGGCTCACCGAGCCGCGGCTGCGGAACCACAGCGCCGCGAAGTCAGGTTTGCCATCGTCGTCGAGGCACACGATCTCGCCATCCAGCACGATCGACTGACCCGCGAGGTGGCAGAGGCCTTGAAGCTCGGGGTAGCGCGAGGTCATGTCGTGCCCGTTGCGACTCGTGACAGTGACGCCATTGGGACGGGCCGCGACGAGGGCGCGAAAACCATCCCACTTCACCTCGAAGGCATAGCGGTCGTTGTTTGGGCGGAGAGGGCCCGCTGTCACGAGCATCGGTCTTAGCTTCACGCCTCCCATTGTCCGGCACTTGAGCTCCTTACGATGTCGGCGCCGAATCCGTCAGGGCAGTGTCAGCCGAACGATCGATCAGGTGGAGCGGGACACGTCGTTCGGCACTCGTCTATGGGATGTCTGTGGGATTTCTGTGGGATTCTTAGCGTCATTGAACATTCGTTCGACTCGGGACAGGGAGAAGAAATGCTGATCCACCTGCGATTCTGTTTGGTGGGCGGTGACGGGTTCGAACCGCCGACCCCTGCGTTGTAAGCGAGGAGCCGCGCAAACCCGCTAACTGCAGAAAAGCACGTTTTCCCTGCTGAGATCCGATTTCCGATGTGTCGTGAGGCGTCCTGGCGTTGCCTTACATTGCGCTCGTATGAGGAACAAGAACGGAACAAGGCAAGCTTGAAAATCGCTAAAGTCTCCATTCCCCCTCGACTATCGCCCCCTGCCTAGTCCCTCAGTGGAGTCTGTGCGGGGGCACCGTGAGGACGGGCGAAGCCAGCCGGAAACGCGCTTCTGAGCGTCAGACTGTTTGGTGCTCGCGCCGGTATGGTGCAAAAGCAGGTTGTGAACTTTGGTGAGCGTGAGGTCGAGATCGGGGTCGAGCTTCTCCTCGAGAAAGGTCCGGTGAGCGGAGAGGATAGATTTGGCCTTTGACGCCAAAGAGGATGGCCTGGATGTTTGAACCGGCTGTTCGCTTCCGTCAGGCATACGATGCTTTTACTGAGCGGGGCGATCTGACACCTTTCGCCGAGATGCTCATCCGGACATCGAGTGGTTAGCCTGGGATGGCGAGGAAGGTTGTCACAGTCGCGAAGAGGCCATGGATGTCGTTCGGCACGCTCTGGAACACGGCGCTCTGATTGGGATGCCTGAGTTCGTGGGTTCAGGCGAGAGGTTCGTGATGATTCCCCGCCTTCGGGCATTACCACTCTTCTTCCCTCCAGATGCCGAGGGAGTCTTTCAGGTTGTGGAGACGAGCAAGGACAGGATCACCCGCATCCAAGAATTCACGCGCATGGAGGATGCGTTGGTCGCCGCGGGGCTCCCGGCTAGCCCTTCGGAGCCGGAATAGAACCCACTTCAGGCTCTCAACCGGCTCCCAGTTCCGCCAAGCGCTCTGCTGCGTCATCTCGCCGTAGGATGCCCCGCAGAACTCCCTCACTCGTCGTGACGAGGATGTGCGGCACGCCTCGCTTGTTCATGCGTCCAACGAGGGGAGCGAGCGGTTCGACTGGCCGGACGGTGGTAGGGCCAGACTCCATGATCTCTTCCACGGTGCCGTGAGCGTTGTCCAGCGGCGAAACCCTGAGCCTGCCGAGGTCGATCCGCATCTCGTTCATCGCCGCGGGCCAGCTTCATGTCCGCCTAAGTTGGCCTGCGTTCGCCTGTGTCGCACTGGACGCCACGAGGCAAATCTTCCCGTTTGCGAGCGAGGGAGGTATTTCGTGTCCCTAGATCGTTGCGCTCATTTCGCGCGCCGCGCTGATCAGTCTGCCATGCGGCGCTCCGAGTGAGCCTTGATCATCCAGCGCCGTGGAAACCGAAGTGGTCTTCGCTGAGGACGGACTGAAGGCGCTGCATGAGGCCACGATGAAGCGACAGCCATCTTCCGTTCAAGGCGTAAGCGACTCTTCTAGCTCGCCGCGCCGGTGATGTACTCGCGCGCCTTTCTCCAGGCCTGTCGTCCGATCTTGTGACCAGCGATGCGAGCCTCGAGGTCGGCCTGCCGGAAATGGATTCCCCCGTAGCGGCGCGATCTACCGGCCTGGGCTGCGGCGCGGCCGAAGGTGGCCCACACCAATGTCACATCCCTCGCCGGGACCGCCCCCGGCTCGATCCTCGAGCTCCCGGCCGGGAGCACGACCGACGCCCCGAATCGGTTGCTGCCGGTGAAGAGCTGGAGGACCTCGGCGGCGGCGGCGCTGAATGTGCTGTGCCCCGAGCTGTATTCGGCGAACGGGGGAGTGGGGAAAGTCGACGGCTCGTAGGGGAGCCAATCCCGTCCATGGATCAGCTGCGTTCCTTGGTAGGGACCACCCCACGCCAACACGCGGCGGTTCCGGAAGAGGTAACGGATGGCCGTGATCGGCCGCACGCTGTCGAAGTGGATCTTGTTGTCCCAGGCGGTGATGCCGGCGTCGAGCAGAGCGTTGTTCAGGGTGAAGTACATCTTCACGTCTTGGCTCAGGTTGTGCCCGTCACGATGCGAGACGTACTGCACGAGGAGGTTCCAGTGCCCCGGCGGCGTCTCGCTGCTCGGTCCGTCGGTCCAGTACTCCGAGATCATCTTCCTTCTGTCCGTGAGCTCGGCGCTGACTCTCAGCAACGCGGCGGCCTGCTTCACGTAGCGGCGCGTGCCCGCGACGGCCGGGCCCGTTGACGAACGGAACTGAGACGCCGAGGACAATGCGAAGGGTATGACTCGATCCCAGAACGGTGTCAGGAACCGTTGGGTCGCGGGCGCCCCGGTGGCGTCCATATAACTGAGCGGTTGCCACCGGCTGGCGTCGACGACCGTGGCGGCATTGAAAGCGCCGAGGAGTTCCATCGGGTCGTTGACTGGTGCGTAGCCGGTGTAGTCGGAGTAGGCCGCGCCCGAAGCGCCGCCTGGCTCGTCACCCAGCTGGTTGGATCCGTCGTGGTGACGCAGGTCAAGCACCGCTCGGCAGGCAAGGTTTCCGATGCCCGCAGGCGATGCTCTGTCCGTCGTCGTGTCGTTCGGGTCGTAGCCGAGGTTTTCCATCAGGGCGTCGAACGAAGTCTCCATGCTGGCCGGAAAGAGATCGGTCGCGGCGCGATAGGCCGCGTAGCTGACCGCCTCGGCTCTGTTCGCCGGCGTGCGCTCGTTTCGCGGACGGCGGAGGGACCCACCCAGACGGGTGCCTACGGCCCTTCTGTCGTAGGCGGCCCATGCGTCGAACATGCAGGTGTGGGCGACCGCCAGAGCTCGCGCGACGATAGGAGGCCCCATCTTCGATTCCCGCACGCCGTCGAGGATGGCGTTGTTCCACCGCAGGACGATGCGTGCCCTCGTCCCCGGGTCGGGGGCGGACCTGACCGACACGGGTGACCCTAGGGCCGTCGAGCAGGCGACAACCAGAGCACAGGCGCGCGCGGCGCCTCGATGCCTAGACCGCCGCTCACGGTGTCTTTTCATCTCAGTCCGCGCGCGCCCCGATCGGTGGTTTCCTCAGGCGCTCACAAAGTGATGTGACCCTCGAGCATGATCTCCTTGAAGGTGAGACCGGAGACCTCGAGGACCACCGGCGTTCCGGGGCCACCCTGCCGCGCGCGCAGCGTGAACGGCTTATCGGTTCCGGCTCCGAGCCCGGTGACCGTCGCCGTGCCCTTCAGAACCGCAACGCTGCCTTGCATGCTCGCCGACGTGATCGGGCCTGTTACGTACATCACGTTGGTGCCGAACTCACCGCTGCCCGGATCGCCGGCCGGCTCGCTCGGTGCCAGCGCGAGGCACTCGAAGTCACCGCTGCCATGTTCCCAGTGGAACGCAAGTTTGGTGATGACGGGTGTGAAGCTCGGCTCCCCAGTACCGCCTTCTAGCATCGTGGTGCCCGCCCCGCGGATGACGGGAGCGGCGCGGCTGCCGGCCTGAGCCATGGTGACGTAGGCCAATGAGGCGCCCACCACAAAGACGCCGATGATCGCTGTGATGCGACGATTCATAATATGCCTCCCAATTCTATGAGCTCGAGTCTATGAGCTCGCGTACAAGAGCAACCGAGCGAGCCCCATGCAAGCGGCTGCATAGGAAAGGTGCGGTGGCCCGCACCTTTCCTTGCCATGCGCGTCTTGCTACTGAAGGACGTGGAACACCGTGGGACCATTATCGGGTTCGACCTCGGTGAAATCGGCCGTCGCGCCGTCGGCTGTCCGAACATGGAGCGCGACGCCCTCGATCGAACCGGCAGGAGCACCCGGAAGAGCGCAGTAAATCGTGATGACTCCATGTGCCACGACCGCTCCGTCGACATACGCGGTCAAGCCGAGCTTCGCGATCCCGGAGCGGGCCTCCCTCAGGTCGCCGATGCCGTCCACCAGCCCGGTTCCCACAAGGCTGCCCGAAAGCGGCTTCCACGAACGCAGCGCGGTGACCCTGTAGATGCCCTCACCCAGCACCTCGCCGCTCGCGCTTCGGTGCACGAACGTGCCGCCGCCGTCGGCCTCTCTTTCTTCGGTCTCGAACTGGCCGCTACCACTGAGCGTGACGGTGTCTCCGGTTGCGGGATCGGTTGAAACCGACTGGCCTCCCGCGGTGGCTCCGAAGCTGAGATCGACGATGTCCCAACGGAACTCATGAAGCCTGCCGTCGGCGTTCGCCCCTGCAGCGGCGAGGAGCAGCGCGATGAGCGCGGCAGCGACTCCTGAAGCAAGTACCCTCTTCATCTGACCTCCCAATAAATGTTCACGATTAAACGCTGCGAGAAGTCGTGCTCACCTCCTCCCCTGCAGCCTCCGAGTGGTGGCCCTTGAGTGACTTGGCGGCGGAGACGTATTGGATGCACGTCCAGGTACACGTGTGGGCGCGGCGCTCAGAAGGGATGGAGGAGCCATCGCGGGGAAGTAGGCCCCAGCGCACTGGCAAAACGCGGGCCCACGATAGACAGTGGGAAATGAGGCTCACGAAGTAGCTGCGCGTGATGGTCCTGCCACTCCACTCGGCCACATTGGACGCGCCTCTATGTGCGCTTAGCCGATTCCCCTGGAGACCTCGCGAAATCGCGCTCACGGCCGCCCCTCTTCTTCCCAGCACCGATACAAGCACACGGCGTGAGAGAATTCAACCCACGGCCGGCCGGGTCAGGAGCCAAGAGGTTCCCGGGAAGATCTTTATGGTGCGTCGGAGCTAGTGGCCGCCCGCAAGGTCCTCCTAGTGGTTCACCAACAGGTCGATAAGAGGAGGGCATGGGATCTGCGAAGATTGCTTCATCGAAGGCTTCCCAGGCGATCTGCCGAATTCAGAATTGCCTCCTCGCCTGAGTCCCCGATGAAGGGTTGGGCTTGGGACGCGATCGTCGCACCGATGGCGGCGACATCGGGAGTCAAAGATGCCGGACTCTGATCAATAGCGGGCACTTTTTTGTCTTCTTTCCTTAATGTATTTCTCAGGCGGCGCAGCACGACAGCTTGTCGACATCCGCGGTGAAGGTCTGCGCGGTCAGTTTGATCCCTTCGGCCATCGTCAGGTAGGGAGACTAGGTATCGGCGAGGTCCTGGATGGTGAGGCCGAACTTGACCGCGTAGACGCCCGCGAGGATGAGGTCACCTGCGTTGGCCGCGATCGCGTGAACGCCTAGTACCTTTCCGGTACCGCGCTCGGCAACGATCTTGATCGCGCCGCGCGTGTCGAGATTGACGATCGGGCGCGGGATATGCTCGAGCTCGAGAGTTCTGCATTCATATTTGTATCCCTTGGCCTGGGCCTCTTCGTCGGTCAGGCCGACGGCTGCGATGTTGGGAGTCGTGAAGGTGACCCGGGGCAGAGCCTTGTAGTCCATCTTTCGACCCGCGCCCAAGATGGCGTTATCTGCCGAGGCGGTTCCCTGAGCCGCCGCGACGTAGACGAACTGCGGCGCCCCGGTCACGTCGCCGGCCAAAGACACGCTCGTTGGTCGTGCGCAACCCATCGTCGAGCACGAGGGTACCGAAATCATCGCGCTCGATCCCTGCGTTTTCGAGTTCGAGCCCGTTGAGGACCGGACGCCTTCCCGACGCGACGAGAACCTCCTCGCCCTCGAAGCGATCTTCTTCGTCGCCGACCTCGGCGACCACGGTCTTCGTCTCACCGCCCTCGACCCGCACGATCTTGGCCGATGCAACTACCTTGATCCCCTGCTCGGTGAGGATCTTGGTCATCCGCTGCGAGATCTCGGGCTCCTCGAGCGGGGCGACGCGATCGAGCGCCTCGACGATCGTCACCTTGCTGCCGAGGTTAGCGAAGATCTGGCCCATCTCGAGCCCGATGTAGTTGCCTCCGATGACCACCAGAGATTGCGGGAGTTCCTTGAGTTCCATCGCGCTCGTCGAGGTGAGGTAGCCCGCGTCCTCGAGCCCCTCGATCGGGGGAGTCCACGGCGCCGAGCCGGTCGCGATTAGGAAGCGCGCCGCCTCCGTGCGGCGCCCGTCGACCGCGATCGCGTCCGCGCTGGCGAATCTGGCGTTGCCCTCGATGATGTCAAAGCCGTAGTGCTCGGCGAGATCAAGGTACTTCTCCTTGCGCAGCATCGATACGACAACGGCCTTCATCCCGATGACATCCGTCATGTCGACGCCGCCCTGGGAAGTCTTCACTCCGGCGAAGGGATGGTGGCCTGCGTGGTGGTAGCTCGAGGATGCCGCCAGCAGGTTCTTGGACGGGATGCAGCCCACGTTGACGCACGTCCCGCCCACGTTGTTGCGCTCGACGATCGCGACCCTGGCGCCGAGGTTTGTGGCACGGATCGCGGCCGCGAACGCGGCGCTGGGCGCGCCAATCGCGACGAGGTCGTATTCCTCGTCGTTTTGTGTTGATGGGACCGGCCGAGGCGCGTCGAACGTTTCGATCTCGCCTGGCCGGTAGTGCGACTCCGAGAACGACTCTTCGATGCCCGACCTGTCGCCCTCGAACTCGAAGACGGCGTCGCCGCGTCGCCAGTCCGCTTTGGGATCCCTCGCTCCAGCCGCGCTCAGCAGATGTTCAACCGTCTGCTCACAGTGGGCACACGTCATCCCCTGCACCCGCGTTCTGACCCTTGCCATCACTAGCTCCCCTCGTTGCGCCGAATACGACCGCATGTGGCGATCTGAGCCTCGTTTTGCTCCAAGAACCGCTTGGCCCGGTCGACGAGACCGCCCACTTGACGATTGGTGACGCGATAGAGGGTCTTACGTCCTTTGGTGCGCGTCTCGACGAAGCCGCACCACGTGAGACACGCCAAGTGCTCCGATACGCGTGCCTGAGTCGCGCCCAGACGCCTGACGATCTCCATCTGATGAAGCTCGCCCTCGTCGAGCAACAACTCGAGAATTCGCAGTCGGGTTGAGTCCCCCAGCGCGCGGAACAACCGGGCCACGAGCTCGGTGTCGGCGAGCGGGATCGGTTCGAGCTCGATGATCGATGGTCGTCCTTGAGGCATCGGCAAGCTCCCTCCGTTGAATCGCTTTACCCGATTATCTGGTTTACCTCGCGCACGAGGCCACTTTCGAAGAACTCGATCAGCGCAAACTTCGGGGCGGCTGGAAGATACGGCGACCTTCTGGCGGAAATGGGCCGCGCAGTGCAGCTACGAAGGTCCATACCGGGAGCTTGTTGCGAGAAGCGCGCTCGTGCTGAAGCCGCTCACCAACGGCCCTACGGGCGCAATCGTCGCAGCCCCCACGACATCGCTGCCCGAAGCGACCGGCGGCGTGTGCAACTGGGACTATCGCTGCACGTGGCTTAGGGGACGCGGCCTTTACGCTCTTGGCGCTGGGTTGTCAAGCCGAAGCGCACGCCTTCACGCAATGGCTCATAAGGACCACCGTCGGGTGCGCCGAGGACATGCAGATCCTCTACGGCGTGACCGGGGAGCGCCTTCTTCCCGAGATCGAACTCGCGCATCTCGAGGGCTATCGCCGATCCGCCCCGGTTAGGATCGGCAACGGAGCCGTACACTGGTTTCAGCTCGACGTCTACGGTGAGGTGCTCGACACCATCCACCTCTACAGAAATACGGCGGGTACGCCAACGACCTCGGGCTGCTCGCGGAGGAGATCGACCCGCACACCGGCGAGCAGCTCGGCAACTTCCCCCAAGCGTTCACGCATGTGGCTCTCATCAACTCGGCCGTCAACCTTGCTCAAGCCGAGGTGAGATCCGGCTTGGTTCTGCCGATCTGCAACCCCCTCGTCACCCAGCAATGTCCATGTCGCAGATCGCAGGGTTGTTGTGAATCTACTTCAGGGCGCGACCAATAACGGCGCTCTCATGCCGTAATCGTAGTGGGTGGGGAGATGACACCCGATGATCAGTCTGCCCGGCTGAGTGAAGTCGTAGGTGGTGGACACCGTGGCGCCCGCCGGCACGGATATCTCGCCGGGGATCAAGTCGTGTTGCGCATGGTTGCCGCGCTCGTGGCGATCCTGAACGGAGGTGTCGCCGAGGATGAACTCGTGGTCGATGGGCCCGCCGTTCACGAACTCAACGGTCGTGCCCGCTTCGAACCTGTAGCGATCGGGAGAGAAGCGGGAGTGGTTGATCTCGACGAACACCTCGGGTCCCCGCGCCTCGGCAGGCGCGCAGGCGCCCAGGACCAGAGCCAGAAGACCGAGGCCGAGCCGCAACCCGAGTGTCATCGCCTCGGCGACACGAGGTGATCGACGAGACGAGGGCGACCAGGCCGACGAGCCCCGCTCCCACCCACGCCTCGACCGGAGCAGGTTCTTGGGGAACCGTTGCACCGGCCAGAGCGAAGCCCGCGTCCACCGGTGAGGGCGCGTCAGCCTCGACACTCAGCGCGAGGTCGTGGTCGAGCTGAGCGGCGGGCACGTTGATGCGGACGTAGTCGAGCCACATGTCCTTCGTCGGCAGCCATTCCATACCGCGATCGCCCGCGAGGTCGGTCAGCAGGCCCTCTGACGCCTTCTCGCTGCGCTCCAGCACGAGACCCTGCGACGAACCGGGAGCCTCCATTTCCGGCATCAGGGCGGGCCTGGTCTGGTTCAACAGGAAGACGTCGGCCTCGACGATCTCCTCGGGCTGCCGCCCGAGCGCAAGGATGCGGAGCGGCACCCAGGGACGATCGGTGGGGATCGTCAGGTGTACCGGGATGCCGTCGCCGGATTGGAGGTCTTTGGCCTTGGCGCGCTTCAGATCGAAGCGGACCGCCATGAAGACGGGGCTCCGCTCGGCGTAGAAGTCGAGCACTTCGGGAGCATCGGGTGGCAGGAAGAAGCCGTTCTCCTCGGCCCACTTCCCGACCTCGTCGCCGCCGCCTCGCAGCACGGTGACGTCGAGCGCGCTCACGCGCTTCTCGAGCAAGACCTCCGCCGAGTCCGCCGCACGCAAGGTGACCGACTGGTTCGCCTCCAGAGCTGCCGGCGGCCGAACCTCCTCGACGAGACGCTGGAGGGTCCACCGCCCGGCCTTGTCGACGTCTGAAGGCACGTCGGGTAGCGGGACGATCGAGCCGAACTTGCCTCCGCCTGCGCCGGTGAACTCGAACGAGGTGGCGTAGTGCTCGAGGCCGTCGACGTAGGCCGCCAGCGTGGTCGTGCGCACCAGGTTCACCGAGCCGTTCGGTGCGACGAGGCCGCCGCACGCGAGGGCGGGCCCCCCTGCGAGCGCCGTGATGACAATCGAAAGCAGGAGCACCTTGAGCGTCCGCACTCAGTGGAGGGCCGACTCAAAATCCACGACGGGCGGGACATCCTCGTCGCCGGTGGAAGAAAGGAGACTCGATGCAGATTGAGGAAATTCGCCGCAAAGGCTACGAAATCGCCGAGGCGATCGCGCCGGGTTGGGAGCGCCGATGAGCCTTTGTAGAGGAGGTCACGACGCCGGTCCGCGAGTGGATGATCCGGGAACTCGCGCCGCAACCCGGCGACACTGAGCTCGAGCTTGCGGCTGGGGCGGGGGACACCGGATTCGAAGCGGCCGCCATCCTCGGTGAGGGTGGCCGCCTGATCTCAACCGACTTCTCGCCCGCGATGGTGGACGTTGCCCGGGGCCGCAGCGCCGAGCTCAGGGTGGGCAACGTGGATCACAGGGTGATGGATGCCGAGCACATCGAGCTCGAGACGGACTCGGTCGATGGTGTGCTCTGCCGATTCGGCTACGTGCTCATGGCCGACCCCGCCACGGCGCTGTCCGAGACCCGCCGCGTGCTGCGGCCAAGTGGGCGCCTGGCGCTGGCGGTGTGGGGGACCACGGAGCGCAACCCTTCTTCGCAATCATCGCCTTGACCCTCATTGGGCGCGGCTTCATGGCGCCGCCGGAGCCCGGGATTCCGAGCCCATTCAGCATGGCGAGCGAGAAGCGTACGCTGGCTCTGCTCGAGGGTGCGGGCTTCGGCGCCGTGCGTACGGAGGAGGTGCCGGTGCGCTTCCCCTTAGGCGACGTCGACGAGTACATGAGCGTCACAACCGACACGGCGGGCCCGATCGCAATGGTGCTCCGCGGGCTCACCGACGATCAGCGCAGGGCGATCAAGGCGCAGCTTAAGGAGACATTCGTCCCCTTTGCCGCCGGCGGAGGCTACGAGTTCCCGGGTGTCGCTCTCATGGCCGTAGCCAGCTGAAGCCCGCTTGGACAACGACCAATCGGCGTGAGGCGCGCGGCGACCTCCAACGCATCGACTGGGTTTGTCGCTAAGGGACCGGCTGATCCGCGCCCGGGCACTCCTTGATGAGTTTACTTTGCCCGGGGGCACGAAATCCCGCTTCATCCCGTACCTTAGGACGTCGGCGGCGATTGGCCGAGATGGCTATGTAGCTACTTCCTTGCTATTGTTGCCACATGATTGAAGTCGGAGTCCGAGAGCTGAAAAACTCGCTCAGCAGTTACCTGCGGAAAGTGCGGGACGGAGAGACGGTGGTCGTAACCGATAGAGGGGTACCGGTTGCTCGGATGATTCCCGCTGGCGTGCCCCATCAGATCGCCAAGCTGATGGCTGAAGGTCGCGTTACTTGGGCTGGGAAGAAGTTCCTACCTCCCCGAAAGGTGCCGAGCCTAGGAGCAGGGCCATCTCTATCCGATTACATCGCTGAGGATCGTCGCTGAAGACTTACGTCGATTCGAGTGCCCTCATAAAGGCATTTGTCTCAGAAGAACAACGTGACGTCGTCCTGGAGCTGTTGGCCGAGGCCACGATCGTGGCCACGTCACGGATCACCTATGTCGAGTGCCGCGCCGCTCTGTCGCGCGCCAGGCGCGAAGGACGATTGCAAGCGCGGGGGGAATCTATGACGGTCCGAAATCTAGATGACCGGTGGCTTCAGTTGCAGGTCGTGGAGCTTGATGAGATCCTGACCAAGGCGGCGGGCGAGTTGACGCGTCTTCATCCCCTCCGGGCCGCGGATGCCATCCACCTCGCGTCCGCAGACCTGATAGCGGAGGAGTCACGCAACGAGGTCCTCTTCGCGTGCTGGGACCGAAGGTTGTGGGAAGCAGCCGAGTCCTCAGGTTTCGTCGTGTCGCCGGCAACCAGCCCCTGATTCCAGTGACACGCCGACTTCCAGGGTCGTCGTCGTGAGCGACTGGCAGGAGACCCGACACGTTCTTAAACCGACCACTCATAGGCCACATCGGACATCATTTTCACACGCCTAGTCTTTCGAGACCGATTCTTGCTAACATCGCTCCGCGCCCGACGTATCGGCCAGAACTGTGCCGTGGTCCCGATGCGGCTCGACTAAACTCGTTCGTACATACCTAACATCGCCTAGAAAGAGTGGACGGGAGCCCGCATGGAAAGCTTCGATCAGGCTGAAGAGCGGTACCAGGCAGCACTTCTCGAGTTTGTCAAAAGGCATCCTCAACCCGTCATCCAGATGTTCCCGCAACGCAAAGACGTAACTCTCTGTAATCCGCTCCGCCCGTTCGCACAAGGCCCAAAGGAGGTTGCGGAAGCGACTGAACGGGCCGCTTCCCTGATTGCCAACGGCGACTGCGAGTTTGAGAGGTTGAGTGCCTTCGCGACCCCTGAGATTGGATACACGCTCGAGACTCAATCAGCCCGACGAAGGCCTGGATCCTGACGCCGGCGGAGTCCGCCAATGCTCCCCTTCGATCCATCTCGCAACGCCCCGCTGTGGCAAGGCTCCCTACGAATCATGAGAGCTCGCTTTCCTTAAGGCTTCCTGACGCTTCGTGGGATCAAACGACCAGATAGAAACTGGACGGCGGGTAGGACGGAGGCGCGCCACCGACGTCAGTGGACCGGTGCAGTACCGGAATTGGTTGCGTCAGCACGTCTCCTCCGCCCCCCAAAGAACCGTGCGTGACCTTTCGATCACACGGCTCAACCACATCACTTCACCGAGTGAGATTCACGGCTCCGTTTCGGACGCTTCCCGACAGCCGCACAAGCCCGAGGTCGTTGACTCCACGATCGAGACCAACGGTCGATGACGCAGCCAACGATCCTCGACGCATCTTCGAGCCTGGCGCAGGGGACCGGATCGTGGGAGGAGTTCGGACGATGACGAGAGGGCCAGCAATCGCAGGATTGCCCGACGAGCTCATGGCACTGACGCGCAGGCTCAGGCTGCCTTACTTGCGAGCGCTCGCGCCCGAGGTGATCGCGACCGCTAAGTCGCAACGCTGGGATCCGGCAGAGGTGCTCACCGTCTTGCTCACAGAGGAGGCCAAAGGACGCGACGGCGCGACGCGCGAGATGCGACGGCACCGCGCTGCGTTCCCGTCGGGAAAGACGTTCGAGTCGTGGCGTGAGGACGCGTCATCGATCCCGGTCCAGACACAGCGCGCCTTGATGACGCTCGAGTGGGTTTCCCGGGCCGAGAACCTGTCGGTCTCGGGCCCGTCGGGAACAGGCAAGTCGCACTTGTGCGAAGCGCTCGGACATCGCGCTATCGATGAGGGCCTCAAGGTGTCGTGGTTCACGCTCGAGACGCTCACGCAGACGATCGACCGCTCCAAGGTCGATGCATCGACCAACAAGGTCGTGGCCCGCATCTGTCGCGCCGAGCTCATCATCGTCGACGACATCGGCATGCTCCCGGCGGGACAAGCGGAAGCCGAGGCGCTCTACCGCATCGCCGACGCGGCCTACGAGCGGAGAAGCATCGCGATCACGTCCAACGTCCATCCCTCGGGGTTCGACACGATCATGCCTCGGGCACTGGCCGGTCCCACCGTCGATCGACTGCTCCACCATGCACACATCGTCATCACCGAAGGTGATTCCCAGCGGCTGGCCGAGGCCATGAGCGGGAAAGGGGTGGTGTCTCTGACCTAGACTCTCGCGAGGAGGTCTCGTGGCCGCCAGTGGGGATTTCTCGTGGCCGCGGTTGGGGATTCTTAATGGCCGCCTCCGTGGAGTTTCTGATGGCCGCTGCCAATGACGGTCGCAAACGGTCGCATGTTCAATTCCAGACTCGGGCCAGCAGCTCCGGCAAACGGAGCAAAGTCCTCGGGAGGAACAACCCAAGTTGCTTGATGGCCCTCAATTCTGTGGGGTAGGTCAGGACCCAGCCACCGGCGAGGTATCAAGACGACAGAATCCTTCTTCTTCAACCGAAGCAATCCAAAGTGGGCCTTTCGATCTCGAACCCGAGCAACGCCACTTCGAGGTCTTCCTGACATGCGATTTCAACAATCAGAGTTCCTTTAATGGCTCCTCACGCGAATTTGTGCCAGGTCTCGGGTAGCTGAAGCCGTCCCAGGCAGTGATACATGGCGAGCGTGAAGGCATTCTCGGTGCGGAAGCCGCGCGCCCGATGGCTGATCGCCTTGGCGTTGTTGTTCATGGCCTC
>JBHEMX010000098.1:0-47779 GCA_046262355.1 Actinomycetota bacterium | reverse complement strand
CCCGCCACGCCGCGGGGGCGGCCCGGCGTGCTGCGGATGCCGCGCAACGCGACGCGGCCGCAGCCGGGGACGAGCTCGAGCCATAGCGACACGGAAGCACGTGCGGCGCGAGCGAACCTCACACTGGATCCCCTCGGAGGATCCCGCCCACAGAGACGCTGGTGCCCCGAAGGGACCCCCTTCGCGCCGTTCGCCTACGCACTGTGAGCATCTCGCCCCATAAAGCGCGAAAAGAGCCGGCGCAGCTCTTGTCTTCTCCGCTTCTACCCCCTACTATTTCCAGAAATTGGCTCGCGTTAAGGGGGAGACCTTGAGAAGGACAAGAGTCGCAACGGTCGCGATCTTCGTGGTCGCACTGTTTGCGTTGATGGCTCCGGCGTTCGCGGCGGAGGGGTCGGGCGAGAAGCCGCCGCCCGTAACCGGTCCCAAGATCGAGGAGCGCCACCCCACAGGCCCTGACCCCACCCCGCTTCCGTTCACCGGTTCGGACGTCACCGGGTTCGTGGCGGTCGGTGCGCTGGCAGTGGTTGCCGGAGGTGCCATCGTGCGCCGTACCAGGACGGCGGGCGCAGACGCCTAAAGCGCTTCGAGCCACCGGCGCTGCGGATGACGCGGCGCCGGTTCGGCGCGCCGGCGGGCATTCACCCATCCCCGGACCCTCAACAGCCAAACCTCCTCGCCCCGCGCCGGTGCATTAGCGCCCTACTTGTGGTAGGTAATCCCAGGGCTGGGAGGAGGTGGACGGAATCCGCATGGTGGCATGGCTGGCTTCGGCGTGGGGGGTGGGGATGATCCTTGCCGTCCCCGTGGTGACCATCGTCTACGTGTTGAGACGCCTGAGATAGGCGTCCACCTAGGGCGTCCGCCGCTAGGACGTCGGCGTCGCCGTGGGCGTGGGCTCGACCGTCGGCGTGGGCGTGGGCTCGACCGTCGGCGTCACGGACGGCAGAGGCGTGGGCTCCACCGGCTCCTCTGCGGTCTCAGCAGGGGCCGTGGCCGCAGTCGCCTCGGCCGGTGGCGCGGCGAGCGTCAGTTGCCCACGCGCGCTCGAAGGGCCAACATCCTTGCCCTCTTCGCCGTTCCCCCCGCCGGCCGCCCGGCCCGGCTCGGAGGCGACCGGCATCGGCGCCCCTCCGCGCGGGGACCCGCCGACCTCAGGAATGGCCACCTCGCGACGACGCTGCTGGGCCTCGCGCAGGCGCGTCCGAGCCCGGAGCGTGCGGCCGTGAGGCGCCATCTCGAGCACGTCGGGCATCGCGTAGGCGAAGCTCGCCGCAGCGAGCGCGAAAGAGATCGCAACCAGCGGAACCCGCGCCCGCCGGGTTCCGCGCCGTGCGGACGGCCCCACCCCGGCGGTCCTCCGCAGCGGAACGACGTTGCGAGACCGGACGCCGCGCTGACGCCCCCGCTCCTTGAAGCGGGCGAGAGAGACGAGAGACCACACCAAGACGAGCATTGCGAGGGAGATCTCCCACATCAATATCCTTGGCAGGTTGGGTAGATCCGGTAAGTCGGGCACCAGGAGGAGCATAAGGCCTCGTAAGTCGCCTCCGCCAGCCTCTTGGAGCCGGTAAGGGGGAGGCCGCTTGTTGTTGTTGAACGCCCAAGTTGCTACAGTGGCACCCTCCGAGTCCCTCACTACCCAACGCGTCGCGCCGCCACAAGGAGGAACCACATGGCCGCCAGCGCTTCCGCCGTGCCGACGCCGAGCGTCAGCCGCGAGCTGAACCGCATCGATCTTCACGTGAAGCACGCGAAGGAGTTCATCCAGATGGGGCTTCCCTACAGCGAGGATCTCCTCGGCGAGCTTCGTCAGATCCGAGCCATCTCGGAGAAGGCCATCGCGAAGGCCGAGGAGGACGTGAAGAGATCCGAGGAGCTCGAGCCCGCGCCGCGACAGACCTTGCAGTTCGACGACGTCGGCGACCTCGGCGACCCACTCGACCTGAGCGTGCCCCTCGGGCGCGAGAACGGCTGGGACCAGCGCTGAAGCGCACTTCGGGCGGATCTGCGGCCGCCCTCGAACCCCTCGGGGACGGGTGTGGCGCGCCGGACGGCCCGGCGTGACGGCCCGGTCCGCCGAAGGTAGCTCCACAGACGCAGCCATCGACCCCCACGCACCCGCTCATGGGGGCGCGCCCGCGCGGCTCGATCGCTCGGTCATATACGAGTACCTCTGCCAGCTCAGTGAGCTGCGCGACGCGAGGTTGCTTCCGGAGGAGCAGTTTCAGGCGAGAAGAGCGGAGCTCCTGAAGCAGATATGACCCGGACCCGTTTCGCCGCCATCCCGATGGGTAGCTCGCTCGAGTGATCGAAGGGGCGAACGTGGACCGAGACAGGGACGGAGACAAGGATCGAGCGCCGGCCTCGGACTCGGCAGATCCCCCGCTCGCTCAGGGCGACGAGGACGAGGTCGCTCCACACACGGGGCGGCCGGACGAGCCCCACTCCGAGGACGACAAGGCAGACGAGGCGTCACAGGACTCGTTCCCCACGAGCGACGCGCCTTCCTGGTAGCTGCCTCTCAGGCCGAGAAAGTCGGCGGCAAGGCGGTTAGCGCCGGATCATTACGGGGATGGATAGCCCACGGTTAGACAGGCAGCGTGGTGCGGTGCGCCGGCGTCGAACCGGTCCTGGTGATCCCCCCGACAAGTGCGGCGCGCCCAAGCGCGGACAGATGTCGGTTCTCGACACCGACGGAGGGAGGGCGGCGATGACAGATTCGACCCAGACGTGGCGGCCGACCGGCAGCGCGGCGTCGTCGACGACCGAGCAGGCCAATCCGTGCAAGAGGCCACCGGTCAGGCGCGCGAGCGTGCCCAAGAGGTTGCGGGAGAGGCCCGGGGGCGCATCCAGGAGCAGGTCGATCAACGCACGACGAAGGCTGCGGACCAGGTCGGGTCGATGGTGGAGAACCTGCGCTCGGTCGCCGAAGAGCTTCGCAAACAGGATAAGGGCGGACCGGCGAGCTTCGCGGACCAGGCGGCAACGAAGGTCGAGCGATTCGGCAGCTATCTGAGGGACTCGGACTCGCAGCGCATGCTGGACGACGTCGAGGACTTCGCGCGCCGGCAGCCGTGGGCGGTGGTTGCCGGAGGCATCGCAGTGGGCTTCCTTGCCTCGCGCTTGCTCAAGGCCTCGAGCGGCGAGCGCTATCAGTCGCGCACGGCGTCCGGCGACTACACGAGCACCAGCTCCAGGGCCGGGCTGCGGTCGGAGCTGCGAAGGACCTACGGCGCCACGACCTCGGGCCTGGCCCAGACCACAGAGGGAGCCGGTGCGCCCCACGAGGCGACCACCGGCGTCGAGACGTACGGAGGCGGAGTGGCGGGCCAAGCGGTGCCCCCGATCGGGACGGATCCCGTCCCAGCCGACCCGTTTGCCTCCCCATCGGCGGCCCCCCCAGCGCCCGGCGAAGATGCCCTTACGCTTGACGACGAAGACCCGCCGACGCGTGACTTCGAGGACGAGAGATACAGGGGTACGGCCCTGTGATGGAGCGCGACCGGGCCGAGCAGCTCAAGGACCAGTCGCTGGCGGACCTCCTGCGACAGCTCTCGCAGGAAACCGCGACGCTCGTTCGCCAGGAGTTGGAGCTGGCCAAGGCCGAGGTGACCGACAAGGGCAAGAAGGCCGGAATCGGAGCGGGCTTCGTTGGAGCGGCAGGAGTGATCGGTCTCCTCGCCCTCGGCGCGCTGTCCGCGTGCTTCATCCTCGCCCTCAATGCAGTGATGCCGGCGTGGCTCGCTGCGCTGATCGTCGCTCTCGTGTACGGCGTCATCTCCGCGTTCCTTGCACTGCGAGGTAAGGAGAAGGTGCAGGAGGCAACTCCCCCAACCCCTCAAACCGCCGAAACAGTGAAGGAGGACATCGAGTGGGCAAAGAACCCGACGAGATCAGGCAGGAGATAGAGGACACGCGCGCCCGCATGGGCGACACGGTCGAGGCGATCGGCTACAAGACCGATGTCAAGTCACGCACTAAGGAAGCCATCACTACAAAGAAGGACAACATCGTGGACTCCATGAGGAATACCAAGGACAGCATCGTCGGTTCGATCGCCGGCACCCGAGACAGCGCGATCGACTCCGCGGGCATCATGCGGGAGTCGATCCCCGAGGGCACGCCGGGGCCCGCCGACGTGAGGCACGGCGCGAAGAGGGCGGTAGGCGTGGCCCAGGAGAACCCGCTGGGGCTCGCAGTGGGCTCGGTGGCGGTGGGGTTGCTCGCCGGGATGATGCTTCCGTCTACCAAGGTCGAGCACGAGCGCCTCGGGCCCGTCGCCGAGCAAGTGAGAGACAAGGCCGTAGAAACCGGGCAAGAGGCCGTTGCGCGGGGCAAGCAGGTCGCGCAGGAGACTGCTCACGCGGCCCAGGAAGCCGTTCGAGATGCGGCGCAGCGCACGGCCGACACCGCTCGCGAGAGCGCCCAGGAACAGGGTCAGGGACTCGCCTCGAGCGCGCAGGACAAGGCACAGGAGGCGACCGGCTCGTAGCCCGGCAGCGCTTTCGGGGCTCAGACGAGGCGGTTGAACCACAGGGCCGAGAAGCCGCCGCTGGCGACGAGCAGCACGAGCGCGGCGCCGACGAACGCGACGGTCACCTCCCGTCGCTCGCGCACGTGCGAGATGCTAGAGCCGAGATCGCGATAGGTCTCCTCGAGGTCGGCCCGGTCCGGCGCGCTGGAGAACGTGCCGCCGGTCCGCTGCGCGAGCGCGCGCAGCACGTCTCGGTTGGGCGGCCGCGGCGCGCCGGGAACAGCCGGCGACGCGGCGGTCCGGCCCAGGAGGATCGTATGGACCCGCACGCCAGCACGGCGCGCCGCGGCCGCCGCTACGAGTGGGTCGACCTCGCCCGTCGTGTTGTTGCCGTCGGACAGCAGGACGATGACCATGGGGATGCGTTGTGCACGCTCGCCGGGTTCCGAGCGTCTCATCTCCAGCGCAACCTCGAGCGCATCGCCGATGGCCGTGCCGCGCCTCGCCTGCAGCGACGCAAGCGCGTTGCGCAGCGCGACACGGTCCAACGTCGGCCGGGACAGAACCTGAGGGCTGTCGGCGAACGACACGATCCCGATCTGGAAGCGCTCCGGCACGCGTTCGAGGAACCCGGTTGCGGCCCGGCGCGCCGCGGTCAACCTGCTCGGCTCCACGTCGGTCGCGTCCATCGACCTCGAGGCGTCTATGGCGAGAACGACGGTTGCCCGGTTGCGCGGGACGCTCATCGCAGCCTGTGGTCGGGCGATCGCCACGAGCAACGAGATCAGAGCCGCCCCGAGAAGAGCTGCAGGAACGTAGCGACGCCACCGGGGTGACGCGGGCACGAGGTTGGGCATCATGGCCCGGCTCGTGAATCGGTGCGCTGCGCCCGCCCGGCGCCGGTCCGTGACCACGTATACGGCGAGGGCGAGCGGAACGAGCAGCAGAGCCCAGAGAAACTGCGGCGAGGCGAACGTCATATCGGTCACGAGCACACCACGATCGAGATAAAGCCCGGGTTAAGCCCTCGATGCAACCTGTAGGGGCAGTCGGTCCGGAGGTTGAGGCGACCTTCCGTCCGAGTGTCCCGAACGTCTCTCGATCGGCAGCCACACGACGAACGTCGACCCGGCTCCGGTCTCAGAGAAGAGCCTCACGACGCCGCCGTGGCCGCTCGCTATCTGCCGGACTATCGCGAGCCCGAGCCCGCTGCCCCCGTGGGTCCGAGAGCGTGACTTATCGGCGCGCCAGAAGCGTTCGAAGATCATCTCGTGGTCCTCGGCCGCGATGCCGGGCCCCTGGTCGGACACCGCGACCCATGCCCACGAGCCGTCGCGGCCGGTGGCGGTCGTGACGCTCGACCCGCCGGGACTGAACCAGATCGCGTTCTCGACGAGGTTGGCGACTGCGCGCTTGAGGGCACCCGCGTCGCCCTCGACTACTGTGTCGTCGTCGCCGCCTCCCGCGAGCCGAACGTCGCTCTCGAAAGCCATGGCCTCGAACTCCTCGACTACCTCGCGGGCCACCGTCCCGAGGGCCACGCTCTCTGAGACCGCGTTGGGAGCATCGAGGCGGGCGAGTGCGAGGAGGTCGTCGACGAGGCGGGTCATGCGCTCCGTCGCCCGCTTCACGACCGCGGCGGTCTGACGCAGCTTGTCCCTGCTCGCGTTCGGGTCCGCGAGGTCGACCTCGAGGTTGGTCCTGATAACAGCCAGCGGATTGCGCAACTCATGTGACGCATCGGCGATGAAGCGGCGCTGCATCGCGAAGGCGTCGTCGAGGCGCGCAAGCATGCTGTCGAACGTGTCCGCGAGTCGCTTGAGCTCGTCCTCGGGTCCGTTGAGATGGATCCTTCGGGAGAGGTCGGTCGCTTGGATGCGGTTGGCGACGTCGGTGATGCGGTCGATCGGCGCCAGTACGCGTCCCGAGATGACCCATCCCACACCGAGGCTCACGACGAAGAGAACGCCGAGGGCGCCGAAGGAGAACTTCCGCATGTTGTAGAGCGTGTTCTTGTTGACGCGCCGCTCGAACTCCGGTGCGCTCACCACCTCGGCCTGCCCGAACCCTAGGTCCGCGTACCGGCGCGACACCGGCTCGTTGCTCAAGCTCGAGTGCAGCGCGAGATAGACGGTGGCGAGCAGCATGGACGCAAGCAAGAAGAGGACGACCGAGTAAAGGATCGTGATGCGGAAGCGAGCCGAACGCATCCACTCGGGGAGCGCGTTGACGACGCGATCGGCGGTTCTCATCCGTTCTCCCTCAACCTGTAGCCGCGGCCCACGACCGTCTCGATCGGCTGCCCCCTCCCTGCCACGGCAAGCTTGCGCCGAAGCGTCATGATCGTGACCCGAACCGTCTTCGTGAAAGGATCCGCGTTCTCGTCCCAGACGTGCTCGAGGAGGTCCTCCTGCGACAAGACGTCGCCCGCCCGGCTCATGAAGTAGTGAAGCAGGGCGAACTCCTTGGGCGTCAAGCGCAGATCGCGTCCATCTCGACTTGCCTCATGTCGCCGCTCGTCGAGCTCGATCGAGCCGACGGTCAAGAGAGACCCGGAGCGGACCGAGTCGCGCCGCAACAGCGCGCGTGCACGCGCGGCGAGCTCCGGGAAGGCGAAGGGCTTGACGAGGTAGTCGTCGGCGCCGTCGTCGAGACCGGCGACGCGATCCTCTATCTCTCCGAGCGCCGTGAGCAGCAGGATGCGAGGAGGGCTGCCGCGACCGTTCCCGTACCCTCCGAGCACGCGCCGCGCGATCGCTCGCCCGTTCATGCCGGGAACGTTCACATCGAGGCACAACAGGTCGTAGGCGTTGACGAGCGCCTTCTCGAGCCCGTCGTTGCCCTCGTAGGCCACGTCCACGGCGTAGCCTTCGCCCCGCAGTCCCCTGGCGATCGCGTCTGCGAGGTCGCGCTCGTCCTCCACGACCAGTATCCGCATAGGGCCAGTTTAGGCAGGGCCGCCGAGACAGACGAAGCCCTTTAACTTGCCTTTAGCCCGCGCTCCCTAAGCTCGGTGTCGATCGGCCACAGGAAGGACTCGCTATGGCAACCAAGGAAGAAGACGCTTCCCGTCCGACAGAGCGCTGGGGAGAACCGGAACCGCCCGAGTGGATCCAGCGAGCGCTGGACGGGCCTGCGCCCGAGGTGGGCGCCGCGCGGCGACCCGAGGTGACCTCCGGACACGGCGCCGGTCCGAGACGCCGCTGGGTCGCCGTCATTCTCGCCGCCCTCGTGGCGGCGGGCGGCTACGGCGTCGCGTACATCCAGCTGGACGATCCCGCACCCGCATCGGCGGGGCGGCCGAGCACGAGCGCCGCGCCCGGGCCGGTCAACGTGCGAGGCGCGGACGCCGTTCCGGCAGTGGCCAAGGCAGTGCTCCCCTCGGTCGTTCAGATCGAGACCGGCAGGGGTCTCGGCTCGGGCGTGATCTACGACGAAGACGGCTTCATCCTCACCGCGGCCCACGTCGTCGAGGGCAGCTCAGAGGTGACCGTCAGGCTCGCCGACGGCACTCGCATCGGCGGCGAGGTGGTCGGCGCCGATGCGGCCACCGACGTGGCCGTCGTGCGCGTCGACCGTCAAGGACTGCCGGCGGGCGTGCTCGCGGTCGACGTACCCGTGCGCGTCGGGCAGCTCGCCGTAGCGATCGGGAGCCCCTTCGGACTCGAGGGGACCGTCACGGCCGGAGTCGTGAGCGCCATCAACCGCAGCATCGTGACCGGCAACGGCAGCGCCGCGAACATGATCCAGACCGACGCCCCCATCAATCCCGGGAACTCCGGCGGGGCCCTGGTCGACCGCCAGGGCCGGGTCATAGGCATCAACGATGCGATACGCAGCGACTCCGGCGTCAACGCAGGCGTCGGCTTCGCGATCCCCATCGACACCGCCGCTTCCGTGGCGGATGCGCTGCTCAAGGGCCGGGCCCCGGCGATCGGCTTCCTCGGTGTCGGCGGCACCGAGCCGGTCAGCGGGAAACCCGGCGCTCTCATCACCGAGGTCCAGCCCGGAACACCCGCCGCCGACGCCGGCCTGCGCTCGGGCGATCTCATCACCGGATTCGAGGGCGACCCGATCACCAGCATGACGGAGCTGGCGGCGCGCGTGCGGCCGACGCCGCCCGGCACGACCGTGACGCTGGACGTCTTCCGCAACGGGAGCACGGTGAGCGTCGACGTTCGGGTAGGACGACAATGATGATTGCCTGCAGGACCGGATGGGAGGAGGGGCGGTGACCGATCGCACAGGCAAGCTGGGCGCCGTTGGTCCAAGCGACGACGCGCGCGTGGTGCTCGAGGCCGCGCTGTTCGAGATGAAGCGCGTGATCGTCAGCCAGGAGGCCATGCTGGAGCGCGTCATGGTGGCGCTGCTGGCGGGCGGTCATCTGTTGATAGAAGGCGTTCCGGGGCTTGCGAAAACGCTGACCGTCAAGACCCTCGCCGAGGTCCTGGGCGGCGACTTCAAACGCATCCAGTTCACGCCCGATCTGGTTCCCTCCGACCTCATCGGCACGCGCATCTACAAGGCCGGCTCCGGTACCTTCGATACCGAGCTCGGGCCGATCTTCTGCAACTTCCTGCTCGCCGATGAGATAAACCGCGCGCCGGCCAAGGTGCAATCGGCGCTGCTCGAAGTGATGCAGGAGAAGCAGGTGACGATAGGCGCCGAGAGCTTCAAGGTGCGGGAACCGTTCCTCGTGATGGCAACGCAGAATCCCATCGAATCCGAGGGCACGTATCCGCTGCCCGAAGCTCAGCTCGACCGTTTCATGATGAAGGTCGTCGTCGACTATCCCAGCTTCGGCGAGGAGATGGCCGTGGTCGAGCGCTCGCTCCACAACGCGCCGCGGATCGAGCAGATCCTCACGAGCACGGACCTGGTTCGCTTCCAGCGCGACGTGGCGGGGATCTACGTCGACAGGCTGATACGTGAATACGCCGTTGCACTCACGATGGCGACGCGTGACCCGGGCGGCTACAAGCTGCCGGACCTCGATCCGTACATCGCTTACGGAGCTAGTCCGCGCGGCTCGATAAACCTGATCCACTCCGCTCGGGCGCTTGCCCTCCTGCGCGGACGCAGCTACGTCCTGCCTCAGGACGTGCGTGATCTCGCTAAGGACGTGCTGCGGCATAGGCTCGTCCTCACCTACGAGGCACTTGCCGAATCGGTCTCCGCGGACGACATCCTCGAGCGGGTGGTGGCACAGATACCCACGCCTGCGCTCGATCTCGCTCGCGAGCAGAGTGCGTAGGGCAACGACGCAGGCGCGAACGCCTGCCCGCCCCGGTCCGGGGCCGATGCCGGACACGTTGTTGCGCGCGCTCGACCTCGAGGTGCGACGACGCATCGACGGTCTCCTGCAGGGAGAGTTCCAGTCGAGCACCTACGGCCCGGGGATGGAGCTCGCGCAGGTCCGCCGCTACGAGCTCGGCGACGACGTCCGCCAGATCGAGTGGAACGTCACTGCGAGGACGGGCGAACCGCACGTGCGGGTCCATCTCGCCGAGAGGAACCTGACGACCTGGATCCTGCTCGACTCGTCCCCGTCCATGGCCTTCGGAACGGCCGACCGTCGTAAGGCCGATGTCGCCGAGGGGGTCGCTCTCGCCGCGGGACATGTCGCCTCCGCCCGAGGTAATCATCTCCGCACGATCGCGTTCGGCAGCCCGGCACGGGCGCGGATCGTCCCACGTCCCGGCAAGGTTGGCATGCTGGGCGCGCTGTGGGAGCTGCGGGACGCAGACGTGCTCGAGGGATCAGGTCGTACGTCCCTCGCCGACGCGCTCCATCTCGTCGCAACGGCCGCGGGGCCTCGAGGCGCCGTGTTCATCGTTTCGGATCTCCGCGGCGAACGCGACTGGAGGAAAGCCCTCATGCGAGTCGCCTACCGTCACGACGTCGTGGCCGTTGAGATCCGTGACCCGCGCGAGCAGGAGCTTGCCGATGTGGGGGACGTTTGGCTCGTCGATCCGGAGACGGGAAGACAGGTGCGCGTCGATACCCGAGACGTGCTTCTCCGTCGCCGCTTCAGCGAGGCGGCGACCGCCGAGCGAGAGGAGCTCCGGCGCGCCGTTCGCTCGACGGGCAGCGACCACGTGGTGCTGTCGACCTCCGGAGACTGGCTGCGATCGCTGGCCGGCTTCATCTCTTCACGGCGGCGTTTCCGATGACGTTCGCCTCGCCGGTGTTCCTCTGGGGCCTGCTCTTGGTGCCCCTTGCCGTGACGCTGCAGCTTCTCGTTCACCGGCGCCGCGCGCGGTACACGATCCGCTACACGAATCTCGACGTCTTACGATCGGTGCTGCCGCGCGCGGCGCCGTGGCGGCGATGGCTTCCGATCGGGCTCTACGTCCTTGCGCTCTCGGCGCTGCTTCTTGGATCGGCTCGTCCGCAGGCCACGGTCCTCGTGCCGCGCCAGAGAGCGACCGTAGTGCTCTCGATCGATACATCGGGTTCGATGGAGGCGACGGACGTGCGGCCGACCAGGTTGGCCGCGGCCCAGGTCGCAGCGCGCTCGTTCCTCGAGCAACTCCCCGAGGAGTTCCAGGTCGGCCTGGTCACGTTCTCCGAACGCGCACACGTTCTCGCCCAGCCAACGACGGATCGAACGGCCGTGCGAGACGCGATCGGCTCATTGAGCCCGCAAGGTGGCACCGCGATGGGCGACGCGCTCGCGACCGCGCTGGCCCTCAACCATGAGACCTCGGGCTCGGCCGGCAGTCTCCCTCCCTCCTCCACTCCCGACAGGGATCGCACCGGAGATCGGCGTCCCTTGGATGCCGTCCTGCTTCTGTCGGATGGCTTCAACACGACAGGTCGCATCCAGCCCCTGGAGGCGGCAGAGACCGCGCGCGAGCTGCAGATACCGACGTTCACGATCGCCCTCGGAACTCCGGATGGCGTCGTGGAGGGTGAGGATGCCCTAGGAAGACCTCGTCTGATACGGGTTCCACCCGACTACGACACGTTGCGGGAGATGGCGGACACTACGGGCGGCGACTACTTCACGGCTCCGACCGAGGACGACCTCCGCCGCATCTACGACACGCTCGGTTCACGCATCGGCTTCGTCAAGGATCGGCGTGAGGTAACCGCCGCCTTCGCAGCCGCCGCGCTCGTTCTGGCAGGCCTGGCCGGCGGGCTGTCGCTCGCCTGGACGGGGCGCCTGCCGTAAGGAACCTTTACCGGCCCTTTACCACCGCCCTGCTTGACTGGGAGCCCTCATCGAGCCCGACTCTGGAGGAGTCATGAGCAAGCAAAGGTCCACCGTTCAGGGGATCAAGGCGCGGGCCTTGCCGTCGGCCTCGCGCACCTTCGGCAAGGGCCGCATATGCGCCGCAGCCGGATGCTCCACGGTGCTCTCTCAGTACAACCGGCGCGAGAAGTGCTGGGCGCACGCGGACATGAAGGTTCCGCGGCTCCGGGGCCGCAAGCCGCGGCCCGCTCAGGGATGAGGCTGTCTCGAGCCGGCGGATAGGCGCCCGGCCCCACTCACCACCCCTCCCCGAGAGGGTGCCGCCGTACCCCCGCCCGAGGGATGACGAAGGGGACGTCGTTGGACGAAGCTGAAGCTTCAGATCGTGACCCTCTGAAGGAGGCGGGACGTGACGAAAGTGAACGCATCGCTGGCGCGCCAGATCCTCGAGGAGGGACTGGACGCGCTTCAAGGCGACGACCGCGACTACAGAGAGGCGATGCAGGGGCCGCTGGGCAGAAGCGTGCAGCTGCATCGAGAGCTCGACACGGGTCTTGCCGAAGAGCCGATCCACACGTCGGAGTCGTCGATCACCTTGCTCGAGTGGTGGCTCGAGAGCATCGGGGCCATGGAGGCCGAGACCGCCGAGTCCTGGGTCGAGCCGCCCACTCCGGCACGAGAGCTACGCATCACCGACGACGGCGAGATAGCTACCAACAGGTAACCGCTCGTCTTTAACTTCCCTTTATCCCGTTGGTGGTTCTCTCCTAGAGAGGATCCGCAAGGGACAGATCCCCAGGAGCGCATTTCCGCCCCCCTCCCCAGGAGATGCGCTCCTTTTCCTTTTGGCGGCCCGCTATCGCGCCGGGACCTCCATCCGGCCGCATCACGAGTCGCGGCTCGAGCGACCGCGCAACGCACCGGCGACACCGCGCGCCGGCGCCGCCAGCGCGTAGAGGCCGGAGCGGATCGCCGCATTGTGACGGATGTTCGCAAGCCGCCCCCACTGTCTCTTCTTGTCGACGCACAGCGTGCGCGTCTCGACCATCGCGGACACGCCGAGATGGGCGGCGAGGGCACCGAGGGTGTGCTCCCAGAACCTGTCCTCCTTGCGATGGCCGCCGAAGGTCAATCCCGCCTCGTAAAGCGGGTCCGACGCCCTCATCAGCACCTGTGCCTGTGCAACGGTCCCTCCGGATCGCTCGAAGGCGCTGAATGTTATCCAGCCGGCGAACATATGGCCCTCCGGGGTCATGAGCGTGAAAGACTCCTCATCGGTGTAGAGCACCAGGACGCCCGTCGATAGCTTGAGCCGTCCTGGCATCGTGAGGTTGAGAAGAGCGACCTCTCCCGGAGCGATGCCGGTGAGCGGCCCGAAGAAGCGGTTGTGCTGTGGCCAGAAGTCTGGGAAGTTCTGCTTCCACGTCTCGATGACCTGGCCGGGGGTGACATCGCCCCGTAGCTCAACCGAATAGGTCTTCTGCCACATCTTGTCGCCACCGCCGAACGATGACGGATCGTTGCATCAAACGGAGCCGTCATCCTGCTCTCCTTTCAGGTGCCAGATGAGCTCGATCACATGGTGCTCCTTATCGCGGCTCGTGCGCATATCGTCAACCATGTTCCGGATGAGGAAGAGTCCCCACCCGCGTGGCGTTTGGCTCCCCGCGAGCTTGGCCTCGAGATCGGGCAGATCGGCCTCGGGGATCTCCTCGGGCCCACCGTGATCGGTGATGCTGATGGCGATCTTCTCGTCGTCCACCATCACCCGAACGAGGACGCTCAGTTCGGTCCGGTTTTGGTTGCCGTGCTCGATCGCGTTCATCGTCGCCTCCGCGACGGCGGTTCTCAGCTGCTCGAGACGGCGCGCCGGCAAGCCGACGTCGGCGACCGCAGCCGCGGCACGATCCATCGCCTCCCGCTCGTTGCCCGGGGCGCTCGCGACCGTGAACTCGTCGCGCACGCCTTCTTGTTCCGAGGGACGCTGGTCGTAGTTCGAGAAGTGTCGTGCGCTGATCGCCCTGCCCAACGCGACCAGAGTGATGTCGTCTTCCTGTAGCCATCCCTCGCCGGTGAAGGCCTGGAGCTCGCCGAGCACAACGTCGATCAGCCCCTCGCCCCCAGAGGAATTCTCCATCAGCTTCTTGAGCCTGTCGAAGCCGAACATCTCCCGCTCGGGATTGTGAGCCTCGGCGATGCCGTCGCTGTGGAGCAGGACCGTGGCGCCGGGAGGGATCACTGCCTCCTTCTCCTCGTACTCCATCTCCCGCATGAGTCCGAGGGGCATCCCCGTCGCGCGCAGCTCGATGACGCCCTCGTCCGTCCACACGTAAGGCAGGTTGTGGCCGGCGTTGGCATACTCGAACCGACCGTTCTCTAGGTCGAGGACACCATAGAGACGTTGCGAACATCTGCGCCGGGATGTCCGGGACGAGCAGATCGTTGGCCCTCTCGAGCACCTTTCCGGGCGAGAGCAGCCTCGGCGCATCGCCGCGCAGGATGCTGCGGGTCGTGGCCATCACCAAGGCGGCGGGGACACCCTTGTCGGTGACGTCGCCCACAACGATCCCGACTCGCCCGTCGGGCAGCTCGATGAAGTCGTAGAAGTCACCACCGACCTCGCGCGCGGGGCGATAGTAGGCGGAGACCTGCCACCCACCCAGCTCCGGCAGCTCCTTGGGTAGGAACTGCTGTTGGATGAGTTGAGCGACGCGCAGCTCCTGCTCGATGCGCTCGCGCGCCCTTACCTCGACCTCTTGCTCTCGCACGAGCTGACCGACCCTCACGGCGGGAGCGGCCTGCGCTGCGAGGTTGGCGAGGAGCTTGCGGTCGTCCGCGGAGTAATCCTGCCGGCTTCGCCGCGCGCCCAGGTTCAGCAGCCCGATCAGCTCCCCTTGACTGACGAGGGGAACGACCACCTGGACGCCGGCCGCGCGCAGCTCCGTCAGGCCGGGCGACTCGAGCTCGAGCGATCCGAGGTCGACGGCGCCGCTGGCGCCTTGGAAATAGGCGACGAGCGGGTCGTTCGGCGAGAGGTCGACGGGCGCCTCCTCGGAAATGGTCTCAAGGTCGGCCGCGCTCGTCCTGGACGAAGCCTGTGGCTTCGCCGGGCGCCTCTCGCGGGTAACGATCCGCCTGAAGGTTCGAGAGATGGTGCTCATCGGCTCTCCGTTCTACCGCGCCATCGTCCCGGAATCGTTACGGCGATCACATCTGTTCGGGGATCTCGTCACGGATCCCTGGTCGCTGCAGGCAGCCGTGGCCGCCCGCTCGTCCGTAGAACGCTACTGCGCTCGCAATAGGATTGCCCGGCAGTGAATGGTCCCCGATGCACTCCCCGCCCTTGGCGGGACCGGTTGTCTAGGTGTCAAGGCTAAGTCTTCGTCTGCTCGGTTCTCCGCGCATCGAGCGCGACGGCGTCGCCCTGCGGGTCGATACCCGCAAGGCGACGGCCCTGCTGGTCTATCTGGCGGTAACGGACGACGAGCATTCTCGGGACTCGCTCGCGCTGCTGCTGTGGCCCGACTATGACGAGGCCCGAGCGCGTGCGGCACTGCGCCGCACGCTCTCGGTCCTGCACAAGGGGTTGGCCGGGACGTCCCTGCGCATCGATCGAGCGAAGATCGCTCTCGAGCGAGAGTATCTGTGGCTCGACGTCGCCCTCTTCAGGCAGCTTCTCGCCGGGTGCGCCGAGCATCGAAGCGGCGGCCCTTCGAAGGGCTGCGCTTCTTGTGCCGAGGCGCTGACGGAAGCGGTCGAGCTCTACCGGGGCGATCTTCTCACCGGATTCACGCTGAGAGACAGCGCCCCCTTCGACGACTGGCAGATCTTCCACGCGGAAGAGCTCCGTAGGGAGCTCGCCGCAGGGCTTTCGACGCTCGTCGCGTCGCTGGCCGATTCGGGCGACTTCGCCCGGGCGATTCACTACGCGACGCGCTGGGTCGCGCTCAACCCGCTTCAGGAGGCCGCACACCAGGAGTTGATGAAGCTCTTCACGGGGCGCGGCGAGCGCTCTGCGGCGCTGCGTCAGTACCGCGAATGCGTGGCGGTGCTGGAGCGAGAGCTTGGCGTCCCGCCCCTCGAAGCCACGACCGAGCTGTATCACGCGATCGAGCAGGAACGTCTCGCGACGAGAACGCGCCCGCAGCCGGCGACCACGGCTCCACACCCCCGGAGAGCGGACCAGGGCGGGGTGCGGGATCTTCCCTTGGTCGGCCGAGGGCCGGAGATGGCGGGCCTGGGCACCGCACACGGCGATCTTGCTTCGGGCGGTCGACTCGTCGTCGTAGAGGGCGAGCCGGGGATCGGAAAGACGCGACTCGTGGAGGAGTTCGTCGCCCGGCTCGGCGCGCGGGGGTCGACCGTGCTAAGAGCGCGCTGCAGACGCGACGGCGCCTCCCTCGCCTACGGAGTGGTAGCCGACCTACTGCAGGACTCATTGAGCAACGCCGAAGCCGTCGAGCGCATCGCAGGCCTCCCGCAGCACTGGGTGATCGAGGCTGCGCGTCTGGTTCCCGACCTGTTCGAGCGAGATCGAGGCTCTCGACCGGCGGACCCACCGAAGGGCCCATCGCTCAAGGCCGGTTCGTGAGGGGGGTGGTCGAGGTCCTCGGCAAGGGAGCTTCCCAAGGAGCGCTCTTCCTCGACGACCTGCAGTGGAGCGACGAGGCCTCCGTGGACATCATCTCCTCCCTCGCGCGACGGCTCGACAGATATCGCGTCCTTCTGATCGCAACCTGGAGAAGTGATGAGGTGCCCACCGGACACCGCCTCCGGCGGCTGCTTGCCGGGTGCGAACGCGCGGGCAACGGCGCGCTGATCGAGCTTGGGCGCCTGGACGAGGTCGACGTCACCGAACTCGTGTCGCGCTCGAGCGTGGAGCTCGGCGACGATGAGACTATGGTTGCGCGGCGACTGTTCGAGGAAACGGAGGGCGTCCCTTTGTTCCTCGTGGAGTATCTCGCCGCGGTTCGAACATCCGGCAAGCTAGAACCGACACTGTCGCTGGGCGTACGCCGTCTCCTCGAATCCCGAGTCGAGGGGTTGCCGGAAACGGAGCGACAACTGCTCACGACCGCGGCAGCGATCGGGCGTTCGTTCGACTTCGAGATCGCCCAGGAAGTGAGCGGGCGCAGCGAGGACGAATGTGTAGCCGCGGTGGAAGGGCTGCTCGACCGTGGATTGATCGAGGAGAAGGCGGAGGGATCTTCGCGCTCCAGGTTGATCTACGACTTTCGCCACGACAAGCTTCGAGAGTTCGCCTACGACGGAACGAGCCTCGCTCGAAGGCGGCTGCTGCACAAGCGCTTGGCGGTAACCCTCGAGCGCAGGCTGCGGAAAACCCGGGATGGCTCCCTATACGCAGTCGTGGCGAACCATCTGCTGCGGGCCGGGGAAGAGACGCGCGCCGCCCAGCTCTTCGGTCTCGCCGGGAATCATGCCAAAGGGCTCTTCGCGAACGGCGAGGCGATCGACCACTTCGCAACCGCGCTTGCGCTCGGTCATCCCGACGAGGCCGGCATGCGTGAAGCGATGGGCGACGTACAGCTGCTCAACGGTGACTATCGAGCCGCTCTGTTGAGTTACGAAGCGGCCGCGGCGCGCAAGGCGGGCCGGGGACTCGCCGTACTCGGGGGCAAGCTCGGGAACCTACATCACCGCAAAGGCGACTGGGCTGCGGCCGCGGTTCACTACGAGGCCGGATTGGAGGCGCTTGCGGGAGGGGACGAGCGTTCGGAGCGCGCCCGGATCCTCGCGGACCTCAGTCTCACGCGACAGCGTCAGGGTGAGACCTCGTCCGCGCGCGAGCTGGCCGCGCAGGCGCTGGGTGAGGCGGAAAGGGCGGGCGACGCACGATCCCGGGCCCAGGCACATAACATCCTCGGCGTACTCGCAAGGAACGAAGGGCATCTGGAGGCAGCCGAGGATCACCTGCAGCGGAGCCTCCAGCTGGCATCCGAGCTATCCGATCCCACGGCGCGCATCGCCGCGCTGAACAACCTCGCGCTGGTGTCGAGCGCGCGCGGGACGCTCGGTCAAGCAGAGGCCTTGACCACCAGGGCGCTCGAACAATGCCGGATCCAAGGGGACCGTCACCGAGAAGCGGCCCTCCGCAACAATCTGGCCGACATCCTGCACGCGGCCAAGCGCCCCGACGAGGCCATGGCTCATCTCAAGGCTGCGGTGGCGATCTTCGCGGAGGTCGGCGAACCGGACGCATTGGAACCGGAGATATGGAAGCTGGCGGAGTGGTAGGCGATGGGCTAGCCGGATCCAGCTTCGCCGACCGGCGCCTCCGAGGACCAGGGGAAGTCGATCCACCGATCCGTGCGGCGCCACACGTACTCGCAGTCGATAAGTGATCGCGGCTTCTGATACAGCACCGCCGAGCGCACCTCGGCGACCTTGCCATGACAGAAATCATGAACGAATGCCAGTGTGTGACCGGTATCCGCGACATCATCGGCGATGAGCAACCTGGCGTCCTCGATGTCGACCATCTCCGGCGTGGGGGGCAACGCCACAGGCAGCGGAAGACGCTCGTCCACCCCGGTGTAGTACTCCACGTTCATGACATAGATGTTCTTCACGGACAGCGCATAGCCGAGTCCACCCGCGACGAACAGTCCTCCGCGCGCGATCGCCAGGACGATATCCGGGCGATAGTCATCGGCCGCGATGACCTCTGCAAGATGACGGCACGCCGCGCCGAGTTCACTCCACGGCAGCACTTCCCTCACGTCCGGCGCAGACACGGTGGTCATGCGGGGACGATATCCGGTCACCAACGCGTGTCGAGAACGCGAAAAAGCCGCTCGTCGGACGCCCCTCGTCGCGCCTCGCGGGCCCACCTGCCTGTGACGCGACCGTTACCCGCGTCTGGGTCGCCACGCCCTTTGAGGGGAATAGCAATGCTGATGTCGCCCAGCCACTAAACACATCGAGGTGGATGGATAGATGAACCACGAGAAGGTCGTCGTGATCACCGGAGCAAGCGCAGGTGTGGGTAGGGCCACCGCCAGGGAGTTCGCCGCACGCGGAGCTCGGCTCGGTTTGATCGCTCGGGGTGAGGGAGGCCTTGCCGGCGCTGCACGAGACGTTGCGCAGCTCGGTTCACAGGTCGTCACCGTTCCCTGTGACGTCGCCAACGCCGCCGATGTCGAGGCCGCGGCGGCGCACATCGAGAGCGAGCTCGGGCCTCCCGACGTGTGGGTGAACAACGCGATGCTGTCGGTGTTTGGGCCCGTGGCGGAGATAACCCCTGATGAGTTCCGCAGGGTCACCGAGGCTACCTACCTCGGTGTCGTCTACGGCACGCTCGCCGCGCTCAAGCGCATGCTCCCGCGCAACTCGGGGACCATCGTGCAGGTCGGGTCGGCCCTGGCATACCGAGGGATACCGCTGCAGGCGCCGTACTGCGCAGCCAAGCATGCGATCCAGGGCTTCCAAGATTCACTTCGGGCCGAGCTCCTCCACGACCGCAGCCGCGTCCGAGTCTCGATGGTGCAGCTCCCGGCGCTCAACACCCCTCAGTTCGGCTGGGTTCGCACGCGTCTTCCGAACCGGGCGCAGCCGGTTCCCCCAATCTACCAACCAGAAGTCGCCGCACGAGCGATCGCATGGGCTGCGGAACGTGGGCCGAGGGAGCTCAACGTGGGGGCGCCCACCGTCCTTACCCGGCTTGGGAACAAGGTGCTGCCGGGGGTGCTCGACCTTTATCTCGCTCGCACCGGCTACCGCGCACAGCAGACGAACGAGCCCGTGCCCCCGGAGCGGCACGACAACCTCGAGCGCCCGCTCGATCAGGACCGGGACATGGGTGCGCACGGTCGCTTCGACGACAGGGCCAAGGATCGCAGCATCCAGCTCTGGGTCGCCCGGCATGGCCGCTCGGTGGCCGCTGTGCTTGCCGCGTCCGCGGGCGCCCTGGGGCTCCTCCGCGCGCGCTCAACAGATGCGCAGGATTGATGCAGATGCAGCGCGCGCAACAGCCGTCAAGCAAGCCGTCGCGGAGCGTTTGCCGTTCCACCCGGTAACGCTCGCATCGAGCTTCGCCTTCCTTGCCCTGGTGCCGCTCGACTCCTTCGGGCAGATCGCGTTCGCGCTCGCCGCGGGTGTGCTGATCGACACGTTCATCGTTCGTTCTTGGTCCCGGCGCTGATCGCGCTATTCGGGCGCGCCGTTCACGCGGAACACATAGATCGTTGCCACTCCGCGCGAGAGCGCGCCCAGAAATGATCCGTCGGCAGTAAGATGTCGCCAGCGAGGAGCGAAGAGGAGGCGATGACATTGTCTGCCAATGTCGGAGCATCGGGGGCCGGAGCCGCCATCCCCACTTCGTCCGCCTAGCGCGGCTCCGGCCCCCGTCGTCCCCGCATCGGTCACTGGGAGTGGGGCGTCTATGGGTATGGGTTCGGCCGGCGCCGGGCTCTTCGAGACCAAGCCGATCATCGGCATGATCCATATGCCCGCGCTCCCAGGAGCGCCGCGCAATGACGCCACGATGGAGGCGCTCATCGGGTTCGCCCTCTCCGAGACGAGGAAGCTCGAGTCCTCCGGTCTCGACGGAGTCATCGTCGAAAACGCCGGCGACTCTCCCTTCTTCCGACAGAGGGTGCCTCCCATAACCGTCGCTGCGATGGCCACCATCGTGAGAGAGGTCAGGACTCACACCAGGATGAGGGTCGGGGTGAACGTCCTGCGCAACTGCTGCGAGGCGGCTCTCTCGATCGCCCACGCCGCCGGGGCCGAGTTCATCCGCTGCAACGTCGTCATCGGCGCCTACGTCACGGACCAGGGCATCATCCAGGGTTGCGCCGCCGAACTCGCCCGGCTGCGGCGATCCCTGAACCCGGGGATCAGTGTCCTTGGCGATGTTCACGTGAAGCATGCCTCTCCACTATTCAACGTGCCCATTGAGGACGCGGCGAAGGATCTGGCCGAACGTGGCGGAGTGGATGCGGTGATCGTCTCCGGGCGACGAAGTCCCGACCCACCCTCGTCGGAGACCTTGGCGCTGGTAAGCCAAGCCGTCGAACTACCGGTGCTGGTCGGCAGCGGCATCGACCTCGGCAACGTCGGCGAGCTCTACGAGTGCTCGGGTGGGATCGTGCTGGGGGAGGTGGACTTCAAGATCGGCCGGAAGTGGGGCGGCGCCGGTGATGAGGCCGCCTATGCCCGAGCCGTCGGCCTCTGCAGGCCGACGACCCCGGCCGAAGACCGAGCTGGGCAGCGGAAGCCATCGAGAGGGAGCGCGGACACCGAAGGACGCGTTTGATAGAGGCTCAGGAGGTGGCGCCATCCGGGTCCCTCTCCCCCGCGGCCGCGGCGCGTCTATCCACCTCTTTCCACAAGCGCATCCCGATAGGACGCTCCGACTCTTCGGCAAGATGGCCGATGAGGCCCGCGGTGCGCGCCAGCAGCGCGAACCCGCGCGCCAGTAAAGGGGGGAACCCGAGGTCCGCGAGCGCCGCGCCCGCCGCGCCTGCCCCGTTGATGGGAAGGTCCTTTCCGCTCTCGACACGGTGCGCCGCGGCAACGAACCGCAGGAGGCGTAGGTGCGGGCCGACGAGCCCCGTGTCCTGTGCGAGCTCGTAGAGCCTCGGCGTGCGTGGGTCGGTCTCCCTGTGGATGGGATGCCCGAGCCCCGGGATCCGGCGACCCGAGCCGATCGCGCTACGCACGGCCTCCGCGGCTGCCGTCTCGAGCGCAGCGTCGTCCGAGTGCCGTCCGGCCGGCACCTGCGCGAGGACCTCTGCGAGGAACCGGGCGGTGTCCTCCACCGGGCCCAGGAAGACGCTCCCACCTCCCAGCAGCCCTGCCGCCACGGCCCCCTGAAGCGCCTCGGGAGCGCCCGTATAGGTGAGCCGCGCCGCCAGTGCCGTCGGGGTCAGGCCGTGGTCGGCGAGCGAGGCGAGGATGGCGTTGAACAGTCTCGATTCGCCCTGCGAGGGGGTGCGGCCGGCGGCCAAGAGGAAGGCGACCTCTGCGAACGACATCTCGCCCATGACCTCGGCGACGAGGTCGCGCCCACGCAGGGATATCGAGTCTGGTGTCGAGGAGCCGACCGAGGTCTGGAGCCACTCGCCGCCTCCCGGCGCGCCGGTCATCGTGGCTCACCGCCCGGCGTTGCGGGTTCAGGATCGAGATCGTGTTCCGCGTCGCTGCGCTCGCGCGGGAGCTCGTGCTTTGCGATCCTTCCGGTGGGCGTATGGGGAAGCTCCTCGACGACCTCGAGATAACGCGGGACCTTGAAGGGAGCCAGGCGCGTCGCGACGAAGTCGCGCAGCTCCGTGAAGGACACTGGGGTGCCTTTGCCGAGCACGACGAACGCCTTGACCTCTTCCTCGGACAGCGGTGATGGAACACCGACGACGGCGGCCTCCATGACCGCAGGATGCGCTTCGAGTGCCGTCTCTACCTCGAGCGGGGCCAGGTTCTCGCCCCGGCGCCGGATGAGCTCCTTCTTGCGTCCAACGAACGTATAGGTGTCGTCGTCGTTGACCTGTACGAGGTCGCCGGTCTTCAGCCAGCCGTCGGACAGCGCCTTCGCGGTTTCCTCCGGCATGTTGTAGTAGCCGACCATCACGGCAGGGTTGTGCAGCTCGAGCTCTCCCACCTCTCCGGTGCCGACGGGCCTGCCGTGGTCGACGACGCGTGCGCGATTGATCTCGCCCAGCGTTGGGTGTTGTCTTGGGCTTCCGAGGGTGCCGAACGGGCGCGTGCCCTTCTTCCAGATGAGGCCGTAGGGGCTCTCGGAAAGCGCATAGCCACAGACGATCTTCCATCCGAAGCGGCGCTCGATCTCGAGTTGCCTCTCTTTGGCGGGCGATGGTCCCGTGTAGCAAAGGCGCACCGGGTTGTCCGCGTCGTCGTCCTGCTCCGGCCGGCGCATGAGGATCTCGAGCATGGCACCGATCGCGTTGAACTGGGTAGCACCGTAGCGACGCGACCAATCGATGAAGCGGCTGCCGGAGAAACGAGGAAGCAGGACCAACTCGGCGCCGGCCGCCACCGAGCCCAGGACCGAATAGGCAGGCGCGTTGATGTGGAACAAAGGAAGAGAGGTCATCAGGCGATCCTCTTCGGTCAGTCCCAACCAGAACGGGAACCCCTCACCGGCCAGCGCGTAAGCACGTTGGGTCTGCATGACGAGCTTGGAGCGGCCGGTCGTACCCGACGTCGGGATCATCACGGCAACGTCGTCCGGACGCGCGACCGATCGGTGAGGCGCCGCACGAGGAGCCGCGGCGAGCTCTTCGATCGGCACGACTCGCGTGTTCGGTGCGACATCGGCGACGCTCTCCTCGACCACGGCACGTAGCCCCGCGTCCGTGAGGACCGCCTGCGGTCGTAGCTGTCCCAGGAAGCCCGAGAGCTCCGCCCGGCTGCCGGCCGGATTGACCGGAAGGAAGACCGCCCCGAGCCGCATCAGCGCGAGCCACGCGAAGAGGTAGTCGGGGGAGTTGCGAGTCGTGGCGAGTACCGAGGTTCCCCGGACGACCCCCAGCTCCCCAGCAGCGAAGGCCATGGCTGCTATGCGTTCGTGAGCACGCTCGAAGGAGAAGTTGGAGTCGGCGTAACTAAGCCACGTCTTGGAGGGTGATCGTTCCAGCGCGGCATCGAAGAGTTCCGGGATCGTGTGGAACACGGCTGCGATGTCCTTCACCTCAGCGCCACAGAGCGGGTTCGAGGCTCATGGCGTCCTCTTGAACCACGGCCACGAGGGCGCGACCCCGACGCTACTTACGCTGGCGAGTGAGCGTCTCGGCGCGCGGATCGGGCAGCGGCGTCAGCTCCTTCTCCAGCTCGTCGCGCAGGTGCCGGTAGTTGGGAGGCAATGCGAGCGCCTCGCCCAGCGTCCCGAGGGGCTCGTCGACACCGAATCCCGGGCCCAAGGTTGCGATCTCGAAGAGGACACCAGAGGGTTCGCGGAAGTAGATCGACTTGAAGTAATAGCGATCGATGATGGGCGTTATGTCGGCCCCGGCGGCCGCGACGCGGACGCGCCAATCCCCGTGCTCCTCGACGGGACAGGCCCAGGCCACGTGGTGGACGGTGCCGGCGCCCTGCACGCCGGGAGCCGCCGGGGCTTCGTCGTAGACGTAGGTCGAGCCACGGCGTTCCCCCCGAACCGTCCACGAAGGGGCCGGATCGGGCACGAAGTTCAGGGTCGAGCTCAGCAGGTCCGCACTGGCCGAAGGGTCCTCCGTATAGGCGCGCACGCCCTCGAATCCGAGCAGCGCGTACTCCTCCGGCACCTCGGGATGACGGGCTCGCAGCGGCTCGTCGGTGGTGTTCACGACCGCGAGCTCGAGATCGAGTCCCTCGGGGTCCTCGAAGCGCAGGCGCCCGTCCACGTGCGCGGACCCGAAGCCGTGTGACGCGAGACGCTCCTCCCAGAATCCGAGAGCCTTCTCGGACCCGACGCGCCACGTGATGCGATGGACCATTCCGGCGCCCACTCGACCCTTCGGAGCACCTGGGTACTCGAAGAATGTGATGTCGGAGCCCGCACCACCAACCTCGTCCGCGTAGAAAAGGTGATAGATGGTCGGAACGTCCTGGTTCACCGACTTCTTCACCAGCCTGAGCCCCAGGGTACCGGCGTAGAAGCGCACGTTCTGAGGTGCATCGCCGGTGATCGCAGTTATGTGATGGATGCCTTCCAGCTTCATGTCGCCTCCCAGGTTCCAGACGCTCGAGGGAGCACCGTTCACGTGTCGGCCGATCGTCGGTAAGTAACCATAAGTGACGCTACGATGAGACGTCGCGCGGGGGCTTGGCGGAACCGAATGCGCATCTCATGATGTCGTCCGTTTGAGACCGGAGGAAGGCGGCGGAGAAGAGGTTCTCTGCGCCACGATCCTCGTAGCCTTCCGGCAGCTCCTTCTCGGCCCAGTTGTCCCTGATCGTGGCGTCGTTGAGGAAGACCGCCATGTCCTCGCCCGAGACACCGTACTTTCTCATCGTCTTCCGGAAGAAGAGGAGACCTGAGTTCGTCGTCTGCACGAGTTCCTCGTTCGCCGGGGCCCCGAAATGACGCGCTAGATCCGAACTCAGCTCATTGTTGCTTATCGGCCACGCTCCGGTCCTCTTGTATGAGGGCGTGTGTCCGTGATCGGACGTGACGATCACAACGTAGTCGCCGATCTCTCGGTCCAGATAATCGACGATGCGACCGAGCTGCTCATCTTGCGCACGGAGGGTATCGGCCATCTCGCGCGAGTCCATGGAGTGGTAGTGGCCGACGAGGTCCGTGGCCTTGAAGTTCGTGAACAGAAGATCCGGTACCTCATCCTTCCCGTACCCACCTCGCTCGAGCATCTCGAGGAGGACATCCCCCTCATAGTTCATCCATGCCGGATTGGCCGGCTTCCCGAGGACGTCGTTTCCCAACCACATCCCATCGAGTTGCCCGTCGGCGCGATCGAGCTCCGCCGCCCTATCCTCGAGGATGGAGAAGTCACCTCTGTACGGAGGCGCTACGTAGGGGCTCTCCGCGCGCGGGAAGGCCGATCCTCCCCGGCCGACGAGGAGCGCCTCGTCCGCATCTCCTCCGGGGATGGAATCACCGTGGCCGAGCATGCCGAGATGCCACGTAACCCATGCGAGCAGCCCTACCTTGGGCTCGTTCCCATAAGCAGCATCGATATCATCCGCATAAGTCGTCCGCTCGAGTACGGACGGATCGCCTCTCGCGAAGACTTCAATGATCTGGCCTTCCTCGTTGCGTTGGTAGGTCTGCGTCACACCACTTTTCCGGGGGAATGTTCCTGTGCCGAGCGTTGAGTGCACCGGGGGTGTCACGGACGGAGAAGAGCCGACGGTCGCGTTGAGGAACGATGCACCCTTCCTTTCCATGCGGTCTAGCACCGGCCATCGTTGCGGCCAGCGCCTGAGGACGTTGCGTCCGACTCCGTCCCACACGACGGTGAGGACGAGCTTGGGCACTCCCGCGCGTGCCTTCCTGAGGATGCCCGACCGTGCGACGCCGTCACGCCCCTTCAGGCCCACGTTCAAGAGGCGGCCGACCGTTGCGTATACGTCCGCCGTCGTCGCCGGCACCTCGATCCGGCCGAGCGGGCGGATCCGTCCCGGTCCGTAGAACACGAGCGGCACCCTCTGGACGTAGTCCCACGGCCCGGCATGACTCCCGACACTGAAGCTACCGAGGTAGTTGGGTTCCTGCGGCACCACGGTCAGGTCGACGCTTCGACCTTCATGGGCACCACGCCATATCCGGACCAGGTACCTGCGCTCGAGAGCGCATCCGCGCTCGATGGGGTCGTTGGACTCGAAGCTCCTCGCCGCCGCGTCCAATGCGGGAAGGGGAGGCCCGGCGTCACCATCATTCGAGGCCGAAAGACCTGCGACGTATACGCCCCCGGCGATGACGACCGTCGCCATCACCGCGAGCCAACCGAGACGCGTCCTTGCAGGCATAGTTGATCCGGGCGCCGTCCGCAAAGGCGGATCTGCTTCCCTTCCCCCCTTTCTCAACCCGCTAAGGTGACCGAAGGAACGAACTCTCCCGCCCCGAGCATGATCCCAGTCGAAGCAGGATGCGCAAGGACTGCTAGAGGTCGCCGCCTTCGTGGATGAGGCGGTCGAGCTCTCTGTAGAGCAGCCCCAGTCGAGCTTCCTTTACGAGGGGCAGCTGCCATCGCGTGCGTCTCACGAGGGACACGTCGATGTCGACGATGGGCACGCTTTCCTGGTGGCGGGGAGCTTCCACAACCACTTCTCCAGAGGGATCCACCACATGCGAGCCGCCCCAGAACTCGAGTTCTCCCTCGGAACCAACGCGATTGACGAAGACCACGTAACACTGAAGCATCACCGCGTAGAAGCGAACGATCTCCCGCCACTGACTCTCGATGTCCCGCATCCCCGGAACGTCGTTCAAGGCACTGTTGGCGGGCACGAGAAGCACCTCGGCGCCGTCCTGCACGCTGAGGAAGGGCAGGAGCGGCTGCCAGGCGTCGTTGCAGATCAGAACCGCCATGCGTCCGCCCGGACCGGCGAAGGCTCGCATCGCTTGTCCGGGGCTGAAGTACTTCCTTTCCTCGAACACTCCGTAGGTCGGTAGATACAGCTTGCGATGCAGGTGCGCGACGCCGCCACCTTCTATGTAAGCCGCACTGTTGTAGGTGCGTAATGGGCTTCCCTCGAGGAACCCGAGCACGCTGCCGACGTTGGGCGACTGCGCAGCGAACGTGCGGAAGCGCTGATCCTCGGGTTCCAGAAAGACGTCGTGTCCGATGCGCCCGAGCGAGTAGCCGGTCAGATTGAGCTCGGGGAAGACGACCACGTCGGCGCCCCTGTCACTTGCGTCGGTGACCACTTCGGCCGCCCGAGCGAAGTTCTTGTCGAGCTCTCCCAACAAGCAATCGATCTGGGCCAGAGCGATGCGCAACGCGACCCCTAGTGGTGGCTCGAGAGACTCACGGCAGTCAGTATCCATCCTCGAGCAATGAGCCGGGACCCGAGGACGCGGTTGCATATGGAACAACCACGGTTGCACAGAGAGCCACCAAGTGATAGGCGTTGACGCTTGAATTCGACGGCTCAGGAGAGGACAAGTGCGAGTTCCCTACGACGTTCCCAAGGTGCACCTCTACACCAGGATCCGGAAGTCCCCCTACTTCTATGCATCACGACGCCACGGGGTGCAGTCGTACACGGTCTGCAATCGCATGTACCATCCGCGCCACTACGACGACCCCATCGCCGAGTACTGGAAGCTCGTCAACGACGTCACGCTCTGGGACGTCGGAGTGGAGCGTCAGGTCGAGATCACCGGACCGGACGCCTTCACTCTTACGAACATGCTCACGCCTCGGGACCTGACCAAGTGCGCGGTCAAACAATGCAAGTTCGTCCTCATCACCGACGAGGACGGCGGCATCATCAACAACCCGGTGCTGCTGCGGCTCGGAGAGAACCACTTCTGGCTTTCCGTTGCCGACGGTGACGTGTTGTTGTGGGCGAAAGGAGTGGCCAGCGCGTCGGGGCTCAACGTGCAGATCAAGGAACCAGATGTTGCTCCGGTGCAGATCCAGGGGCCCAAGTCCAAAGACACGATGGTCGATCTCTTCGGGCAGAAGGTTCTCGATCTGCGCTACTACTGGATGGATGAGTTCCAGCTCGACGGACTCGACGTCGTCATATCCCGCACCGGATACACCGGAGAAGTGGGATACGAGATCTACTTGCGCAACGCAAGTCGCGACGCTCAGAAGCTGTGGGACAAGGTGCTCGAGGCCGGGGCGCCGCATGGCATCGCAGTCATCGGACCATGCCAGATCCGGCGGGTTGAAGCCGGGATCTTGAGCTACGGCTCAGACATCGCGGTCGACAACAACCGTCTCAACGACTACGGCTTCCTGAACCCATACGAGGTCGGGCTCGACTACACCGTGAACCTCGGCAAGGAAGCAGATTTCATCGGCAAAGAAGCGCTTACCCGGATCGCGAACGAGGGTGTGAAGCGCAAGGTGGTGGGGATCGAGCTCGAGGGGGATCCGATCATCGGTTACATCGAAGACTATCTTGCCGTTGTCGACGACGATGATCTCGTCGGTCAGGTTTCATCCGTGTTCTATTCGCCCAGGCTGGAGAGGAACATCGGTTACGCCTTGGTCCCGGTCGAGATGACCGAGCTCGGCACCAAGCTAACGGTCCGATCGGCGAAGGGCGATCACCGGGCGATCGTGGTCGGAAAACCGTTCATCGACCCGCGCAAGGAGACGCCGAAGACGTGAGGGATCGGCGATCTCCACACGGCTCTCATAGGCCTGGAGGAACGAATCCCTCCGTCTCGATGCCGAACTCGGAACCGGCGTCCAGCAGCGCGCCGAAGAGGTAGCCGCCGAGAGATCGCTCGCAGCCCAAGAGGTAGGACGGAGCCGATGGGCGGTCGTCTCGCACCACGTCGGCGACGACCTTGGCGACCGAGCTGCGGAACGCGGCCCCATCGGGCGTAACGGCGTCACGGAGATCGATGGAGCACAGCTTCGCCACCAGGTCCGCCGCTGCTTCGCCCGTGAGGCGCAGCAGAGCGCGGCCGTGCGTCGCATCGAGCACACTACTGAGCTGCTCCGCGCCGGCGCCGGCGCGGAGGCTCTCGGCCAGGCCCGTGGCCGTTCCCGGGGCGGCGTACAACATCCACTCCTCGGGTCCCGAGCCGGTCACCAGCACCCCGTCCCTGCGTGCCGCTCGGCCCGGTGGGACGTTCAGCCGGCGCGCGACCGGACCGTCCGCGGCTGCCCGGACCAACACCTTGGCGAGCGGCGTGCAGTCGGTCGCCGTGAGCCCGGCCCGAGTGCGGCGAGTGGAGACCTCCCAACCCCCGACCACCGCCACGGGGCGAACCGGCGCGATCGGGCTGCGCGCCACCGGCTGCGCATCAGCCACGAAGACGCTTCCCCTCTGGGTCGAGGTGGGCCAGCTGTGGCATGACCGAGGCGACCGCTCGGCCTCCATCGGGCAGCACGATGCTGACGCTCGTCTCCGGTGCGGCGAGACCGGGAGCAACGAGACCCAGGCAGATCGTGCGCTCGAGTGCCGGGGACATCCGGCTTGACGTGATCCGGCCGGCGATAACGCCGCCCTGGACGATCTGGCTGCCCTCGGGTGGAAGGACCGAGCGATCCAGGGGCTGAAGGGCCACGAGCCTGGGCCAGTCGCTGCGCCGGCTCTGCCAGACGAGCTCGGGCTTGCCGGCGAAGTCGACCTTGTCGAGCTTGACCGCCCATGAGAGCTCGGCGGACAGCGCGCGCGTGAGGCCGTCCGTGTCCTGGCCCACGATCAGATGTCCCTTCTCGAGACGCAGGATGCGCTGAGCCTCGACACCGAACGGGCCCACCCCCAGATCGGCGCCGCGTTCCATCAACGCCCCCCATACGTGCAGTCCGTAGGAGGCAGGAACGTGGATCTCGTAGCTGAGCTCGCCGGTGAATCCGATACGCCACATCAGGCAGTCGTCCACGCCGGCGATGCGTCCCGCCCGAACCCGCATGTAAGGGAATGCCTCGGGCGAGAGATCGACACCCTCGACGACCCGTTGCAGCAGCTCCCGCGACCGAGGACCGGCGACGTTGACGCTGGCGAAGTCGGAGGTGACCGGTGTGACGTGCACCCGCCACTCGGGATGCTCCGTCTGCAGCCAGCTCTCGAGCCATTCCCACACCGTGTCCGCCCCCGAGGACGTCGCGGTCATGAGGTAGTGGTCCGTCGCGAGCCTGCCGGTGACGCCGTCGTCCAGAATGACGCCGTCCTCGGCGCACATGACCCCGTAACGCACGGAGCCCACCTCGAGCTTCGACCACTTGTTCACGTAGACCTGCTCGAGCAACCTGGAAACGTCGGGTCCCTGGAGGTCGAACTTGCCGAGCGGCGTTACGTCGATGAGGCCGACGTTCGTGCGAACGTTCCGCGCCTCGGCAGCCGGATCGCCGTAGTGATCGGGTCGGATCCACTGTCCCGCCACCAGTGGTGCGGCGCCGCTGCGCTCGTGCCACGACTGCATGGGGGAATACCTGACCGGCTCGAGGGTGCGGCCCGCAAGCGCGCCGAGTGTCATGGGACCGTACGGCGGGCGCCATACCGTCGTGCCGGTCTCTGCGATGCTGCTGCCCGTGGCCTCGGCTACGACCGCCACCGCGTTGACGGTCTCGAGCTTGCCCTGGGACGAACCCATGGTGGCGGTCGTGTAGCGCTTCACCAGCTCGATCGAGTCGTACCCCTCGGCCACCGCCTGCTCGAGCTCCTTCGAGGAAACGTCTTCGGAGAAGTCGACGATGCCGTGGGTGCGGCCTTTGAAGCGGGCGGGATGCGGCTCGATCGGTAGCTCGGGGATGACCTCAAGGGAGAGCGGGCTCGGCGTGGCATCCAGCGATCGCGCCGGTGGCGCCTGAGGCGCGCCGCTCCCCCGCGCCACGGCGCCGTCGTGGGCGCGACCTGCCGCTGCGCGCCCGACCGCACCGGCATGGTCGACGAGGTCATCGAGGGTGCCGTCGCCCGTGATGCCCCCGGCGGCGAGAACGTCCTCCGGGAGCCGCCCGGGAAAGAAGCGAGCGGCTCGCTCGTCGTAGACGGGCCGATCGCCTGCCATGTTGAGCAGCGAGGTCGGCGCGGTCCAGCCCACGGCCACGACGAGCAGGTCGCATCCGACGGTGCTTCCATCGCCGCACTCGACCGACCTCAGAGTGCGACCGCCCGTGGCCCGTACCACGTCGCCCCCCGTGCGGACGTCTTCGACACGGGCGACCTCGACTCCTGCTCTCTCGAGATCGGTCACCGCCGCATCGCCGCTCGCGTTCGCGCTCAGCACCACGGCTCGTTGCCCCGGCTTCACCGCCCAAAGGTTGATGAGGCGGCGCACGGCGGTCGAGAGGAGCACACCTGGGATGTCGTTCCCGCTGAAGACATAGGGACGCTCGATCAGTCCCGGAGCGGCGATGAGAGACTTGGCCCTCGCCTTGATGAGCCGCTCGGTCACGCCGGGGACGCCCCGTTGCAGGATCGCGAGCCAGTTGCCGTCGTAGCGGCCGGCGACGACGGAGTCGGTCACGACCTCGATGCCGTCGCAGCCGGTCACCGCACGACGCAGGTCCGCAAGAGCGGCGAGCTCGGCCTCATCTCCCCACCGGAGATGACCCCCGAGCTGGGGTTCTGCCTCCACCAACATCACCTGCGCTCCGGCGCCGGCGGCCGCCACGGCCGCGGCCATCCCCGCCGGCCCACCCCCGGCGACCACGACGTCGGGATGGGCGTAGCGCTTGTCGAAGGTGTCGCGCGGCGGCTCCCGGCCCACGACACCGCCGGCGGAGAAGCGCCGGAGGACCTTCTCGTAGGCGGGCCAGAGGCGCTGCGGCTTCATGAAGGTCTTGTAGTAGAAACCGGCCGAGAGGAAGCGCCCGGCCGCTCGGTTGGCCGACTTCACATCGAAGCGTAGCGACGGCCACGCGTTCTGGGGACGCACCTCGATCCCGTCCTCCACCCGGCGATGCGACCCCCGCACGTTCGGCTCGTCGCCCACCTGGACCAGGCACCCAGGGTCGAGGTGGTCGGTGGTCAGGATCCCGCGCGGACGGTGCAGCTTGAAGGAGCGGGAGAAGACCCGCTCCCCCGACGCGGCCAGAGCCGAGGTGATCGTGTCTCCGTGGTAGGCGAGATACTCGCTGCCGTCCCATGTGAACCGCAGGGACCTCGTGCGGTCTATGACCTCGCCCGGCTGAGGGGTGAGCCTCATCGTGGCCGCGCCCGCCCGCATCATCACTCGCTTCCCTCCGCAGGGGTCGAGGCGGCCCCTTGCATCTCGTGGAGCTGCTGCTCGCCGCGCGTACTAGCCGACGGAGGGCGCGGCGCGCGCACCTCGTTGGTCTCCCGGTGGCGCTCCAACACCAGATACCGCCTGCAGCCGGCGACGTGGAACCAGCTCTCGGTCGTCCAACCGGCGGGATTGCGACGGAAATAGAGATAGCGTCGCCATTCCTCGGGCGTGACCGTGCGCGGATCAGGCCGAGGAGTGGCTTCGCCGACGTAGCGAAACTCGGAGGCGTTGCGGGGACCGCAGTGAGGACACGGGATGAGGATCACGGCGCGCCGCCTCCCTTAGTGCCCAACGGACGCTGCCCCCTTCTCGCCCAGCAACTCGCCCCTCTCGAAGCGGTCGAGTGAGAAACCCGCGATGAGCTCCGGCGTCTCCCCATCGGCTATGAGCTGCGCCATGTTTTCACCCGACACCGGGCCGGCCTTGAAGCCGTAGGTGCCCCAGCCGACGTCCAGCAGGAAGCCATCCACCGGCGTCGTCCCCATGATCGGTGAGTAGTCGGGGGTCATGTCGCACAGCCCTGCCCACTGCCGCAGCACCCGCATCTTGGCGAGCGACGGCATCAGCTCCAGGACATGCGCGGCCAGTCCCTCGATGAAGTCCAGCGAGCCGCGCGTGGAGTAAGAGGGGAACGGGTCGACGGCGGAGCCGAAGACGAGCTCGCCGCGATCGGTCTGGCTCATGTAGACGTGCAGGCTCCCCGAAACGACGACGGCCTCGAGGAAGGGCTTCACCGGCTCCGTCACCGCGGCCTGCAGGGGCGAGGTCGTGATGGGCATGCTCACCCCCGCCATGTCCGAGATCGATGTCGCCCCCCCCGCCGTGGCGTTGACCACGACCGGCGTCGAGATCGCTCCCCTGTTGGTCCTGACCCCGGTCACCCTGCCCCCTGCGACATCGACGCCGACGACCTCGGTGTTCTGATGGATGTGCACGCCGCGGGCGTCGGCGCCGCGCGCGTAGCCCCAGACCACGGCGTCATGGCGGATGATCCCGCCCGGAGGGTGGTAGAGCGCGCCCAGGATCGGATAGCGGGTGTCATCGGAGGTGTCGAGGTAGGGCACCAGCGTCTTTATCTCCTCCGGCCCGATGACCTCAGAGTCGATGCCCTCGAGCTTGTTGACCTCGGCGCGCCATCTCATGGTGCGCAATGAGCTGTCGTTGTGGGCGAGAGTGAGGTGACCCCTCTGAGAGAACATCACGTTGAAGTTGAGCTCTGCGGACAAAGCTTCGTACAGCTTTACCGAACGGTCGTAGAAGCGGACCCCGTCCGGCGTGAGGTAGTTCGAGCGGATGATCGCAGTGTTGCGCCCGGAGCCGCCGCTGCCCATGTAGCTCTTCTCCAGCACGGCGACTTGGGAGATGCCATGGCGGGCGGCAAGGTAGTAAGCGGTCGCAAGTCCGTGTACGCCGCCACCGACCACGACCACGTCGTAGGCACGCTTCGGTTCGTGGTGGTTCCAAGCACGCGGCCAGCCATCGCCCGAGATGCCGTGGCGAACGAGGTCCAAGGCGGAGTAGCGCGCCGGTCTGCCTCCCCTTCGGGCCGACGATGACCTCAACCCGTGGCCCCTTCAGAGGACCCGGACGGCTCGACCGTGGGCGACGGGGTCCCACTCAGGTCGGCGGACAAGCTCCGGGCACAACTCAACAGCACCGGCACCGCCGTACGGATCGTCGCAGCCTTGAGTCGTCCGGCAGGTCCTTGTATGCCGAGCACGGCCAGAAGCTCAGACCGCGCGCCCGTGACCGGGGCGGCGATGGCGTTGAGGTCGCTCTCGCGCTCGCCGATGGCCTCGGCCCATCCTCGCCGGCGGGCGCGCTCGGCCTCTGCGGCGAGCCGTGAGCGGTCGATGATCGTGCGCTCCGTGTAGCGGCACAGCTTCCCGCGCGGCAGTTCGCCGCCGTGAGCCAGCAGCACCTTCCCCACGGCGGTGGCGTGCGCCACGCTGGGCCTGCCGACCCTGGCGATGCTCTGCACGGAGGACTCGCCCTGGACGAAGTCCACGGTCACGGCCTCCCTCTCGTCGGGCACCGAGAGCGTCGCCGTTTCCCCGGTGGCCGCCACCAAGCGCGCGAGGTACGGACGGGCGGCGGACCGCAGGTCGAGCCGGGCCAGCGCAGCGTTGCCGAGCTGCAGCAAGCCCAATCCGGGGCGGTAACGCCCGGTCTCGGTGACATGGCTCACCAGTCCTCTGGCCCCGAGCGTCGCAAGCAGACGCGACACCGTGCTTGGGTTGATGCCGGTACGGCGCGCGATCTCGTTCGTTCCCAGATCGCGATCCGAAGCGGCGAGCGTCTCCAGCACCGCAACGGCCCGCTCGACCGAGCCGACGAGGCGGGTGGGGTGTTGGGAGGACGGCACCATGCGGCGTAGGGTACACATCAACGGGCAATGCCGTTGCCCGTTGTGAAACGACGGATCCCGGCCTCTGAAGGGATGAACGATGATGACCTCTGCAAGCGCCAGATATGTTGTCGTCGGAGCGGGCGTCCACGGTCTCTCGACGGCGTGGCATCTCGCCAAAGAGCTCAAGGCCCGACACAAAGGCGACGGGCGCGACGTCGTCGTTCTCGACAAGTCTGACGTTGCAGCCGGCGCCTCCGGGATCGCCTGCGGGGTGATCCGCAACAACTACTTCCAGCCGGCGATGCGCGAGCTGATGGCTCATTCGGTGGCCGTATGGGAGTCGGACCCGCAAGCGTTCTCGTACCATCCCGTCGGTTACATGCAGATCTCGCCGGAGTTGATGCACGCCGACGTCACGCAGATCTACGAGGAGCAGAAGGCGATCGGCTATCCCTCGACCTTCGTCGAGGGGGCAGACGAGTGCACGACCTACATGGAAAGCGTCTTCTTCGACTGGCAGGCACGGGGCATCACCAGCGTGCTGCACGAGCACCGCGGCGGGTACGCCAACAACAAGGCGTCCATGCGAGGTCTGGCGGACAAGGCGCGCACCGAGGGTGTTCGGATCCTCGCAGGCGCGAGAGTCACCGGTTTGGCGACGAGCGGCGGCGCGATATCTGGGGTCGAAACGGAGACCGGGACGATCGCGTGTGACTACCTCATCGTTGCGGTCGGACCGTGGATCCGAGATCTCTGGGCGATGCTGGAGCTGCCGGAGAAGATCTCCGTCAAGGGACCCGACGGAAAGCTGTACCAAGACCGGGACATGTGGACCTACTGGTTGCTGCAGGAAGGCACACTCGGGGTCGACCCAGGGTCGCTCATGGACAACCGCGGCCGGATGCCCCCGGTCATCCATGTCGACACCGACGCGCTACTCCTGGACGACGATGGCTCCGTGGTCACCGACAAGCTATGGGGCATCTATTACAAGCCAGACTTCAACTTCGGCGGAGTGCAAGGGGGAACGACCCCATATGTCGTGGACCGCCCGGCCGAAGAGGTGGCGGTCGATCCCTACGGACCGGCAAGTCCCGACTTCGTGGTCGGCGAAGATTTCGCGCACATGTGGACGGCGGCCCTGGCTCACTGCCACAAGCGCTTCGAGGGCAAAGCGGAGCTGTTCTCGAAGGAGCCGTCGGGTGGCATCGGATGTTTCACCCCCGATAGCTTCCCCGTCTTCGACGTGTTCCACGACAACGCGTACGTCATCGCCGACTCCAACCACGGCTACAAGATGATCGGAGTGGGTGCTCTTGCGGCCAAGGAGATCCTCGGCGAGCCACAGGTGCTCCTGGAACCTTTCCGCTTCTCTCGCTACGAGAGCGGCCGCCTCCATCCGACGAGCAGCTCGCCGTTCCCGTGGAGCTAGTGGGTTGGATGGCGCAACGGATAGCCGGTGGCTCTATCGTCGTGGTGAGCATCCGCAAGCGGCGGGCAGGCGTGACGTCTTGATCCGTGGGAAGGATGGGTCCGTTTGACGAGATCAACTGCTGAAGGAGGCGGGCTTCGCGAACAGCTCGCGGCGGGGCCGGTGATCTGCGCGGAGGGCTACCTGTTCGAGCTCGAGCAGCGCGGATACCTCCAGGCCGGTGCGTTCGTGCCCGAGGTCGTCCTCGACCATCCCGAACAAGTGACACTGCTACATCAACAGTTCGTGCACTCCGGCTCAGATGTTGTCGAGGCCTTCACGTACTACGGCCATCGCGAGAAGCTTCGGTTGATCGGCAAGGAGGAGATGCTCGAAGACCTCAACCGCACCGCGCTCTCGCTCGCTCGCGACGTTGCGCACGCTACGGGGACCCTCTTTGCCGGCAACATCTGCAACACGAACGTGTGGGAGCCGGGCGATCGGAAAAGCCATCACCGAGTACGGAAGATGTTCGAGGAGCAGGTGGAGTGGGCGGTCGATGCCGGCGCCGACCTCGTCATCGGCGAGACCTTCAGTTACGCCGATGAGGCGCTGGAGGCCCTCGACGTGATCACCTCCGCAGAGCTTCCTTCCGTCATGACGCTTGCCATACATCGGGCCGGGACGACGCGTGAGGGATGGACGGTCGTCGATGCGTGCAGCCGTCTGTCCGAGGCAGGCGCCGACGTCGTAGGGCTCAACTGCATCCGGGGACCGGAGACCATGCTTCCTCTTCTCGAAGGGATCGCTCCACGGGTGAGCGCCTACGTCGCCGCCCTCCCGGTGCCCTATCGAACGCATGCCGCCGAACCGACCTTCCAGTCGCTCAGAGATCCCACCGGCGGTCACCTGCCCGGGCAGACGCCGTTTCCCACCGCGCTCGATCCGTTCACGTGCAGCAGATACGAGATCGCGGGCTTCACGAAGAAAGCACAGCAACTCGGGGTCAGCTATTTCGGGGTCTGCTGTGGCGCCGCGCCCCACCACATCCGAAGCATGGCGGAAGCCCTCGGGCGTACTCCGGAGGCGAGCCGCTACTCGCCGGACATGTCGAAGCACGCGTTCCTCGGGACCGATGCAAGCCTGCGCGAGCACAACGTCGCCTTCCGCAACAGCCTTTAACCCTGCGCAGTCCTCCGACACCCCCGGCCTCCGGTCTCGCTGCCCTGTTGCTATGGGCGCAACCGTAGTTGCTCCCGGATCCACTGCCGTTACGATGTAGGCCATGTCCGGCGAGATGAGAACGAGTCTGCGCCGGGGTCTCGCCGTTCTGCTTGCCCTCGGCTCGGAGGAGGCGGCGGCCGCTGGGGGTCTCACGGTGACCCAAGCGACCGTCGTGACGGGACGCGAGAAGAGCCAGATCTCTCGGACGCTGAAGACGCTGGCGGAGCTCGGACTGGTCGATCGTGATCCCTCAACTCTCGCGTACCGGCTCGGCTGGCATCTGCTGGCTCTCGCCGCACACGCCGGTGATCAGCGTCTCCTCGAGGCGGCCGGCCCCCTGCTCGCTCGACTGGTGAGCGATCTCGGCGAAGGCGCCCATCTTTCGGTCCTGCAGGGAAGCGAAGTCCTAACCGTTCTGTCGAGGCCTTCTGCGCAAGCTGTGCAGGCGGTGGGTTGGGTGGGTCGAACGGTTCCCGCTTACTGCACCTCTTCAGGCCGCGCGCTCTTGCTCGACCATGACATCGAGGGCTTGCGCTCGATATGGCCGCAACGTCGCCTCGGTCGCGCCGGTCCTCGCTCACCGCGCGACATCGCAGAGCTTCACGAGCGCATCGTGCACGCGCGCGCTCGCGGCTTCACCGAGGTGGACGAAGAGTTGGAACCAGGTCTTGTGGCCGTAGCGGCCCCAGTCAGGGACGCCAGAGGGCGGATCGTCGCGGCGGTCGACGTTTCTGCGCCGAAGTTTCGCTTCGAAGACAGGCTTGTGCCCACCGGAAAGAAGGTCATGGCGGCGGCCGCTGCACTCTCACATCTGGTCGACTGGGGCTCCGGTCGGTCGCGGGGCTTACAACGCGCCGGTATCTGATCTGAAGCCAATCGGTGAGCATTACCTGAGGTTCCAGAACCGAGAAGGATTGTTGCTCAAAGAGCAACTCACAATGTGCCGCTCTTATGCGGGTTGAGCTTGCTAGACTGTGCGTGGTCGAGAGGAGAACCGGTAACTGCTCAGCCTCCCGATCGTCATCGATCGGAGAATCTCGGCCGGGGGCACATGCGGGATTCGGGGCCGGAGTCATAGATGGACGGCTTTATCACCTATCTCTCGTTCACGCGCGACCATCTGCTCGAGAAGACGGCCGAGCACGCCACCGTGGTCGGTGTCTCCGTCTTCCTCGCCACGCTCATCGGTCTAACCGTCGGTTGTCTCACCTATCAAAGAAGGCGAGGCCCCAACTACGCCAACATATCGCTCGCCATCGCAGGGACCATGCTGACGATCCCTTCCTATGCTCTCTTCGGCATCCTCTTGCCGTTCTTGGGGTTGGGGTGGGGTCCGTCGATCGTCGCACTGACCGCCTATGGCGTCCTTCCCGTTCTGCGTAACACGATCACCGGCTTGCGTGGAGTTGATCCCGCCGTCACCGACTCCGCGCAGGGCATGGGGCTCAGCCGCAGGCAGCGCCTGTTCCGCATCGAGCTGCCGCTCGCCGCGCCGGTGATACTGGCGGGGATCCGCGTCTCCACCCTGATACTGCTCGGCATCGCCGCCATCGCGGCCGCCGTGGCAGGCCCGGGCCTGGGCGAGGACATATTCTCGGGACTCGCCCGCATAGGTAGTGCCACCGCTCTCTACCTGGTGCTCGGTGGGGTCTTGGGCATCGTTCTGCTTGCCATCGCGTTCGACGTTGCGTTCTTCGTCGTAAGGAAGCTTGCGATACCCAAGGGCATCCGGAACTAGGGCTGACGGTGGGGGGCAGAAGGTGATCCGGCTCGAGAGCTTGTCCAAGACCTTTCCGGGACAGAAGGAGCGGGCCGTCGACGATCTCTCGATGGAGATCCCGGCGGGCGAGATCGTCGTCCTGGTGGGGCCGTCTGGTTGCGGCAAGACGACCACGATGCGCTTGATCAACCGCCTGATCGAGCCGGACTCGGGCAAGATCTTTCTAGAGGACGAGGACGTGACCTCGGTGAAGTCGGACCACCTCAGGCGCCGGATCGGCTATGTGATCCAGCAGATCGGGCTGTTCCCGCACATGACGATCGCAGACAACATCGCCACGGTTCCCCGCCTGCTTGGCTGGGACAAGCAGCGGATCTCCGCCCGCATCGACGAGCTTCTCTCGATGGTGGGCATGGAGCCCTCGGAGTACCGCGATCGCTACCCGAAGGCCCTTTCCGGAGGACAACGCCAACGTATCGGAGTCGCCCGGGCGATGGCGGCCGACCCCTCCGTCATCTTGATGGACGAACCCTTCAGTGCGATCGACCCGATCACGCGCTCGCGGCTGCAGAATGAGTTCTTGAGGTTGCAGAAAGAGATCAAGAAGACGATCGTCTTCGTCACGCACGATATCGACGAGGCGATCAAGATGGGTGATCGGATAGCGATCCTACGCTCGCAGTCCAAGATCGCCCAGTACGACAAGCCCGAGAACATCCTCCTCGCCCCTGCGGACGACTTCGTCGCGAACTTCATCGGGACGGGAGCCGCGCTCAAGCGGCTCAACCTCGCCAACCTCAGCGACATCGAGTTCGCCGACTGGCCGGTCGCGGATGCAGACTCCGATCGTGAGGAGCTCAGGAGCGCACTGCAACGTTCAGACAAGGACTGGCTGCTACTGCTGGACACGGAGAAGCACCCTCAGCGCTGGGTGAACGCCGAAGATCTCGAAGACGGTGACAGAGCGATCGATGAGGCCGGAGTCACCGTCGGCTCCATCGCGACCATCGACACCACGCTCAGCGCGGCTCTGGCCGACATGCTCGTCGCCGACAACTCCACGGTGATCGCGGTCGACTCCTCCGGGAGATATCAAGGCGTCGCCGACATCGAAACGATTACGAGCTCGATCAAGGCCTTCCGGACGGCGGCTCGCGAGCACGGTGACCGGAAGGCCGCCGCCGCGACGAAGGGAGACGAAGGCTCGATCAGTCGAGCCGAGGAGACGACGCCGCGATGACAACTACGCCCGAGAGGGCCGGCACCGTCATCGGACCGCCGGCATTGTCGGTTGAGGGACGAGGGTTCCCGGCGCGCCACCTGATCACGCCTGTGGTGTTGGCGCTCATCCTGCTGGCGCTCTTCCTCTACATCGGAGGCCGCGAGCTCGACTCCATCGAGCAACGCTCGATCAACTCCGAGGTCATCGCCGCACGGGGCATAGAGCATGTCCGACTCACGGCCGTTTCGACGGCGGCCGTGATCCTTCTCGCCGTGCCGACGGGGATAATCCTCACTCGTGCCGGAGCGAGCCAAGCGACTCCGGTGGTCTTGGCCCTGGCGAACATCGGCCAGGCGACCCCCTCCATCGGCATACTGGTCCTGTTCGCCATCGTCTGGAAGATCGGCTTCCAGGCCGCAGTGGTGGCGCTGGTGGCTTACTCGTTCTTACCCATCCTCCGTAACACCATGGTGGGCTTGGAGGGAGTCGACCGCTCCCTCATCGAGGCCGGCCGGGGCATGGGCATGTCGAAGATGAAGGTCCTGTTCAGCATCGAGCTCCCGCTGGCCGTGCCGGTCATCCTCGCAGGCATCAGAACCGCTCTGGTCATCAACGTCGGCACCGCTGCGCTCGCGTGGGCCGTGAACGCCGGCGGGCTCGGCGACATCATCTATACGGGCATAACCACTCGGCGCGATCCCACGTTGATCACGGGTGCAGTCCTAACTTCAGTACTTGCGCTATTCATCGATTGGCTGGGAGGCATGGTGGAGGACGTGTTGCGGCCAAAGGGCTTGTGAGCGGATCGTGTTCCTCGTTGGCAAGGATCGAATGAAAGGACCTCGATGACAACAAGACGTCGTTTCACCAAGGCGTTCGGATCTCTTCTGATCGTGGCTCTCCTTACTGCTGCCTGCGGCGGGGACGATGGAGGTGGAGGCGCCGGAGGTGGAAACGGTACGTCCGGGGCCGATCTCTCGGGTGCGACGTTCAGCGTCGGCTCCAAGGAGTTCACCGAGCAGCTCGTCCTGGGGCAGATCACGATCCAGGCGCTGGAGGCGGCAGGGGCCACGGCGGAAGACAAGACGAAGCTGCCGGGCAGCGTTCAGGCACGGAGCGCGCTCGAGGCCGGACAGATCGACATGTATTGGGAGTACACGGGGACCGGCTGGATCGTCTACCTCAAGCACACCAAGCCGATCGCGGATCCGCAGAAGCAGTACGAGGCGGTCGCCGAGGAAGACCTGGACAAGAACGACATCAAATGGCTAGAACCTGCACCCGCAGACAACACCTACGCCATAGCCGCAAGCAATGAGACCGTTGATCAAGATGGAGTTACGACCATCTCAGGACTTCCCGATCTGCTCCAGCAGGACCCGACCCAGGCATCGCTCTGCGTGGGGACGGAGTTTGCGGTGCGGGACGACGGACTGCCGGGCCTGGAGAAGCACTATGGTTTCCAGTGGCCTACAGAGCAGATCGCCAAGGTGACGGAAGGAGTCATCTACGAGCAGGTCGACAAGGCAGAGACGTGTCGCTATGGCGAGGTCTTTGCGACCGATGGGCGCATCAGTGCTCTTGGCCTCACCGTCCTCGAGGACGACGAGCAATTCTTCCCGATCTACAACCCTTCTTTGACGGTGAACAACGAGGCCTACAGCAAGTACGGTCCAGAGCTAGACAAGATATTCGAGCCCATCGCGGCCAAGCTGGACACCGAGACTCTCCAGACGTTGAACGCTCAGGTCGACGTAGACGGCCTGCCCGAAGAGGCGGTGGCCGAGAAATGGCTGACCGACAACGGGTTCATGTAGAGCCTGATCTCGCTCACAAGGGAGGCGGAGGCGGATCGATCGTCGGAAGAGACATGCCACCGACGACATGGGCGCACGACGGCCAGCCATCGACCTGGGCAAGCCCGCAAGCAGCTACGAGCGGGCTCAACCCAGGTGACGGATCAGGCGCAGCCTACTGTTAGCAGTCGGCGACCGGCATGCGGGTGTTCAGATCGGGGTCGGTTGGCGTGGCCTGCTTGACCTTGTCGAAGTCGTAGAACCTGCCCGGCTCTGCGCCCTTCTCTCCGATGCCGAAACCTGCCGCCTGGAGCTGCTTCACCGCTCCGAGGATGTTCTCGAAACCCGGCTGGCCGCGGTTCGGCGCATCGGGAGCGTTCTCCTTCTGGCAGAACTTCATGAAGACGCGGTCGTTGCCCAACTTTCCGAGCGATTGACGAGCCAGCGCGCGGTGCACGCCCTCGACGCCCATGAACTCGGCAGCGACGACGGCGAGTTCGCCGTTGCCCGCGTTGCCGAACGTCTTCGTTGCGATGAGGTAAGCGTTGACGAAGATCTGATCGCCCACCTCGAGGGTGCTCAGCAGGTTCGTCCGATTGGCGAAGACGGCGTCGGGAACCCAGATGCGGCGGGCCGCCGGTTTACCTCCGAAGTCCCGCAGGACGCGGAAATGGATGAGCTCTTCCCTGGCGGCAGCTTTGAGGTTGCGCTGCGTCACGCGATCGCGCCCAAGGCCCTTCCTGAAACCGACCGTGTTGACGATGGTGGCCAGCACCTCGGCCGTGGCGGCGACGTTGAGGATGGTCTGCACGTCGTTGCCGCCGCCTCCCTTGGCGGTGGCACGCGCGACTCCGGGGAGACTGAGCAATCCCAGGCCGCCGAGCGCAGCAGCCGTCCCGGTGACGAACTGACGACGCGATCTCGGTGTCGCCTCGGGGAACTGCCTACTGATCGACCGATCGACCAGGTCGAAGGTGTCTGACACAGGTGGCCTCCCATCACTGCGGATCGGCTCCCACGGCCGATCTCTGTGGGGAACCGTTCGTTTGGTCGAGGCTTGCCGGATTGGCGCAACTGGAAAGAGATCCTGTGTGTTGCTCAGGATAGGGAGGGATGGCACGACTCGCTGAGCGTGCCGTCCGGGCTTCAGGGCTGACTCGTCACGAGTAGAGTTCGGCACGCTTGATTGCTCGAAGGCCGTCCGGCAGGGGGAGGCAGGTTGGGCGGCTGGAACTCGATGAACCGTTCATCTGCCCTCCCTTCCCTTCGGCGGTCCCCCTCTCTTCCCCACTTGCTTATCAAGTACTTACTTGAATATTATAGGAGAGATGGAAGTCGTCGAAACCGAGAAGCATCCCACACCCATCCGGCTGGGGATTCGGGCGAACCTGGCTCAGTTCGCACTACTCGTCGGCGTCAACGGGCTGGTCGGAGCGCTCGTAGGCCAGGAACGAACGCTCGTGCCTCTCTTGGGCGAGCGGGTGTTTGCGGTCGGCTCGAGTACCGCACTGATGCTCTTCATCGTCAGCTTCGGCCTCGCCAAGGCCGCGGCGAACCTCGCAGCGGGCTTTCTCGCGAACCGCATCGGGCGTCGGAACGTTCTCCTGCTGGGATGGGCCTTCGGCATCCCGGTGCCGATCGCACTCATGCTCGCGCCCACTTGGGGATGGGTGATCGCCGCCAATGTGCTGCTCGGCATGAATCAGGGTCTCGCGTGGTCTTCGACCGTCGTCATGAAGATCGACCTCGCGGGCCCTCGGCGGCGGGGGCTCGCCATGGGTCTGAACGAGTTCGCCGGCTATGTGGCGGTGGCGGTCTCGGCAGCAGCATCGGGGTGGCTTGCGTCACGCTACGGTCTGCGACCCGAGCCTCTGTTCCTTGGAGTGGCGGTTGCCGGACTCGGCCTTGGGCTCTCGGCCTTCTTCGTGCGAGAGACGACGTCTCACATGGAGCTCGAGAACCGATCCGCCCCCGGCAGGAGCTTTCGGGAAGTGGCGGCGCTCGGGAGCTATAGGCAGCGCGGTCTCGCCGCGGTGTCGAGAACGGGGCTGGTCAACAACGCCAACGACGCCTTGGCCTGGGGGTTGCTCCCGCTTCTGATGGTCGGCCAAGGACTCGACACGTTGCAGGTCGGGACCGTGGCGGGTATCTACCCGGCGGTCTGGGGGGTGGCGCAACTGTTGACCGGCGTTTGGAGCGATCGAGTAGGAAGGCGCCTTCCCGTCGCCCTGGGGATGTGGACGCAGGCCTCCGCCCTGTTTTGGTTCTGGGCCGGTGACGGGTTCCCACAGATGGTCGGTGCCGCGGTGTTGCTTGGCCTCGGAACGGCGCTCACCTACCCCGCTCTCCTCGCGGCGGTGGGCGATTTGGCCGCACCCTCCTGGCGCGCCGCCGCGATCGGCATCTACAGGACGTGGCGCGACGGAGGCTACGTGGTCGGAGCGCTCGCGGCAGGCGTCCTCGCCGACCTCTTCGGTACCGGCACGGCGCTGGTAGCGGTGGCCGGCGCTACCGCCCTGTCGGGCCTCGACGCCTGGGTCAACGTCCCGTCTTCAAGCGTTGACTTGAGTAACCTAGGATGAGGCACATGGCACACCGAGCCGCCAAGGAGGCGCTGTTCGACGAGTTCGCTCGCGTCGCCAAGGCTCTGGCGAGCGGGAGGCGGGCCGAGGTCGTCGATCTTCTCGCCAACGGCGAGCGTAGCGTCGAGAGCATCGCGACCGAGATCGAGATGTCACTAGCGAACGCGAGCCAACATCTCCAGGTCTTGCGTAGAGCGGGTCTGGTCTCATCGCGCCGCCAAGGCACCTCCATCTTCTATCGGCTCTCATCGCCCGATGTGGTGAAGCTGTGGCGCACGCTGCAGGACGTCGCCGGCAACGCGGTCGCCGAGATCGACCGGTTGGCGCGCGCTTACACCGGCGATCTCAACGGCATAGAGCTCCTGACCAAAGAGGAGCTCGCCAGACGGCTGCGTCGCAAGAACGACTTGGTGGTTCTGGATGTGCGACCCGAGGAGGAATATGCGGCAGGGCATGTGCCCGGTGCCGTGTCGATCCCCGTTGCCGATCGGACATCGCCGAGCGGGCAGGCGTCTCGCCGGACGCCATCCGCTTCTACGAACGTGAAGGTGCAGAGTCGGATAGCTTGATCCGCACCATGAGCTGGTCCTGCCCGTTGACCGCCGGCGAGTGGATCGCTCCGAGGTTCTGCGCCGCGATCGCTCCTGCCGAGAAGCCCGTGGGTTCAACGGGGTCGTCGCCCCAGGACCGCACGTGTACGAGGATCCGGTAGATCCGTCCATGCGACCGAGCAATCGAAGATGCCCACGGCCAAACCATTTGCGACGGTGAGACTGCAGGTCCCCGCTCCTCTATAGAATGGATGCGTCGTCGTGGAGAGGGGATGGAGATGGGATCTGCAATCTACTGTCCTTCGTGCCGGTTACCGCAGCCTCTGGCTCATCGCTACTGCGCCCGTTGCGGAACCTCTCTCCCCACCGAACTCGTGGCCGGAGCAGCAGATGCCGGCTCGGCCAAGACCTTCAGGTTCTTTGCCGGGATCAAGGTAGACGACAAGGACCCCGAGAACGCTTACCTCCGGGTCAGCTGTTACCGGGAAGATCGCACCTTCACGAGCCCTGAGGGAACGGTGACCATTCCCGGACATCATGTGAGGTTCAGCGTCTGGGTCGACAACATGGCCGTCTGCGTCATCTCCTTACCCGAGGTCGAGGCAAGAGAACTCGCCGGTTACCTCGAGAGCGATCTCGATGGACTGCTCGATCGTGTGGTGTCATGAGCCCCAGCCGCCGGCAGAGGTAGAGCTCCCAAAGCCGTCACACGGTATCCCTACACTCTCGGCCATGGATCAGGAACCGAACGCGGTCGTCCTGCGGGACGTGACTGACCGGGATGTGGCGGTCTTCTTCGAGCACCAGCTCGACGCGGTGGCGAACGAGTTGGCCGCCTTCCCGGCACGCGACCACGAAGCCCACCGCGCGCATTGGGCCAGGATCCTCAGAGACGACACGATCATCACCAAGTCCATCCTCGTCAACGGGCAGGTTGCCGGCAACATCGTTAGCTGGGAGCAAAAGGGTAACCGGGAGGTTGGCTACTGGATCGGCAGGGATCATTGGGGCAAGGGCGTCGCCACGAAGGCCCTGTCGCAGTTCATCGAGCTCGTCCTGCAACGGCCTCTCCATGCCTACGTCGCCAAACACAACGCCGGCTCGATCCGCGTGCTCGAGAAGTGCGGATTCAGACCTTGCGGATAGCACGAGCAACACCTCATCCTCGTGCTATCCGACTGACCCGATGCGAGCTCCTCGGGAGCCTACCGACCCAGTTCTGCGTCGGTCCACCTGCGTCGGGAGTGGTTGGCTCGGCCCGCCTCGTAGGGTGAGGGCATACCTTAGGGAGCTCGAACGCTTCGGAGCTCGAACGCTTCCGAATGGAGAGGAGGGGCTTGTGGCGAGGGGGTTCCAGGTCACCATCGATCGCGCCGGGCGCTTCCTCGTGGCGGATTCCCGCCGTAGGTCGGCATGTCGCTAAGGACGGTCGTTATCGTGGGCGGAGGTTTCGGGGGCTTGGCCTGTGCCCGCAAGCTCGACGGCCGGTCCGTCAACGTCGTCCTGCTCGACGCACACATCTACCATCTCTTCACTCCGCTTCTGTATGAAGTGGCCTCTGCGCTCTTGAACCCCTCAGACATCTCCTACCCGTATCGAGCACGGTTCCGGACCTCGCGCAATGTTCGCTTCCGACAGGCCCTGGTGACGTCGGTCGACTTCCAGCGCAAGAGGATCCGGACGCAGTCAGACGGCGTCATGTCCTACGACTACCTCGTGCTTGCGACGGGCAGCACGAACAACTACTTCGGCAATGAGGGGCTGGCAAACTTCAGCATCGGGATGAAGACCCTCGAGGAGGCTCTGCAGCTGCGCAACCACGTCTTGTCCTGCCTGGAACGAGCCTCTGAGACCAACGACGCGTCCCAACGCCGCAGATGGCTCACGTTCGTGATCGTGGGCGGGGGACCCACGGGTGTGGAGTACGTGGGAGCCCTTCTCGAGCTGCTAAAGCTCGTCCTCGGCAAGGACTTCCCGAACCTGACGCGCGCTTCCTCGAGGGTCGTCTTGGTGGAAGGACAGGACCGTCTGCTTCCTGGGTTCGCCGTAGAGCTGAGTCGCTACACCGAGAGGACACTGAGCGGGCGCGGCGCAGAGATCCGCACGGGGACCCTGGTGGAAAGGGCGACCGGCGACAGAGCCGTTCTGTCCGACGGGGAATCTATCGAGACACGCACGATCGTGTGGTCTGCTGGGGTTCGCCCGAACGATGAGGTCGTTCCCCAGGAAACCCCGCGCAGCCGGCCCGGGCGACTTCAGGTGGCCGAGGACCTCAGGCTTCACGGTTTCAGGGACGTCTTCGCGATCGGCGACCTTGCGTCTGCGCAGCAAGGCGGCAGCGAGCTCCCCATGCTGGCGCCGGTCGCGATGCAGCAAGGACGTTATGTGGCCCGTTCGATAGGCGCCGAGCTCGATCGCGCATCCGGCGAGGGATCAATGGAACCCAAGCCGTTCCGGTATGTGGACAAGGGCATGCTCGCGACGATCGGACGTAACGCAGCCGTTGCACAGATCGGACGGCTGCGTTTGACAGGTTTTATCGGCTGGCTCGCGTGGCTCCTCGTCCATATCTACTATCTGGTGGGATTCCGGAACCGGCTCGTCGTGCTCGCCTCGTGGGGGTGGACCTACTTTCGCAAGGACCGCCCGATCAGGATCGTGGTTCGCGCCAAGAGAGATCCCGTTGCCGACGACCCGTCTGGGAGCTGAGCCTGAGGATGGTCCCACCTACTCGCTCGATGGAGGCCGGCGCTTGACGACCTATGTTGCTCTAGGGTGAAAATGAACCGTTCCGAATCACCATAGTCACGTCCCTGCGCGGCTGGGTCGAGCACAACCTTGTGACCGAGCTGCTCCAACTGTCGAACGAGTCTCTTGGTGCGCTGCTCGTCTGAGTGACGGTGCTCGAAA
>JBHEMX010000097.1:0-27795 GCA_046262355.1 Actinomycetota bacterium | reverse complement strand
CGGCAGCGTCCTCGGCCACGGTCCCTCCGGATACCAGCGAGAAGGCTTGGTTGAAAGACGGCTCCGCCACCCGGTGGCGCGCGCCGACCCTAACCTTGACCCGGTTCACGCGACGCCCCGCGGCACGGCGCTCGACCGCCTCCATGATCGCTTCGCACAGTCCGATCTCGTGCACCGTCTACATCCTCCGTATCCTGAAGTAACGCCTGAGGTCGTTTCCATTCAGCGCGAGCAGAGCGACCACCAGGAGCGCGACCACACCGAGAGCCATACCCACCATTGCATCCGACACCACCCTTCTCCCGTCGCTCCTGCCGGGTGCCCGACCTTTACATACGCTTGATCCTCAAGTACCGGCGGATGTCCGGTAGCGACTGGATCACGGCGCCGCCGACCGCCAGCACAAACGCGGCGGCCAAGAGCTTGCGCATCGCCTCATGCCTCCTTTCCAGGTTCGTGGACGAACGCGTCCTGCGCTCGTGAGCTTGAGTTCCTCTTCGCCTCCTCAGCGATGAGCTCGCGGATCAACTTCACGGCTTGCTCGACGGCTCGCGTCACCGGCTCGCTCAGCCCGATGCCTTCGTCGACATCCGCCGGTTCGCACCCCACCACGAGCACGCGGCCCGCCTGGCCTTCCAGCGACTCCAGGAGCGCGAGCACGGAACCGGGTTCCATGTCGTGCGCGTCGATCAGTGGCACGCGCAGCTCGGCTCCGCCGGGCGCCTCCGGCCCCGGGCGGGCGAGCTCGGGCTCAATCACGTAGACCGTCCCGGGGGCTTCGCCGCGCGGCGCGGCGTCGACCAGGATGAGGGTGTCGTAGCCGTCGAGGACCTCATAGGCGAGATGAATGCCCCGGATGCCGAAGTCCTTCACGCGGACCCAGTCGGGGAACTGCTCGGCCCCGAGCCTTCGGGCAACCTCGACCCCGAAGCCGTCGTCGCCGAGGAAGATGTTTCCCAAGCACGCGACGAGCACGCGCGGCTTCATGCGTCGCCGTCCAGTGGCTCCAGCTCGTCGGGGTTGAAGTAAAGGAAGCGTCCATGCGACCTGTGGAGGTCGGCGGCAGGGTCGTCCTCCAGCGTGACGGCAAGGTGGTTGTTGTCGTCGACGTCGAGGAAGACAGCCTCCACCCTTGCGATGCGCCCGGCCAAGAAGATGTCCTGGGCGTCGGCGCGCCTGCTACCCGGATTCAGCCGCACCCGGCTCCCCTTGGCCACGATCGTCTCGCCGATGCGAACGCCGTCGGTGTCGGGCGACACGGAGGCGTCTGCGCCCGGGTCCCACCAGGGGACCTCCGCCGGAGCACCCGCCGGCTCTGCGGCGGGGCCGCCAACGTATCGGATCGCGCCGTGCAACCTCTCGAAGATCTCGGGCGGCATGGCTTCCGTGCGGTCGATGATCGCCGCGGCGCGCAGATCGGTGAGGCGCGCCTCGCGCTTCTCGTCGTCGGTGAGAGCCATGGTGCGCAGCGTAAGGATCTCGTCGATCTCCGTTGCGTCGTACAGGTCTCCGGGGCTCTCCGGCGCGGTCTGCGGAAAGTCGTACAGGATGATCGGCGACGACAGCATCACGTCCCTGCTGCGCTCATCTCCGACGAGGACGGGAAACGTGTGCAGGTTCGAGCACGACTCGGCGGCCGCGCGCGCCCACTGTGGAGGCTCCAGAAGCGAGACGAACCGGCCTCCAGAGAGCGCGAGAAGCGAATGCGCCGCGAGCAGCGAGCGTTTCAGAGCCTCGTCGCGCCCGATGGACGGATCGTCAGACACCGTGAGGTTCTCTACCCTGATGCGGATCACGACCGTGGGCCACGGCCCTTCCACCCGTCGCACCGAGATCCGCAGCGCTCCCGAGACCGGCCATCGTCGCCGCACGATCCGTCCCACGAGCTCGCCCGAATCTTCCTCGATCGTCTCGATCTCGGTCCCCTCCGGCGCCTCCACCGCGGCGACGCGCTCTCCCGCCGTGAGCTCGCCGAGTGCGACGGTTACGTCCGTCTCCTGCTCCGTAGCCTCGTCCCAGCGCACGAACTCACGCTCGCCGACCTTCAGCGATCCCACCGGGGTGAATCCGTCCCCCTCGGCCTTCTCGACGATCCTCGCTTGGAGCTGAAGGAAGCGGAGCTTGACGTGCAGGACGGGCTCGTCCTCCGGCTCGACGAGGCACTCCGTTTGAGAGAACCAGGTTTCCTCCGAGCCCGCCTCGCCGTATGCGCGCGGCATCAGGACGCCGAACTGCCAGCGGACCTGGTTCTTGCGCGCCGAAGCCCTATAAGGGTAGAGAACGTAGCCCTCGTAGAGGACGGCGTCGGCCACCGCGCGCGCGACGTCGACGCTCATGCCGGCTTCTCGCCCGCCTCTTCGAGGAGTGCCTCGAAGGCGTCGTCCCACATGGGGAGTGCCCGGCGAGACTTGAACAGCTGAAGGGCGTCGAGCGTCTCTCGCCGCACGCGTATCCACGCGCTGTTCGGGAAGTACATGTCCATGAGCTCCCGCCACACCCGCACGGGAAGACGGTAGGAGTCCTCCTTGTGCCACGGCACCTGGTGGATCGCGAAGCCGGAGCCGGCCTTGGCGAAGACCGTTCCCGAGAAAAGGAGCAGTAGGGGGATCTCGCCGTCCTCCAGCGAGTGGAAGTACTTCGCTGCGGCGACCTCGAAGTCGTAAGTGCACACGACTGGAAGATCGATGTCGGTGCTGCCCTTGAAGCCGGGGACCATGACGCCGACGCTCGTGAACTGCAGCGGCTTCAGCGTGTCTCCCCACCGGGGCGTCTCCCCAAAGAGGTCGAGCAGACGTTCTTCCTCGGCGGGCGAGTAGCGCCGGCGCTGGGGCTCGATCCGGATCTGGCACCGGAGCGCGATCGCATGAATCGCTTCCCCGCTCGTCTCCGAGACGCGGAGCTTGAAGAGCAGGGTCGGAACGGCTCCGTACCGCTCCGGCTGAGCGTCGACGCAGTCGAACACCAGCTCAGTCATACGGCTCCTCATGCGCCACGCGCTTGCTCCTCTCGCGCAGTGTCGAGAAGAAGACCCCTATCTCGCGCCAGGCTTCCTCTCCTCCGTCGAAGCCCTTCCAGTGAAGCTTCACGCGCCCGACGAGGTCGTAGGCCGCGTCTATCGGCACGAGGAAGCACTCGAACCCCTCGTCTGCCCGCACTATCAGCAGGGCTTCCACGTCGGGCGTCAGAGCGGTGAAGGCGGGATTCTTCCTTATCACATCTTCCCAGCTCTCCAACGAGAGCAGGGACTCCGTCGCACCTGCGGGGCTCGGATAGAACGCGACTACCTTCTCGAGGGCGGAGTTGAAGAAGAAGAAGGCCATGCTGACAGGGATCTGGATCATCTGCCACTGCGCTTCGGACATCCTGAAAGCCGGGTCGAAGAGGTATCGGTCGGGGACGGCACGGTACTTACCTCGCGCCGCACCTCCGTGGGTGAACAACAAGTAGCAGCCGCGACAGGTGCAGAGGAGGTTCCTGCTGGCGAGGTTCACGACGTGGGAGTGCTCCTCGGGGATCGGCGTGGCGCACATCTCGCACTCCTCGCCGGGGCGCTTCTTCCTCTGCGGAGACAGCAAGCGCTTGAGCACGTCGGAGGACCCGCTCGCTTCGTCTCGCGATCCCGCGATGCGCCTCAACCCAGCTCTGCCCTCGTCGCCGAGACCGGCCGTCTCCCAGCCGGAGGTCACGGATGAGCCTTGGCGAACAGCGCGATCTTGACTCCCTCACCCTCTGCGAGAAGGGGCAAAGGGTCGAGGTGCTCCGGCGCGCCGTCCGTGCTGCGCCCGGCGCGCCGGATGTCGTACGTCTGCGCGCATGACGGGCACGTCAGTGACTCGCCCTGCAGCGAGCCGCCTTCCAAGCGCGAGCCGCAAGAGGCGCACGAGTTGCGGTAGGCGAGGATGTCTCCACCTGCGTTGCACAGCAGCACTGGGATCCCGTCGACCTCAGCGTCCTTCATCGAGCCCAGGCGCAGGTCGCCCTGGTCCCCGAGAGATGTCCAAGCGCTCGCCGGATCGCCGTCTCCGTTCCCGTTCGTGGCCTCCCGAGCTCCCAGGGATCCGATCTGCAGCAGGTTCGTCGTGGCCGGCTCTGGCTCGGTCACGCCCTCGACGTGGATCCCGGTGACCTCGGGCGCCGCCTTCTGGATGGCGCGCTCGATCGCAAGCTTGACGGTCACGGTAGAGGACGCGCATCCGTCACAGCTGCCCTGCAGGCGAAGATGCACGCCCTCGTTGTCGTCGATGCCGAGATACTCGACGCCCCCGGCATGTGAGCCGAGGTAGGGGCGCACGGTCTCGAGAGCCTGTTGGACGCGATCCTCGATTGAGAGCGGATGGAGGCCGTGCAGGATCATCAGGCTCTCGACCAGCTCGTCGTCGGCCATGCGTCTGAGCAGATCCTCTCCGCCGCCCTCATCGAAGGCGATCTCGAGGACCCGCTCGAGGCCGGCGCCGTAGAGCTCCATCAGGGAGCGCACCAGCTCCTCGGCCTTCTCGTGCGTGCGCCGGTCCGTCGACCCCGCAAGGTCGTCGAGAAGCCCTTCGATCCGCGACCCGACCTGAGCCGGGTTGGGACTGTCGCCCATCAGCGAGACTCCTTCGAGAAAGGACCACCCGGGGGCCGCCCACGCCCCGGGTGGCTGCAGACCTAAACGGTGCTATTGCGCCAGCATCGTCGGCGCGTGCTCCCTGCGCACGACCTTGCCGTCTCCCACGTACATGTGCACGCCGCAGGGCAGACATGGATCGAAGCTCCGCACCGTGCGCATGATGTCGATGCCTTTGAAATTCTCCGGCTTGTTCTCCTCGAAGATCGCCGTGTTGACCACTGCATCCTCGTAGGGTCCGGGGGTCCCGTATGAGTCCCTGACGCTCGCGTTCCACGGCGTTGGGGGATAGGGGTGGTAGTTGGCGATCTTCCCGTCGCGGATGACCATGTGGTGCGACAGCACCCCGCGCACCGCCTCGGTGAATCCACAGCTGAAGGCCTCGTCCGGCACCTTGAACGGCGACCAGGTCTTCGAGTGACCGGCCCGGATCTCCGCGAGTGCCTTATCCATGAAGTGGAGCGCCGCCGCGGCCGAGTAGGCCTGGAAATAGGTCCGAGCGCGATTCCGTTCGATTGTGTTGCTCCCGTGCTGGGGGATCTTCCACTCAAACGAAACCTCGGGCTTCGTCTGTGTCTTGGGAAGGTTGATCTGAACGCTCTGACCTGTCGACTTGATGTAGCCGACGTCGACAAGCCCGGCGAGCGCCGTCGCCCAAAGGCGCGCCAGCGGGCCCCCGCCGGTGTCCAGGGCGAGGTGGTCCTTACCGTCGAACCAGCGGGGTGACATGACCCAGCTGTAGTTATTGTCGAAGTCGCGCTTCTGAGGCTTCGGGATCGTGTGCTGGTTCCAAGGGTGGCGTACGTCGACGGGGTTGCCGAGCGCATCCTTCTTGACGAAGACCTCTTTGCCTTCCCAGTCGTCGTAGTAGGAGCTCCCCAGCAGGATCCTGATACCAAGGTTGATGTCGACGAGGTCGGTGGTGACGAGCTTGCCGTCCACGACGACGCCGGGGGTGACGAACATCTTGCGTCCCCAGTCGGTCATGTTCTCGTACGTGAAGTCGCAGTACTCCGGGTCGTTCAAACTTCCCCAGCATCCCAGCAACGTGCGCCTGAGGCCCACCTGCTCGTAGCCGGGAAGGGCCTCGTAGAAGAAGTCGAACAGATCGTCGTGCATGGGTACGACTCGCTTCATGAACTCCACATAGCGCATGAGGCGGGAGAGGTAGTCGGTGAACAGCTGGATCGTCGCCACAGTCCCGACCCCGCCCGGGTACAGGGTGGAAGGATGCACGTGGCGTCCCTCCATGAGGCAGAACATCTCCCTGGTCGTCCGGCTGACCTGGAGCGCCTCCCTGTAGAACTCGCCCTCGAGCGGGTTGAACGAGCGCATGATGTCGCCGATCGTGCGATAGCCGTGCGCCGCGGCATTGGGGGCCTCGGTGTGGTTGGCCTTCTCGAGCACGCCTGGATTCGTCTCGCCGACCATCTTCTCGCAGAAGTCGACGCCGACCAGGTTCTCCTGAAAGATGTTGTGGTCGAACATGTACTCGGCGGCTTCACCGAGGTTGATGATCCACTCGCCGAGGTGGGGGGGCCTCGCGCCGTAGGCCATGTTCTGCGCGTAGACTGAGCAGGTCGCGTGGTTGTCCCCGCAGATCCCGCAGATGCGGCTCGTGATGAAGTGGGCGTCGCGTGGGTCTTTGCCCTTCATGAAGATGCTGTAGCCGCGGAAGATGGACGAAGTGCTGTAGCATTCCGCTACCCGCTTCTGCTTGAAGTCGATCTTCGTGTAGATGCCGAGGCTTCCGACGATCCTCGTGATGGGGTCCCACGCCATCTCGACGAGGCCGTCGCCCCCTGCTTTCTTCTCCCTAACCGCCATTCGTCATGCCTCCCTTTGACGCCGCTCGGACCTTCGGTCTGGACCCTTTTCTACCAAGGAGGTCTGTACCCCGTCTTGAGCTCTCGGCCCGGAGTCCTCCATTTCGGTTCCTTGTCGACGGTCTTGGCCGTCATGCTCCGCAGCTTGCGTATGGCGATGCCGTAGATGCCGCTCGCCGCGGTCGAGACCGTGCTGCCGGGTGGTTCGTCCATGAACGGCATGAACTTGTCGGGGAAGCCGGGCTGCGTGCACGCGATGCAGATGCCGCCGACGTTGGGGCATCCACCGACGCCGTTTATCCAGCCCCGCTTGGGGACGTTGCACTTCACCACGGGACCCCAGCACCCGAGCTTCACGAGGCACTTGGGAGAGCCGTACTCGACGGCGAAGTCACCTTGCTCGTAGTAGCCCGCGCGGTCGCATCCCTCGTGCACGGTCGCGCCGAAGAGCCAGGTCGGCCTCAGCGCCTCGTCGAGCGGGATCATCGGCGCCTGTCCGGTCGCTTGGTAGAGCAGGTACAGAATCGTCTCGGAGAGGTTGTCTCCCTGGATGGGGCAGCCCGGCACGCATACGATCGGGAGTCCGGCCTTCGACCTCCAGTCCCATCCCAGGTAGTCGGGGACGCCCATGGCGCCCGTCGGGTTGCCCGCCATGGCATGTATGCCGCCGTAGGTCGCACAGGTCCCCGCCGCGAGCACGGCCAGGGCCTTGGGCGCGAGGCGATCGATCCACTCGCTCGTTGTCATCGGCTGACCGGTCGCGGGATTGTTGCCGAAGCCGCACCAGTAGCCCTCTTTCTTAATGGCCTCGTTCGGGATCGAGCCCTCGATGACCAGGACGAAGGGCTCGAGCTCGCCGGCGTCGGCCTTGTGGAACCACTCGATGAAGGTGTCGGCGCCCTGCATCGGCCCGCATTCGAAGTCGATGAGCGGCCAGTGCACTGCCACCTTGGGAAGACCGGGCAAGGCGCCGAGCGCGATCTCCTCGATGCTCGGCTGGGTCGCCGCGGTGAGAGCCACCGAGTCCCCGTCGCAGCTCAACCCTGCGTTGATCCACAGGATGTGGACGACGGTTTCGTCCTGCTGGGTGGCCTCTTCCTCCTTCAGCGCGCTAGCCACAGCCGCCCCCCTTCCGGACGTCGGTCAGGACGTCCCTCCTCGTGCCGGACCTCTAAGCTCAGTGGGTTTACTCACAGAGGGAACTCGCCGCATGCCGGGAACCTGCCGCGGTGCGCGAGAACGGTGGCGTCAGGAGCGCCGAGGATGAGGACCGGCGCCGGGGGTCGGCCCCGAGCTGTGGATCGCGCAACTGTTCGTCCGACGCGCGGATGGGGACCTCATGGGCCCGAGGTGCCGAGTGTCCCTGCGCGACGTGTCTTGTCACACCGGTCCCCCAAGTAGAGACGTTGTGCACGTTCAGGACGAATGTGCAGGCTACTACCCTCGCCGCGCCGGCGCCAAACGAATCACGCATAGTTGAAGTGCCTGGCGCGGTCCATCCTGCTGCGCTCCGATATCCTGCGCGGTAGAGATGGGGAACACGAACATCACCGATCTGCTGAGCTCGGGAACGGCGTTCGCCGACCTGTCGCGTTGGAGGAAGATCGCAGTCTCCGGCGTCGACGCGTTGACCTGGCTCGACGACCTCCTGCCGGGCGACATCGCGGAGCTCGCGCCGGGGCAGGCACGCCACTCGGTGCTGCAGTCGGCGACCGGCGCGGACCTCGCTCGGTTCACGGTGGCGGTGGCCGCCGCCCAAGTGCTCCTCGTACAGGATCCGGCCCAGGGCCGCAGCTTGTCCGGCCTGCTTGCTCCGCGCGTCGGATCTGCTGATGTCGTTCTCGACGATCGCACTGAAGACCTTGCCTTGTTCGCCTTCCCCGGCCGGGCCGTCGCGCCGAATGCACCGGGTGCAGCCTTCTGCGCTCCTTCGTGTCTCGGGGCGGGCGTCGACGTCTTTGCGCTCATGGAGGAACGCAGCTACCTCGCGTCCTTGTTCGGACACGCGTTCACCCCCGCGGGCGAGGACGATGTCAGGGCATGGCGCGCCACCGAGGGACGCCGCAGTCCCGCCGCCGATGCCGGTGGCGCCGACCGTCCCGGGATCTAGCCGGCCTCGCTTCTCGGCCGACCCGCGGACGACGAGGCTCCGCTAGCTAGCCATCTCGTTCGGCCCTGCGGGAGCCTCTCTCGATGCACGCGTTGGCGATCGCTGCCTGACCCAGCGAGATGCCGCCATCGTTGGGCGGGACCCTGTGATGGATGAGGACCTCGAATCCCCCGGCTCGGAGCCCCATGCGGGTGCGCCGGAGCAAGAGGAGGTTCTGCCACGTCCCGCCGGACAGGGCCACGGTGCTCAGTCCGGTGCCGGCCCGCACGTTCTCGCAGGCGGACACGAGGGCGGCGGCGAGTCCGTTGTGGAACGCTGCGGCCGCTTCCGCCGGCGAGGTGCCGCGCGCGCGGTCCTCGGCGAGCGCCGCGACAAGCTCGACCCCGTCGAGCTCGTCGCCCCGGAGGGTGCAGTGATAGCCGAAGGTGACCTTCGGGTCGGCCAGCTGCTCGAGCTCCGCGGCCGCCTGGCCTTCGTAGCTCACGCGCTCGCGCACGCCGCAGAGCGCCGCTGCGGCGTCGAACAACCGCCCCGCGCTCGAGGTCGGCGGCGCGTTGGTGCCTGTGCGCGCGAGGCTCAGTATCGGAGCCCATCGTTGCCCCGTGCGCCGCACGAAGTCGAGGTCGAGTGTGCGCGCCCTCTCCCCGAAGGCCGCGTCGAGGTAGGTAGCGGCCATGCGCCACGGCTCCCGGACCGCGGCGGCGCCTCCGGCCAGTGGGACGTAGCGGAGATGCGCAACCCGCTTGTACCCGGTGAGGTCGCAGGCCAGGACCTCGCAGCCCCAGATGGCGCCGTCGTCGCCGAAGCCCGTGCCGTCCAGCGCTAGTCCGATGACCCTGTCGGCGCGCCGGTTGTCGACGAGGCACGACGCGATATGCGCGTGGTGGTGTTGCACCGGGGACCGTTCCACGCCGTCGAGCGACTGCGCCCACTTCGTGGACAGGTACTCGGGATGGAGGTCGTGGGCGACGACCTCCGGCTCCACATCGAAGACGCGCTTGAAGTGCTCGACGCCCTCCATGAAAGCGGACATGGCCTCCCACGTCTCGAGGTCGCCGATGTGGTGGGAGAGGATCGCGCGCTCACCGACGCCGAGACAGAAGGTGTGCTTGAGCTCGGGGCCCGCCGCTAAAACGGGACGGATGAAGGCAGGGCGGACGGTCAGCGGCTCGGGCGCATAGCCGCGGGCGCGCCGCAGCGGATAGTCGTCGCCGTCGATCACTCGAACAACGGAGTCGTCGCAGCGGACGTGTATCTCCCTGTCGTGCACCAAGAAGGCATCCGCGATGCCGGCGAGGCGCTCGAGCGCGTCCTCGTCCCGGTAAGCGATCGGCTCGTCGGAGAGGTTGCCGGAAGTCAGCACGATCGGACGGCGGAACCGCCGCATGAGGAGGTGGTGCAGCGGCGTGTAGGGCAGCATGATGCCGAGCTGCCGGTTGCCGGGTGCAACCGAGGGAGCGATCGGCGCGCCCCGCCGGCGCTGCACGAGGACGATCGGGCGCCGCCGAGACGCCAGCGTGGCCGTCTCGTCCGGCGTCGTCTCGGCGACGCGGCACGCAGCCTCGAGGTGGGGGACCATGACTGCGAAGGGCTTCTCCTCTCGATGCTTCCTGCGCCGCAGCTCCGCTACGGCGACCTCGTTGGTCGCGTCGCAGGCGAGGTGATAGCCGCCGAGGCCCTTGATGGCGACGATGCGGCCGGCGCGCAGGAGGGCCGCGACGCCCGCGATCGGATCGTCGGTGAGCGGACGGCCGCGGTCGTCGAGTAGCCCAAGCTCCGGGCCGCACTCTGGACACGCGATCGGCTGAGCGTGGAACCGCCGGTCGCGTGGGTCCTCATACTCGCGTGCGCAGTCGGCGCACATGGTGAAGCGCGCCATCGTCGTGCCGGGGCGGTCGTACGGGACGCGCCTTGTGATCGTGAACCTGGGTCCGCAGTTCGTGCAGTTCGTGAAGGCGTAGCCGTGACGGCGCGCGCGCGGGTCCAGAACTTCCTCCAGACAGGCGACGCAGGTGGCGACGTCGGCCGAGACGGGAGCGCGCGACGCGCCGGCTCCGTCGCTCGCCCGGATCTCGAACGAGCCGCCGGCCGCGACCGGAGCGTCCTCCTCGTCGATCGCCTCGACCAGCGCCAGGGGAGGCAGCTCTGCGGTGAGCCGGGCACGGAAGGCCTCGAGCGCGTTGACCGGCCCCTGTATCTCGATGAGGACCCCGGCGGCATCGTTGAGCACGAAGCCGCCGAGCTCGAGGCGCGTGGCGAGCCCGTACACGAAGGGGCGGAACCCGACCCCCTGCACGATGCCCCGCACCCGCAGGCGCTTCCTCGAGACCTCCCCGATCGCCACGCACCGATCGTCGCGCCGCGGCGAGCCGGGGCGGCGCGCCGGGGGGAGGAGCGGGGCGCGCCCGCCCCGCCTTTTCCGCTTCTCCTTGCAGTTGGACACGCCAGGCGTGCACGATCGCAAGAAGTTCGGACCGGGCGTCCCGATCTGCCCCTTGCCCCCCGGGTCTGCCCCTTGCCCCGCTCGCTCAGCGGGCGACGACGTCGATCGAGTCGACGAGGACAGGGATCACCGGCTCAACCGACTCCACCGGATCGATGCCGCCCTTCGTGTCGACGCTCGCGAGGCGCGCGAGCGTGTCCCACGAGGAGCGGTCCACGCGCCCGATGATCGTGTAGCGCGGGCGGAACCCGGCCGGCTCCGGGTCGCCCTCGAGCGCGCCCTCCGGGTCGTGCACGACTATGAAGAACTGGCTGCCGGCGGTGTCCGGGCCGGCGTTGGCCATGCCGACGACCCCGTAGACGTACCTGTCGAAGTGGGCCGAGGCGAGCTCGTCGTCCACGGTGTAGCCGGGACCGTCGGGCGGGTCGAGGTTGGCCCCGTTGGGGTCTCCGCTCTGGAGCACAGACTCCTTCTCGACGCGATGGAACGGCAGACCCTCGTAGAAGCCGCGCCGAGCGAGGAACACGAAGCTGTTGACATTGCCGGGCGCTTCGTCCTCGAACAGGTCGAGCGCGAGGTCGCCGCAGGACGTGTGGATTACGGCGCCGAGGTCGCGGCCGGCCTCGAGGACCTGTTGCGGGGCGTCAAAGCTGGGGGCAGACGGCTGCCGACGCTCCTGCCGCTCGCAGCCCTCGGGAAGAGAGGGGGCTGCGGCGGCCTCGCTCTCGCTCGGCGCCTCCGTGGTCACAGAGGTCGCGGACAGAGCGAGCGCCACGACGATCGCCAGCGTCGTCGCAACCGCTGCGACGCGCGCGGTGCGCCGGCGCCTCAGCTTGGCGCGCCGAGCCGCGCCGGTCGTCCGGCGCCCCTGCAGGTCGCCGCCCATGCCGACCGCGGCAGCCCCGGCGCGCCCGGGGTCGGCCACGCCGCCCGCGGCAGCCCCGGCGCGCCCGGGGTCGTCAGCCACGCCGTCTCCAGCGTCGCCTCCGGCGCGCCCGCACCTCGCTCGGGGCGCCGGAGGTCGCGCTCACCCGCTCGAGGTGATGGAGAACCGCAGCTCGAAGCCGCTGGGGCCCCGGGGGGCCCTCGACTACGGCGTCGGCGATCCCGAGCCGCACCAAATCGTGCGCGGTGAGCTTGAGGAGGCGCGCCGCCTCCGGCGCGCGCCCCGGGTCGCGCCACAGGATCTCGGCCGCCGACTCGGGTCCGATGACGGAGAAGGTCGAATCGGAGAACGCGATCAGCCTGTCGGCCGTAGCCAGCGCCAGAGCGCCTCCGCTTCCGCCCTCCCCGGTCACCACCGCAAGGCTCGGGACGGACAGCGTGAGCATCGCCTCCAGGAGCCCCGCGATGCTCCACGCGATGCCGCCCGCCTCGGAGCTCTCGGAGGGGTCGAATCCGGGCGTGTCTATCAGCGTCACGACCGGGATGTGCAGACGCTCGGCGATGCGGAGGCAGCGCAGCGCCTTACGGCAGGCCGCGGGACCGGGCGCGCTGCGACGGTCGAGCGCGAGCACCACGGCGCGCCGCCCGCCGATCCTCGCCAGCGCCGCATGCAGGCCCGGGTCGTCTGATCCGGCCCGGTCGCCGCGCAGGATCACGGCGCCGTCGGCGAGGGAGTCGATCAGCTCCCTCCCGGTCGGGCGGTCGCCGGCGCGCGCGGCTCGAACCACGTCCCACGCGTCCGCCCGCGGCGCCCCGGGCGCGCCAGGGGCGCCTGGTAAGGCGGGTGGGCCGGGATCGTGGGCGGCGCGAGGTTCGTCCCGGCGCAGGATCGCAAGCACGTGTGCGAGCGACGAACCCATGCCGACGGAGGGCACGACCGCGTCCACGAGGCCGTGCTCGAGCGCGCTCTCGGCAGTGTGCGACCCGGCGGCCAGAGGCCGGTGCGTGAAGCGCTGCACGAGACGCGGCCCGGCGAACCCGACCATGGCGCCGGTTTGAGCGAACGTGACGTCGGCGAGCGCCGCGATGCTCGCAAGGACGCCGCCCATGGTGGGATCGCCGAGCGCCGCCACCAGAGGCTGGTGGGCCTCCGCCAGCTCGAGACGGGCACACACGACCTTGGGCATCTGCACGAGAGCGCGCATGCCCTCCTGCATGCGCGCTCCGCCGGTCGCGGTCGCGAGGACGAAGGGGACCTTCGAACGGCTCGCACGCTCGAGCCCGCGCGCGAGCCGTTCTCCCGCGACCTCGCCCATGGTGGCGCCGATGAACCCGAACCGGAACGCGGCGAGCTCCACGTCGTGGCCCCCGATCGAGGCGCTTCCGACGACCACCGACTCGTCTGTTCCCGTCGCGGCGCGGATCCCGGCGACGACATCCGGATAGCCGGGATAACCGAGCGGGTCGCCGGTACGGAGGTCGTCCTCAGCCGGTCTGAAGGATCCCTCATCAACCAGTCGTTCGGGTGTCGTGGTGGCTCCTTGTCGAAGAGGATGCCTTAGGCCACCTGCTACTCTGCGGCCAGGCCAAACGGTAGCAATCGCCTGCGGTTTCACAAGGAGAGCTCCGTTGTCATCGGGACCACCACGCATCCTGGTTGCGAAACCCGGGCTCGACGGCCACGACCGTGGGATCAAGGTCGTCGCCAGGGCGCTGCGTGACGCCGGCATGGAGGTCATCTACACCGGCTTGCACCAGACGCCCGAGCAGATCGCCGCGGCGGCGATCCAGGAGGACGTCGACGGCGTCGGGCTCTCGTGTCTTTCGGGCGCCCACATGACGCTGTTTCCGCGCGTCGCCCAGCTCCTGCGCGAGCAGGGTGGGGACGACATGGTGATCTTCGGAGGAGGCATCATCCCCGACGCCGACATCCCGAGGCTCAAGGAGTCCGGCATCGCCGAGATCTTCACACCCGGGACGACGACGAAGGCGATCATCGAATGGGTTCGGGAGCGCCTCGAGGAGCCTGAAACCACGAGTCCCGGGGCATAGCTTCGCGCGCGTCGTCGGCTGTTCACCCTCTGGAGGAGGATCGGTGGATCTCTTCGAGTACCAAGGCAAGGAGCTTCTGCGGAAGTTCGAGGTGCCGGTCCCCGAGGGCCGGGTCGCGTCGACCCCCGACGAGGTTGCTCAGGCGGCGAGCGGTCTCGGGGGCAAGGTGGTCGTCAAGGCGCAGGTCCAGGTGGGTGGGCGTGGCAAGGCGGGCGGGATCAAGCTCGCAGACTCTCCCGAGCAGGCGCGCGCGGTTGCCGACGACATCCTCGGGATGGACATCAGGGGTCATACCGTGAAGCGCGTGCTCGTCGAGCGCGCAGGGGACATCAGGTCCGAGTACTACTTCTCGTTCCTGCTCGATCGCTCCGAGCGCAAGTACATGGGCATGATGAGCGCCAAGGGTGGCGTCGACATCGAAGAGGTGGCCTCGTCGGATCCCGGCGCCATCTCCCGCGTCCACATCGATCCCCTGCTCGGCATCTCGGATTTCCACGCGCGCCGGCTCGTGTTCGGAGCCGAGATCGATCCCGAGGCGCGCAAGGAGGCGATCGCGCTCATACCCAGGCTGTACGACGCCTTCGTGGGTCTCGACGCATCGCTCGTCGAGATCAACCCTCTCGTTCTGATGGGCGGTGGACGAGTCGTGGCGCTCGATGCCAAAGTCACGATCGACGATTCCGCCGACTACCGCCATCCATCGTTCGCGGAGCTGCGCTCGGTGCAGGAGGTTCCTGAGCAGGAGCGCTTCGCCAAGGAGAAGGGACTCAACTTCATCAAGCTGTCGGGCGACGTCGGCATCATCGGCAACGGCGCAGGACTTGTCATGTCAACGCTCGATGTGGTCAAGGCCGCGGGGGGTGAGCCGGCGAACTTCCTCGACGTCGGCGGGGGAGCGGGCGCCGAGCTGCTGTCGAGCGCCCTCGAGGTGATCATGTCCGACGCCGAGGTGAAGAGCATCCTCGTCAACATCTTCGGCGGCATCACGCGCTGCGACCTGGTTGCCGAGGGCATCATCGACGCGCTCGGGCGTCTGGACGTCAAGGTGCCGATCGTGGTGCGGCTCGACGGCACGAACGCAGAGCAGGGACGCAAGATGCTGGCCGACGCTCCTCACGACAAGCTCATCGCCTCGGACACGATGCTCGGTGCCGCCGAGAGGGCAGTCGAGCTCGCACACGGAGGGAAGTGATGGCGATACTCGTGGGCGACGACACGCGTCTCGTCGTACAGGGCCTCACCGGGCGCGAGGGTTCCTTCCACGGGCGGCGCAACCGCGCCTATGGGACCGACCTCGTTGCAGGAGTTACGCCGGGCAAGGGCGGCTCGGACGTCGACGGCGTGCCGATCTACGACACCGTCGCCGATGCGGTCTCGTCCGCCGGCGCCAACACGTCCATGGTCTTCGTGCCGCCGCGCTTCGCGGCGGACGCGATCCTCGAGTCGTACGACGCCGGCATCGAGGTGATCATCGCGATCACCGAGGGTATACCGGCGATGGACATGGCGTGCACGGTCGGGTACCTGCGCGCGGGCGAGGGGCGCGCCGTGCTCGTGGGTCCCAACTGCCCCGGAGTGATATCGCCGGGCAAGGCCAACGTCGGCATCATCCCAGGAGAGATATGTGAGCCCGGCCCCGTCGGCCTGGTGTCGCGCTCGGGGACGCTCACGTACCAGATCGTGCACGAGCTCTCGCAGCGCGGCATCGGTCAGTCGACGTGCGTCGGCATCGGCGGCGACCCGATCCCGGGCTCCAACTTCATCGACGTCCTGGAGGAGTTCGAGGGCGATCCCGAGACGGAGGCCGTGGTGCTCGTCGGCGAGATCGGTGGCGACGCGGAGGAGCGCGCGGCGGCGTGGGCGAAGGACAACATGTCCAAGCCGATCGTCGCCTACATCGCGGGCTTCACGGCCCCGCCCGGCAAGCGCATGGGTCACGCCGGGGCGATCATCTCGGGATCGAAGGGAACCGCGCAGGCGAAGGCCGACGCGCTGGAAGCCGCGGGCATCCGCGTCGGGCGCAACCCGACCGAGGTGGCAGAGCTGGTGGCGGAGCTGCGCGCCTGACCGGCGCGCAGCCACCGCCACCCGCGCTGCCGGGCGCCAAGCCGGTTCTGCGGAGAGGCATGTTGGCCCACCGGCCGTCGCAAGGGACCTTATGCCCTCCAGCGCCGCTCAGCGGGGGCAGAGGCACAAAGGTCGCTTGGGCGGTGGTCCCGCGTGGTGACTCGCTGCCTGCGGCGAGGCCGGGGCAGACGTCGACCGATCGTCGTCGCCGTGTCGGGCTCGCGGATGCGCGCCGCGGCCTCATCGGAGCATGGGCGCACGCTCGTACAATCCGGCGATGGTCGGGATCGGAGCGCCGTGGGAGCGGGAGCTGCGCGGCCGCTTCGACCGCCTGGTGATCGAGTCGGAGGTCTTGAGGGACAACCCCCTCGGTGACTCGGCGCGCCGTCCGTTGTACGTGTACCTTCCTCCGGGGGTCGACGAATCAAGCGAAGATCGTCACCCGACGATCTACGTGATCCAGGGCTTCACCGGCCAGATCGACATGTGGCTCAACCGCACCGCGTTCGAGCCGAACATGCTCGAGCGCGTCGACGAACTGTTTGCCTCGGGCGACGCGCCGCCCGCCGTACTCGTCTTCGTCGACGCGTGGACGCGCTACGGCGGCTCTCAGTTCATCAATTCCGCGAGCACCGGGCGCTACATGGACTACCTCTGCGACGAGGTCGTGGCGTTCGTGGACCGGCGCTACCCGACGATCGACGACCGCGGTCACCGCGGTCTCACGGGCAAGTCGTCCGGTGGCTACGGAGCGATGGTCGTGCCGATGCTGCGCGCCGACGTCTTCGGCGCTCTCGCGACCCACGCGGGCGACGCTCTCTTCGAGTGCTCATACCTGCCGGAGTTCCCGAAGGTCGCGCGCGTGCTGCGCGACAGGTACGAGTCGTCGTTCGATGTCTTCTTGGAGCGCTTCGAGGTCGCGGACAGGTTCGACTTCAACCTCCATTCACCTATCGAGACCTACGGGTACGCGTCCTGTTACTCACCCGACGAGAGGGAACCGGGCACGGCGCTAATCCCCTTCGAGGTCTCCACCGGGAGGCTGATCGATGAGGTCTGGGAGAAGTGGCTGGCCTGGGATCCGGTGCGCATGGCGCCACGGCACCTCGACGAGCTCGCCGGGATGAAGAGGATCTACATCGACGCGGGGCGCTCGGATGAGTACTTCCTCGATCTCGGGGCCCAGGCGTTCGCCACCGAGCTTGACAAGGCCGGCATCGAGCACACCCTCGAGCTCTTCGACGGCGCGCATGGAGGCCTGCAGTATCGCTATCCGGGAGCGATAGCGGAACTGGCGAGGGCGCTCGCTGCCGCTTGAACGAGAATGCCTCTTCGCAGAGCTCCTGGGATCCCGGTGTATGGACGAGATCAAGAGCCGTACGGCGCGGTTATGCCGCTCGAAGCGGGTAAGTGAGGGCGATGGAGATGCGCGATCTGCGACAGAGAGCCAACAGGATCGTGGTCCCATCGAGCGGAGGGATGCGGCTGGGAGACGTCACCGATTCGCTCGTGCGCCACGTTCGGGAGGACCATGTGCGCGCCTATTCCGGCAACCTTGCATACCGGGGACTGTTCGCAGTCTTCGCCGTGCTCGTCCTCGCGTTCGCGTTGTTCGGGTTGTTCGGGGCTCGTGATCTAGTGACATCTCTCGTGGACCAGCTCTCCGGCACGATGCCCAAGCCCGTCGTCGAGGCGCTGCGAAAGCAGATCCTCGAGAGCACGAGGCGCGCCGCCGGACAGGGCATCACGCTCGAAGCCGGCCTAGCCGTCTTCGTCAGCTTCTACGGCCTCGCGGCCACGGCGCGCGCCGTCATCGACGGCATGAACGTGATGTTCGAGGTCAAGGAGACGCGGCCGCTCGTGAGGAGGTACTTGGCGTCGATCGTCATGGCGGTCGTCATCCTCGCACTGTTCATCGCCGCGACCTTGTTGTTCCTTCTTGGTCCCGAGATAGGTGCTGCCCTCTCGCGGGCTCTCGGTCTCCCCGGCGTCGTCGAGGAGGTGCTCATGGTGCTGCGGTGGTTGGTCCTCGTGTCCCTGATCCTCCTCGCGTATGCGCTTGTCTACTGGGCGGCGCCCGCGCGACGCATCCGTTTCCGTGCCGTGTCGCACGGTTCGATAACCGCTCTCGCGTTGTGGCTCTCGTTCACGCTTGTCTTCTCGATCTACGTCAACAACTTCGCGTCCTACAGCGTGACCTTCGGGGCGCTCGCGGGCGTTGTGGTCCTGCTGCTGTACATGTTCTTCTCGTCCTTGATCCTCTTCATAGGAGCCGAGATCAACGACATCATCTCTCGGCACAAGAAGAACGCACCCGAGCGGGCGGACCCACGAGCCGGCTCCGGCGGCGCCCACGATGTCCGGGCCGCGCTCCGTGACGAGGAATCATATCCACCGGCCGCGTTACGTCATAGGTGGTGAAGCCGTGCCGGCGCGCTTCGTCGTTCTGATCTCGGGCTCTGGCTCGAACCTGACCGCGCTCGTCGACGCGTGCGAGGCCGGACGGCTCGATGCCTCAGTCGTTGCGGTCGCGGCCGATCGGGACTGCCCGGGGCTCGCCGTGGCCGAGGAACACAGGATCCCTACCTGTGTCGTCGCGCCGCGCGACCACTCGTCGCGCGCCGGGTGGAGCGAGGAGCTGGGGAGGCGCGTCGCCGAACACGCGCCCGACCTCGTGGTCTCCGCCGGCTTCATGCGCATCTTGTCGCCCGTCTTCGTTGACGCGTTCGCGGGTCGCTTGATCAACCTGCACCCGTCGCTGCTCCCGGCGTTTCCCGGGGCGCATGCGGTGCGCGACGCGCTCGCCGCGGGCGTCGAAGCGACCGGCACCACCGTCCACCTCGTCGATTACGACGTCGACCACGGGCCGATCCTGCTGCAGGAGCCGGTCGCCGTCCTGCCCGGTGACACGGAGGCGACCCTCCATGAACGCATCAAGCAGGTCGAGCACCGGGTGCTCGTGGAAGCGTGCCGCCTGCTTCTCCCCGACCCGGAGCCCCTCTATAGGATGCGGCCAGTGAAAGTGAAACGGGCGCTGGTCAGCGTCTCCGACAAGACTGGGGTCGTGGAGCTCGCGCGCTCGCTCATCGCGCTGGGCGTGGAGGTCATCTCCTCGGGCGGCACCGCCGCGGAGTTGTCCGCGGCAGCTCTGCCTGTGACGCGCGTATCCGACGTCACCGGCGCGCCGGAGATCCTCGACGGACGCGTCAAGACGCTTCACCCGGCGATCCACGGCGGCATCCTCGCCGATCGTCGCCGCAGCGAGCACATGGTGGAGCTTGCGCGTCGGGGGATCGAAGCGATCGACCTCGTGGTGTGCAACCTCTATCCCTTCGAACGCACGATCGAGCACCCCGACGTCACCGACGACGACGCGGTCGAGCAGATCGACATTGGAGGTCCCGCCATGGTTCGCGCTGCGGCGAAGAACTTCCATTCCGTCGCCGTCGTCGTCGGCCCCGATCGCTATCCCCTCGTGCTCAAGGAGATCGAAAGCTCCGGCGCCGTGAGCCTTGAGACGCGCCGCGAGCTTGCAGCCGAGGCGTTTTCGCACACGGCCGCGTACGACGCCACCATCGCTCGTTACCTCGAGGCGGACGACGAGCTCCCCCAACGCGTCGACGTGACGGGCCACAAGCTGCTGGATCTGAGATACGGCGAGAACCCCCATCAGCGCGCTGCGCTGTACGGACGGGATGATGCCGCCGGCGTGGCCGCGGCCGAGCAGCTGCACGGCAGGGACCTCTCCTACAACAACCTCATGGACGCCGACGCCGCGTGGAAGCTCGCATGTGATCTTCCGGCCCCCGCGGCCGCCATCATCAAGCACTCCAATCCCTGTGGGGTCGCGCTGGCCGGGTCGCTCGACGAGGCTTATCGCAAGGCCCTCGACTGTGACCGGACCTCGGCCTTCGGAGGCGTCGTCGCTCTCAACGATCGCTGCACCGTGGCAACGGCCGAGCAGATCGCTGCGATATTCACCGAGGTCGTGATCGCGCCCGATCTCGAGGATGCAGCCCTCGAGATCCTTGCCGCGAGGAAGAACCTGCGCGTGTTGCGCGCCTCTCCTGTCGATCCGGACGCGTACGAGCTGCGCACGATCTCCGGAGGCATGCTCGTGCAGGCACCCGATGGCGCAGACGAGGTCGAGGACGCCCGCATCGTCACCGAGCGTGAGCCTTCGGCCGAGCAGTGGGATGACCTGCGCTTCGCCTGGATCGTGGCGAAGCACGTCAAGTCCAACGCGATAGTGCTCGCGAGCGATCGCACGGCCGTCGGGATCGGCGCCGGACAGATGAGCCGCGTGGAGTCCACCGAGCTGGCGGCGCGCCGCGCGGGATCCCGGGCGCCCGGGACGGTGTGCGCGTCGGACGCCTTCTTTCCGTTCCGCGACGGGCTCGATGCGGTTGTGGCGGCGGGCGCCGTAGCCGTCATCCAGCCGGGAGGCTCCGTGCGCGACGACGAGGTCATCAGGGCTGCGAACGAGCATGGGATCGCGATGGTCTTCACCGGCCGGCGTCACTTCTGCCACTGATGGCGGCAACGCTCATCGACGGCAAGGCGATCGCGGCCGAGGTGCGCTCAGAGGTCGGTCTCGAGGCGCGCGCGCTCGCGGATGCGGGGGTGACGCCGGGGCTCGCAACCGTGCTCGTGGGCGAGGACCCCGCCTCCAGGGTCTACGTCGCGGCGAAGCGCAGGGCGTGCGCCGAGGTCGGGATCAGGGCGTGGGACCACGACCTGCCGGCCGGTACGCCTCAGGTCGAGCTCCTCGAGCTGATGGCAGAGCTGAGCGCCAATGGCGAGGTGCACGGGATCCTCGTGCAGCTACCTCTGCCGGAGCACATCGAAGAGCAGACGGTGCTCGACGCGGTGCCGCCACACAAGGACGCCGACGGCTTCCACCCTTACAACCTCGGGCGCCTCCTGGCCGGCACCCAGGTGGTCTCTCCCGCGACCCCCGCCGGCATCCAGGAGCTGCTGCTCCGCTCGAACGTCCAGACCGAGGGTGCCGAGGTCGTGATCGTGGGCCGCTCGAACATCGTGGGCAAGCCTCTCGCGGCCCTGCTGATGCAGAAGGGGCCCGGCGCGAACGCCACGGTGACCGTGTGTCACACCGCGACGAGCGATCTGCCCGTACACACCCGGCGCGCCGACATCCTCGTCGCCGCGCTCGGCCGCCCGCTGGCGATAACCGGGCCGATGCTGGCTCCGGGCGTCGTCGTGATAGACGTCGGCATCAACCGCACGGAGGCGGGCCTCGTCGGCGACGTCGACTTCGCCGGCGCGCGAGAGGTTGCGTCGGCGATCACGCCGGTCCCCGGGGGCGTCGGCCCCATGACGATAGCGATGCTGCTGCGCAACGTGGTGGCGCTGGCGCGCGCACCGCGCTGACGCCACGGGTCGCGACGTGTACCGGTCTGGCGCGTCCCGCGGGCCGACGTAGCCGAAGCGACGACGTAGCGGAAGCGGTGTGGCCCCCGGGTTCGCACCTCGCGGCAGGGCGACACTCTTGAGGCTGGAGCCGCTATGGGAAAGAAACCGAACGCCGTACGACAGCTCCAGTTCGCCGCTATGCGGAAGAGCCATGCCTCGAAGCCGGCGCCTTTCCACTTGAACCGAGGCAGGTCGCGCAGAAGTCTGGGGGAGTTTTTCCGCCGCGGTGTCCTCGGCATCGGCCCAACGAGATGCCGGCGCACTCGCCTGCAGAACAACAAGAGGTGCTGCTGCTGCTGCGCTCCCGACCGTCTAACGGTCCCAGGTCGCTCGCGTAATGCAGGCATCCGAAGTGGCTCTGTGCGCGTTTCGGCGCCTCCCGCCGCCGACGAGGCGGAGCACGCGGGCGCCCGGCCTGCGCGCGCCCGCAGGTTCCCGAGGACGCCGGCGATCACGGCGACCCTGCCTTCCTTGCGGGCCGCCCGCCCGCTAGGAGCTGCGGTCTCCCAGCGCGATCCAGCCGCGCGGCTCGGGGCCGACGTATTGGTGGTCGGGCCGGATCAGCCTGTTGTCCGCGTACTGCTCCCGCACGTGCGCGGTCCACCCCGACACGCGGCTGCACGCGAATACGCAAGTGAACAGGTCCGTCGGTATGCCGAGATAGTCGTAGACCGCCGCGGCGTAGAAGTCGACGTTGGGGTAGAGGCCCTTCTCGTCCATGACGGTCTTCTCGATGGCCCGGGAGATCTCGTAGTTCGTTCCGTCTCCCGTCTTCTCGGCGAGGTCCTTGGCCATCGCACGCAGGTGTGTGGCCCTCGGGTCCTCGGTCTTGTAGACGCGATGCCCGAAGCCCATGACCTTTTCCTTCTTCTCGAGCTTGCCGGCGATGTAGTCGCGGGCCCGGGAGGGTTCCCCGATCTCGCGGATCATCTTCATGACCTGCTCGTTGGCGCCGCCGTGGAGCGGCCCCTTGAGGGCCGCGATGGCGGCGGTCATCGCGGAGTGGATGTCCGAAAGGGTTGCGGCGCAGACGCGCGCCGCAAACGTCGAGGCGTTCATCGTGTGGTCGGCGTGCAGGACGAGACATATGTCGAACATGCGCGCCGAGTCGTCGTCTGCCTTGTCGCCCTTGAGCATCCATAGGAAGTTCGCCGCATGCGACAGGCCCGAGTCGGGAGGGATGACCTTCTGATCGTTACGGAAACGGTCGTAGTGCGCGACGAGCGAGGGGAAGACGGCGCACAATCGCATGGCCTTGCGGTAGATGGCCTGCTCGGAGTTGTCGGCGCCCTCGGGGTCCTTGGCGGACGACGCGGAGATCGCCGTGCGAAGCGTCGACATCGGCGTTGCATCCTTGGCGAGCTGCGGCAGCAGCCCGGTCACGAACTCGTCGGGCTCCCTGTACCCCTCGAGGAGCTCCTTGACCTCGGCTAGTTCGTCTTGCTTCGGGAGCTCGAGGTTATGGAGCAGGTAGATGACCTCCTCGAAGGAGGCGTTCTGAGCGAGGTCGTGGATGTCATAACCGACGTACCACAGGACGCCCTTTTTCCCATCGATGTCGCTGAGGGCGGTTTCTGCCGCTACGACACCTTCCAGGCCCTTGCCGGACTCAGCCATGCCGACCCTTGCCTCTCTGCTCAGATGGCCCCGTTGGGCACCTCCTTAACGAGGCCTCAAGGCTATCAGGTAGGTTAGGCGATTCTCCTCGATTGTTGGCTCTATTCCTCTCAGGAGCGCGTATGTCACAGACGGTTCATAGGGTGACCCTGATCCCGGGAGACGGAACGGGACCGGAGATATCGGAGGCGACCCGGCGCGTCCTCGAGGGCACAGGCGTGGCGTTCGAGTGGGACGTCCGGCACGCCGGTGAGAGCGTCATGGACGAGTACGGGACGCCGCTGCCGGACCACGTGCTGGAGTCGATACAAGCCAACAAAGTCGCCATCAAGGGCCCGATCGCGACGCCCGTCGGCACGGGGTTCCGCAGCGTGAACGTGGCGCTGCGCAAGGAGCTCGACCTCTACATGTGTCTGCGGCCCTGCAGGCACTACGCCGGGGTCCGGACCCGTTTCGAGGACGTCGATCTGGTCATCGTGCGCGAGAACCACGAGGACCTCTACGCCGGCATCGAGTTCGAGCAGGGTTCGCCCGAGGCCCGCAAGCTGATCGATTTCATGACGGAGCTCGGGGCGCGCCGGATCAAGGAGGACTCCGGCATATCGATCAAGCCGATCTCCGTCTCCGGTACGCAGAGGATCGTGCGCGCAGCGTTCGACTATGCGATCAAGCACGGGCGCAAGAAGGTGACGGCGGTTCACAAGGCCAACATCATGAAGTTCTCCGACGGCTTGTTCCTGAAAACGGCGCGCGAGGTCGCCGAGGAGTACGGGGACTCGGGGATCGAGTTCGAGGACCGCATCGTCGACAACATGTGCATGCAGCTCGTGCAGAAGCCCGAGCTGTATGACGTGCTCGTTCTCCCGAACCTCTACGGCGACATCATCTCGGACCTCGGTGCCGGCCTGGTCGGCGGTCTCGGGGTCGCACCCGGCGGCAACATCGGCGACGAGGCGGCCGTGTTCGAGCCCACGCACGGCTCTGCGCCGAAGTACACCGGTCAGAACAAGGTCAATCCTATGGCGATGATGCTCTCGGGCGTGCTCATGCTGCAGCACCTCGAGGAGATGGATGCGGCCGACCGCCTCGAGGGCGCGATCGCGAGTGTGATCGAGGAAGGCAAGGACGTCACCTACGACATGAAGCCAAATCGCGATGACCCCACGGCCGTCGGCACGTCGGAGGTTGCGGACGCCATCATCGCGAAGATGCAGAGCGCATAACGCCGAGTGCGCTCAGTGTCTTCCGGGGATACTCACAGCACAGCCGGCGTGACTTCAGGTGAGGAGGCGCCATGCCAGTCAAGGTGACCGTCGTGGGCGCGGGCAACGTGGGATCGAACACGGCGCGCCGTATCGCGGAGCAGGACCTCGCCGAGGAGGTCGTGATGATCGACATCGTCGAGGGGTTGCCACAGGGCCTTGCGCTCGACATCAACCAATCCGCTCCAGTCGAGGGCTTCCAGGCACACGTCACCGGAACGAACGACTACGCCGACACCGCCGGCTCCGAGGTGGCCGTTGTCACAGCCGGACTCGCGCGCCAGCCCGGGATGAGTCGCATGGACCTGCTCGAAAAGAACTCCGAGATCGTCGGCGGCGTGACCGAGCAACTCGTCCGGCACTCACCGGAAGCGACCCTCGTCGTCGTCTCCAATCCGCTCGACGAGATGACCTACCTCGCGGCGCTCGTGTCCGAGCTGCCGAAGCAGCGCGTGATGGGCATGGCCGGCGTGCTGGATTCCTCTCGTCTCCGCTACTTCATCGCGGAGAAGCTCGGCGTCGCGCCCTCAGCGGTCGAGGCCCTCACGCTCGGTTCGCACGGCGATCAGATGGTGGCGCTTCCGCGCCACGCGACCGTCGAGGGCAAGCAGCTCTCGGAGCTCGTGGACGACGCCACGCTCGATGAGCTCTTCGGGCGCACGCGTGACGGCGGCGCCGAGATCGTCGGCTACCTCAAGAAGGGAAGCGCCTTCTACGCGCCCTCGTCCTCGGCGGCGGCGATGGTGGCCGCCATCGTCGGAGACACCGGCGACGTGTTCCCGACGTGCGCGTGGACGAGCGGCGAGTACGGCATCTCGGACGTGTACCTCGGAGTCCCGGCGCGCCTCGGGCGTGGCGGCGTCAAGGAGATCGTCGAGCTCGAGCTCAACGACGCCGAGAGGGCGCAGCTCCAAGAGGCCGCCGAGGCGATCCGCGCCAAGTGCCACGAGCTTGCGTCTCGGCGGTCGCTGTAGCGCCTCTGTCGCTGCGGGCGCCACGGTCCCGTTCGCTCAAACAGTCCTCGGGCGCTGCGCGCCCTGCGGAACTCGCTTTACGGGATCCGTGGCGTCCTCGCTCCTGTCGGGCGTTCAGCGGCGGGCCTCGTACCGGAGATCTGGCCTCGCTCGCTGCGCTCGCTGCGGAGGCTCCTCCGGCACCCGGCGGCCCTCGCTCTCCGGGCGTTCAGGCGGCGACCTCGTTCCCGGGTCGGCGGCTTCGCTCATCGGAACAAGTGGGGGACGAAGGACGTTGAGGAGGGCATGAATACTTCTTTCGCCGAGCATGTGACCGAGGAGACCTTCGAGGAGCAGGTGCTGCGGCGCTCGTTCGAGGCACCGGTCGTCGTCGACTTCTGGGCGGAGTGGTGTGGGCCCTGCCGGACGCTCGGCCCGCTGCTGGAGCGGCTCGCGCAGGAGGCCGACGGTGCCTGGACCCTCGCAAAGGTCGACGTCGACTCCAACCCCCGGCTGGCGGCTGCGTTCGAGGTCCAGGGCATACCTGCGGTGCACGCGTTCAAGGATGGTCGTGAAGTCTCGGAGTTCGTCGGAGCGCTGCCCGAGGACCAGGTGCGGGCGTGGCTCGATCGCCTCGGTCCGACCCCCGGCGACCTCGCCGTCGAGGAGGGGCGCGCCGCGGAGGCGCGCGGCGATCTCGAGGCGGCCGCGGAGTCCTACCGGCGCGCACTGCTCGAGGAGCCCGCTCATGCGGAGGCGCGCACGGCGCTCGAGCGCGTCGAGCTCACGCTGCGTTCCGGGGGGCTCGACGAGGACGGACTGAGGGCCCGACTCGATGCCGACCCCGGCGACGTCGAAGCGGCGATCGGGCTCGCCGACCTCGAGGCGGCGCGCGGCGCGCTCGAGGCCGCCTTCAACCTGCTCCTGGACGTGGTGAGAGCGACGGCGGGCGACGAACGGGAACTCGCTCGCAAGCACCTACTGAGGTTGCTCGACACGATCGCACCGGACGATGCCCGCGCGGTTGCGGCGCGGCGTTCGCTGTCGCTCGCGCTCTTCTAAACGCGCCCGCTAACCGTCGAGTGGGTCCTCAGCGATCAAGTTGGCGCCTCACGACCCACTCGAGGTGGCGGGTGCCGGATCAGGTGTGGCAGGCGCCCGAAGCTCGATCCAGCGCGCCGCCGCTCAGACCGCGGAACTCAGACGTCCAACCGCCCGGCGCAAGCTCGAAGAAGCCCGAGCCGTAGGTTCCCGATCTGATGAAGGCGCTGAAATCCGTCGGTGCGTTGGCGGCGCGCAAGTCGTCGCCTCCGGTCCCGATCGTGTATTGCACGACGCCTCGGCGGAGCGCGAAGCGCTCGTAGAGGTGCTCGTGTCCGACGAGGTTGAGATCGACCCCCTGGGCCTCCATGATGCGCCACAGCGGCTCGACGCTGGGGGTGTCGCCATGGTTCTCCCCCGACGAGTAGCGGGCGTGGTGCCAATAGACGAGCTCGCACTCGTGGTCGTCGCGTGCGAGGGCGGCCTCCAGGAAGGCGGCCGCGCCAGAGACGGAGTTGGAGTCGACGCTGACGACGAACCAGTCGCCCAACTTGTAGGAGTAGTTCTGCTGCACGTTGAAGTAACGGGAGTAGCCACTGGAGTAGGTGTCATGGTTGCCGGGCGTCGGGTGCACGGTCAGACCCTCGAACGCGGGGTCGAACGCACGCAAGAAGTTCTCGTATTCGCCCTGTTCGTACTGCTGGTCACCGAGGGTGAGAACGGTGTCCACTCCCTGCGAGCGGATCAGGTCCGCCACTTTGGCGCAATCCACGCCGTCGGGCTTGCAGAGGTCTCCCACCGCCGCGACGCGCACGCCCGCCCCCGAGGGAGGAGGTGAGCCGGTGGGAGTCGGCGTGGGCGACGGGGTCCCGCCGTCGGTCGGAACCGGCGTCGGCGTGTCGGTCGGGGTCGGCACCGGGGTCTCCGACGGCACGGGAACGGAGCCGCCACAGGTCACGCCGGGGGCGTCGCAACCCATGATCTCGCCGGCCTGGTTGTCGGTGATGGTGATGTCCGCGAGCGGGAACCCGGAGCGGCAGCCGCCGTGGCCCTGCCCAACGCGACGGTCTACGCGCGCCGCGATGTCCGGACCTGTGTTGTCGGTCGCGGTGTTCCCGGATATCTGCACGTTGGTCGACGACATCACGACTATGCCGCCCGCCGTGTTCTGGCCTTCGGAGTTGTTCTCTTCGACGACGTTGTCGGTGATCAGGAAGGGTCCGGAGGAGATCTCAACGAAGATGCCCTTGCGCGTGTTCCGCAGGACCGTCGTGTTGCTCACCTCGGAATCCATCGCGTCGCAGTCGAACCACAGTCCGTTGCCGACGTTGTCCCTCACGAGCGAATTGCGGACGATCGCGCCCTCACCCGTCTTCATCCCCGAGGAACCGCGCCCGAGCTCGGAGGGATCGCCGTTCTCGTATATCTCGACGTGGTCGGCGACGCCCTCGAACCCTGCGAGCCCGGCGCTTCTCCCACCGTGGATCGCCGCATACGAGA
>JBHEMX010000096.1:0-7712 GCA_046262355.1 Actinomycetota bacterium | reverse complement strand
ATCTCGTACGCAGTCGCTCGTATGCTGGTGACGGTACAAGAGTAGGGTGCCCTTGCCCCGCGCATAGGGGATTCCCCGATTCCTTCCCGCTCTGTCTTCTCTAACCTGGCGCGCGTACTAGGTCGGAAGCGCGCGAAGGAGGTAGAGACGATGGAGATCGTCGCAGAGGGGGTCCACGTCCGACGACACCCAGGACGTTGGGCGGTGGCGGTAGCGGCCGCAGTGGCCGTGTTCCTGGTCGCCCTGGCCCTTACGATCGGCGCAGCCGGCGTACGACCGACCGGGGTGGCAAGAGATTCTCGGGGGAGAGTGTCCGTAGCCCCTGCGTTGGGCAGGCCGCACGCCTATCACTCGACCAGGAATCCCGGCTGCGCCAAGGGCGCGCTGCTGCCGAAGCGAGGCCGGGTGTGCCTCGATCCGGCTCGGCCGGAACGGCGGTGAACGGCTGAAACCCCCCCCGACACGCGATCGACCGAAACAATTCGCTACGCACCAGTCTCGCGAGCTGGAACGTCTCGTCTCATGCCGCCAAGCTGAAGGCTGCCGGGGGCCTTCCCCTCGGGATCGGATCGGGGATTCCCTGATTGCCGTGCGGTCATCCGACGCGTATGTCACTACCTCCATCTTGCCCGCAGCCATGGGAAAGGTTCATCTTGCTTTGTGTTGCTCGACGGCTGCTCGACACGTCGTCTTGGGCTCTCTAGATGGAGGCCATGACATGTTTTCAGGTGGTGTCTCCGCCGACCAGCCGCTTCAACTGCCTTCAGCGCTTTCAAGGGTTCCCCCTCCTTCTTCCGCCCTTAGACGGTGGGACCCTGTGACTTGTTCCCGTCCCATCATCGCCCAACTCCCTCGGATCGCTGGAGAGCACGTCGGTCCGAGAGAGGGCCTTTGCCAAGGCGACCGCTGAAGCCATCGGAGCATGGCTCGAAGGGGCACAACTGACGGGTCCCAAACTGGGTTGACGTCTCCAACCACAGCTGGGTGGTGCGGGCGTATGGATGGGTAGACCGAGCCCCTCGGGCGTCACCCCTTGCGGTACAGGCGCGTCGTCAGCGGCGCGAATACAGCGGTCAGCCCCGCCGCTACGGCGAGCACGATCGCGATGTCGCCGGCGTGCGCATTCCCTTCCATCAATCCTCGGGAAGCGGTCGCCAGGATCGAGATCGGGTTGACGTCGACGAAGGCCTCGAGCACCGGCGGCAGTGTTTTCGGGTCCACGAAGACGTTGGAGAGGAACGTGAGCGGGAAGATCCCCATGAAGCCCGCGTTCATGACCGCGTTCGGCGAGCGCATCAGCAGCCCGATGGTCGTGAAGACCCAGGAGAGGCCGAAGGCGAAGACCACCACCAGACCCAGCGCCGCGACCGCGCCGCCGACGCCAGCGCCCGGGCGGTAGCCGAGGATCACGCCGAGCACGATGATCACGGTGCCGGCAAGCACGTAGCGCACGCTGTCGCCGAGCAGTGACCCCACCAGGGGAGCGGGCCGCCATATGGGCAGCGAGCGGAAGCGGTCGACGACGCCCTTGGTCAGATCGGTGTTGAGTGCTATCCCGGAGTAGACCGTGGTGAACAGCACCGACATCACCAGGATCCCCGGGAGGATGTAGTCCAAGTAATCACCCGTGGACCCGGCGATCGCGCCGCCGAACAGATAAGTGAACATCAGGACGAACATCACCGGCGTGATCGTCACGTCGAGCAGCTGCTCGGGGACGTGCTTGACCTTGAGCATCCCGCGCCAGCCGAATGTGAGAGCCGTCGACAGCGCGCCGGCCCTGGGCGGGCGTGATGTCGAGGCGATCGCCCGGCGGACCGCGGCCTCGTCGGCGGCGGGCGTAGTGGCGGCCTGCGCGGTTGGGTTGGCGCTCATGCTGATTGCTCCTCTTCGATGGGGTTGGGTTGCTCGGCCGGAACCTCTTCCGCGGGACGTCCGGTCAGCGCCAGGAAGACCTCGTCGAGGCTCGGCTGGCCGAGCGAGAAGTCGGCGATCCGCACGCCGGAGCGAGTCAGCTCGGCGACCGCCTCGGCGCCACGATCGGCGTCGGCGCACGCGGCCGAGAGGGCGGCAGGGTCGGGCTCAAGGGTGACGGCGCCGAGCGCGCGGTCCAGCATCTGCTCGGCCTGGGGGCGCTGCTCGGGATCCAGCAGACGAACATGCAGCGCGCCGGAGCCCACCGAGGCCTTGAGCTGGCCGGGCGTCCCCTCGGCGATCACCTTGCCGTGGTCGATCACGGCGATCCCGTCGGCGAGCTGGTCCGCCTCCTCCAGGTACTGGGTGCAGAGCAGGATCGTTGTACCGCCCGCGACCAGCGCCCGGATGATGCCCCAGACTTGGTTGCGAGAGCGCGGGTCGAGGCCGCTCGTCGGTTCGTCGAGGAACATCAGCTTGGGGGTAACCACGATGCTCGCGGCGATGTCGAGCCTGCGCCGCATCCCACCCGAGTAGTGCTTGACGAGCCGGCCCGCGGCCTCGGAGAGCCCGAAGGCCTCGAGCAGCTCGGCCGCGCGGGCCCTGGCCGCGGGGCGCTTCAGCCCCAGCAGGCGGCCGAGCAGGATCAGGTTCTCTCGGCCCGTCAGGTCCTCGTCTACCGAGGCGAGCTGACCGGTAAGGCTGACGGCGCCGCGAACGGCGTCGCCCTCCTTCACGATGTCGTACCCAAGGACTCGGGCGCTGCCCGCATCGGGACGGATCAACGTCGCCAGGATGCGGATCGTGGTCGTCTTTCCGGCGCCGTTGGGGCCGAGCATGCCGTAGACGGAGCCACTGCGCACGGCCAGGTCCACGCCGTCGACTGCGCGCGTCCCGCCGAAGGACTTGATGAGGCCGGTGGCCTCGATCGCGAGAGGGGAGTGCGTTGTCATCTGGCTCCTCGGTATCGGTTCGGTTGCCGTGCTGGGTCCATATTAGAGACCAGGTTGAGTCCCGAAACTCATCGCCAGCGCAATCGAAGCAGACCGCGGGGATGGGAGCGAGGCACGAGATGTCATCCTCGGTGAGGGATGCGCTGGATCGGCCGTCGCCGTCAGTCGTCGAGGTGTGCCTCGAGGGCGCGCCGCACCTTGGAGCGGGCCCGGTGCAGTAGCACGCGCTGGTTGGCCTCGCTTATCTCGAGCAGCTCGCAGACCTCGTCGGCCTCCCACCCCTCCACGTCGCGCAGGTCGATCACGGCCCGCTGGTTCGGGGGCAGCGCGCGCATCTCGTCCTCCACGACGGCCAGCGCAGCGCGCGCGAACAGCTTCTCGTCCGGCTGGTCTCCGAAGCGGCGGGGCGCGCTCGCCCAACGCCCGGCCCAACGCTGGCCGGGATCGAGGAACCGTTCCGGCGCCACCGACGGCTCGCCGCCCTCGGCCTCGGCTTCCTCGAGGGCGGAGAAGGGCACGCTGCGGCGCTCTTGAGCTGCGCGGCGTGAGGCGATGTTCTTGAGTATCCGAAGCATCCACGTCTTGAGCGACGACCGCCCCTCGAAGCGTGGCAGGCTCTCGACGATCCCGAGCCAGGCCTCTTGGACGACCTCCTCGGCGACGGCAGGGCTGCCGACATAGGCACGCGCTATGCGCAGCATCACGGGTCCGAAGCGCTCGACGAGGGTCATGAAGGGTTCGTCGCCTGCCCGGAGCGCCGTGACGAGGTGCTGCTCCTCCGTTGAGAGCGAGACCTCGCCCGAGGGCTCGTCGGCGTCCCGCGTGACCGAGTCGGGCGTCACCCCGACATCTCCTCGAGGCGGACGAGCTCGGGCCCGAAGTCACGAACCCGGTCGAGCACTCCGAAGAGGTGGCCCCGGTCCATGCCCTCTCCGAGGAGGACGGCCCTGCCGGCGCCCGCCGGCACCCTCATGCCCTCGAAGGCCGAGGCGAAGCGCTCGCTCAGGCGGCCCTCGATCGTGGTGCGGTACGACCTTGCGTTCATCAACCCCCCAAGTTGCCGTTCCCTCATCATGGCGGGTCGACGGCGCCCTGTGATAGCCCCGCCGGGAGTCACCCGGGGTGAGATGTCCCTGTAACGTTCGGCCCGCTCGGGTCACTGTGTCCTTGTCGGATCCGCGAAGGGGTCCGGCGTGTCGTCTCGAGACGGGAGCACATGGGCGCGTTCGGAGAGCTCACCTGCCGCGAGTTGGTCGAGCTCGTGACCGACTACCTCGAAGGAACCCTTAGCTCGGAGGAGCGGATGCGTTTCGAGGAGCACCTGCTCATCTGCGAAGGGTGCAGTGCCTACGTCGATCAGATGCGCCGCACGATCGAGGTGGTCGGATCCCTGCAAGAGGACTCGATCCCTCCCGAGGTGCGCGACAGGTTGCTCGAGGCCTTCGTCGCGTGGAATGCGGGAGGTCCCCCCGGGGGAGCCCGGCCCGCGTGATCGCCTACGAGTTGGTGTTCCGAGCCGGGAGCCCGGCCGGCTGAGGAGGCTTCTCGACCTCCCGCTCGTTCCCGCGCGTAGGCGGCTCCTCCCAGCTCTTCCTGTGGTGCAGCGCGAACGAGAGCGAGTCTCCCTGCTCGAGGGTGACGCGCTTGTGGGCGCGCGCTCCATCCAAGTCGAGCGGTGCCGACGTCGACAGGAACAACAGGTCCGCGCCACCGCGTGCGGAGATGCCTCCCTCCATGGGCACCATGAGCGGCTCGATGAGCTCGTACTCGGGGCGCGGCGCATAAGTCGATGTCGAGCTCCACTTCGCCCTCGATGCACCTCGATCCGCCGCAGCAACAGGTGAGTCGGGATCAGCCGCTCAGAGGCCTCGATGATCGTGCGCGACATTCAATTCGCCGCCGGCGGCCTCGCGGGCTCCGGGCACTCGCCGCGCCGCGGCGAGAACGTCCTGGGGGCGAAGCAGGCCCTTGCTCGGCATGCATCCCCAGAAGGAGCATTCGCCGCCGACGAGCCGGCGCTCGACGATCGCGGTCGACAGTACGTCCCCGGCGACGTCGTAGCGCTCCCTCATGGCCGCGTCTGGCCGTCGCTGTATTCCCCCGGGCGCTCCTTGGCCGAGCTGTGCTGGGGCTCGGACTCCTGGCCCTCGCTGAAGTGACCGTGATGGGATGCGACGACCTCGTGTGCCCTCTCTTGGCCCTCGCTGAAGTGACCGGTCCGATCCATCTCGACGCCGTGCGGCGTTCCTCGGTCCTGCCCCGTGCTGAAGTGCCCGTGCGGGTGGCTCATCGCGTCCGTCCCTTCCTCGTGGTGGCGTGGCATGCAGACACAGTGCTCTAAGCCCGCTTCTCGTTACAGGGGCGGTGCGTGACGAATGACAAAACGGCTGCGTAACGAGTGCGGGCACCGGGTCACATCGACGTCCATGCACCCGGACAAGGTGCACACGATGAAGCTCGCCGGGAGGCTCGCCGCGGATCGGCTTCGTCTCACTCAGGTCCTCGGCCCATGGGTGGCGCAGATCGGCATGGTGCTCGACGCGATCTCACGCGCCAGGGCGCCGCACTGGTCGTCGCGGCGCTGCGGCGCTACTGTCGGTGCTGATCTTCCCCTAGCCGCTTCGACCGTGCTGCGCGGCGGGGGGGGGCCGAGCCCGAGCTTGAGGAGCCGGAGCCGATGGAGCAATGGGGCGCGAGACGTGAGCCGAGAGACGTGAGCCTTCGGCCTTGCATCGTGGGCAGCTCAGGCGCGCAGGCGCGCCCTCTACCACGACCACTCGATCGAGGGCGCTGAACCGTGGAGGAGGCGATGCGCAACCTCGGCGCGTCCCTCGGTTGGGGTCTCGTGGTGGGCGCGAGCCTCCTCGTGGGAGCGTTGCTCGCTGCGTTCAAGGAGCTGCCTGCGCGCGTCGCCGCGAACGTCACCGCGTTCGGCGGCGGCATCCTGCTCGCCGCCGTCGCCCTGGAGCTCGTGCCCGAGGCCGACGAGCAGGCGGGAGCGGGCGTCACCGCGGTCTTCCTGTTGGGGGGAGCCCTCCTCTACGTCGCCGCGGACGCGAGGCTCACGCGCGACGAGAGGATGGAGGCGGTGCGTCGCTCCGCCCATGCCGCTGCCGCGGGGGCATCCATGTCGCTTCCGCCCCGCCACGCGGAGGCGGCGCGCGGCGAGGCCATCGCGGCCGGTCTGTTCGTCGACGGCGTGCCGGAGTCGATAGCGTTGGGGCTCACGATCGCGCGCGGCGAGCTTGGCCTCGCACTGCTCGCCGGCATCGTCGTCGGCAACGCAGTGGAGGCTTACGGCGCCGCCCAGCCGATCATCGCCGGCGGCCACCCTCGCGGCTTCGCCGTGCGGCTCCTGGGATCGATCGGCGTTGCGCTCGCCGTGGCGACGTTGCTGGGAGGGACCCTGCTCGCCGCCGTGAGCCCCGCGGTCATCGGGTCTGCACAGGCGCTCGCGGCGGGCGCCGTGCTCGCGGTCATCTCGATATCGATCATCCCACACGCCTTCTCCGAGGTGAACAGCGAGGTCGCCACCGCTGCGGTCGCGGGCTTCGTCGCCGGTTACCTGCTCGGCTGACGCCTGTAACGCTCGCGCCCCAGCCGGGACTATCCCCTCGAACGCCGTCGTGCGCGCGATCGAGGAGGAGCGCAATGCAGGGACTTAAGGACAAGAACGTTCTCATCACGGGGGGGACGTCGGGGATCGGTCAAGCGATCGCCGTCCGCTTCGCCGAGTACGGCGCCAACGTCGCCATCAACTATCTCAAGAAGCCTCAGGAGGCGGAAGAGACCGAGGAGCAGATCTACGCCTGCGTGAACCGTGTGCAGCAGCACGGGGTGCGCGACGTGCTCGTAGGGGCGGACGTCTCCAAGGAGGACGAGGTCGTCCACATGATCCGACAGACGGTCGACGAGCTCGGCAGCATCGACGTGCTCGTCAACAACGCGGGCATCCAGATCTCGCGGCCGACGGAGGAACTGTCGGTCGCGGACTTCGAGAAGGTCCTCGCGGTCAACCTGCGCGGCGCGTTCACGTGCGCGCGGGAGGCCATCAAGCGTTACATCGCGACCGACACGCCGGGCGTCATCATCAACATCTCGAGTGTCCACCAGCGCATCCCGAAGCCGGGCTATCTCGGCTACTCGGTGAGCAAGGGTGGGATGCAGAACCTCACCACGACGCTCTCGCTCGAGTATGCGGCGCGCGGCATCCGCGTCAACGGCATCGGGCCCGGCGCCACGATCACGCCGATCAATCGGGCCTGGGTCGACGACCCGGTAAAGGCGGAGATGGTGACGAGCCACATCCCGATGCGGCGCGCCGGCACCGCCGATGAGATGGCGGGTGTGACGTGTTTCCTCGCGAGCGACGACGCCGCCTACATCACCGGCCAGACGATCTTCGTCGACGGGGGTCTCACGCTCTACGCCGACTTCCGCGAGCCGTGGTCGTCGGAGTGAGTCAAGCGACATGTTCCAGTTTCGGGTCGCGACCGCAAGGTGACGGAGATCTTGAGGTCAAAGGCCTGGGATAACGTGTCCTCGATCTCGACCGCTAGTCTCTTCGATGCCGAGTACCGACTCTGGAAAAGGGCGTTGCCCCTCTGAAGGTACGTTCGGACGTTCTCGTGACCCAGATCCTCGAGCAGGGACCGCAGCTCCTTCATCGGAACCTTGTTTTTGCCGCCCCACATTGACGCCCCGGACTAGTTGTCCCGGCGCGTGCGGCGCCGCCTTCGACGTATGAAAATGGGGTGGTCGCCTGGCCAACGTCGGCGCTCAATGGTGCTTACGAGCCCGGGACTAGTTTGACGTGGGAGCTTCCAGGCACCGTGGACTGCTGCC
>JBHEMX010000095.1:0-24989 GCA_046262355.1 Actinomycetota bacterium | reverse complement strand
ACCCGTCGTTACAACGAAGAGTGGCTGATTGAACGACATGGTCATTGCACGCCGCGCGAGGCCTACGCGGCCGCGATGGAGAGCAAGGCAGCGTGATGGTTAAGGTCAGGAAGCTGTCCAGGGAACCGGGACCGGTTCAGTGGGAAGGCAGGATTGATCCGGACGGCGCCGCTAGAACTTCAAAACCGGTGAGGCCCCTAACCGGGCCTGGCGGCGATTCCCGTCCGCCTCCGCTTTGGCGTGCGGTTTCGCGCTAACCCACTCGAAACTCAGCAGCAATAAGACGTTTGCAAGACAGGTGAGACCTCCCTAGGCGTTCAACCGACCAAAAGGCACCAGGTCTTCACGTCCGCTCGTAGAGGTTGGTCTATTGATGATCGGACAGGTGCTGCTTGGGCGGGGGGCGCGATCGTTTCGTCCTGGGTGAGCTGTTCGCGGCGGGCCGACGCCTTTCGTGGGAGACGACGCTATGGGGCGTAGCCATAGGTTTCCTTGTCGCGTTCGCGACGGAGTTGGTGCTGGAGGTCGCCGGCGGTTAGGAGTTAGTCGGTGACGTGGGGAGCAGGCTCTTTGGCTCCGCACCAGACTGATCATCAACGATTGAACTTCTCTTTCCGAGTGGCTGACCTCTCAGGGGGCAACTGGATGGTTACGATCGCGCCAGCGTCGTGGTTCTCGATGTAAGCGCGGCCGCCGTGACCCTCTGCTACCGCCCTGACGATCGCGAGGCCCAATCCGGCACCGCCGCTTGAACGGGCCCGCGCGGCGTCGACTCGGGCGAATGGTTCAAACGCCCGTTCCAGGAACTCCTCCGGGAATCCGTCGCCTTGATCGGACACCGAGATCGACATCGAACCGGGGCCCGGGTTAACGACGACCTGTACTAATCCCCCGCTGGGAGAGTTGCGCAGCGCATTGTCGACCAGATTGGCTAGCGCCTGATCCATGCGCGTCTGGTCGGCATCCATGAACGCGAGGTCGGGTCCCACCACCTCGATCTCGATGCCGCGCGACCGTGCCGGGGTTGAATAGCGCTCTCGGACGTCGCGCGCGAGAGCGAGCATGTCGACGCGCTCCCGACGCACGGGCAGTCGCCCATGATCGGCACGGGCCAGGACCAAGAGGTCCTCGGCGAGCCGGTTCAGGCGATCCGACTCCTCTGCCGCGCTCCTCAAGGCCATCTCGAGCTCGTCGTGGGTCCGTGCTTTCCGTAACGCCAGCTCCAACTCGGTTCGCAGGATTCCAAGGGGGGTGCGTAGCTCGTGGCTGGCGTCGTCTACGAACCGCCGCTCGCGCTCGATCGCTAGTTCAAGGCGGGCCAGCATGTCGTTAAGGGTCGCACCGAGGCGCGCCACCTCATCGCGCGTCTGCGGTACCTGCAGCCGGCGGCCCGGTTCGTCGGCCGAGATCTGATCGGCTTCGGCACGCATACGATCAACCGGACGGAGCGCCGCTCCTGCGACGATCCATCCGATCAGCGTGATGACGAAGAGGGCCGCCGATCCTCCGAGCAACAACGCGCTGGTCAGGCGGGTCGTCGCTTCGTTCTGCTGCTCGAGTGATGAGCCAACCACGACGATAGGGCCGTCGCCCGAGGGTACCGCCAACAGGCGTGCTTGCACGTGCTCATCGTGTGCCACAACGGTCGCGTCGACGTACGTGGCGCGCCGCAACCGCGCCAGCACGTTTTGGGGGACGAGGAGCCGCCCTTCGAACCCCGGGCTCGCCTCGAGGACGACCCCGTCCGAGCTCAAGATCTGGGCGAAGGCCTCGTCGGGCTCGATCAAGTTGCCCTCGTCGCCGAATTGGATGTTGGAATCGTCGATCCCCGCGAGCAGAGACTGCGCGCGGCTCCGCAAACCGGCGTCGATCGTCTGACGGATGTCTTCGCGGAATCGGATGTGAACGAAGGCCCCGACGCCACCGAGGACCATGGCCGCGAGGATCGCAAACAGCAGCGTCAGCCTGGCTCGGATCGGAAGATGCATCGACATCTAGGGGTTCAGCCTGTACCCGGCGCCGCGAACCGTCTGCAACGAGTCGCGCTCGAAGGGACGGTCGATCTTCTCGCGCAGGTATCTGACGTAGACGTCGACGACGTTCGAGCCCCCTTCATATGCGAAATCCCACACGTGCTCCAGGATGCGGGTCCTGCTCAGAACTTCTTGGGGATGTCGCATGAAGAACTCGAGAAGGGAGAACTCCTTGGCGGTTAACTCGATCGCCCGCCCGCTACGCCCGACTCGGCGACCGGCGGGATCCATCTTGAGATCCCCGACTTCGAGTATCGCCGGTCGCTCCGACTGGCCCCTCCTCATAAGCGCGCGCAGGCGCGCGAGCAGTTCCGCGAAGGAAAAAGGCTTCGTTAGGTAGTCGTCGGCTCCTGCGTCGAGCCCGCGGACGCGGTCAGGCACCGCATCGCGCGCCGTCAGCATGATCACCGGAACCCATCTCCCTGCCTGTCGCAACCTGTGGCAGACCTCGAACCCGTCGAAGTCGGGCAGCATCAGGTCGAGCACCATGCCGTCGTAGGCGTTCTCGGTACCGAGCCAGACGGCATCAGTGCCGTTGGCGGTCGTGTCGACCGCGTACCCCTCTTCCTCGAGGCCCCGTTTAAGCAGTGCCGCCATCTTGACTTCGTCTTCCACCACGAGGATCCGCATGACGCCAACGCTAGGGCAATCTCGATGAGAAGCAGATGAGAAGACGCGCCACAGGCCCCGGGGGGAGGGGCCTGTGGCCGAGCTGGGGGTGTGACAATCACGGCTTTTCGCCGTTGGCCTCGTCACAGTTCGGCGGACATTCGTGCTCCGCCCCCTTCGCATCTTCGTGCTTGTCGTTCTCGTCGGCCTCGTTGGCCTCGTTCTCGGATCCCTCGTTGGCCTCGTCGGCCCCGTTGGCCTCGTTGTCGGGTCCCTCGTTCTTGTCGTCGTTCATCTGCCCGGCACAGTCCGGGAGTCCCTGTTTTGGGCATTCGAGATCGTCCTTGTCGGCTGTGTCTTCGGCTGTAGCGGGGCGCGAAGAATGTTGACCGGCGATGACGAGGTTCGCTCCGATGATGCCCGTCAGCAGCAGGAGGGCGACCAGCCCACCGATGATGCTCCTTCTGTTCAACGTAATCACCTCCTTCCTTCACTGGGAGGCCACGATGCGCCTCCGAGCATGAGACGACGATGAGCCACAGATGAACACGGGTAGCTAAGAGGGACGTGGCGGTCAGAGGTGAATATCACCGATTTGCCGGACACGGCGCGCGGGCTTCGCTTAGGTGAGCTCTCTCAGGATCCCCATCGCGGGCGACCGCATCCGACGGATCGTCGACCATCCGGACACGAGCGCGGAACCTGCCAGGAGCAGGCTCACGACGCCGAAGTAGCTCCACGGGACGCTTAGCGTCGATGGCGGCGGGTCGAAAACCCCCGTGAGGATCTTCACGAGAACCCAAGACAGAAGGCTCCCCGACGCGATGCCTGCGACGACGCCAAGGATCCCGACCATGATCGCCTCGGTCCACACGAACCCACCGAGGTCGCTCGCCTTTGCTCCGAGCGCGGTAAGGATCGCAAACGTGCGTCGCCGTTCCGTCAGGCCGGCGGCGAACACCAGACCCGTCGCGGCTGCTGCCAGCACCAGGGCGAACCCAAGCTCGATCTTCGTTAGACCCGATAGATCGACCGCCGTGAGGCTTGACGCAACCAGGCGACGGGCGGAGCCGATCGTCGTCACGCGGGCTGAGGTCCCGAGCTGCACGCGGAGCCGCGCCGCTACCGCACCGGGCGACGCGCCACTCGTGTCCACGAGGAATGTTCCAACCGCGTCGCTGCCGGTTTGTCGCGCGACGTAATCCGCTTTGGTGACTATGAACGAGTCTGACGGTGCGGTGGGGAACTCGCGGACGATCCCAACGTATCTGAAACTAACGGGCACCAGCTTTTTCGAGGTGTCACTCTTGAGCCGCAGCGTCAGCGAATCACGGGGTGCAGCTGGAAGTCCCGGACGGTCTCGTCGCTGACGAGCGCGGCGTCGGGGGTTCCTGCCAATCTCCCCATCAGGTCGCGCGCGGATCCGCCCGCGAAATATGCGTCTTGCAGCTGAGTCGCAGAAACGATGGTGCTCGGCCGGACCCCGTAGAGATCCTGGAGGTCGGCGCCCACATATGCGAAGCGGTGGATGAGCGGCTCGACCGACGAGACTCCGGGGATCGCGGCGAGTCGCGCGGCCTCGCCCGGTCCAAGGTTCACTCCGGGTGGAACCGTAACCGTGACGTCGGCGCCGTTCGTGAGGAGCGCGTCTACGCGGGCCTGCTGGCGATATGTTGAGTTGAAGACCGCGGTCGATATCGCGAACGTGACGGTGAGAGTCACGAGAACCACCGACCTGCTCATGAGGGTGCGCTGGCGCCCCATCGACGACGCGACGATCCCCGACAGACGGCCGGCGAATGGACGTGCGATGCGTGAAACGAATCGATGCGGTCGTGCCAGGATGCGGTGCACGAGGCGGACAACCACGAGAGCGATCGCCATCCAGAGGAACAGCGGTGCTGCGAAGGCCCAGTAGCTAACGGAGATCTGCGGCGTGCCCTCCGGGGCGAGCACCAATGCGTAACCGCTCTTGCTAGTTGCCCAGAATGCCAACGCCGCGAGGACAACTAGGAAGGCATCGGGGTAGAGGCCGAACCAGCGCGGCCGCCCGCCGTCGCGCGTCGTGACGCTGTTCACTGAGCTTCGGCGAGCAGCGTTGATAGCCGGCCTCGCGATAGCGACAACGGCGACGCCCACGCCGATCGACGCAGCGACGGCCGCGGGCAGCACCGCGTCGGACGCACTGATCCCGAGGACGAAGCTGCCCAACACGATCCCGAGCCCCACGCCGGCGATCCCGCCGAGGAGCGCCACTACGATCGTCTCCGAGAGGATCAGACGTACGGATTGAGCCGTCGTAGCTCCGCGCGTCCGGATCAGCGCTTGCTCCTTCAGCCTGCGCTCACGCGACGTGAGCGCGATCGTGGTGGTCAGGAGCGCGGCCAGCAACGCGCCCGGGAGGCCCAGGAAAACGAACATCACCTGGGCGTACAGGGCGTCGGAGCGGGCGGCGTCGAGCGTTGCCCCGAGGTTGTTGCCCACCAGACCTTTACCAGAGAGCTTCGCTTCCAGGTTCAAAGCTCTGCCTGAGATCGCCGCGAACGCGCTCGCGGGATCAGGGGGAAGGGTGTGGTCGAGGCGGGCGTGGACTTGGAAGGATCGCGCACCTACTCCGGTGCGAGCCAGCGGGTCGAAGAGGCGGTGCCACCGGGCGAGGTTCACTACAAGGGCGTTGTCCGGAGGGGCCTGGGGTTGCGCCGCTGGGGGCGCCCCGACCTGCTGGAAAAGAGAGTTCGCCTGCGGGAAGTCGACGATGCCGGTTACCGTCACACGCGCAGGCGCGAGGCGAAGACGCCTGATGGCTACGGTGTCACCTACGCCGACGTGCAGGTTGGCGGCGCTCTGCTGCGCTACGAGCACGCCCGACGACGAACCGACGAGTTGGCGGACCTGCTGGGGGAATGTGGTCTCGTAGTTTGGAGGAAGGCCGAGCACGACGCCGGCCCCGGTCGTCTGGACGGTTCCTCCACTGCTCGCTCGGAACCCCGGCGTGTGGCCGAACGCCACCGGCAGCGCCTGCGTGACCGTCGGGAAACGCTTGACGGTGCGCATGACACTCTCGAACTGCGATGGCTGTTGGGCCTCGACCTGCCAATCGACCGCGACACTGTCTATCGCTCGCTTCGTCATCGTCGCTTTGGACGTCACCAAGAAGCCCGCGAGCGACAGTAAGAGTGCCACTCCTATCGCGATGCCGATGGCTGCTGTGACGAGGCGACCGAGTCGCCTGGAGATCAAGCCCCGCACCCAAATCAGCACGCCCATGCCGGTGCCTCCATCTCCGTAAGGATTCCGTCGGCCATCGCCCAGCGGGCAGCGAAGTGCTCGGCGACGAGAGGGTCGTGGGTCGTGACTACAAGTGCGGCCCCCGCCTCGCGGGCGCTTGCTCGAAGAGCCTCGATGACCGCCGTTGCGCTCGATCGATCGAGCTGTCCAGTTGGCTCGTCGGCGAGTATCAGCCGCGGCCGGCCCGCCAGTGCCCTGGCGACCGCAACGCGTTGCGCCTGACCACCCGAGATCTCATCCGGCAGCTTGTCCGCGACCTCCTCGAGCCCGAGGCTTTCCAACGATCGCATCGCGGAAGAGGTGGCCTCGTCGACCTCGTCTCCGTCGAGCACCCGGGCCAGCGCCACGTTCTCGAGCACCGTCAGGGTGCGTACGAGGCTGGGCCCTTGGAACACGACCGCAACCGGTCCCGGACGTAGCGAGTCCGAGGACCCGATCGCGGGCCATTCAATGTGCCCACTGGTCGGCATGTCGAGACCCGCCATGAGGTTCAGCAGTGTCGACTTACCGGAGCCAGATGGGCCGGTGATCACGATCTGGGCACCTGGCTCCACGGTGCAGGAGACCTCGCTCAGCGCGGTCACAGAAGCGGGTTCTACGCCGAAACGCCGGGTCGCGGCGACGCAGCGAACGACCGGGTCGGCCTTCACGGAGGCGAGCACGACTCGAGTCTCCCGTCCACGAGGCGGATGACCCGGTCGGCGGCCTGCGCGACCGCGGGGTTGTGCGTGACGATCACGACAGCACGACCTTCACCGGCGACGTCGCGCAGTAGGGAAACGATCGCGGTCTCGTTGACCACATCGAGTTCCCCGGTCGGTTCATCGGCGAGCAAGACCTGCGGCGCGTTCGCCAGAGCTACTGCGAGACCAGCACGTGCTTCTTCGCCGCGCGAAAGCTCGGCTACCACGGCCTGCGCCAGGTGGCCGATCCCAACAAGCGTGCACAATTCGGCAGGAGTGGGAGAACCGCGGTGACCACCAAGGCGCTGGACCAGTCGGATGTTGTCTGCAACGGTGAGGTGAGGGATGAGATTGTTGGTCTGCATCAGCAGACCGACGCGGTGCGCGCGCAGTCGAGCCCTTTCTGCCTCCGGGACCCTGGATATCCTGGTTCCGTCTATCGAGACGGTGCCGCCGTCCGGCTCGTCCAGCCCCGCGAGGCACGCGATCAGCGTGGACTTTCCCGATCCAGAAGGCCCGGTGATTGCGACCATCTCGCCCGAGTGGATCGTCACGCTCACACCACGCAGTGCGAGCGTCTCGCCGTCACCCGCGTGGAAGAAGCGGTACAGGTCGCCCGCGACGAGGACGGGCGAGGTCACGGCAGCCACTTAAGGGACCCCGTCACGATGTTCCACGGGTCGACGTTGTCGGCGCCCTTCGGGTCGGAGAGGGTCAGTACGACTTCGTTGCCGTTGTGGAAGAACTCGAACCTCTGGATCGCGTCACGGATGACCTTGCCAGTAACGGAGTCCCTCGCACTGTCACCTTCATAGGTAATCAGTACCGCGTCGCCCGCGGGCCGGTGGAGGAGCGTGACATCACCGGGAGCGAAGTTAGGCACCTGCGTCTTCAATCGAGGGAGGTCTTCGGTCGTTGCAGACTTGAGCGTCGGTGCGTGAGTTGACTGGTGCGACTCGATCGTTATCGAGTTGAGTTTGTCGGTGAACGTGGTCGCCTCCTGCTGTGACGATTGGGCCCACCCTTCGGGGACGCGGACTGAAAACGTCTTGGATGGCGCCGTGTAAGTGACGAAGACCTGATCATCAGGGATGTCGCCGGGTGGGTTGTGCTCGACGGTGTTGGGATTGGCGGGGCCCGCGGAACTGCCCCCGCATGCTCCGGCGACGACGGCTACCATCGCGATCGAGATTGCTAAGACCCGCAAGTTCATTGCGTTCCTCCGTTGGGCACGACACGACATGAGAGGAGCATCGTCTGGTCGAGATGAGAGGGCGATGAGAAGGGGGGATCCGGATCGAGATAGGAACGACTACGCACGGCGCGAATTCGGGGGCGGCGCGAAATTCGGGGAGTGCCGACATCCTAGACCTCCCGTCGCTCAGGAACCTAGACAGGTGTCCTCATCACTCTGGTTATGAGCTCGGGGTCGTGGAGTCATGGTGGGGAAGGAGGTGATGCCGGAGGTCAAGTCTTTGCCCTGCCCCAGATCGGCAACCACCCCCGTTCTACGAAGGCATAGGACACGATGTCACCATCGGACCCGTCGCTTCCTCCCCTCATGACGTCGTCGCCGGCTCCACCATGGAAGATGTCATCCTCACCGCGCCCGACCATAGGATCGTCGCCGGCCCCAGTAAATGACGTCCGGCCCGCCCGCGACCATAGATCCGGTCCGCGCCCCCAGACCTGCGATGATGTCACGACCATTCGTCCCCCGCAGCCGGTCCGATCTCTCGGTCCCGATGATGGTCGCCCTCCGGCCCTGACAATAGGCCGCTGACGCGCGTGCCGGCCCCGGCGTTGCTACAACGAGCAGTGCGACGAGAACGACTAGGCTCGCCCGGCGCTGAACTCCCCCACGGATACTCCAAACTCATTCTCCAAACGACTTCAGCGGCGGGCACGAACCCATCGCGTGCTCATGGCCGCGTTCGCCCTGGCAGGCTCAGTTCCTGCTTCCATCAACAAAGCCTGTGCCCGCAGGAACGCCCTATCGCGCGTCGCACACGCCAAAGTGCTTTTGGCAAGAGAATCGCCAGATGACGCGATTGATTGCCAATTGATCAATTCGAGAAGGCGTTAAGAATCTTCTCTCGCCTCCATCTTCCGCTTGAGACTGCGCGCGTTCGGCTTGACTTGGCCCGGGCGTACGCAAACGTGCTCCCGAACTCGCGGTTACCGAGGCCACGAACGGAACGCCCTCTCCACGTTCGAGCATCTCGGCGCGACGACCGATGTCAACGCGGCGTTCTCGCTGCTGCGCTCGCTCGGCGCGCCGGCCAGGACGGGTCCGAAGCACGTCGGTGTCCTTTCCAATTGCGAGCGGGAGGTCCTGCGCCTCGTCGGGCCTCGATCTGTCCAATCCCGAGATCGCCGAGCGACTGTTCATCAGCCGAAAGACGGCCGCTCACCACGCAAGTAACTTGCTGGCGAAAACTCGGACTGAGGAATCGGGCCGAGGCGGTGGCGTGCCATCCGAAACCTCTCGACACGAGAAGCGGACCTTGCAGAGTGAGCGACGTTGTGTCACACTTTTTCTATGGGTGACACAGGTGTTGTAGAGGTGGGACCAAAGGGTCGCGTTGTCATCCCTGCCGCAATCCGGCGGCAGCTTGGGATCGAACGAAGGACCCGGCTGACGGTCTTGATAGATGGTGAAGCGGTCGTCCTCGTTCCACGGGAGGCCGTCGAGCGGCGGTTACATGCGATCTTCTCCGGCGTCCCGGCGAGCATGGCCCGCGAGCTGATCGAGGAACGCCGGGCCGAGGCCGCGGCCGAGCGCTAGCGGGTTTGGCGCGCGTCCTCGACTCGTCTGCGGTGCTGGCATGGCTGCAGCAGGAACCCGGCGGCGACCCGGTCCGTGATCTCTTGGAAGAAGGCGTCGTGAGTGCTGCCAACTGGGCAGAGATCCTCCAGAAGTCGCGCCAACATGGTGCTGATCCTCGAGAAGTCGGTCTGATGCTGCGCTCGTTGGGACTCGAGGTAATCGATGTTACGCGTGAAGACGGTGAGCTGGCCGCCGCGATCTGGGAGAAGGGCACGCCCCTGTCTCTAGGGGACAGGCTCTGTCTAGCCCTCGGGATGCGGCTGCAACTTCCCGTGGTGACTCTTGACGCGTTGTCGAAGCCTTCTTCCACAAGTGGCGTAGAAGTTGAAGTGCTAAGGAGGTGAGGCCGGACAAGCCTTTCGCTTGAGGTTACCGAACAAGTCCTTCGAGTCCGATCTCGCGGCTGAGGAAAATGCCGCACAAGTGGGCATCGGAAACTTGGACGCTGGCTAGCAGGTGTTGCTGATCTGACCTCGCTGGGGGAGCTCTTCGAGCCGCACGATGTATACTGATATACACCATGAAGCGGACCCAGATATATCTCGATGATGATCAAACTCGCCGGCTGCAGGCTCGTGCACAAGCCGAGGGGACGACGAAATCGGCGGTGATCCGCGAGGCGATCGACCAGTTTCTCAAGAGCAGATCGCGTCGCGCCGACTTGAGAGCTCATTTGGATGCAACCTTTGGGTCGATCCCGCGCATCACGGTGCCTTCTCGCGACGAGTGGGATCGCGGCTTTGGCTAGGTTGCTCTATGACACGGATGTGCTGATCGACCATCTCGAGGGCCGTCGTGCGTTGCCGGTTGGGGACGACCTCGCATACTCGTGCGTCAGCCGAGCGGAGCTCTATAGCTGGGGTGCAGCCGATGAGGACCTCCTCGACGCCTTCCTCGACCCGCTGGAAGAGATAGTGCTCGATCGCGAGGTTGCGGAACAAGCGGGGCGTATCCGGCGCGTAATCCGCATCAAGCTGCCCGACGCGCTCATCGCCGCGACTGCCCTCGTAACGCGGCGTCAGCTCGTGACCCGCAATGCTAGAGACTTCCGCAAGGTCAAAGGCCTGCGGCTTGCTTCACAGAAGTGATCCCGACGGAGCATGGAGGCTGAACGCGGGGCTCCAATAAGGGCGCTCCTTGACCTGCGCGAGAGGTCGAGCGCTGGTACTACGAACGCGATGCCTTGTGGGTGGAGCTGAGCGTCGACGAGCGGGAGGATGCTGACGCAGCGGTGATCGCGTTGCACGACGCCCTGGTTGCCCTCCGAGAATCTAAGGTCATCGACGACGACTAGTGCCTTTGCGTAAGTCCCGTCGCCCCAGAACGGCCCTCATCGGCGATGGCTGCGTTGCTCGTCGCGCACGTACCCTGCGGGTACGCACGACTCCTCGCGCCTTGCCCTCACCGCGCAGTGCCGCCCTGGTTGCCGACGTTACTTCCGCGCAGGAGCACTGGCGAGTGTTGGTGCGCGTTGTCGTCAATCAATCAGAGGTTTCATGTGCGATCTGCTAACCATTTGCTAAGATTTTCCGTCGCCGACCCAGCCTCAGTCAGAAAGACCGTGAGGTCTCCCCGGGAACTCAACTATCGCTAAGCGCACTAAGTGTTCGCATCCTTCGAGCGCGCCGATCTGTCCTTCTGGCCCCACAAGTCTTGTCGCACTTAAAGCAAATTTGAAGCCTGATTCAGCGTCTCGGTTGTGGTTTTATGGGTTCAGGAGCAGACTGGCAAGAAGGGTTGTACTGCGACCCTGGAACAGTGTTCGCCTGTACTAAGGACAGGGGGCAGCATTTGCGTCCTCCTCCACGGAAGGAAGCCCAATGACGCGAAGCCTCAAACAAGCTTGGTGGGCCCCATTGGCGGCAGTGCTTGCGCTTTCGCAATTTGGTGTCGCCCTTGCGTTCATCTTTGGAGAGGGAACATCCAATCTCCTCGACGCCGAAAGTACGGCGGCCGGCGTCGTGCTTTCTCTCGGGGGTGCCGCCGCGCTTGTTGCCGGACTCTGGAGTCGGCCGAGTGCTCGTGGGCTTGGGAATGCCCTGATTCTCGTCGGCACCGCGTTGGCCGCGATCTGGTTCTGGATCATCTTCATGACCCCTCTCGCAGTTGTGGTCATCGTCGGTGTGGTGGTCAGTCAGGTGCGTTCAACGGCACCACCAGTCGAGACGCCATAACGCGTCGGGGACGAATGTAATTCCCGTTGATGGCGCCGATTTGATCGACCCATTTTGATGGTCACCGATGCCAGAGGGCTCGGGGACTCGCATCCGTGCGGTTGCACCCCTTAGGAAATTTGGCCATAGTTATAGCCATGACGCTTTCGGAGCACGTGGCTCTAGGTGACGTCAAGAATCGGCTTTCGGAGCTGGTAGATCGCATCGAACGTCTACACGGGCATCGTGATCACGAAACTCGGCAACCCATCTGCGGTCATCATGAGTATCGAGGACCTCGAGTCATTGGAGGACACGCTCGAGATCCTCAGCGACCCCAAGGCGATGAAGAGATCCGCAAAGCTCAAACGGAGGTCGCGGAGGGAAAGGGTGTTCGACTCAAGGACGAAGCACTGCGTCTCATCCGCAGTAAGTGAGCGGGCGGAGAATCCGCTACAAGATCGAGTGGTCGCCGACAGCTCGACGAGCCCTAAACCGACTACCCGAGAAGGTCGCGACCGCCGCCGTTGAGTTCATCTACGGCCCGTTGATGGAGAACCCAGAACGGCGCGTTGGCCACGCGCCCTTCACTTCGAACTGGCGGGTTGCCACAGTGCACGCCGGGGCGACTACCGGGTCGTATACGGGATCGATCCGGATGCAGAAATCGTGAATATCCTCTCGATTGATCACAGAGCTGATGTGTATCGACCACGCTGGGCGTGGGGAAACGAGGTGATGCCGGACAAGTCTTTCGAGAGCACCGCACGAGTGTGTCCGAAGAGTTGCCCCGGGAATCGGCGCACAAGTCTTCATCGAAATGCGACGGCGGGAGCGTCGTCCACGTCGAAGTTGAGGATCATCCGGCCGGGGTCGGGGTTCCTAACCGTGACATCGTCGGGACTATCGATCAGTACGTAGAACCCGCCCAATCCGAGGGTCAGATGCCCATTGACGCGCGCGTCTTTCTCGGGCGCCAATGCGGCGATGTACCAGGCACGCAGCCGCTCAGGATCGCTGCTGGCGAGCAAGACGCTGCTCAACGTGGATCGCGCCACGTTGTCCTCCCGTGCCCCGGTGCGGGGTCGTCTGCAGTGGTGCTGGCATCCGTCAGGCGAGGAGGACGACGAAAACTATCGCTCGACCGACGAGTCTGGGGACGGGGCCTGGCTGTACCGCACTTGGGACGCTGTTCTGCATCTGAGGCCACCCCGAGGCGCAAAGGCCGGCCATTTAGGGCGCAGGGCGAGTGGGTCTTTCGCGGGTGACAGGTAATAAGTAGCTGCCGATGCGCGGTTACCCACGTAGCCGACTACAGTGGGCGGGCCATGAAGAAGACCGCCGTCAAGGCCCTACGCGCATCCTCCGGAGATACGTGAGCGACAAGAAACGCAGCCATCGGTGATGCGGGGCGCTCGAATGCGTCGTCGATCCACGCGGCGGGGCACACACACCTAGGGAGGTAGGAAGTTGCCTCTGGCGCTGGCATTGGTCGCAGGTGCGCTTGCGAGCGTCAACCCGTGCGGGTTCCCGCTTCTGCCGGCGTTCCTTTCCTTCTATGTGGGAGCCGATGAAGCTTCGCTGCCGCATGCCCCTGCGCGCGTAGCCCAGGGCCTGCTCGTGGGTCTCCTGGTATCAACGGGATTCCTTGGGGTGTTCGCAGTAGTGGGAGTCCCGATCGCCTACGGAGTGACGCAACTTGTGACACTGATCCCGTGGGCGGGACTCGCGCTGGGGATCCTCATGGTGGCGGGCGGGGCGGCCGGCCTCGGAGGTCGTGCTTTTTATCTCAGCACCGGGCGACCGCTCCCGATACAACGACGCAGGCGGCCGGCCACGATGGTGTGGTTCGGCGCGGCCTATGCGTTGTGCTCTCTCGGGTGCACGCTTCCGATCTTCGTGGCGCTGGTGGGAGCGTCCCTGGCAACGGCAAGCGTCGCCGAGGGCGTCATCGTGTTCGGCGCTTATGGCTTGGGCATGGCGACGATGCTGATGGCGCTGTCGCTCGGAGCCGCTCTCGCCCGGGACGGACTGGCGCGGCGTCTGAAGCGATTGCTGCCCCACATGGGACGTGTGGCGTCGGGTTTGCTGCTGCTCGCGGGCGCGTACCTCACCTACTACTGGGCGCGCGTCATCTGGTCGCCTCCACGATCGCTGAGCGGAGACCCTCTGGTAGGGGCCATGACCCGCTTCGCAACCCTAGTGCAGAGGGCGGCAGGTTCGTCGGGGGGACGCATCGCGGTGCTGGTGGCTGGAGCCGTTGTCGCGGCCGCCATCGGGCTCGCCATGTGGCAATGGTCCGGCCAGGAGCGCTCGGGTTCGGTGCCCGAGTGAGCGAGCCCCTGGGCGCCGACATCCTGCGCCCCGAAGGTGCTCGAGGATCGAGATTGCGATCGTTTCGGATCCTCGTAGCGATCGTTCCTGCACTCGCATTCATCGGGGTGTTGTGGATCGGCCTTGCGCGCACCGGGTCGCAAGCCGAGTCTGGGAGCGCGGCTCCCAACTTCGAGCTCCCTCTCCTCGATGGGAGCGGAAAGCTCACCGACGAGGACCTGCGGGGCAAGCCGGTTGTCATCAACTTCTGGGCGTCTTGGTGCATCCCGTGTCGAGAGGAGGCGCCGCTGCTCGAGAAGACGTGGCGGGCCTATAGCGACCAGGGAGTCGTCTTCCTCGGCGTCAACATCAAAGACGCCGAGAGCGACGCCAAGCGCTTCGTCGAGGAGTTCGACCTCACCTATCCGATCGTGCGCGATCTCGATCAGGGCTTGACCCGAGACTTCGGGGTCAAGGGTCTGCCGGAGACGTTCTTCGTGGACCACCGCTGGACCTTCATCGAAGCCATCTCGGGCGCCGAGACCGGCGATCAGCAAGGAACCGTCATCTTGGGAGCGATCTCAGAGGATGAGCTGGTTTCTAACATCGAGATCCTCATCCGGCGAGCCGACGCTACGACCGAGGATCGCTGAGTAGGCCGACCGGCGCAACCATCGGCGACGCCCGGCAAGGGGCCGGGCTCGGGCGGCAGAGCTACTGCGGAAGTAGCAACGCGGCGCGCAGACCGTCGAGCACGGGTTCCGCCGCGATCCCTGCGGCTATCAGGATGCCCGTCAGGACATACGTCGCCCAAGCTGCCCATGCGCCCAGCACCGGAACGGGCGCGGCGAGGTCGTCGAAGTAGGCGGGTGCCATCACACGGGCGTAGTAGAAGATCGACACGACCGTGTTGATCGCGGCCACGACCGCCAGCCACTCGTAGTGCGCTTCGATCGCCGCAGTGAACAGCGCGAGCTTGGCGCCGAAGCCGATGAGCGGAGGGATGCCGATCAGAGACAGGAACGCGATCACGAGCGACATCGCCAGCAGGGGGCGAGCCCGCGCAAGGCCCGCATACGAGGCCCGGTCGGTGCGTCCCCGCAGTTCCACGACCACGCCGAACGCGGCGATGTTCGCCACGACATAGGCGAAGAGGAAGAACATGAGAGAGGGGATGGCGAGATCGCTGCGCCCGAGCGCGGCCAGGGCCATGAGCGCGTAGCCGGTCTGCGACACTGCCGACCACCCCAGCAGGCGGCGGACGTCGTCTTGCCACAGGGCCGCGAGATTGCCCAGGGTCATCGTCGCTGCGGCCAGAAGCGCGACGAGCGGCCTCCACCCGATCGTGTCGGGTAGCACGCTTACGAGGCGCGCTAGAGCTATGAGTCCCCCGACCTTGGGAACGGTGGTGACGAAGGCCGCGACCGGTGCCGGCGCGCCCTGCGCGACGTCGGGCATCCACGCGTGGGCGGGAACCGACCCCATCTTGAACGCGAGCGCGGTGACGACGAGAGCCGCGCCGACGACCAAGGCCGCGGCATCGCCCGGCAAGCCATCTCGCAGACCGCTCAGCGTGGTCGTGCCGGCGAGCCCAAAGAGCAGCGCCACTCCTATCAACATGGTGGAGCTGGTGAGGGCGGAGATGAGGAAGTACTTGATGGCGGCTTCAGACGCGAGCTTCGAACGGCGGTGGTAGGCGACCAGGATGTAGCCGGTAGCCGACGACAGAACGATCGCCATGACGATCTCCATGAGGTCGGTCGCACCAGCTAGCAAGGCCGCCCCCAGCGAGGAGAGCACCAGCATCGTGTAGTACTCGCCGTGACGAGGATCGCGGGCGAACCACGGAATCGACAGTGCGATAACGGCGATGGTCCCCGCCAAGATGATCAGCTTGGCGGCAAGGGCGACATCGTCGGTGGAATAGGTTTCGAAGAAGGTCAACGACTGGCCGCCACCGAACATCGCGACGGTCGCGGCTGCCGCGATGACCGTCGTGGCGAGCGCAAGCAGGGCGGCTCCGATCTGAGCACGGCGCGGCGCGAACAGGGCGAACAGCAGGATCACGATGGCCCCGCCGAGCAGGATGAGTTCGGGAACGATGTCGCCGAGCGAGGCGATCATCTCCCGGGTCATCTCTTGCTGCATCATGACCCGGTGAACGCGCTGGCCGCGCTGTCGATCACATCGAGCAGCCAGAACGGAACCACGCCGATCACCACGACCATGGCGAGAAGGGTGCCGAGAGACGCGGTCTCGACCGGCGAGAGCTCGCTCCATTCACGCCATCTCTCAGGCAGCGCGCCGAGGAAGACCTTCTGCACCATGCGCAGAAACAGTGCGGCAGTCACGACGATGCCCGGCAACCCCAGCGCGGCAAGCCAAGGCTGGATCGACAGCGTTCCCGCGAAGACCTGGAACTCCGCGACGAAGCCTGCGAGGCCGGGCAGCCCGAGGCTGGCGAAGGCGGCGACGACCGTCGTCCCGGTGAGCGCGGGGGAACGTGCGGCTAAGCCGCCCAGTTCGTCGATCTCATAGGTGTGTGCTCGCGTCAGAACCGACCCGGAGATGAGGAACAGGGCGCCGGTGATGAGACCGTGCGCGACCATTTCGACGACCGCACCGGTCAGCGCGATCGCCTGGGCGCGTTCCTCTCCCGCGACCGCCCATCCGGCGGCGGAGAGCCCGAGGATGACGTAGCCCATGTGGTTGACGCTGGTGTAGGCGATCAGCCGCTTGAGGTTCGTTTGCGCGAGGGCGACGAATGCGCCGTAGAGGATCGAGATGACCGCCAGAACTCCGAGCGCGGGAGCGAAGCGCTCGAAGGTTCCCGGGAGCATCTGCATCATGAAGCGAAAGAACCCATAGGTGCCCATCTTCAGCAGCACTCCGGCAAGGATCGCCGAGGCGGGAGCCGGCGCGTCGACGTGCGCGGGCGGAAGCCACGTGTGGAACGGGACCATCGGGGTCTTGATCGCAAACCCGAGGAACATCCCGAGGAACACGAGCGTGGAGTAGAGGCCGCTCGCGGGAAGAACCCCCTGCTCGATGATGGTCGGGATGTCAAAGGTGCGCGGCTCGGTCTGAAGGTAGATGCCGATGATCCCCAGCAACAGCGCCAGCGACCCGGCGAGGGTATAGAGGAAGAACTTGAGCGCGCTCCGCTGAGCACCGTCATGGCCCCACGCGCCGATGAGAAAGAACATGCCGACGAGACTCAGATCCCAGAAGACGTAGAACAGAAACATGTCGAGCGCGAGGAACACGCCGAGCGAAACGCCCTCGAGGAACAACATCAGTGCCAGGTACCGAGGGGCGCGGCCGCGGAAGTCGACGGGATAGGCGATCGACGCAACGAACAGCAGCGCGGCCATCGCGGTGAGTGGAAGGGACACTCCATCGATCCCAACCTTGTAGCCGACACCGAGCGTTGGGATCCAGCGCGCCGACTCGACGAGCTCGAACCCGCCGCTGCCGTCGAAGCGTAGCCACGCAACGACCAGCAGAACCACGGGGAGCGCAGCCACGACCGTGGCGGCGACACGCATGGTCGTGATCCGACGCCCGCCGTCGTCGCTGGTCCCCGGGAGCAACGCGAAGCCGAGCGCGGCGACAAGCGGGATGAAGATGGTCGCCGTCAGCAAAGACTCACTCTCCTTGCAGGAGACCTCATGAAGTTCCCATCGCCAACGCGACTACGAGCGCGATGAGGCCTACAGCCACGATCACGTAGTAGTGGTGCGACAGACCAGTTTGCAGCCTTCGTAGGAGCGCCCCGGCCCGCCCCAGGCCGAACGCGACTCCCTCGGCCGTGCGATCCACGCCGTGGTCGTCCGCGAACCTCGTACCGGTCGCCATCAGCAGCGTCCCGCCCCCGATGCCGTTCACGATCGCGTCGATCGATAGCTCGGAGCGCCGGCGCAGCAAGCCCGAGAAGCCGCTTGCGATCCGGGCGCTCGCGCGGATTCCTGCGTCGATCACGCGATCGTCGAATGCGGCGAGGACGCGAGACGTCGCTAGAACCGGACCGACGACAACCCGCCGAGACACGCCGGCGATCCCGAACCATCCTGCTGCGGCAGTGGAGACCATCGGAACCAGAACGCCCTGCGCGAGGCGGCCTCGCCGCTGGAGGGCGACGACGAAGCCGGCGCCGATGGCCGGCGACGCGAGCCCGAGCGCTAACTCCAGCGCGCGCGTCGGAACGACCTCTCCCTGTATGAGGTGTGCCGCTGTTTCGTTCACCGCGGGGACCCAGAGGATGGCGAGCCCGAGTGACAGTGACGCGAGGGATCCAATGGACGCGCTCACTTCGGTGGGCGTCGTTCGTCTGGGTTCGGTCCGACCTGGTCCGAAGGCGAGTAGCCAGTAGCGGAGGGCGTAGAAGGCGCTGAGCAGCGCCGCGACGACCAGGGCCGCCCCAAGTAGAGGAGACGACTCGGATGCGGCGCCGACGATCTGCTCCTTGGACCACGCCGCCCCCAGCGGGGGTAGCGCGGCGAGGGCGAGAGCACCGGTCGCGGCGAACGCACCGATGAGGGGTAGGCGTCGTCCGAGTCGCATGTGGCCGAGATCGTCCGACTCAGCCGCGTGCATGGCCGTGCCTGCGGTGAGGAACAAGAGAGACTTGAATGCAGCATGCGTAACGAGTTGTGCCGCGGCGGCGACGGTAGATCCCGCCCCGATCGCGACGAACATCAGCCCGTATTGAGCCGTCGTCGACGCCGCCAGGAGCCGTTTGGGGTGGCGATGCACGGCGGCGACGACACCTCCCGCCAGCGCGCTCGTCAAGCCGATCGCGATGACGATGGGCGCGAACCATGTGACGGAATCGAGATGCGGGGCCAGCCGAACGAGCAGATACGCGCCTGCGGCGACCATGGTCGACGAGTGAAGCAGCGCCGATACCGGGGTCGGACCCGCCATCGCCGAGAACAACCACGGCGAGAAGGGAACCTGAGCCGATTTTGCGGCCGCAGCCAACAGAATCCCCCCTGCGACGATCTGCAGTTGCGCGGGGTCTGCATCCGCAAGGGCGGAGAACGCGAACGACCCCGTGGTTGCGAACGCGATGCCGGCGGCGACGTAGAGACCGAGGTCCCCGAAGCGCGTGGTGATGAAGGCATGCGATGCCTTCTGTGCGTTGGACGGTTCGGCCCATTCGTGGGCGATCAGGACCCATGACAACGCGCCCACGAGCTCCCAACCGATGAGCAGCGTGAGCAGGTCGTTCGCCATCACGAGGAGCTCCATCGCGCCGACGAAGGCCATGAGCAGAGCTATCAACCGCGCCCGACCGACCGGTTCGGTGGCCGCTGCGTAGAGCGTGATCGGGAGCGCGATGACCGGCACCAGCACGACCATCACGCGCGCGAAGCCAGTTGCTGCAACCGTCAGCTCGAGCTGCGGCCCCCATGACACGACCGTTGTGGGTGCGGCCACAGCCGCCCATACGCCGAGCGCGGCGGTCGAGGCGATGACCGCCGCCGCCGTCGCTTGCGCTAGTCGTGGGATGCGAGCGGCAACGACGGCACCAAGTATGGGGAGGAGAACCACGAGCCACAGCGTCATGCTCTGAGCCTCTTTAGCTTCTCGGTCATGTCCGCCTTGCGGGCCCGGTAGACGTTGACGATCAGCGCGAACCCGAGCGCCATCTCGATCGCCATCACGGTCATGAAGACGATCGCCAGCATCTGACCCTTGGGATCGCCCCCAGTGGACGCAGCCCAAAAGGCAACGGCCGCGAGGATGGCGGAGTTGATCATCAACTCGAGGCCCATCAACAGCATCACGAACGATTGCTGGCTGAGCGCGCCGTACAACCCGATCCCGAAGATCCCGGCCGCGACGATCAACAGGGAATCGAGGCTCACCCGGGGTGCCCTCCGTGAGCGTGATGCTCGTGCTGGTCTTCGTCGGTGTCCTGCGCGGCGGCCTCGACCGGTTCTTCGTCGGGCTGGACCGGCGGTTCGATCGAGTCCTCTTCGGCGTCGCCGTAACGACCTCTCCGGCTGGACACGGCTACGGCGCCGATCATCGTCGCCAGGAGTGCCGTACCCGCCGTCTCGAACACGAGCATGGACTCGCCGAGCAACTCGGTGCCCAGCTCCTCCGTCGCACGTGATGTCTGGGTTGCGGACGCCTCGGGAAAGTCCGTTACCAGAGCGGCCCCGGACAGCACGAGAAACGCCGCTATCCCCGCGGCGATCGCCGTTCTGTGCTGGTGCACCATGAGCATCGGGTTCAGACCGGCTGGGTTCATCATGAACATGACCATCACGAACGCCATGATGGTCATCTCGCCGGCCATCATCAGCATCAGCACGAGACCGAGGAACTCCGCCTGAAGCAGTACCAGGATCGCGCCGACTCCGACGAACGACGCCAATAGCCAATACGCGGCTCGCACCATCGAGTCGGTGCGGAACACGAGGTAAGCGGTCGCGATCGTGCCGGCTCCGAAGACGTAGAACAAGACATCGACGGTCGCACTCGTGCTCACAGGAGCAGGCCTCCGGCAAGGAAGATGTTGACGAGCGAGAGCGGCAGCAGGACCACCCACGCGAACACGATGAACCGTTCGATGCGCAGCCGCGCGAGCGCGTGGCTGGAGGCGATCAGGAGCGTCAGCAGGAACACGGTCTTGAGCAAGACCCACAGCCAGCCGGGGAGCCACGGCCCCTGCCAACCGCCGAGGAACGCCGATGCCCCCATCGCTGCGACCATCACGAGGAGTGCCGCACGCGCCCCGCGCCACGCGAGACGGTGCGAGCCCGACACCTCGGCCGATGTCCCCCCACCCAGGTCGGCGGCATCGGGGAAGTCCAGCGGAAGAGAGAACGTCGCCGCCGCGGAAACCACGAGGAAGATCGGAAGCCCCAGCGGTTGGCGCACCACGTTCCAGAGCGACTCCTGGGCCTCGACGATCGCCCCGATCGCGAGCGACTCTGCCGGCAGCGCCGGCGCAAGCAACACCAGAAGGAACGGGATCTGAAACGCGAACGCCATCGCGATGAAGCGATAAGCGCCGATCAGCGGCATCGTCGAGTTCGCCGACCAGCCGTGGAGGTATACGGAGACCATCACGTAAGCGATCGCCGCCGAGTACAACACGAAGCCTGCGGCGGGATCCGCCACAGACGTGTTGGGACCGATCGGGATCACGGCGAGACCGACTGCCGCGAGCCCGGCCAGGAGTGCGGGTGCGATCGCCCACGCTTGGGCATCGGGGTGCTCGGTTGTCGTCCTTCCTTGCAGCAGCAAGAGGGCGGCAGTCTCTAGGGGTCCCCCCAGGACGCGCAGCAAGCGCAAAGGACGTCGTGCCACGAGCGTCCCCGTTATGCCGTCGAGCACCGCAACGACGTACGCGGCCCCGACGAGAAACCCGATCATCACGATCGCCGCGAACGGAGGAGAGAGATACGGGCTCACGACGCCGCGCGCTCGTCGTTGCCGAGCCTTTGTGCTTCGGACATGTCGAGGTCGAGGCTCATGACCGTGGCAACCGCATCGCCCCATTCCGCCCCCGCAACCAGCGAGGGAACGAGCCTTGCTATCCTGAGAGACGGCCCGCCTCGGTCGGTCAGCATCCCGCGCGGTGACTCGACCGCGCCCGAGCGGCCTGCGCGCGCACCGCCTGCTTGCTCCGCGAGATCCAACGCTTGGGCCGCCTCCCGGACGCGTTGGATCCACCGCGCCGCTGCGTCGCCTGCGTCTTGCACCACTGCCTCGAACCCAAGATGCTCGTAGGCCTCGTCCCCGGTGCGGGCATCGATCGGCGATCCCGAGGCGCGAGCGACCGGCCCACCGACACCTTCGAGGTCGTCTCTCTTGAGGACTCCGACTCCGCTCGTGCTCCAGCCCAAGAAGCCGCGCCGGCGCAGCGTGCGCTCGAGCGCGCTGATCGCATCGCCGCCCCCCGGCGCAACGCGCTGTGCGAGGCGCAGGATCCTCTCGGACAAGGATGTGGCGCCGGCAACCGCCACCGCGTCCGACAGCCACTGCAGATGACTGCGTGCGCGAGCGAGCTCCAAGTCGCGCACGAGAACCGGCGCCTGCAGAGCCCGGTGAAAGATGGATCCTCCCTGCGTCGAGGCGTCGGCGAAGTTCTCGAGGGTCGCCTCCTGGATCACGTCTCCGTGCAGCTCCACGTCGAGCGCCAGTCCCACGGGGAAGGGGGCGAAGAGAGGACCGATACGCACTGGCAGGTAGTCGAGCTTGAGGCCGTCACGATCATCCGCCCGTTCGGGCATCGGACGCCCGTAGGGCACACCGCCCGTCATCGCCTTGCCGCCCTGACCGTAGGGCCCGATGCCTCGCCACTGCGCCGGTTCGACGTCCGGCAGCAGGGCCACTTCACCCTCATGTCGTCCGGCCACGAGCTGTTCATGCACACGTCTCAGCGCGGAGATCGGGCTGGGGTCGTCCACCACGAGGGCATCCGGGAAAGTCATGGGCACGAGCGTCGCTTCGGCGCCGAGCCGCCACCACACCGTCGCGCGTGGACATGCGAGCGCATCGTGCGCCACGAGTGCCGGGGCGATCAAGCCTGCGTCCAGCTCGCCGGCGATCAGCAAGACGTTCGCGGCGCGAGGAGTCATCGTGAGGTGGATACCTTCGGCCAGACGGAGAAGGCGCGCTTCGTCTCCTGCACGGGAGCCTGTGACGCAGAAGACCCGCGCATCTGCCGGGCGCGCGATGCGGCGTAAGAGCCGGCTCATGCCCACTCGAACGCGCCCTCCCGCCACGTGTAGAGGATGCCGAGGAGCAGGACGAGGATGAACCACCCCATCTCAACGAAAGCGATCGGGCCCTCGCGAAGGAAAACGACCGCCCACGGATACATGTACACCATCTCCATGTCGAACGCGAGGAACACGAAAGCCATCACGTAGTAGCGCGCGTGGAATCGGCTCCACGCGTGGACGCGAGGCGGATAGCCGCCTGCATAGGGAAGGCGCTCCGGCGCGGTGGCACCGCACACGTCGCCGAGCGCCCGCAGCGCGAGCGCTAATCCAACGGTGGCTACAAAGACGGCCAGGGCCGCTCCTACGGGACCCAGCACGGCCGTACCTTAAAGATAACTGTCCGGATCGTCCTGGAAGGAATCTGCGCAGTCCTGGCTGCAGAAGAAGTAGGTCTTCTCTTCGTGCTCAACGGTCGCCGCGGCGTCGTTCGGATCGACCTCCATCCCGCATACTGGGTCTTTCGCCATCGGTTCCTCCTCCTCGTACCAGGGCCGTTGCCCGCCCTACCCCGGTGGGGTATAGTACTGCAAATGAGCCTTTGCGCAGGAGGCGCGAGATGAGGGGCTATTACCCGGACAAGGATGATGTCCTTGCTCGCCTCAAGCGGGTCGAAGGTCAAGTGCGGGGGCTGCACCGGATGGTCGAGGAGGACAAGTACTGCATCGACATCCTCACGCAGATCTCGGCCGCGTCCAACGCTCTCAAGAAGGTAGCGATCGGACTCCTCGAGGATCACATGCGGCATTGCATCGCCAACCGAACCGAGAAGGATAGAGACATGATCTCGGAGGCGTCCGCGGCCATAGATCGACTCGTTAAGGCTTAGCCGGGACGTTCGGGAACCATCTCGTAGACGATCCGCAGCTAGGCCCGGCGGCTAGGTATAGTCGCTGAGATGCGTTTTTTTCGGGCCTTGGTGCAGCGATCACCGTGGGTGCGGGGAGCCTGCCTCGTGCTCCTCTTGATCTTCATCCTCATCTGCGGGGTTCACCTCGCAGGGATCCATCACGACTCCGACTCCGATGGGCTGGATCTTGTAGATTGGCTCACCGCCATCCTACTGATCGCGCTCCTGGCGCTCGCCCTGATCGCACCCGTCCGAAGGAGGACCGGATGCGCCTCGGATGCTCGTCCGGCGCTCAGCGAGATCTTCTCGGGTACGGCTATCGAAGCTCCCCATTCGCGGATGGTGGACCCCCTTCGCTGCTGAGACCCGTCGTCTGTTCGCGACGCGGTTTTCGGCAGTTGGAAGGAGGTAGATGGAAGTTCTTATCGGTGCGATCGTCTCGGGGGCTATCGGGCTCATCCTGAAGTGGGCTCGAGACGGCGCTCGGCGCGATCAACAGGCGCTCGAGTCATTGCGTGCTCTTGTAGAGAGCAAGCAGCAAGAAGAGGTCGGCCGACGGAAGGCGAGCTGAGCGCGTTGCGTACACGGCACGCTGCAAGGTCCTCTCAGGTATCGGCCCTGAGCGCGCTCGCCCGGTTTATCAAGCAGGGGCGCGCGGGACGCCGGGCGGCCGCATTCTTCGCCGTGGCGGCGTTGCTGGGTCTCCCCGCGGGAGCGCTGCGCGTGCTGTGTATCGGCAACGCCTGCGAGGTGCGGGCGGAAGCTTCCTCGAACACTCCGTTCTGCTCCCTGCCGGATAAGGTTCGAGCTCTGGTAGAGAGCGGTTCCTACGAAGGAAGGTCCCCCGACATCATGGCGGTCACCGGATCGACGCTGATCTCGGGCGGGGATCCCTTCCGCCGTGTCACCTCGCCGCCGCTGTGGCCGTCGACAACCCTGCAGGAGAGCGGGAGGGTGCCGCTCATCTTCGCGGGCACAGGAGTAGCAGCGGGAGCAAACGTCCCCTCGGGTACCGGGCTAGACGATGTCTCGGAGACGATCGCGGCCATCATCGATCTGCGCCGACCACACGCCGGCGTTCGCTCCGGTGAGACGGTGGAGGGAGTCGCTTCCGGAGAGACCCCACGACTCGTCCTCGAGGTCGTCTGGAAAGGCGTCGGAAGCGACGAGCTCGAGCGGCATCCCCAAACGTGGCCGCGGCTGGAGCGACTGATGGACGATGGGGCCGCAACGATGGATGCGGTTGTCGGTTCTCTGCCGCTGGATCCGGCCGCCACCCTCGCAACGGTCGGCACCGGGGGGTTGCCCAACCGGCACGGGATCACCGGGACCCTTCTGCGCAGGGATCCAACTAGCTACGACTCAACGGCCGTCGACAACGGGTTGGGCAGTGAGGTGGTAAGGGCGTGGACGAGGAAGGCCCCCACGTCCGTCATCGCAACGCTCGGGGACCACCTCGACGAGAAGCGCCGGCAGAAGCCGATCA
>JBHEMX010000094.1:0-24175 GCA_046262355.1 Actinomycetota bacterium | reverse complement strand
GATGAGGCCTTTACGGTCCGCCTAACTGTCCGTGACGCTGGCCGCGCATTGATCGGCATCCAGGTCGACTTCGGCGACGGCACCATCCGCGGTGGTTTTGGCTTTGACGTCTGTGGTCGCACCCTCAAACGAACGAACGAGCGGCGGGCACTCGATCACCGCTTCACGACCGAAGGCGAGCAATCCATCACGATCATCGCCAAGACGGCTAAAGGATGCGACTCACCGCAGCATGAGGCAATCTTGTCCCTTCCAGTCACCGTCGTCCGCTGACTCGTGCGCAAGTCGGTCCGCTTGAGAGACCAGCCTTCGGGTGCATGTCGCGCGCCGAAGCGAGGGAGAGATTCCCGGCGAATGGGATGAGCGCCTTTCATTTCTAGCCCCGGCGCCGGACCGCGCGCATCATTGGGTCATGCACACCGTGCCGTTTAACGACCGTCGGGCCGCGGGAGCAGCCCTCCTGTTCGCCCGTCGTCTGAAGCCCGACCCACTCACCACGGCCGGTACGAAAAGGCCGAAGAGAGAAGCGACGCTGAACCGATCGCCGTCTACTTCGACAAGCCAACCCGGATCGAATTACGCCCGGGTGTCTACCGCGTTACGAAAGAACTTGATCTAGCGCCTGGGAAGCCGCGTCCACCCACAATGCAAGTCAACGCCCGCTTCCGAGTTGTCGCCTCCTGATCAGGTTTTGCCGCCCGAGGACGCAACCGAGCCACGGGAGGATCGTTCGAGGGCCGGTTTGCTACCTCCTTCGCGCCTCCTGCGGCGCTTAGACGTTCTTACGGGGTCACCACAGGGCGGATATAGCGACGAGGTCAACCGGCCATGAAGTGGGTCCGAGCATCCATGGACGCGCAGGACTCACGGTTGACCGAGGAGCGACCGCACTAGCGTGCCCGGCCAAGAGAACGTCTGCCGCAGGACGAGAAGGAGCGGCTACATAAGGTCGCCATCTCACGGGTCTGGGAGGCCGTGATGGGTGAGGCTGCACTGCGTGTCGTCGAGGGCCGCGAGCGCGCCGCGTCGGCGCGGGAGCCTGCGGAGGAGTGGCTGGGAGCGCTGCGCGCGGAGGGCAAGTCGCCGAGGACCGTCGAGACGTACGGGCTCAGCGTGCGGCTGCTGCTCGAGCACACGGGCGGCGAGCTCCCGACGCGCCGGCAGGTTCGGTCGTTCGTCGCCGACCAGATCGCGACGCGCTTCGCCGGCACCGCGGTGTGCAGGCTGCGCGGCGTCAAGAGCTTCACGCGGTGGCTGCACGAGGAGGGAGAGGCAGCGGAGAACGTCGCGGCGGGCATGCGCGAGCCGCAGGTGCAGACGCCGCTGACGCGCGTCCTGCGCGACGACGAGCTGCGCGCCCTCATCGCGGACTGCGAGCGGTTCGGCTCGTTCCACTGCGTCCGCGACCTCGCGATCCTGCGCCTCTACATCTCGACCGGCGTGCGCCTGAGCGAGGGCGCGTACCTGCGGCTGGCTGACGTCGACCTCGGCGGCGGGGTTGTCCGCGTCGTCCGCGGCAAGGTCGGCAGGTCAAGGCGCGTCGCGCTCACGCCGGTGACGGCGCAGGCGGTGCTCTCATACCTGCGTGCGAGGTCGTCGCACAGGTTCGCCGACCTGCCGCAGCTGTGGGTCGGCAAGACGGGAGCCGTGACGGCGAACGCCGTCTACAAGATCCTCGACCGCAGGGCGCGCTCCGTGGGCATCGAGGACCTGCAGCCGCACTCGCTGCGGCACACGTGGGCCCACCGCTACCTCGCGTCCGGCGGCACGGAGATAGACGCGATGCAGCTTGGCGGCTGGACCTCGGTCAAGATGCTGCAGCAGGTCTACGGGGTCGCGCTGGCCGGCGACCGCGCGCTCGCAGCGGCGTCGCGCCTCAGGATCGGGGACGACCTGTAACGTCCGTCGCCTGCCTCAGCGCGCGTAACCTGGTCGTCATGGGCTTCACGTACTTCCTTGACGACGCGGGCGACTCGCGTCTGAAGGGAAAGGGCGACTACTGGGTCCTTGGCGGGATCGTCCTGCCCGACGAGACCTGGCCGCACCTTCGCACCGGCATGGACGCCGTCCGCGCGAAGTGGCAGATACCAGCGGGCCAGGAGCTGAAGTGGTCGGACGTGTGGAGCCGGTGGGGTCAGCTGAAGACGCTGAACCTGCTCAAGAAGTTCTCCAAGCCGGCGTCGGTCAGCCACATCGCGAGCCGGCCGCAGCTTGTCCAGCTGGTCGGCGACCAGCTTGACGTCGTCGCCGCCGACTCCGGCATCCGCATCATCTGCGTCTACTGCGTGAAGGCCGCTGCGATGAACGTGTGCCAGTACGACCCGGACCCGGACGAGCGCTGCTACAGGGACATGTTCCAGGACGCGATCGAGCGCTACGAGTACCTCCTGAGAGGAGCGGGGATCTACGGCTCCATCGTCATCGACCAGAAGAGCGGCAAGCTCGACAAAGTGATCCGAGAGACCGCCGCCGACCTCCTCGTGCACGGAACGCGGTTCACCAACATCGAGCGCGTCGTCGACGGCCTGAGCGTCAACCCCTCCTCGCTTAGCTACGGGCTGCAGATGTCCGACTTCGTGGTTGGAGCGCTGCATACTTGCCTGCGCAACGACATCGCCGCGCACGCGCTGCGCGTCCGCGCCAACTTCCACCGCAAGGCGGACGGGACCGCGGCCGGAGCCGGGATCAAGCGCTACCCCTCCGGCCTCGGGGTCTTAGAGGCGCAGCTCAGCGCGTTGAACTGACCCGAGCAGCCGCCGGCACGAGGCCCTCACCCGGAACTGTCGCACCGCCTCGGTACGCTTCGGGCATGACTCTCATCATGGGCATGGCGAAGGCGGAGGGTATCTACCTCAGCGCGGACTACCGAGTGACCAAGCATCCATCGGGCAAGCTCGTGGACGACACGGCCACCAAGTTCCTCACCGTCACCTATCCGCCGGACAAGACCGGACCCAAGGCGCTGATCGCGTGCACCGGCCTCGCCTTCGCGCCGGACGGCACGCCGATGGGCACGTGGCTACGAGAAACGCTCCGCGGCGAGAGCGAGGTCTTCGACGTGTCGATGTCGCACCTCAGGGACCGGCTCGACCGAGACATCGCTCCGAGGCGGTGGCCGCTGATCGTGAACACGCTCGCCGTGCAGGGAGAGAAGAGGTACTTCGGCGGCATGTCGAACGTCGCGTTCACCGACGAGTCGCGACGCCGCACGAAGGTCCTGGACCGCTTCGGATACGTGATGCACGACGTCGGCACCGGGTTCATGTTCGCCAACGGGTCCGGAGCGGCGACGGCCCTAGCGCAGGGTCACCTCAAGCGTATCCACGGCCAGCTGTCCGTCCGGCCTCGCCGGGTCCAGGACCACATGAAGCTGCTCGCGACCGTCAACCGCAGAGTCGCCGCCAAGGCGCGGACGGTGAGCCCGCATTGCCACGTCTCCTACGTCAACGCCGACGAGCGGACGTCGCCGACCTCGCACGTCTTCACGGAGCGAGGCGAGACGGTGCCCTTCGAGATGCCGATGCTGCTGTTCGGGGTCGACCTAACGGACTTCACGAGGCACTTCTTCGAGCAGTCCGAGAGGTTCTTCGACTCGGACGGCGCGACGCCGATGGAGGAGCTCGACGTGGACGCGATCAACGAGGGCCTGAAGCGCAAGCCCTGACTACCCCGAGAGATCGAGCTCGCGCGCCCTGCGGTCGAGCTCGCGGCCCTGGGCGTGCAGCCACGCGAAGGCGGCGCGCCGCTCGGCGGGCGACAGCCGCGCGATCATCGACCCCGGCGCGTAGCCGCGGCGCATCGGGTTCTGCTCCGGCGGCTTGCCGGACCCGCCGTTCCTGCGCCTGTGGTAGGCGTTCACGCACTCGCGGCACGTGCCGTTGAGGCCGTCGCTCGCTCGCCTCTGGACGCCGAACGCGCCGAGCGGCTTCTCCTCGCCGCACTTGCGGCACCGCTTCGTGGCGCTCACGACGACGCGTACTCCACGATCTGCTCGGCGAGGCGCTCGCCGATCTCGCGGTAGTGCACGAGCGCGGAGGCGAGCATCGTGTGGGAGCGGCGGTTGTCGGCCAGCAGCCGCTCGGCCGTGCGGTACGCGTCGGCCCAGTCCTGCACGTCGAGCCCGAACTCGCGCCACACGCGCGTCGCCATCTGCGCGTCGGTCGGCCCGTCCGGCTCGGCGGGGAGCGCGTACCTGCCCGCGAACGCGACGCCGGCGAGGAACACGGCGAGCACTGTCCTGGCCTGGTCGGCGTTCTCCGGCGCGCGGAGCGACACGTGGCCGTTGCTGCCCTCCTCGGGGTCGATCGTGGCGCTCTCGAAGGGCCAGTGGAGCTTGACGGCGACGAGGACGTGAGCCGCCTCGTGGCTCGCGGTCCGCTCGAGGTCGGCCACGTCGCGGACTCGGCCGCTCATCTGCCCTTGACGCGAACGGCCGGCGCGCGAGAGCCTCGAGCGGACTCCGCCGCGGCGAGCGCGTGCTTCGCGAGGGCGAGGTGCGACTGGGCATCGCTCAAGTGGTACCTGGCCTCGACGCGCGCGCCGCTGTCCGCGGGGAGCTCGCCGGCCCTGCGCCTGAGCAGAGCGATCCGCGTCCTGATGTCGCCGAAGTCGTGGTCGGCGCGCGGCTCGGGAAGTCTCACGGCAGCGGCTCGATGCCGAAGCTGTGCCAGGGCTTGCGGCGGCGGCACACGGGAGACTGCTTGTGCGAGCCGGCAGGAGCCGCGCCAGCTACGACGCTGTCCGGCGTCGACGACGCGGCTCCACTCCCCGCTTCGCCATGCTCCCTCTCCCTCCTCGCGCGGTCGCTCGCCGCGCCTCGGGTCGATCGTGGCGCGCTCGTTCGCGGTGGTACACAGGCCTGGGAGAACCACGTCGTCGTGGTTCTCGGCTTGCGCGGACGACCCGAACGGGGTAGCGCTAATACCCGAGAGAGGGCGAGGTGTCGGCCTAGGGCTACATCATCACCCCGTTTGCGCGCGTTATCGACCCGAATGAGGGAGGAGGGTGTCGATGACGCTGCGAGTCGCCGTGCAAGAGGACGCGGCGCGCGAGTCGCGCGAGCTGCTGCGGCAGTTCGAGTACACGCTGCGCGCGGAGAACTACTCCGAGAACACCGTCAGGAGCTACCGCGACTCGGTGACGCAGGCGATCGACCACGCCGGCGGGACGATCCCGGACCGCGCCGGCGTGCGCTCGTACCTTCACCGGCAGCTCGAGACGCGGTCGGCTTCGACGGCCGTCGTGCGCCACCGGGCGCTGAAGGCATTCTACCGCTGGCTCGTCGCGGAGGGCGCGATCGGTGCGAAACCGATGGAGGGAGTGCGCGAGCCGCGAGTGCCCGAGAAGCCGGTGCCGGTGCTCACCGAGCGGCAGCTGCTCGCGCTCGTGAAGGCGTGCGAGGGACGCAGCTTCTCGACGATCCGCGACATGGCCATCCTGCGCACGTTCGTCGGCAGCGGCTGCAGGCTGGACGAGGTCGCGAGCTTGAAGGTCTCCGACGTCGACCTCGAGGACGGCACCGCGACCGTCGTCGGGAAGGGCCGTAGGACGAGCAGGGTCGGGCTGACGCCGAAGGCGGTCGCCGCGCTCGAGCGGTACATGTGGGTGAGGGAGGCGCACAGGTTCGGCGGGCTCGAGCAGCTCTGGCTCGGCGGCTACGGCGCGCTCACGACCGCGGGCGTCGCGAAGGTCGTCGGCCGCATCGGCGAGCGCGCCGGCGTCCGCGTGCACGCGCACCAGTTCCGGCACACGTTCGCGCACCGCTGGCTCGCGGCGGAGGGAGCGGAGCACGACCTTATGCGGCTTATGGGCTGGCGGAACCCGCAGATGCTCTCGCGCTACGCGGCGGCGACGGCGTCCGAGCGCGCCCTTCAGGCGCACGCCCGACTCGCCGATGTTGTGGACGTATGAGGACGTGCACGACCGCTAGACGCACGGCGCGGTGACGAGGAACGCGCCATGATGAGCGGAGCAACAAGACGGACAAGACCACCACATCATCAGGTCTCCAGGTGGACCGCGCTCGCGCTCTCGACCTTGTCCGTCTCCGCGCGGGCGCGTCCTCCTGGTGCTGACAGGAGACGGACATGACCTACGAGTGCGACCCAGGCGTGCGAGAGGGATGAGAGCGCGGTGAGCCGTGCCTGAGCTCCGCGTCTCCGGCTGGACGTGGAGGAGCGACGAGCACCCAGGTCGGCTGTGCAGGCTGAAGCCGGTCCGCGACGCGGACGGCGAGCTCACCTTCCAGCACAGGCCCGCCTCGCGTTCAACGTCGTCCCGCTCGCGCTCGAGGAGGAGGAGAATGGGCGCGTGCAGGTCGTTGTCGTCGAGCGCGTCACGCGCGACGAGAAGGAGGAGCTGCGCATACCCGCCTCGGTGATCAGCGCGCCGTCGCCCTCCACCGAGCTCGCCCGCACGATGGACTGGCACATACCGCCCGAGGAGGCGCGCACTCTGCGCGACTTCCTCTACGCGTGCACGGTCTCGAGCGTCGGCATGCCCGTCCGCAGGACCGTGCTCCGCCCGCTGGCGCGGCGACGAGCTCGTCGTGCCGGGACCGACGCCGCCGTCGGCGAGGTCGCCCGAGGTCGCACGCTACGCCCTGAGAGCGGCGATTGCCGACAACGAGGCGCGGTCGGAGTGGGCCGAGGTGGTTGAACTCGCGATCGAGCATCCGAAGCTGCTGGTCGTCCTCGGGTCCTCGCTAGCGAGCCTGTACGTGCCCAAGCTCGACGCCGAGCTGTTCGTCGTGCATGTCACGGGCGACTCGAGGACGGGGAAGACGATGCTGACCGGAGCCGCGATGGCGGCGGTCGGGAACCCGAGCCAGCGGTCGCGCCAGAGCGTCTATAGGACGTGGAACATGTCCGCGCAGGCTCCGGGCGCGCTGCTGAAGCAGATGGGCGTGATGCCAGTGTGGCTCGACGAGACGAAGACGAACCAGCGGGACGCGGCCGAGACGGCCTCGATGGTGTTCGCGATCGTGCAGGGCGAGGAGAGGCTACGCGCGACTCAGTCGGGCGGTCTCGACGAACGCACGGGCTGGGACTGCGTCGTGCTCTCGACTGGCGAGGCGAGGCTGTCGAACGTCGGAGCCGAGCAGGGGCTGCGCAAGCGCGTCCTCGAGGTCGCGGCTGCCGCTCGCGGACGAGGAGACCGCGCACCGCGTGCGCGCCGCCGCGGAGCGCGCGTACGGATGGCCGCTGTGGTGGATCGCGGAGGACCCGCAGCCGGAGACAGCGGAGACGCTGTTCAACAGGCTCTACCAGCCGCACGACGCGCCCGGAGCGGCCGCCAACATCTTCGCCGCAGTGACCGAGCACGTGGCGGTCTGCGCGGTCGGATTCGCCGCGCTCGCTCGACTGGCGGGCGTAGAGGTCCCGGAGGACGCGCTCCGCCGCGCTGTGCGCGAGGTCGCGACAGAGACCGCAGCCGTGCTCGCGGGCGAGGGGCTCAACGTGGGCGAGAGGCTGTACCGGGCCGTGGCGGAGGCGGTGCGCACTCACGTACTTCCTCGACGCGGACGCGAACCCGGTCGACGAGCGCGAACGCTGGGGAGTGAGGTTCGACGACGGCGCGGTGGGCGTGCTCGCGAAGGCGACGCTGAACGGGATCGCTCGCGAGGGAGGCGTACCCGACGTCGACGTCGCGCTGGAGCAGCTGCGCGAAGCCGGCAGGATAGAGGTCGAGGGCGGCAGCAGACTCCAGACTCGGCGGTACGTGAAGGGCGTGGACGGCGTGCGCAAGCAGCAGCGGTTGTACGTGTTCCTGTACGGGGATGAGTCCTTCGCGTCCTGAGCGAGTCCAGCATGTGGACTCGGCAAGGAGCGTTGCCGTGCAAGCGAATAGGACGCGTCGAGTCCACTAAGACCTCAGTTGTAGATAGATAGATAGTAGAATGAAGATGCGGAATATCTTTCTCTCTTTTCCCCGAACGGAGGACTTGAGGACTTGAACGCGAGAGAGCGACAGCAACTACGGATCATGGCCGAAGAGTTCAGTCGCGGAGTCGACCTCAAGACCGCGGTGGAGCGTACGTACGTGAGAGCGCCGCTCGTCGACAAGTACAGCGGCAAGACGTGGACTCCCCAGTCGCAGGCCGACGCGTCGACCGCGACGACGAAGAGCGCCTAGCCTCCACCTCGTTCCTCTCCACGGACCACCGACTCCGATGGCGGGTAGAGGGGCTTACGCCCGCCCGGCCGGCGGCGTGGACGGAGACCGGCGAGTTGGCCTCCTGACGGTGTGTGCGACTGCCCATTCTTTCTACTGGTAGCTACTAGCACGGCCGACTAATGGCCCATAAGCCAGTACCGTCCGGGGCCGCCCCGGCCGCACCTATGGAGTCAGCTGAGCTGCTCGGCCAGTCCGATGATGATGCCCTCAGGGCCACGCAGGAAGCAGAGCCGGTAGATGCCCTCGTACTGCGCGATCGCCGACGAGTTCGGCACCGTGGCTGCGCAGCCGGGCAACGACGTCGTCTATGTCGTCTACAGCGAACATGATGCGGCGTATGCCCAGCGTGTTCGCCGGCGCGCTTTCCGGCTCGGCTCTGACCGCCGGCGGCGTGTGGAACCTCGTCAGCTCAACCCGGCCGTGGCCGTCCGGGGTCCGCATCATGGTGATGTCGGCACGGACGTCGTTGAGCCCGACGACGCGGTCCACCCAAGGCCCCTCGACCGTCGTTTCGCCTTCCAGCTCCATACCGAGTTCGGCGAAGAACGCTTTGGCAGCCTCGAGGTCATCGACAACGATAAGAACGTTGTCCATCCGCTGAATCGTCATATCCCCGGAGCATAGGGTCGGATGTTCGCTGTGCCAATAACGGGTGGCGTGGTCTGCGAGTGCCTCGACGATCTCGAATAGCAGTTGTGGTGCCGGCCCCGTGAGGTCGCGTTTGAGCAGCCCGATCCTGTTCTCAATCCCCGCTCGGGCGACCGGTGGAATCGCTCCGGTACGTCTTCGCTCCCGCCTGTGCGCCAGCACCGTGGAACTCGGTATCGCGTCCTGTCGCTCGAAATGGGCTCCAGATCAGCCGAAAGTGGCTCCCGAGCGGCGACGATCTCTTCGAGGAGCCGCAGGAAGTGCGGGCGGCTCTGGCAGTTCTTGAAGGTGAGCGCGTAAACGTTCTCCATGATGAAGGCACGCGGCTGCGCCTCCCTGAGGACGCGCGTGTACGCCTGGAGCAGGCCGGCGGCCGGGTCGTTCCCGGCGCGTTTGTAGTCGAGCCAGAAGCCCGACTTCGAGAACGCGACGCACGGGGGGCCGCTGACGAGGAGGTCGGGGCGCTCTCCCCCGCGAAGGCCGGCGGCGTCGAGCAGCTCGTCTGTCGCGCCGTCCCGGATGTCTCTGCGCAGCACTGGCGTCCGCAGGGAGGGGAAGTTCTTCTCCATGGTGTCCGCAGCGTCCCCGTCCCACTCGACCGCCGCGGCGACCGTGAAGCCGGCGTCCTCTATCCCCTTGTCGAGGCCGCCGGCGCCGGAGAAGAGCGAGACGGCGATCGCCCCGTCGGCCAGCGCTCCCCGAGGGCGCGACTCGCCGTCGGCCCCGCGTTCCTGGGCAAGCCGCGGCCCGCTGGACGTAGGCTCGACGTCGGTCATCCGCGGCGGCACCACGGGATTGTCGAGGGCGTCCGCAACTCCTCCGCTCGGCCGACTTACAAGCCTGAAACTTAGCGCAGCGGCTCCATCAGTCGGCTGCATTGAGCCCTTGAGCGGAGGTCCAAACGCCCGGGTCGCTCAAGTGGAGGGAGAGTCGAGTCGAATCTGAGGGTAGACGTTACGATGTTACGCGGTTACACTGTGCCGCAGGAGGTTGAGATGAGCGTAAAGACACGCCCCATCCGGGTGCCAGAGGATGTCCACGAATCGGTCCGGGCCGTTTCCGCACTGTCGGGAAGGACCCCGGGCGACGTGCTCGCGGCCGCCTACAGGGAGTATCTCCAACGGCACGGGAGCGAGCTGGCCGAGGTCTTCACGCGGGCACAGGGGCACCTGAAGGCCGGCGACACGGAAGGTCTCTACTCCCTGCTGGGCGAGAGCCGGCGGGAGAGGGCGGCGGCCGCAGCGACCGCAGCCGCGGAGGGGTCCGACTAGGAGGGCTCGCCCTCCCAGCAGTGCCCGAATAGGACCTCATCATCCCGGAGGCTCCGGCTTCCCAGCCGACCAGTGGACTGAAGGTCCTCGAACCCGATATCGGGGAAGAAGCCGGCGAGCACGAGCCCGAGCCACTCCTTGGGCGGGTGAACCGAACCATTGCGCAAGCTCATGGAGACGGCGACCCACAGACAGTACATGCCGTCTGCAACTTCAACTAGCGCGGACACCTCGACGAGACCGCAAAGCACTGCACGCCGCTCGGTGCCCACATGAAGTGCCGCGTCTCGCGCAAGGGTCGACGCGTCCTCTCCGAGATAAAGCGCAACCTGGCGATCCTGCGCCTCGAACAGGCGCTGGTAGTCGAGTTCGCTGGGCAGCAGGCGCCCTGCCTCAGCGAGGCCCTTGACGTACGGGTAGACGTCGCTGTGCTCGCCGGAGCGGTGGAAGCCGACCGCGAGCAGCCAAACCACATTGTTGGCGCGGTCATGCCATGTCGCGCCTCGCCATCTTCCCGCGTGGAGCGTGTAGACCTCCCGCCTTGTTGGGATGGGTTGGATCTTCTCCACGCCGGCCGGATCCTGTGAGCGCTGCGCGACGAAGGCTCTTACGAGTTCATGATTGAGGTGGCTCTCACTCGCATCCACAGCGTCTCGCGACGCTTCGAGATCCTCAACCAGGCAGCGCGTTGTGATGCGGAGGCCCCAACTCATGCGAGAAGGGTAGCGAACCCCACCCCCGCGAGCCGGTGCATGAGGCAAGCTTGGGAGCTTGGAAGAGGAATGCTCAAGCCGCAGCAGACGATGCAGACGTCGACTTCGCGCAACCAACGCGAGTGGCGCGCGTAGATGACTTCGACTTCGAGGACGAGGAGATCGAATTCATAGTCGTCGACCGCTTGTCCGACGTCGGCAAGCTGTTTGTCGCCGCTCTCCACGCGGTGGGACAGCACCGCACCTTGTCGATTGAGTAACTACAAGAAAGGGCGGAGCTAGCTCTGGCCGACGTAGGGTTCTTCGTTCGCTAAGTGGCCGCTGCGAGCAGGGCGGCAGCAGCTCCTGTGAGCGTTGCCCGACTCCTGCACCGGCGATGCGGTTCGCCCACATACCCCTTCGATGTTCACGCTCCTGTTGCCGCTCGCGTCGCTTCTGCTCGAAGCGGTTGAGGTAAAACTCAGCGAGGTTTCGTAGGTCGCTCTCGTCCACTCCCTCCACTCCCAGGCGCGGCCCGATGTCTGCTGAGGACCGGACCCACGTGTAGAGCACGTCTTCGCTAACGTCGGCGAAGAGCGCGTCAAGGGCTTGGATTCTCTCGGCCTCCTTGTTACTGGTGGTCGCGGCTGAGGCGATTCTGTGCAGCCAGACGGCGTGCTCGTATCCAGTCCACACGTGATCTTCGAGGCTTTGCTTGAAGACGACCATCGACCTCGACGCCTGGAGTCGAAGGGAGGAGACGATCGCGCCGGAGGTGTCGTTCGAGGACATGCGCTCGCGAACGTCTGCCACCAAGGCACCGATCATGACGGCCCACCACTCGATTGACGTACGGTCCTCGTCGAGGATGTCGAGCGCGTGCTTGGCGTCGGCCTCGTCGTCGAGGTCGAGGCCCTTCAGCTTCTCGCTCCCGTTGAGTATGGCGTCAGCCTCGCCGTCGAGTTGCTTGAGGTACTCCTTCAGGTCGCTCGGGTCGGAGGGGATGTTCCCGGCGAGGAGCAGCGAGACGAACCACGCCAAGCCGGGTCTCGAGAATCGGCCGGACGTCGTCGAAGGATCCAGGGACAACTTGATCGAACCGGCCGGGAACGTGAGCTTGTCTCCCTCGCGCACCCTGATGCCCTTGCCTCCCTCTCCCGGCTCGACGCCTAGACCGACCTGCCGCAGTCTGCGCAGGGCCGCTCGACGTGCCGAAAGTCAGGGGGGACGATGCTGCGGCCGCACTGCTCGCAGAACCGCGCTGGTCCCCGAGAGCCCGGGGAGGCAGCGTCGTTGGGAGGCGAGCTACTTGCCACTCTTCGTGCGCCTCGCCGTCCGCGTCTTGACCGTCTCCGTCACCGTCGTCCTGGGGCTGCGTTTCGCCGTGCTGCGCTTCACGAAGCGGCCCGTCACCGCCGACCGGCTGACCTTACGGTTCGCCATCTCGCTCACCTCCTCTAACGTAGCAGTCCCAAGATAGTGTACCTCCGGCTTTTGGAGATACCACATATGGGGTTTTCACCGGTGGAATTACATGATGAGTCGCCCGAGTGATTCGCGCTCCGAGGAGATCGCCCGCGAGCTCCTCGGACAGGATGCGAAGGAAGAGCCGAGGGATGTGACACTGGATGAACTGAGCGCAGTTTATCGATCGCTGTCCCATCAACGGGGTGCGGACCCACTTCTTCGTGTTGTTTCTCTGCAGGATCGGCTGATGGCCCAGTTTCCGGAAGTCAATTCGCAATTGCTTTTTGTCACTCTGAAGCCCGATCAGCGGCCCCGCGACGCCCTTTCCTTTGTCTTGCGCCTCGATTGGTCTGGACCTGAAGGACCGCCGCTTAGGTGGAGGCGATTCGTCTCTGAAGAGCTGCGCACCGTATGGTGGCTGCTCCTTCCTTTGTTCGTGGGGCTATTGGTCGCCTTCATACGGCTGCGCGATGTCGAACTAATGGCGTCACTCAATCGGCTCGCCCTGACGAGTCTCAGTATCTTCGTGAGCATTTTTGTCGTGTTCGTGATTGGCGAGTCCAAGCGACTGACTAACCGAAGTGATCTATTCAGGTTGGGTCGCCTGCACGAGTTTCTCGATGTGGATCGCATGATGGTAAACCTTGCCCTTCTTGCTCTTCTGCTCGGGTTCCTGAATGCCGCCCTGCTCGCGTCATCCGAGCATTTGGTACTGGTTGGGGGAGCGCTTGATCGCAGCCGCGCATGGGGTCCAATAATGACGGCCCTTGTACTCGTGCTACTGTTCGATCTCTTCCTCTCTATTCCCCGGTACTATCTGCAGCGCCTTCGAGTGATGTTTGAACGAGACGCCATCCGAGATTTGCTGGTTCGACGCGACGATGATGGCAGGGGCATCATTCGTTCGCTTCCCCACAGCAAGGGCGATACTGATCGCCATGACTGAGCCGAGCCATCTCATATGCCGCGTCCCCGGCGTGAGCTACCCGCGGACCCGCTGAATGACTCCGGCTACCTCGGTGGGCATCTCATAGACCCAGCGGCCGGCAGCTCTGTCGCGCTGGACACTGAAAGGCCACGTGTTGTCAACGCCACCCTGCAAACGCGGCGCGAACTGCTCTTTCGTGAGACTAGCGAAGGCCCCGAGCACACCATTAACTCCGTCCACATCTATTCCTAGGATCTCCGCGAAGTCTTCCGTGCTGAACCACTCGTTCGGGCGAGCGGCCAAGGCGTCCAAAAGTGTCCGCATGTGGGGCGACGCGGATTCGTAGACTTCAGCTATCAAGGTGGCATTCCACCCGCGGTGAATGGGACGGTCGTCACTGGCTCCGTCGGCACCGCCACGGCTTGATGGGTCGATTCCAGCAGCTTCGAAAAGTTGGCCCGGGTTCCAGAGCAGTTCAGCCATGCGGACGTATAGGTCTTGTCGCTCCTCCAGGTCTTTCCGCTGGAAGCTGGGTGCGGTCTGAAAGGAAGACCCGTGCTCGCCGTGAACCGCACGAAGCCCGGGTTCCGTTCGTAGGCGTTGGAGTTGAGGGATCTGGCCAAGAGATTCTGGCTATCGTAGTGGATTAGCTTACCTTCGTACGGAAGGTCCCCATAGCTCGCGTTGAAGCTCTTGGGAAGCAGCAGCAATCCCCCGATCCTGTTACGGAACTCGTCGAAATCAACGGGATGCTTGAACTCTTCGGCGAATCTCTCCGGCTTATTCGCCCAGATGTGCTCGACTTCGTAGCTGTTCTCTGATCTCGTCACATAGTCAAGGTAGTGAGAAGGAGCGCCCGACGAGACCTCAATCCAAGCGGTTAGCCGGGCCAGCAATCGATGTACCGCTCTGCGGTTCTGTTGATGAAGTCGGAACCCGGGATTCGACTTAAACGTGAGATCCTCCTGCTCAAGTCTCGTAGCGAGCTCTTCTACGAGATCTGGGACGGAAAGCCTTCTCACCGCCTTCATCACCACGAAAATCGCGTACTGCATGGTGGAGTAAGCGATGCTCTTGAAGTTCCAAAGCCTTCGGGCTATAACTATCTCCAGGTAAGCGGCGACGATTCGGAGCTTGCGATCTATCTCGGTTTCCGGTTCATGAGGAGTGAGTGGCGCTAATAGTACGGGGTATTGCAGAGTGAACCCATGCTGGGCCACGTAGAAAAGAGCTTCGAGCCCGGCCACGACTCTCGTTTCCGCTTCGCGGATCCGCTCGTACTGTCGCGCGTAGAAGGAGAAGTCACGCTCGATGAAATCGGAGAAGTCCCGGCTGCGCACTAGGCCGATGTCATCGGCATGCTCGCGGATCCAACGGTGGAACTCAGTTCCGAGTCGGTCAAAGTCCTGTGGAATCGCACCGCGAGTTCGGTCGCGGATCGACTCAGCGTATTGGCCGCGTAGCCACGACTTTAGGCAATCGGCCTCCTCCTCTTTGCCCATGCTGACCAGGCGATCGATCCAGTGCTTCCAGGCATCGTTGCCGCGGTTACGCTCCTGGACATCCGAAATGTTGGCGAGCAGGTACCCCTTCAGCATCTCGGTCGGGCTGAGGGACAGGCCTCTGTCGTTCATCGTCTCGAAGATCGTGTAGGCGTCTTCGTCCGAGTACGCCGTTATCTCCACAAGATGAACATTCTCAATCAACCAGTCGGTGAAGAAGGGCAAGGCTGTTCCCAAGAGCTCCTCGGGGAAGTGGTGCTCTATGTCTCGGAATCTTCCGGCGATGTTCGTGAGTGATTCCGTGAAGGCTTCTTCATCCAGGGTCCTCTCATGGAAGAGTGCGTCCATGAGAGGCGTCCGATCTTCCACATCAAGGTTGAAGGATTTCTTTCCGAACCTCTCCGAGTAGATCAGGTCATCTATTTTTGGGAACGAGCGGTTGGCCTGTCCGCTACGGCGGAGCAAGATGAGCAGCAGAGTCAGTGTAGTCAGCCTCTGCTGGCCGTCGATCAGGAACTTGCGAGCGTCCTTGTTGCTGATGATGATGGACCCAAGGAAGTAGTGACCGTAACTCTCGATGGTCTGCCGCTCATGTGATGGGTCGTAGTCCCGGGAGAACTTGTCGGTCAAGTCATCGATAAGCTCGAATACCTGCTTTGCTCGCCACTTGTATTCGCGCTGGTAGTAGTCAATCGAGTACTTGGCACCGCTGAGAAGTTGGCGGATTGTTTTCGCCTCTCCCAGGATCTCTTTCATCTTTCCCCCAAGTCTAGGGAGCCCGACCTCATATGTTCTATCAGAGCCTCCAACCGGTCACGGGGATGAAATCAACACGCAAGTTCCCGGACGTCGTCAGACATCGCTTCCCTGAGCCAGCTCCCGGATCAGCCTGTCCTTCAGTACCAAGGTTTCTTCAGTCGGTTCCGCTTCGAGGCCCTCCGAGAGAGCGGCTTCGAGTTCCCGAAAGACGCGCTGGATATCGGTGGCGCGACAGAGTTTCCCGTAGATGTTCATCAGCTCGCGGTATAGATGTTCGGCGTAGGGCTCCAAACCAATTGCCCGCGTCAACGCCCTAGCAGCCTCCTCTGGATCTCCCTCTCGATCGCAGACCTCTGCAAACTCGACGAGAATGTCGATGACTTGGCTTCGGAAGTGATCGCGAAGCGGCAGCGCCCAGTCATAGTAGACGCCTTCGAGCAGCTCGACCCCGCAGAGGTCGGCGGCGGCGCTCAGGGATTCCCGCGTGTTGTTGCCTTCCGCAGCCTCGGCAAGGAGACGATCGAAGCGCCACACGTCTACGTCGAACTCGCCGGTCTCGACGCGATAGATGTCACCGGAACGCTCGACGAACTTGGCTGTGGGGTTCGATTCGCTTCGGAGACCTCTTCTCATGTCGCCAAGCTGCTTCCAGAACTTCTCAGCGGCCTGATCCGGGTCCGTCTCGGGCCAAAGAGCTTCTATCACCTGCTCCCGCCCAACACCCTGGGGATGCAGCAGAAAGAAGGCTAAAAGCTCCCGGCTCTTGCGTCGGAGCCTGCCGCTCAACTCGTCGTCTCCGAGCAGAATCGTTTGGGGGACCGAACAGGCTCACGCGCATGAGGGACCCGGCCTCGCCCCCAGGCTCCGGTGCTGTCTGCAGTTCTTCGCGAGGCCCAGGGAGCACGTCGCTTTCGGACCGTGGTGCGAGCTCCTTGAGGAGCTCTTCTCGGTCGGCGTCGCTGAGGCGGATTGCGTCGAATGATTCGCCCAGGAGCTCTTTCAGTCGCCCGAGGGGTTGTAGCGTGGTTCCGTCCACGCGGATCGCGTCAGCAGCCAAATCGTGCCCGAACACCAGCAGGCCAAGCTCTTGACCCTGCGTCGCAATTGCCGCAAGGCGGTTTCGCAGCGGATCAACACCACGAACCAGTAGCGCCACTACGCAGGGCAGAGGATCGTCGGACCATTCGTCCTGATGGGACTCCCAATCCTTCAATCCTTCCTCATCGAGCATCCGATGTCGCTTGAGGATCTCGACCTCCAGCTCCGAAACCAGGCCTCGAGGATCAGCGAACACTCTCAGACCGTTGAGAGGTGGCAGCTTCAACTCATCCGTAGTCCAGACCTCCGCTGCGGCGTGAGTCAAAAGGAGGGAATGCAGAGTCAGATCGCGCAAGTAGGAATGGACATGCTCCTGCACTCCTGTAAACGCGTACATGACGCCTTGTCGTTCTGCGACGACCGGAGAGCCAATCCGGTGACCGAGAACAATGCCATCCAAGTCCTGCCCGAGTGTTAGCAAACCTTCGAGTTCGCTTTCGTCGACGTCTTCTGGATTCGTGACGAGGGATCGGATGAATCGCGCCTTGAGGTCTGTTCTCTTCTCGGCCTTGGGCCAGCCACGAACAATGGGACGAGGTCGGCGCTGGCGACGTCTTTGTAGCTCGCGCACACCGACGGCTGTCAGAAAGCCCCCGATGAAACCGGCCGCGACAGCAGTGCCCGAAGGCAGCTCAATTCGCTCGGCCGGTTTTTCGTCTGGGTGTAGATGTGGTGCAGAGCGCTCGGTCGGGGAAGCAGCAGGTGCTGTCGGGCGTGTGTGATCGGGACCAGCGGGAGACTGCCGATCGCGAAGCATTTCCCTTCGGGCATTCTGGGGATGGTTGTGAGCGGCAGGATGCAACCGATCATTACGTGTTGTCTCTGGGAGATGCAGGATCCAACCGGGGCGGATGTAGCCGGGCCGGAGCAGTCGCTGCCCGCCGGGCATCTCGCGGCCTTGATTCAGTTGCCAAATTTCCGTCCATCTGTAGGGGTCGTTGAGCCACTGTTCCGCGATGCTCCATAACGAGTCACCTGGACGGACGACGTAGCTTCCGTGGCCGACCGATCTTCGGGTCGGCTTCGACGGTGGTTGATCGCTGGGTTTCGTCGAGCGATCTCGATCGATCCCGTGCGATTCACCAGCATCTGATCGCAGAGTCGCAACATGCGGAGCGAGCGTTGCCGCCCACCCAGCGTGCTGCTTTGTGGGCGCGCTACGCGCGGATCCCTGGGTCAGTGTTGCGCTCAGCAGTGCGGCTCCCACCACGAAATCGACGGTCAGCTTCACCGGGCTCAAGGTCCACGCTTCGCTTGCCGCCCACACCCTTCCCGCCGATCTCAGTCGCACCTCGACGTGTGCTGCGATGCGGAGCAGCACGGCTAGCACGAGGTAAGCCCACAGCGCCCAAGCGAGTAGGGCCAGGATCTGAATTGCCCACTCCACCGGAACCCATTTGAGTTCGATTGCGCGCCTCAGTCCATCCAGATCGGGGAGACTCCGAAAGCTGGGGGCCCCGGCGAACTCAAGTAGCGCCACCGGCACGCCGGCAAGCATCGCAAGCAATCCACTCGCGGCGAGCAGTCTTCTAAGCATCGGAGTTCACGGCCTGCGACTCGGCCACGGGATAGGCTCGCTCCGAAGTTCTCGTGATTCCCGGAAGTGAGCGCCACCGCCCTCCGTTCGTCCGCCATCTCACGTCGAAGACGCTCGTCACCGACACCGGGTAGCCGGCACGATGTGCCACCGAGGACCGCTCATAGGTGTGCGTCACAGGCGAGGGCTTTGGATAAGGATTGCCCGGAGAAGAAGACGTCATGGTCCTCCCGTCGCCAAAATCCCACTCGTAGCTCACTGGGAGAGCTTGCACGTCGACCCTGACACCGAAGGCCGACAGGGAGTCCGACAGCGGCCGTCCTCCTCCCTCAAGCCAGAACCAGGTCTTGAGGCCCACAAGCCCTCGGCCCGGATTCGTCGAGATGGTGAGGCCCGGAACAGGAAGGTGATCCCGGACGCGCTGGGCCAGAACGAGAGGGTCGACGGATGGCCGAGAGGTCGGGCAGATTTCCGCCGTGATGAAATCGCAGGCATCGACCCAGATGAAATCGTCCGTGCCGTCCGAGCAAGTCCGATGAGCGAGGATCGAGGTCTTCGACGGAGACCGATCCCAGTACCCGCTGGTTTCGCCGATGTTTCCGAACTGAGGTTGGTAGTCGCAATCGACTCCGGAACTGGATGAGGTGGACGCTCGCCCCGACTCCAAGTCGACTTCTTGGATTGAAAAGTCAACGCCGTCGCCATCGGTGTGTGCCTTCGAGGTCGCGTAACGACGGCCAGCAAGCGCCGGACTAGCGATCATCATGACGACTATCAGCGCTGCTAGGGCAACTACTATCCGTTTCTCGGCTGCACGGATTGACGAACTATGGCCGAGACTTTCCATGTCCCGTTCACCTTCTTGAGTGTGTAGACCTCGTGAATGGTTCCGTTGGGATCGGGCTCAGTAGGCTTGCCTAAGTGCGGATCGAACTCCACGCTGTGGTTGATGTAGCGGTCATCGACTACGGCTGTGGTCGCATCGACGATCTTCACGGCGAGATCGTGTTTGACGCGAACCCGCAGGGGAGTCCCTTGCCGACGACGATCCCTTATCTCCCGGTTCACGACTTGAAGGGCCTTGCCCGTGAACACCTCGGCGATTCCTGTGCCCTCGAGATCCTCAACTGCGCGCGCGTAAACGTCCCACTGCAGTAGGTACGCGTCTCGGACTTGTTCTTTGGGGCTCGAAGGCGTCGGGCTTGACTCAGGCGAAGGAGACGACTCGGTGGGCGACGGGGAATCCCCATCCTCTGGCGAGTTTCCGTTGCCTCCTCCTGCCTGCGCAATGAACAGCCCCGCGATCAACAGCACCGCCAGGCCCATCGCCGAGAAGAGAACCCGCTTCGATCCGGTCGTCATTGCATCAGCCTCCCGGCGCAAGAATGCCGGTCCGGGGGCGAGCGGTCGAATCAGCCTCGACATGAACTGGGCCCAATCCCAGGAAGCCAAGAATCAGAAGTGGCTGAGACCGAGCCACGCGGACGAACACCGCCTCGGGAGAAGCCCGGAGCTCAACTACCTCGATATCTTGAAGCCGCTCGCTCGTTGCGAGCTCTGCACCGGCCGGATCCAACACCGCTTTCCGGCCTGACGACTGGCGATAGGCGTCTTCATCGAGGGCCGTCGCGCCTGCTCTGGCCGCGGAATCCGCCGTTGCCTGAAGATCGCGTCTCGCCGCGAACATGACGCCGGCATCGACGACGAGGCCGATCATCACCAGGAGCCCAAGGCTCATCACCGTTACCAGAGGCAGAACCTGACCGGACTCGTCGGCGAATCTCATCGGCTCATGTACCGGTCGATGGGTTCTGCGTGAGTCGCGGTCAGCTGAGAGCTGCTCGGCAGCAGCCCGAGTGCTGGAAGATTCGACAAGTCGACCGTGTAGGTGACGTGCACACGAACCTCACCTCCGCGCTCAAAGGAGCCGGGCTGGATTGAGATGCGAAGACGCGATGGATCGAGTCCGTACCCCGCACCGACCTCTGCCGCTCGGGCTCGTCCCAGGTTTATGGCTTCGTTGGGTGACGGCGCAGTCACCGATACCCGTCCCGCCTCGCGAGCGACAGCTCTTAACGCCGCCTGATCTGACGTGAGCTGCCCGCCCCCGACCAGCAACGCCACGAGTACCAGTAGCACCGGAGTAACAAGCAGCGCCTCGACCGCGGCCGATCCATTCTGGTCACGAGTCACGGCGTTGCTCCCGCCGGGATGAAGCGCTCCCTAAAGGCGCGTCCCTCCGCTTGAAGAGTGATGGTGGGTAGGAACGGCACGATCGGTGCCATGTGCGCCTCGACATGCACGGTTGCGACTTCGTTCGTCGCGGCCGCAAGTACCGACACTTCGTTCGAGAGCGATCCCAGTCCCGCTCGGGTCAGCTCCGTCGCCCTGACCTCCCCGTCGGCCGTCGTAGCGCCAGCGAGTGCGGCGGCGTGTGCGCCTTCTTGAGCCGCCCCCAGCACTACGTGTTGGGCGTGGTACCAGAGCCCGAACTGGATCAGTCCGAGGGCGAGCGTCATGACGACGAGACCCACGAGTGCGGTCTCGACGAACGCTTCCCCTTGCTCGTCATGAAACCGTTTCATGCAGCTCCCGACACCATCTGCGTCAGCCGTGTCCATACGTCGGCTACGCTACCGAAGAAGGCCTGAATCGCCCCAAGAATGAGCACGACCGCGACCGCTGCCACGACGACGTATTCGATGAACGTCGTCCCTTCCTCCGATGAAGCAACCAGGCAGAGCCCCTTCCAACATCGGTCCAACAAGTTCGATCACCTCCTCTCAGAAACTGGACAGCTGCAACAGGTTGACTGCGGCGGGATAGAGGACCACCAAGAAGAACGCGGGAAGGATGAACACGCCGATCGGCAGAAGCATCGTGACCGCCGCGCGCTCGCCTGCCTCGATGAGTTCGAGACGCCAGCGCTCACGCACCGCGGATGCCTGCGCGCGCAAGGTCTGAAGGACGGGCACGCCCTGGTGGCTGCCGGCCATGAGCGCGCCGGCCAGTGCCGCCAGCTCGGGCAGCTCCGCGTCTGAGGCGAGATCCGCGAGCGCTTCGACCGAAGGACGGTTGTCGAGACGCGCCTTCGAGATGCGCCGGGAAAGGTCCTCGAAGAAGGGCCCCCGGCCCGAGCTCGCGACTTCGGCGACGGCCTGCTCAAGCCCATAGCCGGCTGAGACGGCGAGGCTGAGCAGGCGAGTTGCGGCGGAGAGACCGGCGAGCATCTCCCTGCGCCGAGCACCGATGCGGGCCCTTAGCCCGAGATCGGGCCCGATGATCCCCAGCAGGCTCGAGCCGCCCCATACCCACAGAGGCCAGCCCGACGCTGGCCCGACGCCCGAAGCCGAAAGAACGGGCGGCAGGAAGAGCCCCACCGCCAGCCCGGCGAGCTTCTGTCCCCAGAACACCGCGGGTCCGTAAGGCTCACCGGCGGCTCGGAGGCGCCTCGCCGTTTCCGAGGAGTCGAGGCCCACCCACGCCCCTACCCGCAGGAACGCTTCTCCCATCGACCTCAGGCCGGGAACTAGCAGGGAATCCAGCCCCGGAGTGCTGAACAGTCGCGGCTGAGGCTCTGCCTCGGGGCGATCAGGGCGCAACTGGGTGAGCCTGCGATGAAGGCTCGGCCGTGGTCGCCCAACGGGCTGTGCCGATAGCAGCACCAGTAGCCCGATGCCCGCCACGCAGATCCACAGCAGGAGCCCGCCCGTCATCGCTGGCCCCCGACCACGACGCGCGGCGGGTCGATCCCCCGGGCGATGCGGAGCATCAGGCAGTAGCCAAGCCCGATGAGCACGGCGGCAAGCCCCAAGACACCCTGCCCCGCTAGTGAGTCGTAGGGGTCGAGGTAGTCGGGGTTCACCTGCCGCAACACGAGCAGCAGTACCACGGGAGCAAGGGCAACGACGCGCGCCGAGGTCCGCTGCTGCTCCTGTCGCGCTCTCAGTTCTCGCCCCGTTCGGGCTTCGGCGGCGAGCTCGTCCGCCATCGCATCGAGGACCTCGGCGACCTGACGACCCCCCACGCGGTCGTTGAAGGCAAGGGTCACCGCGAGCAGGTCCGCGCCCGGGTCGTCCAGGCGCCCTGCGAACCGGCGAGCCGCCGCGGCAAGTCCCATCCGGCCCGTGTCCGCGGCCAGCAGTGAGAGGTGCTCGCGCAACAACGGCGGTCCCCAGTGGGCGAGCCCTGAGATGCCGTCGGAGAGCCCAAGTCCGCCTCTCACTGCATCTCGCAGGCCGGCGGCAGCATCCGCGAGCGCATCGGTGAGCTCGATCCTCTTCGCCAAGGATCGGTGCTCGGTGAGCAGACGCGGGACGGCCACGCCCAGGGTGCCGCCCGCGAGTGCTCCAATCGGCCAGCCGGTCAGGGCGAACCCGGCCACGCCACCGAGTACTCCGCCCGCAACCTGGGGGGCGATTTGGCGACCGGGAAACCGCGTCGATTTGCTCGCGGGACGGGTCAGCCCGTCGAACGCTAGGACCAGGCCCAATCCGACGGCCAGCGCCGCCACCAACGCGGTCACAACCTGGCCTCCAGCTCCGTGGCATTGAACCCCGCAGACACGAGAGCAGGAAGGCGGCCGGGCACGAGCTCAGTCCAGCGGGCCGGTCCCGGACGCATCGAGGCGAACAGCTCGTTTGTCAGGATCCGGCCCCCGTCCAACCCGGCAATTTCACACAACGAGCTCAGGCTCCGCCGGCCGTCGTACTCCGACCGGAGTTGGAGGACGAGGTCAATGGTTTCGCCGATCATCTCGGTGACGACCTCGGACGACAGTCGCTCCTCGGCCGCCATGGCGTAGGTGCGGAGCTTTAAGAGCGCCTGCCGCGGCGAGTCCGCGTGAATCGTGCCCATCGAGCCGGGGTGGCCAGAATTCATCGCAGCCAGCATGTCGAGCGCTTCCGCGCCGCGGACCTCTCCGACAACGATGCGGTTAGGTCGCATCCGCAGTGCGTGGCGGAGGAGACTACGGATTGCCACCTCCCCGACGCCCTCCACGTTGGCGAAGCGGGACTCGAGCGCGACACAATCATCGAGGTGGCGCGCGAGAGCAAGCTCAACGGTCTCCTCGATGGTCACGACCCTTTCGTTGGAAGGAATGGCGGACGCCAGCGCGTTGAGGGTGGTGGTCTTGCCCGAAGCGGTGCCGCCCGAGATGAGTACATTGAGACCGGCGCGCACGGACGCTTTAAGGAACGAACCCAACAGCGGCGTGAGCGTGCCCAAGCCTTCGAGGTCGGATAGCGAATGGGCGAGCAGGCGGTGGCGTCTGATCGTGACGCAGGTGAAAGGGGCAAGCGGCGGAACGATCGCGTGCAGCCTGCTGCCGTCGGGAAGGCGCGCGTCGACGGCCGGGCTTGCCTGATCGAGTCGCCGCCCGGTGGCCGCCACCGTTCGCGCCACGAACGCGTGCAGCTCGGCTTCGGACGAGAAGCCGGTGTCGATGAGCTCCTTGCGCCCGCCGGTCCTGATCGCGAACGCGGTCTCGAAGCCGTTGACCATGACCTCTTCCACGTCGGGATCGGAGAGGTAGGGCTGCAGTGGACCGAGCTGGAGCAGGTCGTCGTACACCTCTTGAGCCACCTCCTCCGCGGTCAGGGGATCGAGTTCGGCTCGCCCGGCGTTTATCTCCTCACGCTGAACTTCATCGAGCTTCCGGGAGATGACCGCCCAGGCGCGCGCCTCGTCGTGCGGGTCGGGCGCGAACAGACGCTGCGGAGTTAGTAGGTCGGCGAGGTCGGAAGCCGCTCGCGCCCTGACTCGCTCGCGCAGCACGGTGTCGGCGTGGTCGGTCATGACGCGACCACCTCCTGCAGACCACCGGATCTGCGTTCTGCGGCTGGCTCGATCTCGTCCAGCTCTGCGATCACGCGGGCGAGCTCACGTCTCAGGCGACGGCCCTGGTTCAGGCTCACCGGCGCCCTCAGCTCGGGCACCGATGCAACGATCAGGCGGCCGAGAGCCTCTGAGAGCTCGGCGACGTCCGCCGAACGCCGGCGCCGAACCTTGGTGGCAGCGACTTGAACGGAAGCCTGGTGCTTCTCGATCAGTGAGACAGCCCGCTCCGCGGCGAGCGCTCCTTGTAGGTCTGGGCG
>JBHEMX010000093.1:0-85220 GCA_046262355.1 Actinomycetota bacterium | reverse complement strand
CCAGGGGTGGAAACCCGAATCATTGACTCGAGCAGCTTTCCTGTGCAACTCCTTCAGGCGCCTGAGGCCGGCGACCCAAGAGGTCGTGGCGACAATGTCGTAGTCGGCGCCGTAGCGCCGCTTGAGGTCGTGCTCCAGCCGTACCTCCATGATCGTTCTGCGAGCGTCCCGGTACACAGAACCGGCTTGTTCGATCAGAGCGCACTTCGTGGAGGAGGCCGGGTTCGACGGCGCCTGGGTCTTCGATCACTTCAAGGCGCTATACGGAGATCGGGGGGGACCCTGCCTCGAGGGGTGGACCCTTCTCGCCGCGCTCGGAGCGGCGACCACGCGGATCCGACTCGGCACGCTCGTCACCGGGGTTACCTATAGGCATCCCTCGATCCTTGCTACTGAGGCGGTGACCGTGGACCACGTTTCGCATGGACGCGTCGAGCTCGCGGTGGGCGCGGCCTGGTTCCAACAGGAGCATCGCGAGCTCGGTATCGACTTTCCACCTTCCGCCGAACGCGTGCGCAGGCTCGAGGAAGCGGTCCAGGTGATCGATCTCCTCATGACGACGGACGGGGCAACCTTCGACGGCCGCTTCTTCCGGCTCGAGGACGCGTCCTACAACCCCAAACCCGTGCAGCAGCCACGCCCACCCCTGTGGATCGGCGGCCAGGGCGAGAGGTTGATGCTGCCTCTGATAGCGCGACGGGCGGACGTGTGGCACCTCTTCGTCGGAGACATCGAGACGTTCCGGCGCAAGTCGCGCCTCGTCGACGAGCACGCCGAAAGGGCCGGGCGCGACCCGGCCTCCATCCGGCGGGCGGCCGACCTATCCGTTTCGGAGCCGTGGGACGAGGTGCGCGCCACGACGGAAACATTGGCCCGGGAAGGGATCGGCTATCTCACCGTTGGATGGCCGTCCGAGGGCAAGGCGCGATTGGACGAGTTCGTCGCGCGCGTGATGCCCGGCATCAAGAACCTCTAGAGAGGCGGGTTCGGGACGGCTCGCCGATCTTTTCCGCACGAGGGGGCGCGGTAATGTCGCCGCCACATCTCCGCCGTGGAAAGGATTGAGAGAGCATGCCGCATGAGGTCAGAGGCGTGGTGTCCAAGGAGAAGGGCGCGCCGGTAGGCATCGAGACGATCCACGTGCCCGATCCCGGGCCGGGTGAGGCTCTCGTCCGGGTCCGGTCCTGCGGGGTCTGCCACACCGACCTCCACTACCGCGAGGGCGCGGTCAACGACGATTACCCCTTCCTGCTGGGCCACGAGGCGGCGGGGACCATCCAGGAGGTCGGTGACGGCGTTGCGGGCGTCGCTCCCGGGGACTCCGTGGTCATGGCGTGGCGCGCGCCGTGTGGCGAGTGCCGCTCGTGCCTGCGGGGCCGGCCGTGGTACTGCTTCGCCAGCCTCAACGCGGCGCAGCCGATGACGCTCGCAGACGGCACTCCGCTGTCGCCGGCGCTCGGGATCGGCGCGTTCTCAGAGCTCTCCCTCGTTGCGGCCGGCCAGGCGATCAAGGTCAACCCCGCTGCGGCGCCCGAGCCCGCGGGACTCATCGGCTGCGGAATCATGGCAGGCGTCGGCGCGGCCCTTCACACGGGAGGCGTCGGGCGCGGCGACACCGTCGCGGTGTTCGGCTGTGGAGGTGTGGGAGACGCCGCGATCCATGCAGCTGCGATGGCCGGTGCGCGCAAGGTGATAGCCGTCGACCTCGACCCTCGCAAGCTCGAATGGGCGAGGGACTTCGGCGCGACGGACCTGATCGACGCCTCGGAGGAGGATCCCGTCGAACGGATCCGCGCGCTCACCGACGGCAACGGTGTCGACGTGGCCATCGAGGCCGTCGGCCGGCCGGAGACGATGCAACAGGCGTTCTTCGCGCGCGACCTGGCCGGCGTCCTGGTGCAGGTCGGCGTCCCCGACCCCACGATGACTGTCGAGCTGCCGATGATCGAGTTCTTCGCGCGCGGGGGTGCGCTCAAGCCATCGTGGTACGGCGACTGCCTGCCGACGCGCGATTTCCCACTGTTGATCGACCTCTATCTCGCCGGACGTTTCGATCTCGACCGTTTCGTGTCCGAGAGGATCTCCCTGGACGAGGTCGAGGAGGCCTTCGACAAGATGCGGCGGGGCGATGTGCTGCGCTCGGTGGTCGTGCTGGACGGCGGAGGCTGAGCCGCGCTTCATCAAGCTCGGCGCTCGGCCACCATCAGACTGGCCGACTGCGCCCCAGACCAGATTTGAACTGGCGACCTTCTCCTTGACAGGGAGATGAGCACTCCTGGCTGCTCCACTGGGGCCGGCCGCACGAGGCTAACAGAACGCCGAGCGCACTCCGATTAGCTATCTTGTTCGAGGAAACGATCAGGCGAGGTAGCTCAGTTGGCAGAGCACGCGACTGAAAATCGCGGTGTCGGCAGTTCGATTCTGCCCCTCGCCACCCCGCGCGCTCGTGGGCCCGATCTACTCGACCGGGGTCATCCCCTGCTGGCGCGCCCCCTCGAGGAAGCGCCTGACCTCCTCCGCGCGGTAGCGCCGGTGTCCCCCCAACGTTCGTATCGAGGACAGCTTGCCTGCCTTGGCCCAACGCGTCACGGTCTTCGGGTCGACCCTAAAGAGGGCCGCCACCTCCGCGGGCGTCAGTAGGGTGTCGTCTTGCTGCGATGCCATCTCCGCCTCCAGTGCCCTGCTTGTACCGCTCGGCCAGTATCCCCCAACCTCCGCGCTGAGCCGGCGAGCGAAAGAGTCGCGAAAATTGTCGCCCGAGCGCCACTGCGCGCGTAATGGCTAGAAAGGACCAATTTCTGGTGGTTCGAGGGCCATTCTGGAGCAGGTCTAGTTGGCCATCTCGCGGGCGCGCACCTTCGCCCAGCGGTCGCTGAGGTCCGAAAACAACGTCGCGGCCCCCACCGGATCTCCGGCCGCCAGGGCGTCCACGCAGGCCCACAGATCGGCCGCCGAGCGATCGTCGACGAGGTCCTCGTCCGAGAAGCTGCGCGCGACCGAGCCGTAGTCGAGCTCGAGCAACCCCTCGTTGTCGAACTCCTCGAGCCAGGCCGTCAGCTCCCTTACCAGGTCGGTGATCGACTCGTCGATGTGGACGTCGCCGAGCACATCGACGGCGCGGGCGAGCCGGTGGCGCGCATCGCCGAGTCGCGTCTCGTAGCGGATCCGCAGCCCGTCGCGATCCTCGACCAGGATGCGGTCGAGGTCGGCGAACGCCGTGAACCACCTCAGCGGCACGTGCCAGTTCGCGTGGAGCATGTGCGAACGGACGTCGGGCGCGACCCGATCCAACACGGCCAGCTCCTGCGCCGCACGGCTTGCCTCCCGCTCGGGCACGAACGCGTCGGCGACTTCCTCGGGGAGGCTGCCCCGGAACTCCAGAAGTCCCGCCAGCACGCGTAGCCGCGTGCGCCACGGACATACGAGCAACTCATCGTCGACCCGCCGTATGAACGCTCCCTCAGCCGCCGCACAAGCATCGCGCGATGGCAACGCGCTGCCGACGAACCACCGCGACGAGCGCTGCTCGGGCCCAGGTGCTTGCTCGGATTGCGACAGCCAGCGGTCTCGTTCACCAACGGAGAAGACCGACAGCGGCTGGTACACGCGCAGATAGGAGGTCCGTGTCATCGCAACCATCGTAAACATGTCTCGAAGCAATCACGAGGTAACATCTTGTGAACGAAGTGGCGCGATCTCGGCGTCGGATCCCACGGGAGACGAGCAACGACATGAGTGTGTTCGAGCACATCGGCGGCGAGGGCTACGAGCAGATCGTCTTCTGTTCCGACGATCACTCGGGCTTACGAGCCATCATCGCGATCCACTCGACCGCTCTAGGCCCCGCCTTGGGGGGGACCCGTTTCTATCCCTATCCATCAGAGAACGAGGCGCTCGAGGACGTCCTGCGCCTCGCGCGCGGCATGACCTATAAGGCTGCGGCGGCGGGGCTGGATCTCGGCGGCGGCAAGGCCGTGATCATCGGCGACCCACGCCGCGACAAGAGCGAGGAGCTGCTGCGCGCCTATGGGCGCTTCGTGGAGACGCTCGGCGGCCGTTACATCACCGCCGAGGACGTCGGAACGGCGCTCGGCGACATGGACGTCGTGCGCCGCGAGAGCCGGTGGGTCACAGGTTGCTCTCACACCTACGGTGGGTCGGGCGACCCCTCCCCGATCACCGCATACGGGGTGCTCCAAGGGATCAAGGCTTGCGCGGTGGAGGTGTTCGGCGATGCGAGCTTGGAGGGGAGAAGCGTCGCGCTTCAAGGCGTCGGCAAGGTCGGTTATGCACTGTGTGGCTATCTCGTCAACGAAGGAGCTGAGGTCACCATCGCCGATATCGACGTGGACAACCTCGCGCGTGCCGTATCCGACTACGGGGTCGAGACGTCGGGCCTCGACAAGATCCATACACTCGAGACGGACATCTTCTGTCCATGTGCGCTCGGTGGCGCGATAAACGACGACACGATCTCTGAGCTCAACTGCTCGATCATCGGGGGCTCGGCCAACAACCAGCTCGCGCGCGAACAGCTCGGCGACAAGCTGCGCGATCTCGGCATCCTGTACGCGCCGGACTTCGTGATAAATGCGGGGGGATTGATCAACGTCGAGGACGAGTTGAGAGGCTACGACCAGCAGCGTGCGATGGGGCGCGTGGAGGGGATCTACAAACAGCTCCAGCATATCTTCACGATGGCGCGAGAGCGCAACATCTCGACCGCGACCGCAGCGATGGAGTACGCGCAGGATCGCATCCGCAAGATCAGTCGTATCCGCCTTGTGCGTACCACGGAATACGGTCCCAGCAACGGACAGTAGTGGGCGATCCGATGGGTCCCACGACGCATGAATGACGTCTTTCGCGTCATCGGGGACGGCGGCGACATGACCGATGGGGTGTTGCCGGAGGGACTTACCGAGAAAGACTTGGTCGAGCTGTTCCGGTGGCTGCTGCTGTTGCGTACCTTCGACGAACGAGCCGTTGCGCTGCAACGACAGGGACGCATCGGGACCTACGCGCTCTACTGGGGCGAGGAAGGAACGCAGGCCGGCGCGCTCTACGCCTGCGAGGACGCCGACTGGGTCTTCCCTTCCTACAGGCAGAACGCGATCGGCGTTCTCCGCGGTGTGCCGGCCGCTACGGTGCTCGGTTGGTGGAGGGGATACGGTGGCGACCTCGGGTTCTGGGACGCAAGGGAGCACCGCGTCGGGCCGATCTGCGTGCCGATAGCGACGCACCTACCACACGCGGTCGGCCTCGCCTGGGCCGCGAAGATCCGAGGCGACCGGGCCGCCTCGCTGGTGTGGTTCGGCGATGGCGCGACTTCTGAAGGAGACTTCCACGAAGCGATGAACTTCGCGTCGGTATTCAAGGTCGCCACCGTCTTCTTCGCGGTCAACAACAAGTGGGCCATCTCGACGCCGATCCACAAGCAGATGGCGACCCCCACGATCGCCGAGAAGGCGTCCGCATACGCGATGCCGGCGTTACGCGTCGACGGCTTCGACCCGATCGCCTGCTGGAAGGCGACCAGAGATGCTCTCGAACGTGGGCGCGCGGGAGGGGGCCCTACGCTCATCGAAGCCGTCTGCTATCGCCTCAAGGCGCATGGAACGGCGGACGACCCCAGCCTCTACCGGGACGGTTCCGAGGCCCAGAGGTGGCTCCCGTTCGAGCCGGTGGGACGCATGAGCGCTTACCTGCGGCGCATCGACGTGCTCGACGACGACAAGGAGGAGGCGATCCGCGCCGAGGCCCGCGACGTCATCGCGGGCGCGGTGACCGACCTGGAGGCAGTGTCCCAACCGGCTCGAGAGGTCCTGTTCGACGATGTCTACGCGTCGGGCCGACCGTGGACGTTCGACGCGGCGCTCGAGGAGCTAAGGGCGGTGAGGCGGCCTCCGAAGGTCGAGCTGGCCGGTCCACCTGAGACATCGGGCGCGGGGGCGGAGGGAAAGACCCAGTGACCGAGAGGACGATGGTCGAGGCGCTCAACCTGGCCCTGCATCAGGCCATGGAGGCCGACGACCGCGTCGTCGTGCTCGGCGAGGACGTCGCGAGGACCGGCGGCGTCTTCCGAGTGACTGCGGGACTGCTCGACAGGTTCGGCGAGGAGCGCATCGTCGACACCCCTCTGGCCGAGGCCGGCATCATCGGAAGCGCGATCGGCATGGCGATCTACGGCTTGCTGCCGGTCGTCGAGATCCAGTTCGACGTCTTCGTCTATCCCGGCTTCGAGCAGATCGTCACACACGCGGCACGCTACGCATGGAGGACCAAGGGCCGCGTGCCGGCGTCGATAGTGATCCGCATACCCTTCGGCGGCGGGGTCCGCGCTCCAGAGCTCCACTCGGATTCGCCCGAGGCGCTGTTCGTCCACGTACCCGGCCTCAAGGTCGTTTGCCCCACCACCCCGAGCGACGCACGGGACATGTTGCTGGCCGCGATCGAGCATCCCGACCCCGTCATCTTCATGGAGCCTAAGCGCATCTATCGGGCCGGGCGTCAGGAGGTCGCCGACGAGGTGCCGTTCGATATCAGGAACATGGACGGCCTCACGACGGAGCTGCTGTCCACCGCTCGAAGCGCGCGCGACGGCGACGACTTCGCGATCATCACGTACGGAGCGACGGTGCCGCTGTGCCTCCAGGCCGCGCAGAGGCTCTCGAGCGAGCGCGGGGTCGAGTCGCGCGTCGTGGACCTACGCTCGCTCTACCCGCTCGACGTCGACGCGATAACCGCCGCCGCCTCAAGCTGCGGGCGCGTACTCGTCGTCCACGAAGCGCCGCGCACGGCGGGACTCGGCGCGGAGGTGTCGAGCCTCGTACACGAACGGTGCATGCTGGACCTCGAGGCGCCGGTGGGTCGCGTCACCGGTTACGACGTGCCGTTCCCGCAGTTCGCCAACGAGGACGACTACCTGCCGTCCGTGGACCGCATCCTCGCCGGCGCCGACGCGGTCCTGAACTTCTAGTGGCCCCCCGTGCCTGACTTCAAGCTGCCGGACCTCGGTGAGGGCGTGGCCGAGGCGGAGGTCGATCGCTGGCTCGTCAAGGAGGGCGACGACATCGCCGAAGACGAGCCTCTCGTCGAGGTCATCACCGACAAGGCGACCGTCGAGATCCCCTCGCCCTTCGCCGGCGCCGTCGCCCGCATACACGTGGAGGCGGGCCGGGTGGTGCCGGTGGGCACGGTTCTGGTGACAATCGGGGACGAGAAGGTGGCCGAGGCGCCCGGCGCGGAGGCGGGGAGGTCCCCGGTCGCACCCCCGGAGGTAGCCGCCGAAGCACCCGGGGAGCTCGTCAAGGCAACGCCTCCCGTGCGCAAGCTCGCGCGCTCGCTCGGCGTCGACCTCGCGTCGGTGACCGGAAGCGGTCCCGGCGGGAGGGTCGTGCGCGCGGACGTCGAGGGCGCAGCCGGGCTCGCACCGCCGGCGCCGGTGACCGAGCTGCCAGGGACCGCGCCAACGGGGACCGCACCGCCGCAACGCGGATCGGTGGGCCGGCGGCAACCACTGCGAGGGATCCGCCGCAAGGTCGCCGAGCGCATGGCCGAGGCTCACAGGACTATCCCTTCCGTCACCCATGTCGAGGAATGTGACGTCACGGAGCTCGACGCGACGCGCGGGGCGGCGCGCGAGCGAGACCCCGAAGGGCCTCGGGTCACGTTCCTTCCGTTCATAGTCAAGGCGGTAACCCGCGCGCTGCGCGCCCATCCCGCCCTCAACGCATCGCTCGACGAGGACGCGGAGGAGATCGTGTTCCACGATCGCTGCCACATCGGCATCGCAGTGGACACGCCCAACGGGCTCGTTGTGCCGGTCATAAGGGACGCCGGAGAAAAACCGCTGCGCGCGCTCGCGGCCGAGGTAGGTGACCTCGCGACGAGGGCACGAGCCGGATCGCTGAGCGCCGCAGAGCTACAGGGTGGCACGTTCACGGTGACGAGCCCGGGGCCCTTCGGCGGCTTGTTGGCGACGCCCATCATCCTGCATCCCCAGTCCGGCATCCTCGGCGTGCATCGCGCTACCGAACGCCCGGTCGTGCGCGACGGCCACATCGTCGTGCGCAAGATGATGAACCTCTCGATCAGCTTCGACCATCGCATCCTCGACGGCATGACCGCGGCGCGCTTCGCGGTCGATGTCGCACGGCTCCTGGAGCATCCGGCCTTGCTCCTCCTCGACGATTAGGAGCGCGATGGGACGCGAGGCTCGATGCAGGGCGATCATCAACGGCGAAGCGACGGAGGGCACGGCATACCTCGAGACCGACGCCGTGGTACTTCGAGGCGAGGTGCGCGCGGTGATCCCGTACCGCGACATGGCGGAGGTCCAGGCCGAGAGCGGGCGGCTGACGATCGAGCACTCAGGCGGCACCGCGCTGTTCGAGCTGGGTGAGGAAGCGGAGCTCTGGGCACACCGGATACGCAACCCCAAGACGCTCGTCGACAAGCTCGGGATCAAGCCGGACCACAAGGTCGTGGTGCTGCGGGTCGAGGACGACGGCTTCCTCGAGCAGTTGCGCGTGCGGGGCGCTCGTGTCGTCACGAGGGCTACCGGGGACGCCGACGCCATCTTCTTCGGCGCTCGGAGACGCGCCGACCTTGGGCGTCTCGACCGGCTCAAGTCCTACCTCAAGCCCGACGGCGCGCTGTGGGTCGTGCGCCGCAAGGGCGGCGGTCCGATCACCGAGAACGAGGTCATGGCGGGCGGCAAGGAGGCGGGACTTGTCGACGTCAAGGTGGTGAGGTTCTCCGAGACCCACACGGCGGAGAAATTCGTCATTCCGGTCGCGGAGCGCCGCTAAGGGCCTGCGCGAGACGGTTCCTCGGGTCGCGAGGCCGGGGGCGCGCCGATCGTGTTGCGCAAGACCCCGATCCTTTCTATCTCCAGCTCCACGACGTCTCCGGGACGCAGCGCGCGATCGAGGTCGAGACCACAGCAGCCGCCCGGCGTTCCCGAGCCATAGACATCTCCGGGCCAGATGTCTTCGGCCTGCGACACGTGAGCGATCATGTCCGCCCATCTCCAGTACATCTCCGACGAGCGCGCGCGGCCCCACTCCTCGCCATTGATGCGGCAACTCATCGCGAGGTCCGGCTCCGGTCCGACCTCGTCGATCGTCACGATGCAGGGGCCGAGCGCGTTGGCGAAGTCCTTGCCCTTGGCCGGACCGAGCCACGCGCTCATCTCCCGGGCCTGCACGTCGCGCGCCGAGAAGTCGTTGAAGATCGTGAAGCCGAAGATGTGGCGCGCAGCGTCGCGCGCAGCGATGTTCCTTCCACCCGTCCCCACCACCAGCGCAAGCTCGAGCTCGAAGTCGAGCCGGTTGGTATAGGCCGGCCAGGGGCATTCGTCGTCGGGCCCGAGGATCGCTCGATGATTGCCCTTGTAGTAGACCGGAGCCTCGTACCAGTGATCGGGAACGTCCGAGCCTCGTCGGCGCGCGCCGCGCTTGACGTGATCCTCGAACGCGAGGAAGTCGCGCAGCGAGGACACGCTCTCGAGCGGAGGGAGCCACCGAGCCGAAGGAGCTCCGGCGCGCCCCGCGTGGCCGCTGGATCCGGTGCGCGCGACTTCGACGAGCTCATGCAAGGCGGCGGGGGTCTGGATGAGCTCGAGCATGGAGCGCAGGTAAGGCGGCGGGGATCCGCCGCCCGCCAGAGCGAACGCTTCCGCGACGTCCACCGGCGCGCCGTCGTCCACCGCGATCGCCACGTGAGCGTCGCCCGCTTCGGAGCGCAGGCGGTACAGCCTCATGTTCTTCGTGCCGGGCTCAAGCGACGAGACAACCGGCTATGCGTCGAGGAGTCCCATCCCCTTCGCCCACGACGTCTCGTACTCGGTGATCACGACCGCCTCGGCCTCGGGCGACAGCTGCAGCGATCGGTGGGTCTCGACCATCACCGCGATCTCGTCCGTGCGCTGCTTCGTCTTCGACGCCTCTATCGCCGCCGGCTGCGGCCCGTGGTGCACGCCCTGAGGATGAAGCGTCATGTACCCCTCGTCTATCCCGGCGCGGCTGAAGTAGTTGCCCGAGTGATAGAAGAGGACCTCGTCGGCGTCGATATTGGCGTGATAGAAGGGCACCTTCAGCACCTGTGGGTCCTCCTCCAACGGCCGCGGCACGAACGAACAGATGACGAAGCCCTCGTTGGCGAACGTCGCATGCGCCGATGGAGGCATGTGATAGCTCGGCGAGTAAACGGGTCTGTGATCGAGCACATTGAGCTTGACCGGGCACAAGTCACCCTGCCACCCAACGACGTCGAGCGGATGCCACGCGAACCACAGCGACGTGAACCCACCGTCACGCTTCACGCGCACCTCGAACTCTCCTGCCTCGTCGTGTGGGTCCGGCTCGGGGACCTCGAGAACCCCGGGGTCGAACTGCGCGTGCTTGCCCATGAGCCCCCGATCGGGGATGTGATACTCACCGGTGCCCTCGATCACGAAGAAGAAGCTCTCGTCGCCGTCCGGAACCACCCGGTGTGTCGTTCCCTTGGGGATGATCACGTAGTCGCCTTGACGGTACGTCAGTGGACCGTAATCAGTCTCGAACGTGCCCGTGCCGCGGTGCACGAAGTAGCAGACGTCCCCGTCTGCATCGCGCAAGAAGTACGGCATTGCTTCGGCGCGCCGGCTGATGAAAAGGCGAACGTCGTCGTTCCCGGCGACGAGCTGCCACGTGGCGTCCGCGTCCGTCAAGTCGCCCGGCTTGATCTCGTTCAGATCGAGAGCGCGCGGCCGCAGCGGTCCATCGATGCGCGTCCACGCGGTCGGAGGGTGTTTGCGATAGAGATGCGTCGCGCGTCCGAAGAACGTCTCGCGTCCATGCTCCTCTTCATATGTGCCCTCGGGGATGGCGACGTGCGCCTGGCGCGTCACGCGTCCCTTCGAATACACGACGTCCATCAGAGATTCCCCCTTAGATCCTGCTCGCGTTCGATCGCCTCGAACAGCGCCTTGAAGTTGCCCGCGCCGAACCCGCGCGCGCCGTGCCTCTCGATGAGTTCGTAGAAGATCGTCGGCCGGTCCTGCACCGGTTTGGAGAAGATCTGAAGGAGATACCCGTCCTCGTCCTTGTCGACCAGCACGCCGTTACGCTCGAGATTGTCGATCTGCCCCGAAACCTCCGGGACGCGCTGCTTGGCCTCGGCGTAATAGGTCGTAGGCACGCGCAAGAACTCGATCCCGGCCGAACGCATCGACTCGACCGACGATACGATGTTCTCGGTGGCGAGCGCGATGTGCTGCACTCCCGGAGTGCCGTAGTACTCGAGATACTCCTCGATCTGCGACTTGCGCTTTCCTTCGGCGGGCTCGTTGATGGGCAGCTTGATCTTGCCGTCGCCATCCCAGACGACCTTCGACATCAGCGCCGAGTAGTCGGTGGATATCTCCTCGTCCGAGAAGTGGCGCAGCTCGGTGAAGCCCATGATCCGCTCATAGAACTTCACCCACTCGTTCATCTTGCCGAGCTCGACGTTGCCGACGACATGATCGATGTAGCGAACCCCGAAGCCCTTGGTACCTTCGGGTGCATCGAGCGCCTTGAAGCCGGGGAAGAACGAGCCCGAGTAGTCCTGACGGCTCACGAGCGAATGCAGCGTCTCGCCGTAGGTCGCGATCGAAGCCTTGACGACCTTGCCGTGATCGTCCTCGAACACCTGCGGGTCCGCAACCCCCGTCGCGCCACGCTGGAGTGCGACGCGGTACGCCTCCTCCGCGTCCGGAACGGTAAGCGCAACGTCGTGCACCCCGTCGCCATGGCTCTTGACGTGCTCGGCAACCGGCGAGCTGCTGCCCAGCGCGCCCGTGAACACGAAACGCACGTCGCCCTGTTGCACGCACCAAGAGGCGCGCTCGCGCGCGCCCGTCTCCAAGCCCATGTATGCGATCGGCGAGAATCCCAGAGCCCTGTAATAGTGGGCGGCCTGCTTGGCGTTGCCGACGAAGAATTGAACGTAGTCGATCCCCGATATCGGGAACGAGTCTTCCCGTGTGGCCATCCCGCCACCTCCTTTTCGCCGCGAGCGATCAGGATATCGCCGCTGCGGCGGGCGCCGTCAGCGACCCGTGAACCGAGGAGGTCGCTTCGCCAAGAAGGCCTGCACGCCCTCGAGGTGATCCTCGGACGCACCGGCTTCCGCCTGCGCCGTCACCTCGGCGTCCAGCTGCAGGTCGAGCGAGTGCTCCGGCGCCTCCGCGAGCAACTTCTTGGTGAGAGCGAAGGCGCGCGTGGGCCCGACCGCGAGCTCGCGCGCGAGGGTGCGCCAGCCCCCCTCGAACTCGTCCGCCGCCAGCACCTGATCGAACAACCCGAGGGCGCGGCCCTCATCCGCCGAGACTACTCTTGCCGATACGGCGAGGTTCCACGCGCGCGCGCTGCCGACCATGCGCGCCAGGAACCACAAGGCTCCGGAATCCGGCACGAGGCCCACGCGCGCGAACCCGAAGGTGAGCTTCGCGTGCTCGGATGCGACGCGGAAGTCGCACGCGAGCGCCACACTCGCGCCGGCCCCTGCCGCGACCCCGTTCACCGCGGCCACCACGGGCTTCGGTGCGCCGACGAGCGCGCGTATCAAGGGATTGTAGCGCGTGCGCAGGATGCGCCCGAGGTCGGGCGCCTCCCCACGTTCGTAGCCCTCAGACAACGCCGCCAGATCTTCGCCCGAGGAGAACGCGCGACCCGCCCCGGTGATCGCGATGCAACGCACCTCGTCGTCGGCCGCCGCTCGCTCTACGGCCTCCAGGGCGCGCCTCCCGAGGTCGTCGTCGAACGCGTTGAGAACCGTCGGGCGATCCAACACGATGACGGCGACGCCGTCTCGGACCGAGTAGCTCAGGGACATGCTGCCGTGTGAGGCGTCACTCGAAGACGTGCTTCTCGACGAGATCGCCGGGCGTCACCTCGACCGGATAGCGAGACGAGAAACAGGCGGTGCAGAAGGCGTCGTCGGGGATCTCCGTCGCCTCCACCATCCCCTCCAGCGACAGATGCGCCAGCGAGTCGGCTCCGATGTGGGCGCATACCTCATCGACGTCCATGTTGGACGCGATGAGCTCGTCGCGCTCGGGCATGTCGATGCCGTAGAAGCAGGGCCAGCGGATCGGTGGCGACGAGATGCGCATGTGGACCTCACGGGCGTTCGCCTCGCGCAACATCGCCACCATCTGCCTCGTGGTGTTGCCACGCACGATCGAATCGTCGACCACGACGACGCGCTTGCCGCCTATCACCTCTCGCAGCGGGTTCAACTTCATGCGGATGCCCTGCTGCCGCATGGACTGCGTCGGCTGGATGAAGGTGCGCCCGACATAGCGATTCTTCACGAAGCCCTCTCCGTACGCGATGCCCGCGCTCTGCGCGAAGCCCTGCGCCGCAGGGACTCCGCTATCGGGCGACGGGATCACGAGCTCGGCCCCCACGGGGCTCTCACGGGCAAGGCGCTGTCCCATGCGGTATCTCGTGGCATAGACGTTCTGGCCCATCAACGTGGAGTCCGGCCGCGCGAAGTACACGTGCTCGAAGATGCAGGCGGAATGGCGCGCCGGCGCGAAGCGCTCGCTCGACGGCCCGGACCCGTCGATCGTGACGAGCTCGCCGGGCTCGACGTCGCGAATGAAGCGAGCGCCCAGGAGGTCGAGCGCACAGGTCTCTGAGGCGAGGATCCACCCATCGTCGCCGAGGCGCCCGATGCACAGGGGGCGGAAGCCTGAGGGGTCGCGCGCGCCGAAGATCCTCGTCTCGTCCATGATCGTGAACGAGTACGCCCCCGCGAGGTGCGGCAGCACGCCGAGGATCGCCTCCCTGGTGTCGCCGAGGCCGGCGCGAGCGATGTGGGCCGCGACGAGATCGGTGTCGGACGAAGACGGCAACCGCGCCGCCTCGGGGGTCGGGTCGCCGCCTGCCTCTCGAAGGGTCCGCTTGAGCTCGACCGAGTTCACGAGGTTCCCGTTGTGGGCCAGGGCGATCTGGCCCACCGGAGCGCTCTTGTAGGTCGGCTGAGCGTTCTCCCACGTCGTCGATCCGGTGGTCGAGTAGCGCACGTGGCCGATCGCGAGGTGGCCGCGCATGCTGCTTAGCACGGTCTCGTCGAAGACCTGCGAGACGAGCCCGAGCTCTTTGTAGACGACCATCGTGGCGCCGTCCGAGATCGCCATGCCGGCCGACTCCTGGCCACGATGCTGCAGTGCGAAGAGTCCGTAGTAGACGAGACGGGCGACGTCCTCACCCGGGGCGTAGACCCCGACGACGCCGCACGCGTCGCGCGCCTCGCCCCCCATGCTTAGTGCCCCGCCGCGTAAATCACCGACGCATTCGAGCGCCCCTGCATCACCGATGGCTGCGTTCCTCGTCGCTCACGTACCTCCAGGTACGCTCGACTCCTCGCGCCTTGCCCTCGGCGCGCAGGAACGCTCTCGGTGCTGGCGGTACTTACGCGACGGACCACTAGCCCGCGCTCCCTCTCACCGATCCACCCTAGCGGAGAGGTGCGCCGGCAACGCGTCTTCGAAGGTCAGAGCCGACGCCTCGAGGTCGGTGGCGAAAGAGCCGAAGTCGAGCAAGCTGCCGCCCACGTGGCCCATCACCGTGGCCGGCACGCGCTCCCTGCGAGCGAGCGTTGAGAGCGCCTCCAAGGCTCCGCCGGCGCACGACACGACGACACGTCCCGACGACTCCGAGAACAACCAGCGATGCGGCTCTCCGCTCGGGCCCGTGACCGCGAACCCCAGCCCTCCGGCGATGGCCGACTCCGCGAGGCAGATCGCGAGCCCGCCGCCCGACACGTCGTGCGCCGAGCGCAAGAGGTGCCGTCCGGCGACGAGAACCTCCACCAGGGCCCGCTCGCGCTCCAGGTCGACGGGCGCCGGCCGCCCCGCAACGGTTCCGTTGAGCACCGCGGCGTACTCGCTGCCGGCGAAGCCGTCGGCGCCGGTGTCGCCCAGCAGCACGATCGCGTCGCCCGCCTCCCGGAAGGCGTGACCCAGCGCGTCGGACGCGAGCGTCAGAGCGCCGAGCATGCCGATGACCGGAGTCGGGTCGATCGGGCGACCCGAGGTCTCGTTGTAGAAGGACACGTTGCCGCCGGTGACCGGCGTGCCCAGGGCGCGGCAAGCGTCGCCGACCCCACGGACGATCTCCGCGAGCTGCCACATGACCCCGGGGTCCTCAGGGCTGCCGAGGTTGAGGCAGTTCGTTATCGCGAGCGGCCGCGCGCCGCTGCAGGCGACGTTGCGAGCAGCCTCCGCAACCGCCAGCAGGGCTCCTCGATAGGGGTCCAGGCGGCACGCGCGACCGGGGCCGTCGACGCTCAGGGCGACCGCAGTGTCGACGCCGGGGAGGCGAATGACCGCCGCGTCCGCGCCCGGTCCCACCACTGTCCCGAGGCCGATCATGTGGTCGTACTGCTCCCAGACCCAGCGCCTCGAGGCGAGGTTGGGCGACGCGAGCAGCGCGCACAGCGCGGCCTCGAGGTCCGACGGTGGATCGTCGCCGGGCGGCGCCGCGGTGCGGCCGTCGAGCCACGTCGGCCGGCGCGCGGGGCGAGCGTAAACGGGTCCCTCGGCGAGCGCAGCCACGGGGCACTCGGCCACGATGTGGCCCGCCGCGCTCGCCCGCAGGCACCCGCTTGCGGTGACCGTCCCGATCACGCGCGCCTCCACCCCCCACCTGCGGCAGACGTCGAGGACATCGGGGACGCGGCCCGGCTCGGCCACCGCCATCATGCGCTCCTGGGACTCCGAGATCATGACCTCGAACGGCTCCATGTCCCGCTCTCTCAGGTGCACGGCGTCGACGTCGACGTCTATCCCCGTGGCGGCCTTGGCGGCCATCTCCGAAGCGGGGCACGAGATCCCGCCGGCGCCGAGGTCCTGGAGGCCGACGAGGAGCCCGCGCGCGACCAGCTCCAGGGTCGCCTCGATGAGGAGCTTCTCCGAGAACGGATCGCCTATCTGGACCGACGGCCGCTTGCTCGCCGAGTCGGCGTCGAACGCGGCCGATGCGAGCACGCTCGCCCCACCGATGCCGTCGCGCCCGGTCGACGAGCCGAACAGCACGACCGAGCTGCCTTCCCCCTCGGCGACGCCGCTCATGAGACGGTCCTCCACGAGCCCGAGACAGGCGACGTTCACGAGCGGGTTGGCCGCGTAGCAGGCATCGAACATGGTCTCGCCCCCGACGGTAGGCACACCGATCGAGTTGCCGTAGGACGAGATCCCGCCCACCACCCCGTGCACGAGATAGCGGGAGTGCGCATCGTCGAGCGATCCGAAGCGAAGTGAGTCCAGCAGCGCGACAGGCCGCGCCCCCATCGACAGAACGTCGCGTACGATCCCGCCGACCCCCGTGCCCGCGCCGTTGTGCGGCTCGACGAACGAGGGATGGTTGTGGGACTCGACCTTCCACGCGACCGCCACCCCGGGCGCGACCTCGACGACGCCCGCGCCCTCGCCGGGACCCACCAGCACGTGTGCGCCGTGCGACGGCAGCGTGCGCAGGAGCGATCGGCTCGACTTGTAGGAGCAGTGCTCGCTCCACATCACCGAGAACATCGCCAGCTCGGTATGCGACGGCGCGCGCCCGAGGCGCTCGACGACGGCGTCGTACTCCTCGTCCGAGAGGCCGAGGCCGCGATGCACGAGCTGCGTCAAAGCAGCGACGGGATGCACTCGAGCATCGAGCGGAGCAGAAGCGCGCCGTCCTGGGACCCGAGCAGCGCCTCGCAGGCTCGCTCCGGATGAGGCATCAGACCGAAGACGGTGCGCCGTTCGTCGACGAGCCCGGCAACGTCGTCGAGCGAGCCGTTGGGGTTGTCGACGTAGCGCAGGACGATCTGATCGTTGCGGCGCAGGCGCTCGAGCTCGTCGTGGGAACAGTACCAGTTGCCCTCGAAGTGGTTGATCGGCAGACGCAGCGACCGACCGCGCCGGACGCCGTTCGTGAACGGCGTGGCGTCGTCGTCGACGCGCACCTCCGTCCAACGGCAGAGGAACTTGAGCCCCTCGTTCTTGCGCAGTGCGCCGGGCAACATGCCCGCCTCGCACAGGATCTGGAATCCGTTGCAGATGCCGAGGACGAGCCCGCCGCGCTGCGCGTGTGCACGCACCGCGCGCATGATCGGTGAGAACCGAGCGAGCGCGCCCGTGCGCAGATAGTCACCGTGCGCGAAACCTCCGGGCAGCACGACGAGGTCTGCACCCGGCAGGGTGGTCTGCGCGTGCCACACGAGCTCAGGCTGGGCCCCAAGGGAGCCGAACGCGCCCACGCAGTCCCGCTCGCAGTTCGATCCGGGAAAGACGACGATCGCAACCGACGCCGTCACGTCACGACCACCTCATAGCTCTCGATCACGGTGTTGGCGAGCAGGCGCTCACATATCTCGGTCGCGCGCGAGCGCGCCTCGTCCTCGTCCGATGCCTGCAACGAGAGCTCGATCCTCTTGCCCATTCGCACGTCGCTTACGCCCTCGTAGCCGAGCGCCGGCAGGGCGCTCTCGATCGTCTGACCCTGCGGGTCGGCGATGCCCTCCTTCGGCATCACGTTCACGCGCACCGCGAACATCACAGCACGGTCTTCGACGCGACGAGCGTGCCCGCCATCGCAAGTCCTCCCGCGAGAAGGGCGAAGCAGGCAGCGCCGGCAAGCACGGCGGGCACGGCGCGCCGCAGCCTGAGCCCGGATGCAACCTCGACGCCTCGCACGAACAGCCACAGCGACCATACGGCGAGGGCGATCCCGACCGCGATCGACAGCGCGGCCCACGCGGTCGCGATCGCGTCTCCGAGCGGATCGATGGTGAAGACGCCCGGACCGGCGAGTATGAGGTCGGGCGCGAGCAGAACGAGTACGCCGACGAGCGGAAGGGCGGATGCCCCCCAGGCGAGACGCAGATCGCGCGCCCGCGCCCGGCCCCCGAGCCGGGCCACGCACCACGATCCGACGGCCCCCCACAGGACCTGCCCCGCAAGACCGAGCACGACCCCCACGAGCAGGGCTGCGATCAGCACGCCGGAGTCGAAGTCGGCCACGCGCGCGTGGCGGAGACCGGCGAGGGCGCCGAACTTCAGCCACAAGCACATGCCGGCGGCGCCTCCTGCGAGCGCCAGGACGTACGGCGTGACGCCCTCCGGAAGACGCTCGCCCGCCCGCGCCCGCCTCTCGCCCGTCCTCATCGCCGCGGCGTAGCCCTCGCGCGGTCGCAGGACAACGGAGCGCAGCGTGAGCCCGAGCCTCACAGATGCATGCGCGTGACGGCGCGCCGGGCCGTCGCCGCGCGAGCGGCCGGGATGGCCGGAGGTCAACCGCGCACCTCTTTGGTCCAGGAGTCGAACGGGGTGCCGGTGAGCCGCTCGTACGCCTCGATGTAGCGAGCGCGGGTTGCGGCGATCACGTCGCCGGGAAGATCCGGAGCCGGCGGGGTGTGGTCCCAGCCTTTGGAGTCGAGCCAATCACGCACGAACTGCTTGTCGAAGGAACCTTGGGTCCGCCCCGGAAGGTACGCGTCGGCCGGCCAGAAGCGGCTCGAATCCGGCGTCAACACCTCGTCGATGAGCATGACCTCACCTTCGGCGATCCCGAACTCGAACTTGGTGTCGGCGATGATGATCCCCTGCCGGCCCGCAAGGTCGGCCGCCGCCCCGTAGAGCGCGAGCGCGCCGGCGCGTGCGACGTCGTAGATCGCCGCTCCTGCAACAGCTCGCGCCTCGTCTTCGGTGATGTTCTCGTCGTGCCCGGAGGTCGCCTTGGTTGCGGGGGTCAGGAGCGGCGCAGGGAGGCGGTCGGACTCGCGGAGCCCCGGCGGAAGGCGGTGACCGCATACCGTTCCGGTGGCCTGGTACTCCTTCCACCCGGAGCCCGCGAGGTAGCCCCGCACGACGAACTCGATCGGTATTGGTGCGGCGCGCCGGCACAGCATCGCCCTACCGGCAGCATCCGGCGCGCCGACGTCCGGCAGGTCCTCCGCTCGCACCGAGACGAGATGATTCGGGCAGATCGACGCCGTGACGCCGAACCAGAAGTGGGACAGCCCGGTGAGGACCTTGCCCTTGTCCGGGATCGTCTCGCTCAGCACGACGTCGTACGCGCTGATGCGATCGGAAGCGATGAGCAGGAGCCGGTCGTCGCCCACCTCGAACAGCTCGCGCACCTTACCGGAGCCGACGTGACTCGTCCGTATCACTACAGAGCCTCCAAGCGCTGGAAGATGACTTGCGTGTTGTCAACGTAACGCGCCGGCTCGAAGCAACCCTCGATTTCGACGGGATCGAGATGCGCCGTCACGTCGGGATCCGACTTGAGGAGCTCGACCAGAGCTCGCTCCTCGTCCCAGGCCGCCGCGGCGTTGCGCTGCACCAGCGCGTATGCCTCCTCCCTCTGCAGGCCCGCATCGAGCAGCGCCGTGAGCACGGTCTGAGAGTGCACGAGGCCCCACGAGGCATCGAGGTTACGGCGCATCCTCTGCGGATACACCTCGAGGCCGTCGATGACCCAGCGCATCCTCTCGAGCATGTAGTCGAGCAGGATGCAAGCGTCCGGCAGCGTGACGCGCTCGACCGAGGAGTGCGAGATGTCGCGCTCGTGCCACAGGGCGACGTTCTCGAGACCCGTCTGCGCGTACGCCCGTAGCAACCGCGCGAGGCCGCAGACCCGCTCGCACACGATCGGGTTGCGCTTGTGCGGCATCGCCGAGGACCCCTTCTGCCCGGCGGCGAACGGCTCCTGTGCCTCTCGAACCTCGGTTCGCTGGAGGTGCCGGATCTCCTGCGCGAAGCGTTCGAGGGCTGCCCCGGCCAGGGCGATGGCCGAGAGGAAGTGCGCGTGGCGATCGCGCGCAACCACCTGGGTTGCGGCGTCCTCGATCCCGAGGCCCAGCCTGTCGCAGACGTAGGCCTCGACCTCCGGTGCCAGCTGCGAGTAGGTTCCGACCGCGCCGGAGAGCTTTCCGATGGACACCGCGTCGCGCGCGGCACGCAGGCGTTCGCGCGCGCGCGCGAGCTCGAAGACCCAGCCGGCGAGCTTGACCCCGAAGGTGGTCGGCTCGGCATGGACGCCGTGCGTTCGTCCCGTCATGAGCGTGTCCCTGTGCTCGAAGGCCCTGCGCTTGATGGTCTCGGCGAGCCGCCCCACGCCCTCGACGAGGAGATCGCCGGCGGAGGTGAGGGCGACGGCGGTTGCCGTGTCCACCACGTCGGAGGACGTGAGGCCGAAATGGACGTGGCGGCCTGCGTCGCCCACGTTCTCGCGCACGTTCTCGACGAACGCGACGACGTCGTGGTGGCGAACCTCCTCGATGGCCGCGATGCGAGGCGGATCGAAGGCGGCGCGCCCCTTGATCTCGGTGAGGTCCTCGACCGGGACCCGGCCGAGTCTCACGCGCGCCTCGACCGCGAGGATCTCGATCTCGAGCCAGCGCCCGAACTTCGCGCCCTCGGAGAAGATCGCGCTCATCTCTGCGCGGCTGTAGCGGGGGATCATCGGCGCATCTTAGGTTGACGTCTCGTCATCGGTCCTAAGCTGTGGTGATGTCGATCTCTTTCGATCGCGCCACCGATTACTACGACCGCACGAGGTCCATCAGCTCCGAGGCGATGGCCGTGGTGACGTCCCAGCTCACCTCGGAGCTCGAGGGGCGCAGCGGCTGTCTCGAGATCGGCGTGGGGACGGGACGCATCGCGCTGCCGCTGAGCGAGGCCGGCGTGAGCATGACGGGGATCGACCTCTCGGAACCCATGCTGCGCAAGCTGCTGTTGAAGTCGGACGGCCGCGTGCCGATCCCGCTCGCCCTCGCCGATGCGACCTCGCTTCCCTTCCCGGACGATTCGTTCGACGCGGGGCTGGCGTGCCACGTGTTGCACCTCGTCTCGGACTGGCGCCGCACGCTGCACGAGCTCGCGCGCGTCGTGCGGCCGGGCGGGCTGATACTCGTCGATCCTGGCTTCTGGAGCGAGGGCTGGCCGCGCCGGCTCATCGAACGCTTCGCCGACGCCTGCGGCGTCGCGCTCAGACCCACGGGATCCGCGTTCGCCCGCGACATCGACGCCGCCATGGCGGAGCTCGGAGCGGCGCCGCGCCGGCTGCCTGCGGTCGAGGACGTCCACTCGGCGTCCGTGAGCGGCAAGCTCGGCGAGCTCGAGGACGGCCTCTACTCGTTCACCTGGGCGGCTGCCCCGGAGGCACGGGCGCGGGTCGCCGCAGAGTTGCGCCGGTGGGCGCAGGACGACCTCGGAGACCTCGAAACCCCCCGGCAGGTCATGACCGTGATCACCTGGAGCGCCTACGACCTGCCGGACCGAGCGGTGGCTCACCCTTAAAGGTGCGTCGGATCCTGCGGGCCTCCTCTAGAGGCGGGCCTCCTAGAGGCGGGCCTCCTAGAGCTTGAGCCCGGCCGCCATGTCCGACTTGAGCTCGTGCAGCTTGGCTCGCAGCGCCCCGTCGCCCAGCGCAAGGACCTGCACCGCCAGCAGCGCGGCGTTCTTGGCGCCGCCGATCGCAACCGTGGCGACGGGGACGCCGGGGGGCATCTGCACGCACGAGTAGAGGGCGTCTGCGCCCCCGAGGGCGTCGCCCAGCAGTGGGACGCCGATGACGGGCAAGGTCGTGTGCGCCGCCACGACGCCCGGCAGGTGCGCGGCGAGGCCGGCTCCGGCTATCAGCGCCTGGAGCCCTCGCTGCTCCGCCGCACGCGCATAATCGGCGACCCGCAGGGGAGCACGGTGAGCGGACATGACCTCGATCTCGTACTCCACGCCGAAACGCTCGAGCACGTCGCCCGCCTTGCTCATCACCGGCATGTCTGAGCTGCTGCCCGCGACGATGCCGACGGCTGCGGTCACCGCGCCTCCTCGGCGCGCCGCGCGATGTCGCGTCGCACGTGCTTGCCCTCGAAGCGGATGCGGTCCGCCGCGGTGTAGGCGCGCGTCCGGGCCGAGCCGAAGTCGGCGCCGGTGGCGGCGACGGCAAGGACCCGGCCCCCGGCCGTGACCGTCGCCCCGTCCCTGATCGCCGTGCCCGCGTGAAAGATGTGGGCCCCCTCGATGCGCGCCGCGTCGTCGAGGCCCTCGATCGGCGCGCCGGTCGCATGACTCCCCGGGTATCCGGCCGCGCTCAGAACCACGGCCACGCAGACCTCCGTCGACCAGCGCGGCTCGAACCCCGCCAGGTCGCCGGTGGCGCACGCCACGCAGAGCTCTCCGAGGTCCGATCCGAGGCGGGGGAGCAGCGCCTGGGTCTCGGGGTCGCCGAAGCGGGCGTTGAATTCGATGACCCGGGGGCCCCTTGTCGTCAGGGCGAGGCCGGCGTAGAGCGCGCCGACGAAGGGTGCCGGGGGGTCGGTCGTCGCAGTCATCTTGACCATGGGCTCGATCACCTCGCCCATGAGCGACTCGACGAGCTCGGCGGAACACGCGGGCACGGGGCTGTAGGCGCCCATGCCTCCGGTGTTGGGCCCTCGGTCCCCGTCGTCTATCCGCTTGTAGTCCTGCGCCGGCTCACAGGGACGCGCCGTGGCGCCGTCGACGAACGCGATCAACGACAGCTCCGGTCCGTCGAGGAACTCCTCGACGACCACCGTTGCACCTGCGGCGCCGAGGGCGCCCGCCACGAGGCGCTGCTCGATCGCGTCGACGGCCTCGCCTCGATCCGACGTCACCATCACGCCCTTGCCGGCGGCGAGTCCGTCGGCCTTGATCACGTAGGGCGGGCCCAGCCGATCCGCGTGGTCCACCGCGGCGCGCGCGTCGGTGAAGACGGCCCCCTCGGCGGTCGGGATGCCGGCGCGCCGCATCAGCTCCTTCGCGTGCCACTTGGATCCCTCGATGCGGGCGGCGGCCGCGTCCGGGCCGAACACGAGGCGGCCGTCGGCGCGCAGCGCGTCGCCGACCCCGGCCACGAGCGGCGCTTCGGGCCCGACCACGACGAGCTCGCTGCCGAGTCGCCGCGCCAGGTCGACCACGGCGCGCTCGTCCGCCGGGTCGAGGTCGAAGAGCGGGGCAACGGAGGCGATGCCGGGATTGCCGGGCGCGGCCGCAAGCTCCGAGATCATGCCCGATCGGCTGAGCGCCCAAGCGAGCGCGCTCTCGCGCCCTCCGGCGCCGAGCAGAAGCGTCTTCACGGCGCGCTCTGGTCGCGCAGCCGTACGACCTCGTCGCGCTGCGGTCCCACCGATGCCCACGACACCGGAGTGTCGACGAGATGCTCGAGCCACTCGAGATACGCGCGCGCTTGGGCCGGGAGGTCCTCCACGCCGCGGGCCCCCGAGATGTCCTCGGACCAGCCCGCAAGCTCCTCATAGACCGGCGTGCACTTGTTGAACACCGTCTGGTTCGGCGGGAACGCGTCGTAGCGCCGGCCCTCGTAGTGGTAGGCGACGCAGACCTTGACGCTCGCGAAGCGCGACAGCACGTCGAGCTTGGTCACGACGATCTCCGTCAGCGTGTTGAGGCGCGCCGCGTAGCGCGCCGCGACCGCGTCGAACCAGCCGCATCGACGCTTGCGTCCTGTCGTCGTCCCCCACTCGCCCCCCGCCTCCACGAGCATGTCGGCGTCGGCGGGATCTGCCTCGGACGGGAAGGGGCCGGATCCAACGCGCGTGCAATAAGCCTTGCAGATCCCGATGACCGCGCCGATGTCGCGCGGCCCCACTCCGGCGCCGACGCACGCTCCTCCCGCGATGGGATTGGACGACGTGACGAAGGGATAGGTGCCGTGGTCGAGATCCAGCATCGTCGCCTGCGCGCCCTCGAAGAGAACCCTGCGCCCCTCGTCCAGCGCGCCCTGCACGAACGCCGAGGTGTCGGCGATGTGCGGCGCAAGACGCCGCCCGTAGGCCATGTAGCTCTCCGCGATGTCCTTGTGCTCGAACGGGAGTCTCCCGTAGGCGCGCGTCAGCACCTGATTCTTCTCTTTGAGCGCCACGTCCAGCTTGGCCGCAAAGATCTTGGGGTCAAGCAGATCCTGCACCCGCAGACCGATGCGGGTCGCCTTGTCTGCATAGGCCGGACCTATCCCACGCTTGGTCGTGCCGAGGCGGTTCGAGCCGAGACGCCGCTCGCTCACCCTGTCTATCTCGAGGTGGTACGGCATGATGAGATGCGCGTTGCCGGAGACGACAAGCCTGCCGGTATCGACTCCGCGCGACTCGAGCGCATCCATCTCCCCGATGAGCACCTTAGGGTCGACTACCATCCCCGACCCGATCACGGGCGTGCAGTGTCCGTAGAGGATCCCCGTCGGGACGAGATGCAGCGCGTAGCACTCTCCGGCCACGACGATCGTGTGTCCTGCGTTGTTGCCGCCCTGATAGCGCACGACGACGTCGGTGTCGCGCGCCAGGAGGTCGGTGACCTTACCCTTGCCCTCGTCCCCCCACTGGATACCCACGAGCGCGGTACCGCTCATCTGGGGAAGCTCCGCCTAGCCTGACTTTGCTAGCGCTCTATCCGGAACCTGATCCGGACATGGGTCAGATACTCGACGATCTTGCCGTCGCCGACGGTGCAAGACGTGTCGAGCACCTCCATCGTCGTGATGCTGCGGATGGTCTTCGAGGCCTCGTCGAGTGCTTGCTGTGCCGCGTCTCTCCAGGAACTGGGTGACACGCCCACGAGATCGATGGTCTTGATAACCGCCACACGGCACCTCTTCTCGGTGGGCCGACCCGTCGACGCGGGATTCTATGACCGCAGCGCGACGCGCGCCACGCTGGCCACTGGCTGAGGTCCGTTTACTCTTCTATGCTATTTGCTCGCCCACGACGTCCTCGGACACGCCTTCGTCGGGGGCGCGAACCTGCGTCCGACGAAGACCAAGGGGGAAGATCGTTCCATGGACACGAACCTTTTCCAGACGCTCGCCGTGTCGCTGCTCGGAGCCATCGCGCTCCTGCTCATCGTGGCGCTCGCCCTGCTCGCCCGCATCAGGGGCGCCATCGTCGCTCGGCCGGCGGCGGCCGAGCAGAGCATGGGAACGACGACGGCCGCTCCCGAGGCGGGCGCCGGCGCCGCCTTCGCTGCGGCCGAGCCTGAGGCACGCCCTGCCCCAGAGCCGAGCCCCGCCGAGGCTGAAGAGCGCAGCGCCGCCGAGGCTCGACCGCCGCAACAGGAGGAGGTGCCCCAGCAGGAAGCTCCTCAGGCCGAGCAACCGGCCGCCGAGCAGGAGCGCGTGGACACCGAGAGCTCCGACTTCACCTGGACCCCCGCAGCGACGCAAGACGAGCCCGTGGGTGTCGGAGCGGGAGCGGGAGGCTACGACCTCCTCCAGGCCGAGCCGCGCCCGGCGGAGGACACCGGCGGCGCCTCGGCGCGCGCGGCCGAAAGGGCCCAGGAGCCCGCGGCCGAGACCGCATCCGGCCTGGACGACGAGCCGCAGGAACAGCCCTTCGAGCGCGACGGACGCTGGTGGTTCCGGCGCGGCGAAGAGCTCCTCGTCTACGACGAGCCGACGGGCCAGTGGATGCCTGCGCCCGGGCCGCGCGCAGGCATGACGGGCCCGGCGGTGGAGACGTCCGGGGGGCGGGCCGCCGTCGCCACCGAGACCCGCACCGCCGCCTTCTCGGAGCACGAGAGGTCGGGAGAGACCGTGACGGGGGGACAGGAGGCCTCCAGCGGCTTCTGGAAGTGCCCCGCATGCGGCGCGGTCAACGGCTCGACTGCAACGTCGTGCCGGATGTGTTTCTCGGCGCGTCCCAGCTAGAGGCCGGGCTCGGCCGGTGATGCCCGGCGCGCCGGGACCCTAGCGAGGGGGAGAGGCGGCGAGCGCGGCGAGCCTGCGCGCGAGGACGGGAACGCCCGGATCCTTGCCGGCGGCGCTCCCACCGAGGAACGCGAGCCACGCTAGCGCCCCCAGGACGGCGACCGCTTGCGTCGCGCCCGGCGTCCATGCGGCGGCCGCGCTGAGCGCCGGCGGCAACGCCACTCCGAAGAGCACCGACTGAAGCCCGTGGAGGCGCATCCGTGGCGTCGCCCCGGCGAAGTAGGCGATCAGCCCCGACAGCGGCGGCAGGACGTAGGCGAGGGCGGCCACGGCGCCGAAGCCTACGACGATGCGTCGCAGAGGTCACCGGCAAGGGTAGAGCAGGGGTAAGGATGGCACCGTGAGCAATCGCCTGGCGCGCGAATCGAGTCCCTATCTGCTGCAGCACAAGGACAACCCTGTGGACTGGTATCCGTGGGGCGACGAGGCGTTCGCTCGGGCGCTCGCGGAGGACAAGCCCATCCTGTTGTCGGTCGGCTACGCCGCCTGCCACTGGTGCCACGTCATGGAGCACGAATCCTTCGAGGATGCCGAGATCGCGCGACTGATGAACGACAACTTCGTGTGCGTGAAGGTCGACCGCGAGGAGCGTCCCGACGTCGACTCCCTATACATGGGCGCCGTGCAGGCGATGACCGGGCAGGGCGGCTGGCCCATGACCGTGTTCCTCACGCCGCGGCGATCGCCCTTCTTTGGAGGCACCTACTTCCCCCCGCAAGACCGCGGAGGCCTGCCGTCGTTCCGGCGGCTCCTGCTGGCGGTCGCGGACACTTGGCGGCAGCGACGCGACGACGTCGAGCTGCAGGGCGCGAAGCTCGTCGAGCACATCGAGGACATGGCGCGCTTCGAGGCGGGCTCCGACGAGGTAACCGAGGACGTGCTGCAGCGGGCCTTCGAGCGGCTGCGTGCGCACTTCGATCCTGCCTACGGTGGCTTCGGCGGCGCGCCGAAGTTCCCTCAGCCGATGACCGTCGATCTCTTGCTGCGACTCGGCGAGCGCGGCTTCGCCGAGGCGCGCGACATGGCGGCGCGCACGCTCGACGAGATGGGAAGGGGCGGCATCTTCGATCAGCTCGCGGGCGGCTTCCACCGCTACTCGGTGGACCGCTCCTGGACGGTCCCCCACTTCGAGAAGATGCTCTACGACAACGCACAACTCGTGCGCACGTACGCGCGCTCGTGGCTCCAGGGCGGCGCGGCTCGTCATTGCGACGTCGCCGAGGCGACCGTGTCGTGGCTGCTCGACGAGATGCGGGATCCGGGCGGCGGCTTCTGGTCCTCGCTCGACGCCGACTCAGAAGGCCACGAGGGCACGTTCTACGTCTGGTCCCTCGAGGAGGTACGCGCCGCGGCGCAAGACGACGCCGAGGTCGCGATCGCGCGCTACGGGTTCACCGCCGAAGGCAATTTCGAGGGCAAGAACATCCCGGTGCACGCGCGCGACGTCGACGACGAGGCGGGCCTCGAACGCGCTCGGCGCGCCCTGCTGGCGGCGCGCAACGGCCGGGTCCGGCCCGGCACGGATTCCAAGGTCCTCGCCGGGTGGAACGCGCTGACCGCATCGGCGCTGGCCGAGGCGGGCGTGATCATGGGACGCCCCGAGTGGATCGAGGCCGCAGGCGAGACCATGAGCTTCGTGTTCTCCAGGCTGCGCGTGGACGGGCGCCTCATGCGCTCGTACCGACGCGTCGGCGAGGAGGTCATCGTCCGGGCGCTGGGGTGCTGCGAGGACTATGCGTTCACGCTCGAGGCCTGCCTTGCGCTCTACGAGGCGACCTTCGACGGCGGCTGGCTGCAGGAGGCGCGCTGGGCGGCAGACGAGGCAATCCGCCTCTTCGGCGACCCGGAGGCAGGGGGCTTCTTCACTACCGGCGGCGACGCAGAGGACCTCGTGCTGAGGCCCAAGGACCTGGTCGACAACGCGCTGCCCTCGGCCAACTCCGTCCTGGCCCTCGAGCTTCAACGCCTCGCGGGGTTCCTCGGCGAGCCGTCCTACGCGGAGCACGCACGTGCTGCGCTCCGCCTGGTCTCAGGAGCCGCGGCGCAGTCCCCTACCGGTTTCGGCCACGCTCTGGCGGCGATCGACTTCCTCACCGGCGCGCCGAAGGAGGTCGTGATCGTGGGGGAACTCTCGAGCGACGACACGCGCTCGTTGATCCACACCGTCCGGGCGCGCCTGAGGCCGAACAAGGTGCTTGTCGTGAGCGACGATCCAGGTGAGGACGACGTCGAGCTCGTCCCCCTGCTCCGGAATCGCCACAGGACCGATGGGCGCGCTACCGCATACGTGTGCCGGCAAGGTGCGTGCGACATGCCCGTCACCCGTTCGGCGGACCTCGAGCGGCAGCTCGCAACATGAGCGACGTGCGCGTCAACCGCACGCTCACGATCCCCGACGACGAGATCCATGTGCGCTTCTCGCCGTCGGGGGGCCCGGGCGGCCAGCACGCCAACAAGGCGGCGACGCGCGTCGATTTGACCTGGAACGTCGCCTCGTCGCGAGCTCTGGGTCCCCGGCAGCGTCTCCGGGTGATGCACCACCTTCGGCGACGTCTGGATGCCTCCGGCACGCTGCGGCTCACGAGCGCGACACATCGCTCTCAACTTCGCAACCGCGAGGAGGTCGAGAGGAGGCTGGCGACGCTGGTCGCGGATGCTCTCAGACCCGTGAAGCGGCGCACCGCCACAGAGCCGACGCACGCCTCGAGGGAGCGTCGGATGCACGCTAAAAAGCGACGCGCGGACGTCAAGAGGATGCGCAGAGCCCCCGAGGTCGACTAGGACTTGCCCCCCATCCCCCTGATCCTCGACACGGACATAGGCACGGATGTCGACGATGCGCTCGCCCTCGCGTTCGCCCTGCGACATCCGAGCATCGACCTGACGACGGTCACCACGGTCTCGGGTGACACCGAGATGCGAGCGCGAATCGCAGCCACGCTGCTCGAGGTCGCGGGGCGCGGCGACATCGAGGTCGCCGCCGGCGTCGGCCGGTCGGAACGGCCGGCGATGGGTCTCGCGTCGATGGGTCACGAGGGCCTCGGCCTTCCGGTCGTCGACGTCACGATCTCCCCGAGGCACGCCGTCGAGGTCTTGTTGGATGCCGGCGTGCGGCCCGGCGCGCGCCCCGAGATCGCCACCGTCGGCATGCAAACCAACATCGCCGCGGCGCTGGAGCGCGATGGCGGTCTCGTCGGACGCGTGAGCAGGGTGGCCGTCATGGGCGGCGTGTTCGCGCCGATCGAGGTTCTCGGCGCAGAGGTCCCTCCCTCATCGGATCACAACCTCAACGTCGATCCCGACGCGTCGCTGCGGGCGCTGAACGCCGGCATGCCGTTGCTCTACGTGCCCCTGAACGTGACCGCGGAGGTGTTCCTCACACGCGCGCACCTAGAACGCCTGCGCGCCGGGGACGAGCTCTGCCGGGTGCTCGCGCGTCTCATCGATGTGTGGGCACCGATACTGCAACGCATAGGTCGAGGCGGGCTCCCCGAGGACTGCGTCGCGGTGATGCACGATCCCTTGACCGTCGCCTGCATGGTGGAGGAAGGCTTCGTGTCCGTGCAAGACCTGCCGGTTACGGCCGCCCTCGTCGACGGCAACGTGCGCACGTTCGTCGATCCCGTTGCGGGGCGCCCGGCGCGCGTGGTGACGTCGGTCGACGCCCCCGCCTTCAGCGACTTCTGGCTCGGATCGGTGCTTGCCTAGCCGGTCCGCCCGGCGGGTCCAGGGCGAGCTCCAGCAAGCGCGTCGCGACATGCTCCCACGACCACATCCTGCGGGCGAGCTCGACGACGACCGCCTCCATCTCGACGCGCTCGCCGGGAGGGATCGTGAGCGTGCGGTCGATCGCCGCGGCGATGCCTTCGATCGGGGAGGCGGGGTCGTAGGAGACAAGGCCCGGCGCGCCGAGCGCATCCTCTAGCGCGGCGCCGACCTCGCCGATCCCGGAGTGGCGCGGCACGATCGGCAACACGCCGCACGCGGCGGCCTCTGCGGCCACCATGCCGAACGCCTCGGGAACCTTCGACGGCACCACGAGCACGTCGAACATCGGCAGCAGCCGCGCCAGGGGGCCGTGCTCGAGACGGCCGCGGAACTCGACGGGAACCGCGGCCGCCCTGGCCACGTAGTCGCCGTCGACGCGAGGGGACGACAGGAAGGTCGCGAGGTGGTTCAGGGGCGCGCCGCTCTCGCCCGCGCGCGCGATCGCCTCGGCGCGCCCGAGGTCTCCCCGCGCGAACGCCTCCGCCAGCGCGCGCAGCCGCGGCTCGAAGCCCCCGTAGCCCACGACCGCGAGGCGCAGGCCCGGCGCCGACGTCAACCCCAGGGCCGCGAGGAGGTCGTGCACGCCCTTTGCCGCGATCAGCTTGCCGACGAAGCCGACCGCGCGAGCGTCGGGTGGCTTCGCGCGGGCGGTCGAGGACACACTCTCGCTTCGAGGACGGAACAGATCGACGTCGCATCCCGGGTTGACCACGGCGGCGCGCCGCTCCCATCCCGGGACCACAGCGCTCGCCGCTGCGACCATGTAACGGCTGCCTCCGACGACCACCTGCGCACCACAGAGGCCCTCGCGCGCGAGATCACGATAGCGCTCTTGCACCTTCACCGCGTACTCCAGCGCGCTGCCGTGTAGCTTCGCCAGGTAGGTGGCATCCGTGTGAGCGCAGGCGCGCCGCGCGATCGCCGGGCCCATGACCTCGTGACCGACGATGATCGCGTCGGGGCGATGCCTCTCGATCGCAGAGGTGAACGCGGCCACGTTCGCCCTCGTGTAGCGCTCGAGCTCGTCGTCCGTGAGATCCACGAAACGCTTGACGGAGAAGCCCTCGTAGTCGTCGAGCACGTAGACCGGCAGGAGCCCGGCGATGTCGGGGCGGACGACGGTGCAGCGACCGGCCGCGGGGGGAGCACCGGTCGGCGATGCGTCCCACGAGCGATTGCCGCCGGCGAAGTCACCCGCCGCATCGACGAAATCGAAGACGTGTGCCGCGCGCTCCTGGCACACGAGCAGGACGTCGTGGCCGGCGGCGCGCCAGCGGCGCGCGGTGTTGGCCGCATAGATGTTCGAGCCCGACCCGGTCAGCAGATAGCCGTGCCACAACAGGATCCTGCGTGCGTTCATGCGCTCTCCTCGGCGTCCTCGTGGGACCTGTCTACACTCGCCCGATGCTCGACGGGGCTCTGCGCGCGACGTTCCGCAACTTCTCGACGCTGTTCCTGCTCGTGGCGCTTGTCACCGTCCCCCTTCATGTCGCACACGCCTACTTCTTCCGCCAGGTCATCGCGGTGGACGAGCTGCACGGCGCCATCGAGCGCTTCCCGGAGGGCCGTCAGGTCCGGCGCGTGGGCGTCGAGGAGCTGCGTGACGCGCGCCTCGGCCTGCTCGGCCTCAGCCTCCTCGAGGTGGCCTTGCTCCCGGTTGCCCTGAGCGCGGCCCAGCACGCGTTGGCGACGCCCGCGGACGAGGTTCCCACGGTGTGGGGAGCATGGCTGGGCGTCCGGCGCGGCGCGCCCGCGGGCCTCCTTCCACCTGCCGCGGCGGTGCCCTCGGCTCTGGTGGGAGCGGGCCTTGCGCTGCTCGTCGGCGTCATGGCGCGCGCCGTCGGACTGCTCCTGGTCGAGTCGCTCTCCGATCCCGTCGCCTTCGCCGGCGTCGGACTCGTCGAGGGCACGAGCCGGGCGCTCGCCGGCGCCTTCCTCCTCGGCGTCGCCGGCGCCGCCGCTCTGCGCGCCAAAGATACGTAACTCCAGCACTATCCCCTCCGAGCCTGGGGTGGGAGAATCTCCCAAAAGGGCGGCGACAGGAGCGAGGGTTGGGCGAGACGAGATCGAACGGGGCGGCGGCCCTGCGGCTGGGCACAGACAACTTCCGTGCCGTTGCGGCCGACCACCAGGCCGACGTCCGGCGCATCCGCGAGCGCAACCGGCAGAAGCGCCTCCGTCTCCTCCTTCTCCTCGACGTCGTCCTTCTCGTCTATCTGCTCCGGCGCGTGATCGAGGGCCGACCGCTCGAGTTCGGGCTCCCCACGCTCGGACCCGACGCGATCCTGTGGTTGTTCCCCCTGCTGATCCTGCTGTCGTTCAGCCTCATGTTGCTGCTGCCCCTCGCCAACGGGCGCTCGCCTCACGTCCGCTTCAGTCCCGAGGAGATCGGGATCGGCTTCGCGGACGTGCGCGGCATCGATACCGTTCTCGAGGAGGTCACGCGCACGCTGCAGATCTTCCTCACGTACAAGACCTTCCGCGACGAGCTCGGGGGCAATCCTCGGCGCGGCATCCTGTTCGAGGGCAAGCCCGGCACCGGCAAGACGCACGTGGCCAAGGCGATGGCCGCCGAAGCCGGCGTACCGTTCTTCTTCGTTTCCGCACCGTCGTTCCAGAGCATGTGGTTCGGGATGACGGCGTTCAAGATCCGCGCCTTCTTCAAGACGCTCAGGAAGGCCGCGCGCAAAGAGGGCGGCGCCATAGGGTTCATCGAGGAGATGGACGCGGTAGGCGGCGCCCGCGGCGGTCTATCGTCGGCGCGCGAGCATCGCGGCGCCGGTCTGTCGGTCGACCGCATGGTGGACTCGGGCAGCGGAGGCATGGTCAACGAGCTGTTGATCCAGCTGCAGTCCTTCGACACGCCGCCGTTCGGCATGCGCGTGCGCAACCTCTTCATCGGCCTTCTCAACAAGTTCCTGCCGTCGGATCGCCAGGCGAAGAGGAAGCGGCCCCCCTACAGCAACGTGTTGATCGTCGGAGCGACCAACAGGGCCGACTCGCTCGACCCGGCTCTCATGCGCCCGGGAAGATTCGATCGCAGCCTCTACTTCGACCTGCCCTCCAAGGCAGGGCGGCGCGATCTCGTCGACTACTTCCTCTCGCGCCGGTCACACGCCGAGGACATGCAGCGCGAGGACCTGCGGGAGGAGCTCGCCGCAATGTCGCTCGGATACACGCCTGCGATGCTCGAGCACATCCTCGACGAGGCGCTCGTGTGGGCGATCCGAGAGGGCCGCAGGCAGCTCAACTGGCGCGACGTGCAGCGCGCGCGCCTGTCCGAGGAGATCGGTCTGGCGCAACCGGTCGCCTACACCGTGCGCGAGCGAGACCTGATCGCAACGCACGAGGCGGGCCACGCCGTTGCGGCCTACCTCTGCGCCAAGGACCACCGCAAGCTGGAGGTCCTGTCGATAATCAAGCGGCGCGCCGCACTCGGTCTCTTGGCACACTCCGATGCCGAAGAGCGCTTCACGAAGTCGAGGTCCGAGCTCGAGGCGACACTCAAGATCGCGCTCGCCGGGATGGCTGCCGAAGAGCTCTACTTCGGTGAGTCCGGGACCGGTCCGTCGTCGGACCTGCAGGCCGCCACTACGCTGTCGGCTCAGATGGTCGGGTCGTTCGGGATGGGCTCCAACCTCATCTCCTATGAGGCGGTGCAGAACGGACCCTACGCATCCTCGAACATCGTCGCAAAGGTCCTGAGCTCCGACGACTCCCGCAGGGAGGTCGAGGGCCTCCTACATCGCCAGAAGGAGCAGATCGCCTACCTGCTCGAGAGGAACAGGGACCTCGTCGACGCTTTGCGCGATGCGCTCCTGAAGCACGAGGAGCTCCTCGGCGACGAGATCGCCGCCGTGCTCGAAAGCACCCTGGAGGCGCGCGTCACGGCGTGATCAGACGCCGGCGAAGAGATCATCCTCGGGGATCGACGTATCAACGTTCGATGTAACCAGCGTGTAGTCCTCCCACGGATAGACCTTGCGGTGGATCTCGTCCGGGATCGCGAACCAGAAGCTGTCGGGATCGATCTGGGTCGCGTGCGCAAGCAGCGCTTTGCTGCGCAGCTCGATGTAGTCGGCGACGTCGACCTGGCTCGTTATCTCGGGTTCCTCGAACTCTCTCTCCTCCCAGCTGTCTATCCACTCCTGGAATGGGCTCTCGATGCCCTCCGCCAGCGCAGCCTCGTGCACCCTGACGAATCTTTGCTTGGAGAAGGTCGCGAAGTAGTAGAGCTTGGACGGCTGCCATGGGGCACCCGCGTCGGGAAAAGCATCCCCGTCCCCTGCCTCGCGGAAGGCGCGCGTTCCGAACTCGTGCACTCGTACATGGTCGGGATGCTCATAGCCACGCGACTCGTCGTAGCAGACGAACACTTCGGGGCGCTCCGCGCGGATGATCTCCACCAGCCGGCGCGCCGCTTCCTGTGGATCGACGTTGCAGAAGGCGTCGGGATGCTTGTTGGGTTCCTCGCCCGGCATGCCCGAGTCGCGATAGCCGAGGTGGTAGATCCTTTCGACGCCGAGCAGATCGCACGCCGTCTCGAGCTCTGCCACCCTGATCTCCGCCATGCGGTCTTTGATGCCCTCACGCTCCATGCGGGGGTTGAGGATGTCGCCCTCCTCGCCGCGCGTGGCACACACGAGCACGACCCGTACGCCCTCTGCGGCGTAGCGCGCCATCGATCCCGCACCCTTGGAGGACTCGTCGTCTGGATGTGCATGGAACACCATGAGACAGCGGTTCTTTTTCGCCATGACGCTAGGCTAACCGTCTTATGACGGCCGCTCGCTCGAAAGACTTCTTCGACTGGGTGAGGGTGTGGGCCGTCGCGGTCATGCTGGCCGCGGGCGTGGCGGCGATCGTCGGGTCGGCGCTCGAGTGGGTCACGATCACGGTTCGTCCGGAGCTCCGCCAAGACACGCTCTTCGACGCGGGCAACGAGCCCGAGGAGCCCGAGATGACCAAGCCGTTCACCGGATTGGCGGCGCGCGACGGGTGGTGGTCTCTCGCAGGCGGCGTCATCTTGATCGCAGCAGCGCTCCTCTTGTTGGTCCGTCAACGGGCGAGGTGGGGATGGCTCGGCGTGATCGGAGCCGTCCTCATAGGGGCGGTCGCGATCGCGGATTACCGCGGGATAGGCAACCTCTCGTCCAACATCTCACGCCGCCTCAACATAGTCGGAGAAGCAGAACCCGGGATCGGGCTCACGCTCGTCGTTGCGGCGGCCCTCATAGGATTGATCGGGTCGGTGGCGGGGATCGCTGCGTCACCGCCGCGCCGAAACGACCACTAGTGTCCCGTCGCGCAAATCAGCGACGCATTCGGTACTTACGCGACAGACCACTAGTCCTTTAGTCCTTTGAGAACCTGGCCTGGAGCGCCTGAACGTAGTTTCACGTAGTGCTGCTCGTAGCGCTTCAGCTTCGAGCCGCCCACCGCACCGGGACCCGAGAGGTATGCAGCGCAAGTGCCTTGGGCTCGGCAGCATCAACTTAAGTACCCTGGAATCAACGTAGGCCGATATCTTTAACAGCAGTTGACTGAAGACGTCAACCGGAACGCCCCACCAGGACTCGCTGGGCCCGAGCGGCTCCATCGGGTGTCGGAAGTCCCCTTTCGAGGGATTCCCTCGACTCCCTCGTTTGGCGGATTCTCATGCCTGAGGGAAAGAGGGAAACGGGTCAGGGGGGCTTCCAGGCGACGACTGGACCTCCGAAGGCTCTGACTTCGGAAGGGACGATGGACTCGAACGAAAAGACCGACGGCAGGATGCCGCGGCAGTTGCGCGGTTTCGGCGCGCTCGTGCACAGAGGCTACCTACAGGCGACGCGCGCGGCCGCCGCCGATCGGGGCCCTGCCGCTGTGGCAGGCAAGGGTGACGGGGGGGCTCCCTCGGACGCGATCGACGTCGAGCATGCCGTCACGACCGCCCTCGCCGAGTCGCCCACCCCGGGGACGGCCGCTCACAAGGTCACACGCATCCTCTGTGAAGCCTTCGGCTGGGATCTCGGCGCTCTTTGGGTGGTCGATGACGAGAGGCTCCATTGCGACGATGTGTGGCATGCGCCGGACCTCGGCGCGCGGTCGTTCGAGGCGGCGACTCGCTCGCTCACGCTCGAGCGCGGCGAGGATCTCCCGGGGCGGGCGTGGGCCGACGCGTCGCCGGCGTGGATCGACGACGCGGCTCGAGATCCGAGCTGCGCGCGCGCCCGGGCCGCCGGGACCGACGGGCTCCACGGAGCAGTGGCGGTCCCGATAGTCGCGGACTCGTCCGCCCTCGGAGTGATCGAGCTCCTGAGCCGCTCGGCGAGAGAGCCGGGGCCGCAGCTGCTGCGCGCGCTGACGCTGATGGGGAGTCAGTTCGGTCAGTTCATGCGACGAAAGCAGATGGAGCAGCAACTCCAGCGACAGCGCGCAGCGGCCGCCATCGGGCGGCGGGCGACGGAGGAGCTCAAGGTGGCGATCCTCGAGGCCGCGCTCGACCCGATCATCACCGTCGACGAGGACGGGCGGGTGATCGACTTCAACTCCGCGGCCGAGAAGACCTTCGGCTACGAGCGGGCGGATGTGATCGACCAGCGCATCGGCGACCTCATCGTCCCTCCGGCGCTGCGGGGGCGGTGCATCGATGCGATCGATCGCCTGCGGGAGACCGGCGGGTCGACGATCCTGGGACGAACCGTCGAGCTGGTCGGCATGCGGTCCGACGGCGGCGAGTTCCCCGTGGAGCTGTCCATCAATCGCGTTAACCTCGCAGGCAGAACGTTCTTCACCGCGTACCTCCGAGACATCAGCGAACGAAAGCACGCCGAGGCTACGGTCGCCCAGCTCGCGTCCCTCGTTCGGTCCTCAGACGATGCGATCGTCGGAGAGAGTCTCGACGGCGTGATAACGAGCTGGAATGCAGGAGCTCAGCGTATCTTCGGCTACTCACAGGAGGAGGCCGTCGGGGCTCACGGTTCCATGCTCGTTCCTCCCGAGCAATCGAGCGAGGTCTCGACCATACTCGAGCGGTTGCAGCGCGGCAGATCCCTCAGCTACTACGAGACCGTGCGCGTGACGAAGAACGGGGAACGGATCCACGTGTCGCTGACTACCTCTCCGATCAAAGACCGCGAGGGGTGCGTCACAGGGATCGCGACGATCGCCCGAAACATCACAGAGCGCATGGCGGCCGAGGCGAAGAGGGCGGAGCTCGAGCAGCAACTTCATCAGTCGCAGAAGATGGAAGCTCTCGGCCGCCTCGCGGGCGGCGTTGCACACGACTTCAACAACCTCCTTGCCGTCATCATCAACTACGCGAACTTCCTTGCGGAGGACCTCGATGAATCGAGCGCCCTGCGCGATGACGTCGAGCGCATCCGCAAGGCCGGCGACAGCGCGGTCGGCCTCGTTCGCCAGCTTCTCCTGTTCAGCCGCAGAGAGAACGTCGAACCACAGATCGTGGATGCGAACCAGCTCGTCCTGGGGCTGGAGAAGCTCCTGCGCCGCACGATCGGAGAGGACATCAAGCTCGAGACGAGGCTCGCTACCGATCTCAGCCTGACCAAGATCGATCCAGGGCAGATGGAACAGGTCCTGATGAATCTCGCGGTCAATGCGAGGGATGCGATGCCCGGCGGCGGAACGCTGTCTCTCGACACATCGAACGCATCCGCCGACGAGTACTTCGCGCGCCAGCACCGCGTGCGGCCTGGTCCGTATGTGAGGCTTGCGGTAAGCGACACGGGGAGCGGGATGACCGACGACGTGCTCGCGCACATCTTCGAGCCCTTCTTCACAACCAAGCCACAGCAGGAGGGAACCGGCCTCGGGCTCGCGACCGTCTATGCGATCGTGCAGGAGTCCAAGGGTTGCATCACCGTGAGATCCGAGATCGGCGACGGAACGACGTTCAACATCTATCTGCCGATCACCGATGAGCACCAAGTGGTCCACGAGGACCGGAGCGCGCCGCGGCGCGGCAACGGAGAGACCATCCTGGTCGTGGAGGACGAGGACTCGGTGCGTGAGCTTGCCCACCGTATCCTCTCGGCCCACGGCTACGACGTGCTGACCGCGCGTTCGGGCAAGGAGGCGCTCGAGCTCAGCGACGGCATCCAGACGCTTCACCTCTTGTTGAGCGACGTGATCATGCCGCACATGTCGGGCCAGGAACTGATGAGGTGGCTGAGTCAGAGCAAGGAGCGCTTCGGCACGATCTTCATGTCCGGGTACACGGATCAGGCGGTGGGTGCGCACGAGTTCGACGAGCCGCACGTGTCCTTCCTGGAGAAACCCTTCACCGCGGTCAAGCTCCTGCACGCTGTCGAGGACATGCTCGAGGTGACGCGCGCGGAACCGACTATAGGCGCCGGATCACGTAATCCTCAGAGGTGAGCCGCTCGACGAGCTCCCCGATGTGATCGGGTCCCTTCGTCTCCACCTGCAGCGTCACCTCGACCTCGCCGAGCTCCACACCAACCCCTTCTCGATGATGCTCGACCCCGACGATGTTCGCCCCCAGCTCGGCGATGCATCCGATCAATCTGTGCAGCGCGCCGGGGCGATCGTCGATGCGGGTATGGAAGGCGAAATAGCGTCCGGAGGCACTCAGGCCGAAGCGGATCACGCGCAGCAGCAGCAGCGGATCGATGTTGCCGCCCGACAGCACCACGACGACGGGCGAAACGAGATTCCCGAGGTTCTGCAACACCGCTGCTACGCCCGCCGCGCCGGCGGGCTCGAGGACCATCTTCATGCGCTCGGCCGCGAAAACGAGAGCCTCCGCGATCGCCTCGTCGCTCACGCACACGACCTCGTCGACGAGTGAGCTGACGTGTGCGAATGTGAGCTCTCCCGGAGAGTTGGTCGCGATCCCGTCGGCGATCGTAGACATCTGCGACAGCGCTACGGGCTTTCCTGCGGCGAGAGATGGAGGGAAGGAGGCCGCGCCCTTCGCTTGCACGCCGACGATGCGCACGGAACCGGCCAACGCCCTGACCGCGACGGCGATGCCGGAGATGAGCCCTCCTCCGCCGAGCGGCACGATGATCGTCCCGACGTCGTCGGTCTCCTCGACGATCTCGCACCCCACCGTGCCCTGTCCCGCGATGATGTGCGGGTGCTCGTAGGGGTGCACGAAGACCGAGCCGCATCCGCGTGCATGCTCGGTCGCCGCCGCCACCGCAGCTCCGAAGTCCTTGCCGGTGAGGATCACCTGCGCGCCGTAGCGCTTGGTGGCCTCGATCTTGGGCAGCGGTGCAGCCTCCGGCATGAACACGATCGACGAGATGTCCGAGAGTGACGCCGCGAGCGCAACACCTTGCGCGTGATTGCCGGCCGATGCCGCCACGACACCAGCCGCCCGCTCCGACTCGTCCAACCTGCTGATGCGGTTGTAGGCGCCGCGCGTCTTGAACGATCCCGTGCGCTGGAGGTTCTCGCACTTGATGTAAACGGTCCCCCCCACGCGATCCGACAGCGCTCGGGAGCGGTCCAGCGGGGTGCGCACGGCAACGCCTGCGAGCCTCTGCCGAGCCTCCTGGATGTCGGCTAGACTCACGAGCTTCTCCGTTCCCACGCCAGCATGGTGCCATGAACGGCCCTTCCTTGGAGCGAGACGCGTGAGCCAAACATGGTCCCCCGAATCGTGGCGGAGCCGCCCCGCGGCGCAGCAGCCCGAGTGGCCCGATGCTGCCGAGCTCGAAGTGGTGCTGGAAGAGCTCCGCAGGTTGCCGCCTCTCGTCTTCGCAGGCGAGGCTCGAAGGCTGCGGCGCGCCCTGGCGGAGGTGGCGCAGGGCGAGGCGTTCCTGCTCCAAGCCGGCGACTGCGCGGAGGGCTTCGACGACTTCTCGGCCGACTCCATCAGGGACAAGCTCAAGGTGATCCTGCAGATGGCGGTGATCCTCACGTACGCAGGCGGTCTCCCCGTCGTGAAGGTCGGCAGGATCGCCGGGCAGTTCGCTAAGCCTCGCTCCAACGCCCGGGAGCGCGTCGGAGACGCCGAGCTGCCTGTGTTCAGGGGTCATGCGGTCAACGACGCTCCCTTCGAGGAGGGGGCGCGCCGAGCCGACCCGCACAGGCTCGTGCGCGCCTACCACCAGGCCGCGTCCACCCTCAACCTCATAAGGGCCTTCACCAAGGGCGGCTTCGCCGACCTGCGTCAGATCCACGTGTGGAACCAAGAGTTCGTCGCGGCCAGCAAGCAAGGGCAACGTTACGAGGCGATAGCCCGTCAGATAGACCGGGCGCTTCGCTTCATGGCGGCTTGTGGGGTCGACCTCCACGAGGGATCGCCGATCCACGAGGTCGACTTCTTCACCTCGCACGAGGCGTTGCTGCTGGGCTTCGAGGAAGCCCTCACGCGCCGCGACAGCCTCTCCGGAGAGTGGTACTGCTGCTCCGCGCACCTGCTGTGGGCCGGCGAAAGGACACGCCAGGTCGACGGAGCCCACATCGAGTTCCTCTCGGGGATCCGCAACCCCATCGCGTGCAAGGTCGGGCCCGGGGCAAGCGCCGACGAGGTGGTCGAGCTGTGCGAGCGGTTGGACCCTCAACGAGAGCCGGGGCGGCTCATGTTCGTCGCGCGGCTCGGTTCCGATCGGGTCGAGGAGGTTCTGCCGGGGCTGGTACGCGCCGTCGCCGACGGTCGACGACAGGTCGTATGGACGTGTGACCCGATGCACGGCAATACGTTCTCGACGCGCTCCGGACGCAAGACCCGCCGCTTCGACGACATCCTCGCCGAGTTGAAGGGCTTCTTCGCCGTTCACCAGCAGGAGGGTACGGTTCCGGGAGGAGTGCACCTCGAGTTCACACACGAAGACGTCACCGAGTGCCTCGGGGGTGCCGAAGAGGTTCTCGACCAACACCTCGCCGAGCGGTACCGGTCGCTGTGCGATCCACGGCTCAATGCACGCCAGTCGCTGGACCTTGCGTTCGATCTCGGAGAGATGCTGCAGTTGCGCTGAGTCGTCCCGCAGAGACCGGGCCTGTGGCAAGCTTGCCGGGGCGAGACCGAACCGAGCCTCAGCTCGAGCGCGCCCTCACAGAAGCTAGGATGTCGTCGATCTCGGCGTGTCTTCCGGTCGCCTTCTTGGACGAGACGAGGTCCCCATCGACGGTCACCTCGAAGACACCCCCGGTGCCCGGAACGAGGGTGAGCTGGGAGATGTCGCGCTCGAACTCCTCGAGCATTCTCTCCGTCAGACCGACGGCTCTAGGCGCGTAGCCTCACCGCGTGCAGTACTCGATGGCGACCTTCACGAGAGCAGTCTACCGGCGGCCGGGCCTCAGCGGCTGCGCCTCATGTAATCGGACGTCATCGAACTCTCGAAGGCGAGCGCCGTGGTGATCAGTGCGGTGTGCGAGAAGGCCTGCGGGAAGTTTCCGACGAGACGTCTTCGCCGAGCATCGTACTGCTCGGACAGCAGCCCAACGTCGTTGCGGAGGTTGACGACGCGTTCGAACATCGCCCCCGCGTCGTCGTCGCGCCCGAGGAGCTTGAGGCACTTGGCGAGCCAAAAGGTGCACATGAGAAACGTTCCCTCGCCGGCAGGAAGGCCATCGCTCGCGGCCTCCGTTCGGTATCGAAGAACGAACCCGTCGACGACGAGCTCCCTCTCGATCGCCTCGATCGTTCGTTGCATCCGGTCGTCACCGGCGGGCAGGAAACCGATGATTGGAAGCATCAACAAGCTCGCATCGAGCTCCTGCGAGCCGTACGAGCGCGTGAAGCAGGCGCGCGCCTCGTTGTAGCCCCGCTGAAGCACGTCGGCACGGATCTCGTCCCGCACCTGCTTCCATCGATCGAGCGGTCCCTCCAGTCCATCGTCCTCGACGGCAACCACCGCTCTGTCGAGCGCGACCCAGGCCATCACCTTCGAGTGGACGAAGTGCCGGCGGCCGGATCGCACCTCCCAGATGCCCTCGTCCGGATCGCGCCAGTGCCGGCACACGAAGTCGACGATGTTCCTCTCCAGCTTCCAGGATTCGTCGGTGCTCTCTATCCCGGCGAGGCGCGCCGAGTGGAACGAGTCCATGACCTCTCCGTAGACGTCTAGCTGGAACTGCTCGACGGCGCCGTTGCCGATGCGCACGGGCCTCGAGTCTTCGTATCCGCTGAGCCACGGCAACTCATACTCGAGGAGCCGCCGCTCGCCGCGCACGCCGTACATGATCTGCATGTCCTGGGGATCTCCAGCCACGGCGCGCAACAGCCAGTCGCGCCACTCGACGGCTTCTGCCGTATATCCCTCTTCCACCAAGACGTCGAGCATGTACGTCGCATCGCGCAGCCAGCAATAGCGATAGTCCCAGTTCCGCTCTCCACCCAGCGCCTCGGGAAGCGACGTCGTCGCAGCCGCGACGATCCCGCCCGTGGGCGAGAACGTGAGCGCCTTCAACGTGAGCAGGCTACGCACAACCGCTTGTCTCCAGCGCCCCTCATAGCTGCAGCGCGCCGCCCATCGCTGCCAGTACTCGGTGGTGAGCTCGACCAGGAGGGAGCCGTCGCTCGAGCGCAACGGTGTGTTCGGTCTCACATGGGATGGGTGGTAGGCCGCGAGGAAAGCAACGGCTTCCCCGGAGGACACCTCGAACGAAGCGTGCACCGAACAGTCCTCGATCGTAAGAGGAACGCCGGCGCGCAGAACGAGTGCGTCGGGGCCACCCACCGCCTCAACCGCGCTCTCGCCGTCGGCCTGCACATGCCGGAGCCACGGCTCGACGTAGCCGTAGTCGAAACGGGGCTCGAACACCATGTCCCACCTAAGGGTGCCCGTCTTGCCGGAGACGATCCGCACCACGACCTCATAGGGGTAGATTTCACGCGGCCGTGACGGGTCCGAGTGCTGCTCGAGGGGAAGGCAGTCGACGACGGCCGCCGAGCCGGACGCCGTCTCGAAGGTCGTCTCCAGCACCAGCGTGTCGCCTCGATAGCGCCTGTGCGACTCCCACGGGTCGCGTGGAACTAGCTGCCAGTGGCCGCCCTTGAGGGGATCGAGGAGCGCTCCGAAGGTCGACCCGGAATCGAAGCGCGGCAGACACAACCAGTCGATCGAACCGTCGAGGCCGACCAACCCCGCGGAATGCGTGTCTCCGATGAGAGCGTAGTCCTCGATGCGCGTCATGAGGCCCGAGGCCGCTCGATGCGGGCCTCGATCCATGCTGCCGCCGCGTCGGTGACCTCTCGCCATGCCTGTTGAGTCGTGCGCCCGGAGGAGCGCCGCACCTTGAACGAGTGGTCTCCGCCGTCAATCGGCGCGACCTCGGCGTCGGCCTCGAGGCGCTGCAGCACGGCGTGCAGCGTCTCGAGCGGGCAGAAGGGGTCGCGCGTGCCCTCGACGAACAGCATCGGCACCGGGATGCGCGCGAGGTGCTCGTCTCGCAGACGCCCGGGCTTGCCCGGAGGATGCAGGGGATAGCCGAGGAAGACAAGCCCGTCCGCGGTCGCTCCGTCGGCGACGACGTGTGACGCGATCCTTCCCCCCATCGACTTGCCGCCGAGGATTAGGGACTTGTCGCGCGCCACGTCGGCGAGCGCCTCGAGCACGGCGCGCCAGGTGTCCTCCAGGATCGGCCCACGATCAGGCCCCTTGCGATCCTGCTCGGCGTAGAGGAAGTTGAAGCGGCACACGAGCATCGAACGGCGTCCGAGGCCCTCTGCGACGGTCGACATGAACTCGCCGTCGAGGCGCGCCCCGGCGCCGTGCGCCAAGACCACCAGGGCATCCGCGTCATCGGGACCGTCAAAGGCTGCCGATAACCTCCCAACCGAGGTTTCGAGCGACGTGCGGCGCGCCGTGGCACTCATCCGGCCCGATGATAGGTCCAAGATGCGCAACCTATACTTCGCAGCGCGTTGGTCGGCTTGGTAACGACGAACACGAGAAGAGAGGACGGCGGGTGCGCGAGCAGATCGTGATGACGCTGTTGCTGCTCGCAGCGTTGGCTCTGTTCCTCAGACGCGCACGCGACCTCGTCGCTCTTCTGCGCCTGGGACGGCCCGACGACCGGATCCCCACGAGCTGGACGCGCAAGCTCAAGGATCAGGTAATCGTAGTGTTCGGCCAGCGCAAGCTCCTGCAGTGGACCTTGCCCGGAGTCATGCACTTCTTGATCTTCTGGGGCTTCATTGTTCTGTTCACGACGATCGTCGAGGCCTTCGGCGCCATCTACTCCGAGGATTTCTACCTCCCGCTGATCGGGAGCTGGGGGCCTCTGGGGGCGCTGCAAGATCTTTTCATCGCCGCCGTCTTCGTGGGAGTAGCGTTGGCGCTCGCCATCCGCAAGCTGCAGCGTCCCGGTCGCTTCAAGGGATCCCACCTCAGAGAAGCCGACTTCATCCTGCTCACGATCGCCGGGATCATGTTGACGGTGCTGCTCGCACGAGCAACCGCGATAGCGCGCGGCTTCTTTCCGTACGACACGAACTGGGTGCCGCTCTCGAACGCCCCGGCGCCTCTGTTCGAGCGCATGTCACCTGAGGCGCTCGAAGCACTCGACACGGTGTTCCTGTGGTGGCACGCGCTGATCGTGCTTGGGTTCCTCGTCTACATCACATACTCGAAGCACCTGCACATCATCACCTCTGGATTCAACGTGCTGTTCACCTCGGAGCGGCCCAAGGGCGCTCTCAAGCCCATGCACCTCGATCTCGAGGAGATGACCGAGGAGGACACCTTCGGGGCCGCCAAGATCACCGATCTCACCTGGAAGCAGCTGCTCGACGGCTACACCTGCACGGAATGTGGACGCTGCCAGTCGCAATGTCCCGCGTGGGCCACCGGCAAACCACTGTCGCCGAAGCTCCTGATCATGGATCTGCGCGACGAGCTCTTCGCGCGCGGCCCCCGGCTTCTCGCCGCGCAGCGGGCCGGCGGCGAAGCGCTCGAGGGTGCGGCCGGCGAGCTCCCACCTCTGAACCCTGATGTGGTCGAAGACGAGGTCATATGGGATTGCACGACATGCGGTGCATGCGTGCAGGCCTGTCCGGTCAACATCGAGCACATCGACGCCATCGTCGACATGCGCCGGAACCTCGTCATGAGCGAATCACGTTTCCCGCGCGAGATGCAAAGTGCGCTGCAGAGCTTGGAGACGACCGGCAACCCGTGGGGGCAACCTCCTCAGGCTCGGCTCGATTGGATGAAGGGAGGCGCAGGCCTGCAACCGTTGGAGATACCGCACATCTCGGAAGCGTCCGACGCGGACGTGCTTTTGTGGGTCGGATGTGCAGGCGCATTCGACGACCGCAACAAGAAGGTCATCTACGACTTCGCGAAGCTGATGCAGCTCGCAGATGTCAGCTTCGCGGTCCTGGGTGGCGACGAATCGTGTACGGGAGATCCGGCGCGCCGGATGGGAGCGGAGCACATCTATCAGATGCTCGCCGAGCAGAACATCGAGCAACTCGAGCGGCACGGTGTGCGCCAGATCGTCACGTCGTGCCCCCACTGCTTCAACACGCTGTTCAACGAGTATCCCCAGTTCGGCGGCAACTACGAGGTCGTGCACCACACGGAGTTCCTCGCCGAGCTGGTGCGCGCCGGACGGCTGCAGCCGCGCGACCCGATGCCGAAGTCGGTCACCTATCACGACCCCTGCTACAACGCCCGCCACAACGATGTATGGCGAGGGGCGCGCCGGGTCATCGAGGCGATCCCCGGGACGGAATACCGAGAGCTGCACCGTCACGGTCACGCGACGTTCTGCTGTGGTGCCGGGGGAGGACGGATGTGGATGGAAGAGCGCATGGGCAAGAAGATGAACATGGAGCGAACCGATGAAGCTCTCGCATCGGCCTCCGACACGCTCGCCGTCGGTTGTCCGTTCTGCAACATCATGCTCTCCGACGGCATCGCCGAACGACACGCGGACGCCGATATGTCGGTGGAGGACGTCGCGCAACTCTTGTTGCGCTCCGTCGATCCATAAGGCGACCCACCGGGGCCGAGGTAGACCGGGCGCCGGCGCGGCCTACGTGGGGAAGTTCTCGAAGTAGCGCGATGGCGTCGGGCCGCGCTGCCCCTGATACTTCGATCCCAGCCGTCCAGATCCATAAGGGTGATCCGCGGGAGACGACAGCCTGAAGAAGCTGATCTGACCGATCCTCATGTTGGGATAGATCGTGATGGGCAGGTTGGCTACGTTGGAGAGTTCGAGGGTCAGGTGACCCTCGAACCCAGGATCGACGTAGCCGGCGGTTGAGTGGATCAGCAACCCAAGACGCCCCAGCGAGCTCTTGCCCTCGAGTCGCGCCACGAGATCGTTCGGGAGCCGCACGTACTCGCGCGTCGAGCCGAGGACGAACTCGCCGGGATGAAGGATGAACGCTTCTTCTTCACCGACCTCCACCAACTCGGTCAGGTCTTCCATCGGCTTCTTCACATCGATATAGGGGTGGCGCGCGTTGTGAAAGGTACGGAAGAAGCGATCGACGCGCAGGTCGACCGAAGACGGCTGCACGTCGGCGGCGTCGAAGGGCTCGATCCCGATGAGCCCGGCCGACACCGCCGCGCGGATGTCGCGATCCGAGAGGATCATCAGTGGTCCTCCAAGGTGCTGGCTGGGCGGAGTCTACCGAGCAGACCGGGCTGCCGGTGCCCGGCCGCTGTAAGCTCCTCGGGACCTTTGGGACAGGGGGCGCCGAGGCGCGAGGTCTCCCGCGTCCTCCTCTCGCCAAGGGCGCCGGGGAGGAGCGGCCGTGTCGCGCGTACCACCAGATCGACAGGACCACGACGTCATGCGCGCAGTCGGCGACTTGACGACTCTCCTCCTGACCGAGGAATCGCTCGACAGCACGCTCGAGAAGGCCGCCGAGGCCTCGGTGAGGAGCATCCCATCCGCGGACGCAGCCGGCATCTCGTTGGTCGAGGAGGGGCACAGGCGCACCACAGGCGCCACCGACGAGATCGTAGGCGAGGTCGATTCCCACCAGTACGAAACCGGCGAAGGCCCGTGCCTGGATTCGATACGCGAGAGCCGGGTCTTCATCGTCGATTCGATGGAGGAAGAGACGAGGTGGCCCAGCTTCTCGCCGCGCGCGGTCGGCTCCGGCATCTTGAGCGCCATGTCGGCCCCGCTGTCGGTACGCGCTAGAAGCATCGGTGCCCTCAACGTCTACTCACGAAGCGCGAAGGCCTTCGGGGCTCAAGAGGAAGAGATCGCACGCGGCCTTGCCGAGCAAGTGTCGGTTGTGCTGGCCAACGCACACGCCTACGACCGTGCGCGCGCCCTGAGCGCTCAGCTCGAGGATGCGCTGCAGTCGAACCGCATGATCGGTGCCGCGGTCGGGATCCTGATGGAGCGCGAGAAGTGCACTGAGGAGAAGGCGTTCGATGTGCTTCGAAAGGTGTCGCAGAACAAGAACATGAAGCTGCGCGACGTCGCTCTGCAGTTGCTCGATAGCACCATCAAGAAGGAGCGGTAGCCGCCCCGAGGACGTGGCAGACTCACCTGCGTCCCCGGTCCTACAGCCTTAGCTGAACAGCGGGAAGTCGCCGGCGATCGATCCGAGCTGCTCCGGTTCATCGTCGGTTAGCGGCAAGCGCCCGGTCGCCTTCAACGCGTAGACCCGATCGTCCCACGCCATGTCGACAGAGGTACCCGCGAGCCCGTCCAGCGTCCTGCGGACGAGAGCCAGAGCGGCGCCGTCCGGGTTGGGGGCGTCGTCCAGGAAAGCGACCAGATCGAGGTAGTGCACGGTGGCCTCTACGGCGAGAGTGGCCAGGAAGTCCGGGACCGTCAGCGTGTGACCTTGGGTCGCGACGCGCCCTGCCATGTCGATCTCGGACGCCGCTCGCACAACGGCCTCGGCGGTGGCGCGCCCATGAGCCACGAGACTCGAGGGAGTGGAGTAGGCCGAAGCCGCGATGCGCACGAAGCGAGCGTGTGCGACGGCGCTTTCGCTGTCGGAGGACCACGGGCGCCAGTAGGTGATGAAGTCGACGTCGGGGGGATCCTCGGAGGGAGTGGCAAAGGCGATGAGTGCCCTCTGAGCGTCGAGCATGAGATGGAACACGAGATCGGACACGACCCAGCCCGTGCAGAGTGTCGGCCTGAAGAAGGCGTTGTCGTCGACGCCCTCGAGGAGCCCGGTTACGGCGCTGTAAGACCCCTGCAAGGCCGTCCCCGCCTCCGCCGGATCGACGGGTGCGTACCGAACAGAGGCTTCTCGAGCATCGTGCCGGGCCATATGTCGAGAAGCCTAACGGGACGCCCCACCAAGGATCCGTCCAGCCACTCACGCCACTTCATGGTGCGATCGTCGAACTGCGGCGCCACAAGGGGAAGCGGCTTCAAACCAGGGCACATCCCAAGACAGGCTGCAGCAGGTCGGGGAAGGAAGGGTGCCTATCTGTTCTTGAATCGGTCGCCGGCGCGGATCAGTTCTCGGGTGAGATTCGGGCCGTCCGCGGCGTGCCCGGCGTTGTCGATGATGACTAGTTCGGCTTGCGGCCACACGCGATGGAGCGCCCATGCGTTGCCGATCGGTGCCTGAAAGTCAAACCGTCCGTTGATCATCACCCCGGGAATGTTGTGCAGCAACTCAGCGCCGCGGAGCAAGCCTACGTCCTCTAACCAAGCGTTGTGGGCGACGAAGTGAGTCACGAGGCGCGCAAATGCCAGGGCAAAGGCGGGGTCGGTGAATCTCTCCGCCAATCTATTCCTCGGCGGCCAGTCCAGAGTCGCGGACTCCCACCTGCACCAGGCTTCGGCAGCTCGTTGGTGCACCTCGGGATCTGGGTGCTTCAACAGTCGTTGGAATGCCGCGACAATGTCGCCGCCTCGATCGGCACGTGGCACCGCAGCGCAGAGACGGTTCCATTGCTCCGGAAACAGCACCGCAACACCGCCCCGAAACAACCAGTCGAACTCCGATCGGCGTCCCGTGGTAACACCCCACAAGATCATCTCCGTGACTCGACTCGGATGCGTTTCGGCGTACGCGAGCGCAAGTGTGCTCCCCCAGGACCCACCCCACACGAGCCAGCCATCGAGGCCGAGGTGATCGCGCAGCATCTCGATGTCTCTAATCAGATTTGCCGTGTTGTTGTCGGCGAGGTCGATATCAGGTTCGCTTGCGTGCGGCTTGCTCCGCCCGCAACCGCGCTGATCGAGCAACACGAGGCGGTAGGCGCTTGGATCGAAGAGTCTGCGGTGCCATGGAACACATCCCGAACCCGGGCCGCCGTGCAATACGAGAGCGGGCTTCCCGCTCGGATTACCGCACGTCTCCCAGTACATGAGATCGCGCTGACCGACCCGCAACGCTCCACGCTCGTACGGCTCGATCCCCGGATACAGCCTCGACTCGACTCCCCCTCCTCCTTCCGCTCTGCTGTCGAACGTGTGTTCAAGCATCTGAGCTACGCAAACAGGGGGGAGCGGGTGAGGGGAATCGAACCCCCGTCACTAGCTTGGGAAGCTAGAGCTCTGCCATTGAGCTACACCCGCAAACAGTCTCTGTGCCCGGCCAACCATAATGCAGACGCTCGGCGCAGTTGGGCGCACGAGCGCTCAGCGCGCCTCGCCTGAGGTCACGAAGCGCGGGCCGGCGTCGCAAAGGTCGAACAGGATGCAGGCGCCGCAGCGGGGACGGCGCGCCGTGCAGGTGTCTCTGCCGTGCCGGACGAGCCGGATGTGGAACTCGTAGCAGAGCTCCGGCGGGACGCGGGGACCGAGGATCTCGTGCACCTCGTCGGCCGTCGCCGCCTCGGGCACCAGCCCCAGCCGTCCGGCCACTCGCTGGACGTGCGTGTCGACGGGAAATGCGGCGCGCCCCATGGAGAACAACAGGACGCACGCCGACGTCTTGCGACCTACGCCCGGAAGCGACCGCAGGTAGGCGTCGACGTCCTCATCGCTCAGCCCCGCGAGCCGGGCGAGGTCGAGGCCGCCTTCTCTCGCCTCTATCGCGTCGAGGATCCTCTTGATGCGGCGCGCCTTGAGGTTCGCTATGCCGCCGGAGCGGATCGCGTCGGCGAGCTCTTCGTCGGGCGCGTGCTGCACCTGCTCCCACGATTGGAAGCGAACCTTGAGCGACTCGAACGCTCGGGCCGAGTTCACGTCGGAGGTGTGCTGGGACAGCACCGTCATGACGAGCTCGTCGAGCGGATCGCGCCGTTCCTTTGGTTGGAACGAGCCGTATGCCTTCGAGAGCCGGCGGTTGAGCGCGCGGATCCGTCGCGTCGAAGAGACGCTCGTCAGAAACCGGTTCCCCTGCTGAGCGACGCGAAGCGCGTGTACTGATTCATGAACACCAGGCGCACGTTGCCGGTGGGCCCGTTGCGGTGCTTGGCGAGATGCAGCTCTGCCTCTCCCTTCTGCTCGGTGTCCGGGTTGTAGACCTCGTCGCGGTAGAGGAACATCACGAGGTCCGCGTCCTGCTCGATCGCACCGGACTCACGCAAGTCTCCCAGCAGCGGCCGCTTGTCGTGGCGCGCCTCGACGCCGCGGTTGAGCTGCGACGCGCAGACCACGGGCACCTCGAGGTCGCGCGCCAAGATCTTGAGGTTGCGCGAGATCTCGGAGACCTCTTGCTGGCGGTTCTCGGACTTGCTCGGTCCCTGCATCAGCTGCAGGTAGTCGATCAAGATCAACCCGAGGCCGTACTTCGCCTTGAGCCGCCGGCATTTGGCGCGGATCTCCATCAACGTCACTGTGGCCGAGTCGTCGATGAATATCGGCGCTTCGGCAAGCTTGCCGAGAGCCGCCGACAGACGCGTCCAGTCCTGCTCCTGCAGAGAGCCGCGCCGCAGCCGTTGGGAATCCACCTTCGCCTGTGATGCGAGGAAGCGCTGCACCATCTCGTGGCGCGACATCTCGAGAGAGAAGATGACGACGGGAGCCTTCTGGCCGACCGCCGCATGAAGCGCGAAGTCCCCCATCAAGGCGCTGTTGTGCACACAGATGTCCTGCGCCACAAAGTTGCTGCCGTCCGGAACGGTGAGGTCGTACGTCTCCTTGGGACCGACGGGGTCTATGCTCACAACCTCATCCCAGTAGAGGTCTTCATTCGCAAGCCAGCGAAGGTCGTCGCTGTTGAGTATCTCGGCGTAGCGAGCGAGGCGGCGTTGCGGAATGTGTCGGGTCGTATGCAGGTTCTGCGCCTCGCTACTCTGGCACGCCAGCTCCGACAACGACATGCCTTTTACCTCTAGCGCCTTGCGCACCAGCTCCCAGGCGGCGCGCGGGACGTGTCCGCAATTGGCTCTTCGAGGTTTGTCGAACAGCCGGAAATCTCGATGCGTCTTGTCCCCGATCCAACCGATGTCTCGCTGATATCGATCAACGGACGAAGGATCGGTGATCTCGACGCGCCAGCAGCGCTCCGTCTTTCGCCACAGCTTGGCGATGATGCCAAACCGGAGCAAGGCATGGTGCACGTCTTCGGCGAGGCCCTGCGACGCGACGGCGAACTCGATGCGCGGATAACCTGCCACGGAGTAGATGGTGCCGTCGCAGCTGAACAACACCGCGAGCAAGCACGCGAGACGTTCACGATCGAACCGCCAAACACGATCGGGGAACCGTTTGTGCTCTGCCCGCTTACCCATGAGCCCGAGGTCTCGAAGCCAGAGCGTGACGGAGTTAGGCTGCTTCCTCCGACGCTTGGCGCGGACGGCCATGGACCACCCTGAGTAGCGGATAGAGCAGTCGACGAACTCGGCGTCTATGCAATGCTCGAAGTCCTGTCGGATCACGGCATCCACATTCGTGAAGAATGGCTGGGTCTTCGTCAGGCCGCCCTCAGCGATGTAATAGCCCAGAAGTCGAACGCGCTCCAGCGACCAAGTTCGGTCGCTTCCGCACGCTCGAAGGACACGAGGGGTAGCGATGCGAGAGCCAGGCCGAAGATCACTTAGCGGCCTCCAGCCGGAAACCGTAAGAAACGGATGCTCGGCCGTTACGTCGATGCTTCGCCCGGTTCGAGTCGTCAGCCGCCAGCACTCCTGGATGCCACTTTCGATCCAGTCGCTAACCCGCGCAGGCACAACCGAACCATCGGCAGCAGCGGTGAGGACGTTGGATCGTCTTTCGTCCACGAAGCTCTTGAGCGTCACGCGCTCGCCGGTCTCTGGGTCAACGAGCAGCGTTCCGCCGCTTCCGCATTTCCCCATGCTGGGCCGGGCGGCCACGATGATCAGGTTCGACGGCTGGAAGCCCGCCGTCTTCTCGTCCAGGTCCGGGAAGCCGGACGCGAGGCCCGTGACATGCTCGCCCCTGTCGTAGAGCGCCTCGATCGCCTCCATGTTCTCGACCAGGAGCTTGTGGATCGGCTGCACGTCGTTGCGGAGTCTGCGATCGCCGACGGCGTAGACGAGCTCCTCGGCGTGGTCGACCGCGGCGGCCACGTCCTCGGGGATGGCGAAGCCGATCTCTTGCACCTGGTTGCCCGCGTCGATGAGCCGGCGCAGGAGCGCGTGCTCCTCGACGATGCGCGCGTAGCGGCCGGCCGAGGAAGCCGTGGGATAGGCCTCGAGAAGGCCCAGGATGTAAGGCCGCCCGCCGATGGCATCGAGCTCACTGCGGCGGTTGAGCTCGTCGGCGACGGTGACTGCGTCGGCCGGTTGCCCCGCGCCGTAGAGGTGCAGGATCGCCTCGTAGACCGCCGTGTGCGCGGGCTGGTAGAAGTCCTCCGGTTGGACGATCTCGATGACGTTGGCGATGGCCTCTTTGGACTCGAGCATGGCGCCGAGGACCGACAGCTCGGCGTCGACGTTGTGCGGAGGGATCCGGTTAACCGGTGCTCGTCCTATCGCTGCCCGCTGCGCCACGTCGCTCCTTCCTCTCCGAACGTATGTTCGCACAGTGGTGTGACAGGTTCTCGGCGGAACGCCGGAGGGAAGTGGCGGGGAGGGCCGAGCGTGGCTCAAGAGCCGATCCCAGACGCTATGTGGAGGAAGCTGTGGAGGACAAGCCCCCAATACATGTGGATATCGGGCGCGCCCTGTGGGTTACGCGCCTGAGGCTGCTACTCCTCGACCTCGTCGTGCGAGATGACCTCGACGTTCACGAGCGCGTTGACCTCTTCATGGAGATGGACCTCGACCTGGTGCACGCCGAGCTTGCGGATCGGGTCGTCGAGGCGCACGTTGTGGCGGTCGACGACCTCGCCCAGCTGCTCCTCGACCGCGCGGGCGACGTCGGATCTAGTGACCGAGCCGAACAACCGTCCCTCTTCACCCGCGCGCGCCGAGATGTAGACCGGCTGCGAGCCGAGGACCGCGACCTTGCGCGCCGCGGCCTCCTTCTCCTTGCGCTGCGCCTCTTCGCGCGCGCTACGCATCTGCTCCGCCTGGCGCAAGCTGCCCTTGGTTGCAACGAGCGCGAGCCCCTTCGGCACGAGGTAGTTGCGCGCGTAGCCGTCCGCGACCGTGACGACGTCGCCCTTGCGGCCGAGCGGCTGGATGTCGTCGGACAGGATCACCTTCACCCCACGTCTCCTACCTGCTCGAGTACGGGATCAGCGCCATCTCGCGCGCGTTCTTCACGGCCGTGGCGACGAAGCGCTGATGTTGCGCGCAGTTGCCCGTGACCCGGCGCGCCCTGATCTTGCCGCGCTCGCTGAGGAAGCGGCGCAGGAGCGCGATGTCCTTGTAGTCGACGTAGGTGGCCTTGTCGGCGCAGAACTGGCAGAACTTCTTCTTCTTCCTGATCGGACCCTTGCTCGACGACTTGGGCTTTGAGCCTCTGCGATCTCTGTCTCTCGCCATGGCCTAGAAGCCTGCTTCGCCTTCAGGCGCGCCGACCGGTGCCGGCGCGCCCCAGTCCCCGCCCCGGCCTTCGCCCTGTGCGCCGCCTTGGCCCTGTGCGGCGCCTTGGCCCTGTGCGGCGCCGGAGCGTGCCGCGCCCCAGTCGCCGCCCTGTCCCCCGCCGCGCGGCGCGCCGCCGGAGGGATCCTGGCCGCCCTGCTGGGCGCCGGAGGTGCGCGTCGACTTCTGCACCGCGGCCGTGGCCCAGCGCAGCGAGGGGCCGACCTCGTCGACCTGGATGTCGACGGCCGAGCGCTTGTTGCCCTCCTGGTCCTCCCACGAGCGCTGCTGCAGCCGTCCGGTCACCACTATCCTCATGCCCTTCTGGAGGGACTCCGCGACGTTCTCGGCCATCTCGCGCCAGCAGCTGCAGCGGAAGAACCCGTCCAGTTTGTCCTCCCAGCCGCCGTTCTGACCCGGCTGGCGCCGATTGACCGCGACCGTGAAGTTCGCGACGGCTGCGCCGCCGGGCGTGAAGCGCAGCTCCGGGTCGTCGGTGATGTTGCCGACGAGCGTGATCACGTTGTTGTTGGCCATGAACCTCTCCTTGCCGCCTGGCGCCCGCCCTACTCAGGACGGACGATCTTGCCCCGGATGAACTCGTCGGATATCTGGATCGTCCGCTTCAGTCTGTCGACGGACTCGTCGGGCGCTGTGAAATCCGCCACGAAGTAGTAGCCCTCGTGCTGGTGATCGATCTCGTAGGCGAACCTGCGGACACCCCATCGATCGACCTTGCCGACCTGACCCCCGGAGTCGGTGATCACCGTGAGGGTCTTGTCGACGGCCTTCTGGATGTCGCCCTCTTCGAGGCGCGCGTCCACGATGACCATGGCTTCGTACTTGCGCACTATTCCTCCTCCGGACTCGAGCCGTCCTGGCTCCGAGGCCCTCCCGCGGGCGTACGCCTGCGGCCGAGGGCAGGGGACCGTTCGCAACGGCAACGCTGCGACGAGCGACGATGGTAGCACCCCCTTTCGACGGCCCGGCCCGAGCGGATCACCGATCCGACGAGCTTCAGCCTAGTCCGCGCCTGCGACAGGTTGGCGGCGCGGCGCACATCGCGCGCGCCGCGATGAGAGTCACGCCCAGCGCCGCGCGCCGAACGGGAACGCGGCGACGTGCGAGGCTTGTCCGAGCGTGGAGGCCTCGTCACGGAAACTTCGCGCCCGCACCTCGGCCGCGTCGCTCGTGCGCACGCTCGACGTGTCCTGGCGGGAGGCGGGCAAGATCCTCCTGCTGACGCGCGTCGTCTTCCTCGTCGTCGCCTACGCAGGCGCGTGGTTCCTCGCCACCAGCCGGGGAGGCCTCACCGTTGGCTTCCTCGACCTCTGGGCGCGCTGGGACGCCACGCATTTCTTCGCCATCGCAGAGCGCGGGTACGCGGGCGCGGGACCGAACGACGGCGCCTTCTTCCCGGGCTTTCCCCTCCTGCTTCGTCTCGTCGGCGTCGCCGGCCTTCCGCTCGCGGCCGCGGGACTGATCGTTTCGGCCGGGGCCTCGCTCGTCGCCTTTGCGTTCCTGTTCAGGCTCGCCGAGCACGATGCCGGCGCGGGGGCGGGGCGGCGCGCCGTCCTCTATCTCGCGCTCTTCCCCACCGCAGTGTTCCTCGTCGCCCCCTACAGCGAGGCGCTCTATCTCGCCGGAGCCATCCCCGCGTTCTTCTTCGCCCGCCGCCGCCGCTGGGAGCTCGTCGGCCCGCCTGCGGCGCTCGCGGTGGCGACGCGCGCCGTGGGCCTGTTCCTGGTGCTGGGACTCGTCGTCGAGTACCTCTCTCAGCACGATTTCGCGCGCGCCCGCGTGCGCGCCGCGCTCGGCAGCCTCGCGCTCGCAGTGCTGCCCGTGATCGCCTACGGCGCCTACCTCGGCGCGACCAGGGGCGACGTCCTCTTCTTCCTCACCGCCCAGCGGCTCGGGTGGTACCGCGACTTCACGAACCCCGTGAGCTCCTTCGTGAGCACCTGGAACACGTGGTCCGGGGTCGACTATCCGTCCAACTGGCTCTTCGCGTGGCGCGCCGAGATCGTCGCCGCGGCGCTGGGCGTGGGCTTCGTCGCGTGGGCCCTGCGGAAACGCGCGTGGGGCTACGCCGCGTACATGGGCGCAGTGATGGCCTCGCTGCTGACCAGCACCTGGTACTTCAGCATCCCGAGGATGCTCCTGTCGCTGTTTCCGGCGGTCGTCTTCCTCGCCGCCGCGACGCGCGCGCGTCCCGGGTGGCACGACCTCGTCCTCGTGACGCTGGCGCCCCTCGCGACCCTCGGGGTCGTCGTCTTCACGAGCGGCGCGTGGTTCTTCTGAGGCAGTGCCGGCCCGCCTCGAGGTGAGCCGGCGCGCCGGCGTCGCGTTGCTGACCGTCTTCGTCGTCACCCGGCTGCTCGGAGCGTGGCTCGCGGATCACCCCCAGACCTACGGGGCGCCGGAGGTCAAGATCACAGGCGACCCCGAGCGGTACCGCTTCTGGGGCGGCGCTCTGGCGCTCGAGGGGCTTGCCCCCTACTCCGAGGTGCGCATCGAATACCCGCCTGCGGCGCTGCCGTTCCTCGTCGCTCCCATCCCGTGGGAATCCGGCGGGCACTCCTATCGCACCGGCTTCATCGTCTCCATGCTCGTGGTGGACGCCGCCGGGCTCGCCGGGCTCGTCGTCATCGCTCGGCGGCGAGGCTCGTTGCTCGGCGCCTGGTCGTGGGTCGTGCTGATCCCCCTGCTGGGGCCCATCGCGTACGTACGGCTCGACCTCGTGCCCGCGGTCGCGACGATCTGGGCGATCGAGCGCACGACGGCGAGGTCCTGGCTCGGAGCGGGCGCAGCGCTCGCGCTCGGCGCCCTGGCGAAGCTTTATCCCGCCCTCCTGGTGCCGGCCGCGTGGACCGGTGCCGGAGACAGGAGGCGGCTCGTCGCAGGCGTCGCAGGCGTCGTCCTGATCGCTCTGCTTCCGTTGCTGGGCACGCTCGACGCGTTGTGGGACAGCGTGCTCGGCTACCACTCGGAGCGCGGCATCCAGGTCGAGAGCACCTGGGGCCTGGCGTTGCTCCTGCTCGCCAAGACCGGGCGTCCCGTCACCGTGGCGTACAACTTCGGAGCGTTCCACGTCGCGGCGGATGCGGCGGGGCGCCTCGAGGCGTTCGCGGACGCCCTCTCGGTGGTCGCGCTCGGCGGCGGGACGTGGCTCACGGCGCGCCTCGTGGAGCGGGGCCATGTGGCCCGCCTGGCGGCTGCGCTGTTCGCCACCCTGGCGGGGACCATGGTGGTCGGCACCGTCCTGTCGCCCCAGTTCCTGCTGTGGCTAAGCGCGCTCGCCGCCGCCGCACTCGCCTTCAAGCACCCCTCCGTCGGACCCGCGATCCTGTTGCTGGCACCGGCCGCCGCTCTCAGTCAGGCGCTGTACCCGTTTCTCTACAACGACCTGCTCGCCGGCGATGCGCTGCCGCTTGCCCTCCTGGGGGGGAGGAACGTCGCGCTCGGGGGGGCCGCCGTCGGCACGTGGCTCGCGCTCGCGCGCAGGTCGAGCGCTAGGGGCTTTCCCCGGCGCCGCGTGGGCGCGCCTGGGGTTCGACCGAGAAGTGGAACGAGCTGACGTGCATGCCCTGGCCGAAGTAGAAGCGGTGGGCTCCGTGGCGGTGGGTCCCCGAGTCGAGGTGGACCTCGTCACAACCCAGCCGGGCGGCTTCGTGGTGAAGCCACGCCACGAGTGCCCCCGCATGCCCCCGTCCGCGGCGCTCCGGCAGGGTCGCGAGGTCGTCGACGTAAAGGAAGCTGCCCCACGCGAGGTTGTGGGCGACCCTGAACCCGGCAACCGAGACGCAGGTGGAGTCACCGTCCTCGAAGGAGCCGATCACTCGGTAGCCCTCGAGGCGCTGCAGCTCGTTGACCCGCGTTACGAACTCGATCTCGGAGGACAGCTCGCGCAGCGACGCCATCACGCGGTAGGCCGCGCCGGTGTCGTGGGGTCCGAGCTCTCGGATCGTGGCCGAGTTGCTCATCAACTGCTCGGGTCGGAGCGTTCCTCGCGCTCGCCGACCGGGCCGTCCTCGCCGGCCGCCCGGCGCGCCGGACGCGCCCAGCGCGTGCCCGTCATGTACGAGCGCAAGAGGTGGTTCCAAGAACAGTCGACGCAGACCTCCACGACATAGCAGGTGAACTGCTCGTGCGAGCGCCGCAGCTCGTCCAGCCACTCTTCCGGGTACACCACACGCCCGTTGTTGTGCCGCAGGTCGTCGCCGTAGACGTAGCGGACCCGGCGCAGGGCCTCGTGCGAGCACACCGGGCAACGCCCGTCTGAGTCCTTGCCGATGTTCTTGGCGGCCCGGATGAGCTCGGGATGGGCGTCGCAGACGTCGCCGGTGTGCAGCCGGCCTCGCTTGAGCGCCGCGATCGTGGAGCGGCGCGCCAGGCTGTAGTCGACGGTGGGGCCGTCAAGGCGCGGCGGGCGCCTGGGGTCGAAGGAGCGGCCGGTCTCGGACATGAGACGATGGTAAACCGCCCTCGGCGCGGCGGCTCGGCCGGGTCTTGCGAAGGCGCACCGCGGGGACGGACCGCAGCGAGGGGCTGGTCCCTCCGAGGTTCGGCGGCCCGAACCCGGTTCTCCACCCCGAGCGCTTGATATATCGTGTCGATATATCGTCTCGATAGCTGAAGGGGCCTTTCGGTGAAGCACTCGGGAACCCTGGACCTCGCCGTCCTCGGATTGCTCAAAGAGCGCTCGATGCATGGATATGAGCTGCGCAAACAACTCGGAGCCATGCTGGGCCCGCTGTGGCAGGTGTCGTGGGGCTCTCTGTACCCGACGCTCAGGCGCCTGGCGCGCTCTGGTGCGGTCCAGGGACAGGCCGAGACCCGGGGGCGCAGCGCCAAGGCCGGCTTGGGCGGAGGGCGGCGCCGGACCGTCTATCGGATCACGGGGGCAGGCGAGGAGCTTTTCACGAGCCTCCTCGAGGAAAGCGCAGCGGCGGTGGATGCGGAGCACTTCACGCTCAAGCTCGCCTTCTTCCGCTACCTGAGGCCCGAGAAGCGCCTGGCCCTGCTCGAGCGCAGGCGCGCCTATCTCCAGGAGAAGCTGGCCGAGTTCCGGGCGAACATGCGCACCTATCACGAGCGGATCGACGGCTACGCCCAGTCCCTGCAGAACCACGACATGGCCGTGACCGAGAGCGACATCCGCTGGATCGACGAGCTCATCACGAACGAGAGGGAGCCCGGCGACTCCGGCTCCGACAAGACCAGGGCGGCCGAAGTGTCCCGGCCGGCGCAGACAACCGTCCGGCACGGCCCGGACGTCTAGGCAGACTGGGAGGCAAGCATGACGAAGGTCAGAGTTGGAGTGGTGGGGGTCGGAAACTGCGCCTCCTCGCTGATCCAAGGCGTCGGCTACTACGCGAAGGCTCGCACCGACGAGCGGGTCCCCGGGCTGATGCACGTGGCTCTCGGCGGTCTTCATGTTTCAGACATCGAGTTCTCGTGCGCGTTCGACGTCGACGCCGACAAGGTAGGCCTCGACCTCTCAGACGCCATCTGGGTCGAGCCCAACAACACAACGAGGTTCTTCGAGCCACCTCATGCCGGTGTCGAGGTGCTCCGGGGCCCGACGCTCGACGGGCTGGGCAAGTACTACAAGGAGGTCGTCACCGAATCCGATGCGGCGCCGGTCGACGTCGTCGAGGTCCTTCGCAGCACCGAGACGGACGTCTTGATCAACTACCTTCCCGTAGGTTCGGAAGACGCCGCCCGCTTCTACGCGGAGCAGGCCCTCGAGGCCGGAGTGGCGCTCGTCAACTGCATGCCCGTGTTCATCGCGACCACCGACGACTGGGCGCGCCGCTTCGAACAGCGTGGCGTGCCGATCATCGGAGACGACATCAAGAGCCAGGTAGGCGCCACGATCTCGCACCGGGTGCTGTCCAAGCTCTTCGAGGACCGCGGCGTGGTCATAGACCACACGTACCAGCTCAACTTCGGCGGCAACATGGACTTCATGAACATGCTCGAGCGCAAGAGACTGACGTCCAAGAAGATCTCCAAGACCCAATCGGTCACGTCGCAGATCTCGGCGGGGATCGATGCCGAGGACATCCACATCGGCCCCTCCGACCACGTCCCGTGGCTCAAGGACCGCAAGTGGGCCTACATCCGGATCGAAGGCCGCGAGTTCGGCGACGTGCCGATCTCCATGGAGCTCAAGCTCGAGGTGTGGGACTCTCCCAACTCCGCGGGCGTCGTGATCGACGCGGTCCGCTGCGCCAAGCTGGCGCTGGACCGGGGCATCGGTGGCCCGCTGCTCGGGCCCAGCGCCTACTTCATGAAGTCGCCGCCCGTGCAGTACGCCGACAACGTCGCCCGGGACCTGGTCGAGGCCTTCATCGCCGAGACGCTCGCGCCCGTCACAGGCAGCATCCGGGGGAGCGCCGGCGGCAACGGGCACGCTGCCGGGGGGCTCGCCTCGGGGTTGGAAACGCCGTTTAGCGCGCAGCCGTAGTTCCGAGGCTCTCACCCGCACCCTCAGCGAAGGAGGCGCCCACGGCGCACGTTCTGACGCGGCCCCTACGCGAGCGCGCGACCGGGCTTCGCTCGCTGCTGCGCGAGCGCGACGTACGTCTCCTGCTCGGCGCACAGTTCATCGCACAGTGTGCGGACGGCATGGCGCAGGCCGCCTTCGCCGACGCGATCGTGCTCGAGCCCGGCGCCCAAGGGACGCCTGCTCGCATCCTTGCGGTGTTCGCGCTCACGCTCGTCCCCTATTCCTTCGTTGCGCCTTTCCTCGGCGTCTTCGTCGATCGCTGGGACCGGCGGGCGCTGCTGGTGTGGACGAACGTTGTGCGCGGGGCGCTCCTCGCGTCCCTGCCGCTGTGGGCCGCCCCGCTACCCGGCGACTCCGCCCTGTACATAGGCCTGCTGGTCCTGCTGGGCTTCGGGAGGCTCTTCCTCACCACGAAGTCGGCCGCGCTTCCGGTCGTGCTGCACGAGCACGAGCTGTTGCGGGGCAACGCCGTGTCCGGCGGGGGCGGCATGATCGCCGCACTACTCGGAGGCGTCATCGGCTTCGGCGGCGTTGCGGCACTGGCGCCGGCCGTCGTGTTCGCGCTGGCGGGCCTCGTCTACGGCGGCGCGGCGATGACGTCGCGCCGCATCTCCCATCCCATGTCACACGGCGCGCCGGTCACCGAGAGCGCCGCGGCGGCGGCCGCGCGGGTGGCGCGCGAGCTGGTCGAGGGACTCGGAGCGGTTTGGAGCCGCCGGCCGGCGCGACTCGCTCTGAGCGGCATCTTCGTCTTGAGAGCGGCAGTCATGCTCACGGCGATCGCCGCGATCCTCGTCATCAAGCAGCAGTATCCCGGGGCGGGCGACCGCTTCGGGCGCATCTCCGCAGGCGCGCTTGCCCTTGGCGTCTCGTCGGTAGGCGCCTTCGTGGGCGCTCTGACGGCCCCGCGGCTCGGACGTCGCCTCGGCAGCGCAGGGTTGATCCTGCTCGGGTTCGCCATCTCGGGCGGGGGCATCGCCGCGCTCGGCGGCATCCTCGACCTGCGTGCGGTTCTCGGACTCACCGCGCTCGGCGGCCTCGGCGCGTACGTGGCGAAGATCGCCACCGACGCCCGCGTGCAGAAGGAGATGCCCGACGAGTACCGCGGCCGCGCCTTCGCGCTCTACGACATCCTCTACAACCTCGCGAGCGTCCTCGCGGCAGCCCTGCTGGTTGTCTTCGCCGGCGTCACGTTCCGCGCGCTGCTGGTACCTGCGGGGCTCGTCACGCTGCTGCTGGCGGCTCTCTTGGGCGTCGCCATGCGGCGCGCCGGGATGTTCGAGCCGGATTAAGGCTTGCGCGCGACGAGCATGAGCTCGGGGAGCTCGATGTTCGGCGTGCGGCGCCCGAAGCGGCCCGGCTCGACGCCCCACAACGCCTCCGGCACGAGACCCACGCCGAGCGCGAGCAAGCGGAGCTCGCGCGGCGTGTAGACGCTCGTCCACAGATCGACGTCGCGCTCGTCGCCGTCCTCGCTCCGGATCGTCGAGCGCTCGTGCACGACGCCGGCGTCGAGATCGAATGTCGCCTCGTCGCGTTCATGGCGCTCCTCGTAGAACGCGTTGAACGCGGTCACGACGACCGGGGCGCCGGGGCGCGCCGCCTCGGCCATGCGGCGCAACACGAGCGGGTCGTCGGGACCCATCAGTCCGAAGCCGCCCTGGCAGATCGACACGACTGCGTCGAACTCGTCGTCGAAAGGCATCTGGCGCGCATCGACCTCGAAGAACGAGGCCGACACGGCTGCCGCACGGGCCGCTTCCGCGGCGATGTCGAGAAACCTGCGCGAGACGTCGACCCCGGTGACGGCGATCCCTGCGCGCGCGAGCTCGACCGCATGCCTGCCAGGCCCACACCCGACGTCGAGCATCCGTGCTCCGCGCGGCAGAGAGAGCACCTCGAGCAGGAACGAGACCTCCTGACCGGTGCCCTTGGTGAAGCCGTACCTCAGATAGGCGCGCCCGAGGTGCTCGGCGACGTCGGTGAAGTAGGCCCGGCCCGGGTGCTGGGGAGCCTTCACCGTTCCTGGGCCGGCTCGATGCCGCGTGCGCGCGCCCACTGCCCGAGGCGCCGGATGATCTCCTCCTTGCCGATCAGGCCCTCGTCGAGGCGGACCTCCAGGAGGAACCCGAGCGCGTCGCCGACGATACGCCCCGGCGGCACGCCGAGGTAGGACATGACCTCGTTGCCGTCGAGCTCGGGACGGATGCTTGCCAACTCCTCTTCGGCCTCGAGCTCACGCGTGCGCTGCTCGAGCTCGTCCATGCGCTCCCCGAGCTCCCGCGCCTTGTCGCGATTGCGGGTCGTGCAGTCGGCTCGCACGAGGTCGTTGAGGCGTCCCAGGAGCGGACCTGCAGCGCGCACGTATCGTCTGACCGCGGAATCGCTCCACCCGAGCCTGTAGGTGTGGAAGCGATGATGCAGCCGGATCAGCTCGCTCACCGCATGAACGACCTCGTTCGGATAGCGAAGCGCCTGCAGTCGGCGGCGCGCCATGTCTGCTCCGACCACCTCGTGGTGGTGGAACGAGACTCCTTCAGGTCCGAAGCGACGGGTCTTGGGCTTGCCGATGTCGTGCAGGAGGGCGGCGAGGCGCAGCTCGAGGACCGGCTCCGTCTGCTCGAGCACGGCGAGCGTGTGGGCGAACACGTCCTTGTGCCTGTGGACCGGATCCTGCTCGAGCTTGAGCGACGACAGCTCGGGGAGGAAGAGTTCGGCGAGGCCCGTGGCCTCGGCCTGCCGCAAGGCCGCGGCCGGCGCGCCCCCGAGCACCAGCTTCGTGAGCTCGTCGCGGATCCGCTCCGCCGAGACCGTGAGGATCTGCTCCCTGAGCTTGGCGATCGCCTCGAGCACATCGTCCACGATCGTGAACCCGAGCTGCGATGCGAAGCGGAACGCGCGCAGCATCCGCAGTGGGTCATCGGTGAACGACGCGATCGGGTCGCCCGGCGTCTTGATTAGGCGCGCACTGAGATCTCCGATTCCGTTGAAGGGATCGACCTTCTCGCGCTCCGGCAACCTCACCGCGATCGCGTTGATCGTGAAGTCGCGGCGCGATAGGTCGGTCCTGATGTCCCGGGAGAAGTCCACCTCGGGATGTCTCGATGCGGCCTCGTAGCGTTCGGTCCGGAAGGTGGTGATCTCGACGCTGAGATCACCGATCTTGGCTCCGACGGTCCCGAAACCGATGCCCTGGAGCCACACGCTCGCCGCGATGGGCTGGATCACCTCGTGCGTCTCCTCGGGCGCCGCATCGGTCGCGAGGTCGAGGTCGCCGCGCGCGCGGCCCAGCAGGGCGTCGCGCAGGTAACCGCCCACGAGGTAGAGCTCGTGCCCGCGCTCCCGGAAGCGCCCGGCGAGCGTCATCGCGGGCGAATCGTCGGACAAGAGGCGCGCCAGCGCGGCGCGCGCCGAGGGTTCAGCGCGGGGGTTCACAAGCGCGAGCGTAGTGCCCGCTCCCGCGGTCCACGCCGCGTGGGTCAGGAGACCGGCTGCAGGCCTTCCCGGCGCAGGGCGATCTGGAAGTCGTGCGGGTTCGTGGCCACATCGAGGGCGTCCTCGAGCGCGACCATGCCCGCTCGGAACAGGTTCAGAAGCGCCTGGTCGAACGTCTGCATGCCGTAGAACCCCGATTCCGCCACGATGTCGTGGATCGAGTGGGTCTTCTCCGGATCCAGCACCAGGTCCCGGATCCGCCCGTTCATCACGAGCACCTCGATGGCCGGCACGAGGCCTCTGCCGTCCGCCCGTCTCACGAGGCGCTGCGACACGATGCCTTTGAGTGAGCCCGCCAGAGAGACCCTCGTCTGCTTCTGCTGGTGTGGCGGGAAGAAGTCGATGATCCTGTTGACCGTCTCGGAGACGTCGATCGTGTGCAGCGTCGAGATGACCATGTGGCCTGTGTCCGCGGCCTGCAGCGCCGCCTTGACCGTCTCGGGATCGCGCATCTCTCCTACGAAGATGACGTCGGGGTCCTGACGCATCGCCGCCCGCAGCGCCGCCGCGAAGTCCAGGGTGTCGGCGCCGATCTCTCGCTGGCTCACGATCGCCATGCGGTCGGCATGCAGGATCTCGATCGGATCCTCGATCGTGAGGATGTGGCACGAGCGCGTCGCATTGACGTGGTTGAGCATGGCGGCCGTCGTCGTCGTCTTGCCCGACGACGTCGGCCCCGTCACGAGCACGAGCCCGCGCTGCTCGTCCGACAACGTCCGCACGACCGGCGGCAGGCCGAGGGTCTCGAACGCCGGGCTGCCCGGGAGCACCCGCCTCAGCGCCAGCGCAACGCTTCCTCGCTGACGGAAGACGTTGGTCCTGAACCTACCGAGACCCGGCTCGGAGTGCGCGAAGTCGATCTCGCCCCTGGTCTTGAAGAGCTGCGCCTGGTCCACATCCATGATCTCCATGGCGACGCGTTCGCAGTCCGCCGAGGACATCGGCGCGAACGGTGCCTTCTCGAGCCGTCCGCTCAGACGGACCGAGGGCGGCCCTCCCGCCTTGATGTGGAGATCCGACGCCTTGTTGTCGACGACGTACCTCAGGAACTCGGTGATGTTGGCCATGCAAAGACGCTCCTGGATCGAGGATGAACCCCCCGGCATTGAGAGAATCGGCACGACGGCCGGGACGATTGAGGACTGCGGGAGCAACCCGAGAAATGCTTGTTTCGCAACAACCCCGACGGGTAATGGAGCAAGGTCGCCTGGACGGGGGGTCTTGACAACTTCACGGAGGAGCCATGAACGAGAGCCGCAAGATGAGCAGGGCCGAGGCGGGACGCAAGGGCGGGCGGACGACGAAGGAGCGCTACGGCGAAGAGCACTTCGGTCGCATCGGTCGCATCGGCGGCAAGAAAGGTGGCGAAACCACCAAGCAGCGCTACGGCACCGGCTTCTATCAGCGCATCGGGCGGATCGGCGGCTCGAAGTAAGCTCCGGCTCCTAACTCTCACCTTCGATCAGGCCCCGCCCGAAAAAGCGGGGCCTTCTCTCTATGCTGACGAGGATGATCCCCCTCGTCAGGTGCGTCGGCGTCGCGCTCGTCGCGCTGCTTCTTGCGGCGTCGCAGGCGGCGCAGTGGACCGCGCCGGCGCACGCTCAGGGGTCGAACGAACGGATCCAGCTGACCCTCGTGAGCCAGCCATCATGGCACGACGAGAACGACGGCCTCGGGCTGACGCTGCGCATCTCGAACCACACCGACGACCCGCTCCAGGACTATCAGGTCCAGCTCCTCGCGTTCGACCGGATCGAGAGCCGCACGGCGCTGCACGACAGCTTCGAGTCTCCGCCCGAGACCCTGATCGGGACCAGGACCAAGCCGTTCCTGGGAGCCAACACGACCATCGCCCCGGGCGCCGAGCGAACCGTCGCCGTGGGCGCGCCGCTGTCGTCATTGGGGCTCGACGAGGATTCTCCGAGCGGCGTGTATCCGCTGCAGGTGTCGCTGGGCCGGCTGCTCTCGGACTCGTCGCTCGACCTCTTCACGACCGACCTCGTCTTCTATCCCAGCACGCCCCAGACCCCGCTCAACGTGGTGCCCGTGCTCGCGCTCAGCGCCATCCCGGCGCGCGACCCAACCGGCGCGTTCGCGCTCGACCCGGTCACCGGCACCCGGCCCCTCGAAGAGGCGCTCACCCGGGGGGGATGGCTGCACGCGCTGCTCTCCGAGCTCGTGCAGCACCGTGGACTGCGCGTCGGCGTCGCCCCGACCCCGCGTCTCGTCGAAGAGATCGCCGACCTGGCCGACGGCTTCGTGCGGCTCGGCGACGAGGGGAAACGGGAGATCGGGGCACAAGACCGCGTGGCGGAAGCGGCGCGCGCCTTGCTCGACGATCTCCGCGACCTGCTCGAGCGCCGCGGCGTCCAGCCGCTGCTCGTGCCCTATTCCGCGCCGGACCTGCCCACGACCGGCAACCCGTCGACCGGCGACGGCGACCTCGCCTTGAGGCAGTGGTCGGAGGCTCAAGACGTGTTGAGCGACGCCCTGGACCTACAGCTCGGGGCGCTCGGCAAGACGTGGATCTTCCCTCCTGCCGGCAGGCTCGACGCCCCGACGCTCGAGGCGCTCCAGTCGCGCCGTGCCGCGCCGGGAGGACAGCTCAACACCCTGTTCTCATCCGACTCCGTCGAGCAGCCCGGGGATCCGGCGGCGGCAGGCTGCCCCGAAGGCGTTCCCACGTTCGCCTGTCCGGTGCAGGTGAAGACCCTCGAGGGCACGACGACGGGGTTCGTGGCCGACGCCGGACTCCAGGAGCGGTTCGGCGCGCTCGTGCGGGAGGGAGACGAGGCCCTGGACCTGCAGCGGCTCTTCGCCGAGACGGCGATGATCCGCGAGGAGGCACCCAGTCTCGCCGGCAGGGTCGTGCACTTCACGATCCCGTCGTTGTGGCATCCGCCGCGCGCGCTCGCGCGGCGGCTCTTCACGGGCCTCGCCCGCGCTCCATGGCTGCGCACGTTGACTCCGGAGCGCGCGCTCGAGGAGAGCACCGTTGCCGTGCAGCGCGACGTCGTCGATGTCGCATCACAGCTTCGCAACGCGCCGAACGGCGCCTACCTCGAGGTCGTCACGAGCGCCTCTGCCGACATCGAGAGCTTCGCCACCGCAGAGCCGAGCGTGGAACTCATAACCCGTCTGCGGCGGGACATCCTCGTGGCCCAGAGCCGCCTGTGGTGGACGGACCTTGCGCTCGTCGAGGAGGGCGAGAGCTTCGCGCAGGTGCCGCGGGAAGAGGTCGGGCGCTACCTGAGCAACGTGCAGGTCGGCGGCCGCAACGCCGTGACGCTGACCTCGCGTGAGCAGGCGATCCCCCTTGTGCTGTTCAACGACAATCCCTTCGACGTGAGGGTCCAGATCCATCTCCGCTCGATCGGGCTCGACTTCGGTGAGGGCCCCGACTTCTACGACACGCTGAACGTGGCGCCCGGCAACAAGCCCTTCACGGTCGAGGCCGCGGCGAGGGCCAGCGGCAACTTCTCCATGGAGGTGGAGCTCACGACGCCGGACGGCGCTCTCGACATGGGCGAGGCGGGCGGCGAGAACATCAGGATCAGGTCGACGGAGTTCAACCGGATCGCACTTTTCCTCACCCTCGGCGCGCTCGTATACCTCGTGCTGTTCTACACGCTGCGCGCCCTCCGTCGCCGCGGCGGGGCCGCCCCCGACGACGCCTCCGGACCCGCAACCGCTTGAGCTCGCTGAGGCGCGCAACGGCAGTGATGTCGTTGGGCACCGTGCTGTCGCGCGCCACCGGGTTGCTGCGCCTGGCCGCCGTAACCGCGGCGTTGGGCATCGTGGAGTCGGGGCGTCTCGCCGACACCTACCACCTCGGCAACACGGCTCCGAACATCATCTACGAGCTCGTGCTCGGCGGTGTGCTGACATCTGTGTTCGTTCCGGTCTTCGTCGAGCTACTCGACAAGGAGGGCCGCGAGCGGGCGTGGCGGGTGGCGAGCGCCGTCATCAACCTGTCCGTCGTTGGGCTCACCGCGATCACGGCGCTGGGGATCGCGGCCGCCCCCTGGATCGCCCGGCTCTACGCGGTGCGCGCCGGCCCACAGGCGCAGCTGCAGCAAGAGGTCCTCGCCTTCCTGCTACGGCTCTTCATTCCCCAGATCATCTTCTACGGGATCTACGCGGTTGCGTCGGGCCTTCTCAATGCGAACAAGCGTTTCGGTCCTCCCATGTACACCCCCATCCTCAACAACCTCGCGGTCATCGCGGTCTTCGTCGCCTTCTACCAATCCTATGGAGCGGTCGGCGGACTCGACTCGATCACGAGCACGCAGCTGTGGATCATCGGTGGGGGAACGACCCTTGGTGTTGTGCTGCAGGCCCTCGCGTTGCTGCCGTGGCTGCGAGGCATGGGGCGCTATCGGGCCACGTTGTCCATCTCACATCCGTCGATACGCAAGCTCGCCCGCCTGTCGGTCTTTGTCATCGGCTACGTCGTCACGAACCAGATCGGCTACCTCATCGTCCAATGGCTCGCCAACGGACAGAAAGGCGGCTATTCAGCCTATGTCGCCGCCTTCACCTTCTTCTTGCTGCCCCACGGCATCTTTGCCGTATCCGTGATCACCGCCCTTCTTCCCGGCATGAGTGAGCACGCCGTCAACCAACGCTGGGACGACTACCGCGCGCGTCTGTCGACCGGCATCCGGACGACGCTCCTGCTGATCCTGCCGGCGGCTGTCGGCTACCTCCTGCTCGCGGAGCCGATCATCCGCGTGCTGTTGGAGCACGGTGTCATGCGGGAGAGCTCCGTGGAGCTCGTCGCAGGGGTTCTGCGCTTCTTCGTCTTGGGGCTGGTGCCGTTCTCTCTGTTCCAGCTCCTCCTGCGCGCCTTTTACGCACTGCAGGACACCAAGACGCCGTTCCTCGTCAACTGCGGGGCGGTCGCCCTCAACACCGCCGTCAACGTCCCGATGTTCTACCTGCTGCAGGTCCAGGGACTGGCCGCCGGCCACGCGCTCTCCTACATCTTCGGGGTCGCCTTGCTGTTCCGGGCGCTCGCACGCAGAATCGGCGGGCTCGACGGACGTCACCTCGTCTCCAGCGCCGCCGGCATCGCTACGGCGGGTGGCGGCATGGGCATCATCGTGTGGGTCACCCTGCAGATCGTGCAACACGCCCTAGACGGCGCCACTCTGCTAGGCCAGGCGCTCACGGTGGCGGTGCCGGTGGCGCTCGGCGTCGCGTCCTACGTCGGTCTCGCTCTTGCGTTGAACGTCGAGGAGCTCCGGTCCGCCCGCGATCTCGTGGCCCGAAGGTTGCGCCTGCCGCAGGCTTAGGCGAACGAAACCGTCAACCGATACAGGCTCTGTGAGCCGAGCGAGCGAGCGCGACGTGTGAACCGGGACCTGGCTGTTGAAGGGTCGTGGCCGGTCTCGCCATCCCCGCGGTGCTCGTCTTGGACGCGAGCTCCATCGTGTTCAACCACATCCGGCTCGATTCCACGTCGAACAGGTGGCCGTGACCCTGTCCTCGGACGTCCGAGAACAGGGTCTTGTCGCCAACTCGCCGCAGATGACCCAGGCGGCGGAGCAGCTCGCGGCCGATTCCGGAGCGAAGCTCGTTGCGGCGGAGGTCGACGAGAGCGGGTTCTCCTAGTCACCCTGGAACGCGGCGCGGAGACGCTGGTGGCGCGCCGCCTCGCGCCGCACCGGTGGGTCCGGGCGGGCGCGACCGGCCGGGCCGGGACGACCTGAGGCACCGTCGTCGAGCGCCGCTCGATGCCCGGACGGCGAGGGATACCTAGCCCACTAACATCGACGACGTGCCGTCCGACGCCATTCGTCTCGCACAGCGCTACCACCTGGAGTCGCCGATAGCCGGCGGGGGCATGGCGACCGTGTGGCGCGCGCGCGACGAGGTGCTGGCGCGCGTGGTCGCGATCAAGATCCTGCACTCGCATCTGGCTGCGGACGCCGACTTCGTCGAGCGCTTTCGCCGCGAGGCTCTGGCCGCGGCGCGCCTCGCGCATCCACACATCGTGGCCATCTACGACTCCGGCAGCGAGCCCGATGCCGAGGGCCCCGACCGGCATTACATCGTGATGGAGCATTGCGGGCGGGGCACGCTCAGCGACATGCTCGAGCGCTCCGGTCCCGTCCCGCCCGACAAGGCGTGCGCCCTTGCCGTGACGATCTGCGCCGCGCTCTCGCATGCGCACAGGCTCGGCGTGGTGCATCGCGACATCAAGCCGGCCAACGTCCTCGTGTGCGACGACGGAACCGTCAAGGTCGGCGATTTCGGGATCGCCAAGGCGGCGTTCGTCGGCGGCGACATCACGACGACGGGGTCGATACTCGGCACCGTGACCTACCTCTCGCCGGAGCAGATCACCGGGCTCGAGCCCGACGCCCGTTCGGATGTCTACTCGCTCGGGGTCCTGCTATACGAGCTGCTCGCGGGACGCCCGCCTTTCGTCGGCGACGGCCGGCTCGGGGTTGCATTGAAACATCAGCGCGACGCGCCCCCTCCGCTGCGGAGCGTGCGCGTGGGCATCTCGAAGACCCTCGAGGCGGCCGTGATGCGGGCGCTCGCCAAGGACCCCGCCGAGCGCTACGCATCCGCCGACGACATGCGCTCGGCGCTTCAGGGGGGTGCGGGTGGCGCCACGACGGCAACCTTCGACGTCGTCGAGCGGCGCACCGATGCCGGCGTCGCGGAGAAGCCCGAGCCCCGTCCCGCGGAGAGCTCGACGTCCTCTGAGCCGCGGCGCCTGATCGCGCTCGTGGCGGGGGTCCTGGTAGCCGTCGCTCTGGCGTTCCTCGTGCCTCCGCTCCTGATCGAGGGACGAGACGCCGAGGAGACCCCGCCCGCCGGCCCCGGGGGCAACGGTGCGCCCGCGGCACGGGCTCTCGACGTCGTCGGCGGGCGCGATTTCGATCCCCACGGCGGAGACGGCGAACATCCGGAGGAGGTCGAGCTGGCGTTCGACGGGGACGCCTCGACCGCGTGGAGGACGTCGACGTATGAGAGCTCCCTCGAGGAGGTCAAACCTGGAGTCGGCATCTTGTTCGACCTCGGAGACGCCAAGGAGGTGGAGCGGGTGCGGGTGTTCACGAACTCGCCGGGGCTGTCCTTCGAGCTGCGCGCCGGAGACAGGGAGGGCGACGAGGAGAGCGCCTTCGCCATCGTCGGGGAGCGCTCCGACTCCCCGGCGACGACGGATCTCGAGCTCGACGTCGTGAGCGCGCGCCTGTGGCTGGTGTGGATCACCTCGCTTCCGGGAGGCGGGGGAGGGAACGCCGACATCGCCGAGGTCAAGTTCTTTGGCGCGTGAGGAACGCGACGAGGAACTGCTCGCACGCTTCGTCGGGGGTGACGAGAGCGCCTTCACCGAGCTGATGCAGCGCCACGAGGATCGCATCTTCGGCGTCGCGCTGAGGATCACAGGCGACCGCGGAGACGCGCTCGACGCCACGCAGGAGGCGTTCATCTCGCTCTTCCGGCGCGCCGAGAGCTTCCGAGGCGGGTCCGAGTTCGCGACGTGGCTGTACCGCATAGGGATCAATGCGGCGCGTGATCAGGTGCGCAAGAGACGGCGCGGGCCCACGCTGGAAGCCGAACCCGATGAGGCTGGAGACCCCTCCCCGGGCGCTCCGGTGGACGAGACCAGCGTTGCGCGCATCGACCTAGCGCGCGCCCTCGCGACGCTGCCCGAGGACTATCGCGAGGCGGTGGTCATGCACGACCTCGGAGGCATCCCCTACGAGGAGATAGCCCGCATCTCCGGCGTCGCCCTGGGAACCGTCAAGTCACGCATCAGCCGCGGCCGGCGGCTCCTCGCCGAGCGGCTGGAACATCCCCGCGCGACGCGAACGTCGAACGAGACGACGTGAAGGAAGCCATGGACCACACGACCTGCTCGGCCCTGCTGAGCGGATATGTCGCCGGGAAGCTGGAGCCGCGCGCCGCGGCCGCCGTGGCCGCCCACCTCGGCGACTGCTCCGGGTGCTCCGCGGAGTTGCGCGCGCTCGCCACCATGAGCGCCACGGCAAACGATCGCCTCTCGGCCCGGGAGCGCTCGACGCTTCGCGCGCGCGTCGCGGCTGCCGTCGGCCGGGCCGAGTCACTGGAGCAACGCCGTCCGGAGCGCCGCAGGTGGAGGGCGCGCCTCGCTCCCGCCCTCGGGGCGGCGGCCCTCGTCGCGCTGGTGGCCGTGGGCGCCGCGACCGTGCTCACCGGAGGCGTCGGGACGGGCGGGTCGGATGCGGGGGGCGTGGAGGAAGCGGGAGGCGGGTCGGCGGCGAGCGACCGGCCCCTGGAGTCCGCCGGCGGACCTGCGCGGCCCGATCCCGGGTCGGCGTCACTCCCCCGCTTCGTCGACTCCGGAGAGCTCAACCAAGACGACCTCGGGCGGCTCGGCAAGGAGGCCGCAGCCCGCCTCCCGCTCAACCGCTCGCTCGTGAACCCGCGCGGCCCGCGTCGCCCTCTCGACGTGCTCGCCGGACGCGCCCCATCGCAAGCCGTGGCGGAGCAGCTCCGCCTCTGCACGGGGCAGGTCCGGCCGCTGGGGCGCCTCGTCCCCGTCCTCGGCGCTACCGCCACGGTCGAGGGTGAACGGGCGCTCGTCGTCGTCTACGCGAACGAGCGTCGCTTCGAGGCGTGGGCGTGGCCGGAGGGCTCCTGCGGCGCTCCGTTGGCTCGGCGCGCCGGGGCGCGCGTGGAGCCCTGACCCCGCCGGGGGAATCGCGGGCTCGCCGGCTTCGTTCTATAGGGTGATGAACGTGACCGAGGAGAGCCGACGACTCGTCATCATCGGGTCCGGGCCGGCGGGCTTGACCGCTGCCCTGTACTCCGCGCGCGCGAACCTGCGCCCCCTCATCCTCGAGGGCGTCCAGGCCGGCGGCCAGCTCATGTTGACGACCGAGGTCGAGAACTACCCGGGCTTCGTGGACGGAATCATGGGCCCGGAGCTGATGGAGCGGATGCGCAAGCAGGCCGCCCGCTTCGAGGCCGAGTTCGTCACGGAGAACGTGACCTCCGTCGACTTCTCGAGCCGTCCCTTCGAGGTCCGCACCGGGAGCGCGAGGACGCTCGCCGACGCCGTCATCATCGCCACCGGCGCGGCCGCCAAGATGCTCGACGTGCCCGGCGAGAGCAGGCTCCTGGGCCACGGGGTTTCGACCTGCGCGACCTGCGACGGCTTCTTCTTCCGAGGCCGCGAGCTGCTCATCGTCGGCGGAGGCGACTCGGCGATGGAGGAGGCGCTCTTTCTCACCAAGTTCGCCTCCCACGTCACCGTCGTGCACCGGCGCGACTCGCTGCGGGCGTCAAGGATCATGCAGGATCGGGCGTTCGCCAACGAGAAGATCTCGTTCCTGTGGGATTCCCTGATCACCGAGATCGTCGGCGACGGCAAGGTGAGCGGCGTGAAACTCCGCAACGTGAAGACGGGGGAGGCAACGAAGAGGGCGACCGACGGGGTCTTCGTGGCGATCGGCCACACGCCGAACACTCCGCTGTTCGAGGGCCAGGTCGAGCTCGATAACGGCTACATCAGAGTCCCCGGCGACATCACGGCAACGAGCGTGGAGGGTGTCTTCGCGGCCGGCGACGTCGTCGACTTCCGCTATCGTCAGGCGATAACGGCCGCGGGCATGGGCTCCATGGCGGCGATCGACGCCGAGCGTTTCCTCGAGGGTGGGCCGATCACCGAGTCCAACTGGTAGGCCCCTGCCGCCCCCGGCAGCCCCTCGGACGCCCATGGACCCGACCCTCAAGCTCTACATCCGCCAGGGAGATCGCTCCGGCATGGTCGCGGACGTCCAGGCGCGCCTGCGCGCTCTCGGCGGCGACATCAACGATGACCCCGCCCGTTTCGGCGCAGGCACCGAGAACGCCGTGCGAGCGTTCCAACAGCAGCGCGGCATCCTCGTCGACGGCATCGTGGGACCGCACACATGGCGCGAGCTGGTCGAGGCCGGATGGAGGCTCGGCGACCGACCCCTCTACCTCAGGCATCCCCCACTGCGGGGCGACGACGTCGAGGCGCTGCAGACCCGGCTCAACGCGCTGGGGTTCGACGCCGGGCGGGCGGACGGCATCTTCGGACGTGATACCGATCGCGCCGTCAGGGCCTTCCAACGCGAGTACGACGTGGCCGAGGACGGCATCTACGGGCCGCGCTCGCTCCGCGCGCTCGCGGGACTGCGCGTCGAGCGCGCCGGCACGGCGTCGACCTTGCGCGAGGAACTCCGGCGGGTCGAGAGCGCCGGCACCACCGGGGCCGTCATCGTCATCGACCCGGGGCACGGTGGGAGCGACCCCGGAGAAGTGGACCCGCGAGGGGCGCACGAGGCGGATCTGTGCTGGGACCTCGCCACGCGCCTTGCGCGGCAGCTCTCGGCGGCGGGAGCGCACGTTCGCTTCACCCGCTCCGAGGCCGAGGCGCCCGACGACAGCGAACGCGCGCGCCGCGCCAACGACCTCAACGCGGACCTGTTCCTGTCTCTGCACCTCAACGTCCACGGGCGCGCCAGCGCGCAGGGAGCTTCGACGTACTACTGGGGCGGATCCAAGGCAGGCGAGCTGCTCGCCGAGAGCGTGCAGCAGCGTCTCGTCGGGCTCGGGCTCAGAGACTGCCGCGCCCACCCGCGCGCCTACCCGCTCCTCAAGGAGACCAGGATGCCCGCCGTTCTCGTCGAGCCTGCCTTCATCACCAACCCCGAGGATCGGCGGCGCCTCGACGACCCCGTGTTCCGCAGCGCGCTCGTCGACGCGCTCGCGGCCGCGGTTAGGCACTACTACGAGGCGGCCCCCTGAACCGAGGCGCCCCTATCGCCCCGCCGGGTAGATCGGTGATGCGTGCTTACGCTGCGGACCACTCAGTCGAGCCTGATCGTGCGCGGCGACGCCCCCGGAGCCTCGCCGGTGAGGATCCCGACGATGCGCTCGAGCTCCTCGAGAGATACGAAATCCAGCACTATGCGCCCCTTGCGCCTGCCCATCTCGACCCGCACGCGCGTCTGGAGGAGGTCGGAAAGGCGGCGCTGCGCATCGGACACCGCGGCCGGACGCTCGGCCGCACCGGCACCCCGGGGCGCCGGCCTGCCGGACATCGCCTGGTAGCGCCTCACGAGGTCCTCGGTGTCGCGCACCGAGAGCCCCTCTTGCCCGGCGCGCCGGGCGAGCCGCTCCTGGAACGGGCTGCCGTGGAGACCGAGCAGAGCCTTGCCGTGCGCAGCGCTGAGCCGGCCCTCGATGATCTGGCGTTGCACCGCGACCGGCAGATCGAGGAGACGGAGCGCATTGGCGATCGTCACCCGGCTGCGTCCCAGGCGCCGGCCGAGGGCCTCTTGGGTCATGCCGCCCTCGTCCATCAGCTGGCGGAGGGCGGCGGCCTCCTCGATGGCGTTGAGGTCCTCCCGGTGGAGGTTCTCGACGAGCGCCCGCTCCAGGGAGCCCACCTCATCGGTCTCGGCGACGACGACCGGAACATGGTCGAGGCCGGCGCTCCGTGCCGCACGCAGCCTCCGCTCCCCGGCGACGAGCTCGAAGCGCCCCTCGCCGCGCGGGCGCACGAGCAGCGGCTGGAGCACGCCGAGCTGACCGATCGAGGCCGCGAGCTCGGCCAGCGAGGTGTCGTCGAAGGCTCGGCGCGGCTGCTGCGGGTTCGGGTCGATGAGATCGACGCCGACGTGATGGGGGCCCGCGGGCGCGTGCGGCTCGCCCTCGGGCGGGTGCGTCGGCAGGAGTGCGTCGAGTCCGCGCCCCAGTCCCGAGCGGCGTGTCACCTCGTCGGCTCCCACGGAGCGAGGCGCGGGTGCGCCTCGTCGAGCCCCGGAGGCTCCGGGGCGCTCGTGCCGTAACCGCGGCCCGCGGGACCGGGGGTGCCGGGGCGCGCCGGGCTCGGCGCGCGCGTGGCCCCGGCGCGCTCGGGCGCCGGACGGCCGAGGCCGAGGCGGCTCTCGACCTCGGCCGCGAGCAGCTTGTATGCGATGGAGCCGCGCGCGCCGGGGTCCAGCGTCAGCACCGGCTCGCCGAACGAGGGCGCCTCCGAGAGCCGCACGCTACGAGGGATGACGGTGCCGTAGACGAGGTCCCCGAAGTGTCCTCGGACCTCCTCCGCAACCTGTCCTGAAAGCTTCGTGCGCGCGTCGTACATGGTGAGCAGGAACCCGGTGATCCGCAGGCGCGGGTTGAGAGAGCCTCGGACCCGCTCGGCCGTATCGAGCAACTGACCGAGCCCCTCGAGCGCGTAGTACTCGCACTGCACGGGGACGACGAGTTCGTCCGCCGCGACCACGGCGTTCACCGTCAGAAGACCGAGCGAGGGCGGGCAGTCGAGCAGCACGACGTCGTAACGCTCGCGCGCCGGGGCCAGCGCCTCGGCGAGCTGATGCTCGCGCCGCTGGGCGCCCACGAGCTCGATCTCCGCCCCTGCAAGATGCGGCGATCCCGGCGCGCAGTCGAGCCCCGGCACCGCGGTGGCGACGACGACCTGGGACAGCATCGCCTCGCCGAGCACGAGCTGATAGGTCGAGTGCCGGAGGTCGCGATGGTCGATCCCCAGGCCGGTGGTCGCGTTGGACTGCGGGTCGACGTCGACCACGAGCACCCGGTGACCCCTCTGCGCGAGACCCGCAGCGAGGTTGATCGCGGTCGTGGTCTTTCCCACGCCCCCCTTCTGATTGGCGATCGAAACGAGCCGCGCGCCCGAAGCACGGCGCGGGCTTCGTTCCAGAAGTTTCCAGACGGTCCCTTCGCCCACACGCCTCCCGTCGGCCTCTAGGAGCTGAACCTGGGTGCGCAGCGCATGATAGCAAGCCCGCCCCGCCACACCTCGGCTTGTGCCGGGATCTCGGCCTCGGCTCCGACCCAGACCACGGCCATCCCCGACGGCGCCACCAGGGGCCCGAGAAGCTCGAAGGCGCGCCGCGGAGGCGCGAGCGCCCGAGCGACGACGAGCGGGTGGGCCCTCGCCATGCCCACGGCGCGCGCCGCCTCTTCGGCGGAGGCAACGACCACCTCGCAGTCGAGCGCGAGCGTGCGCACGGCCTCCTCGAGGAAGGCTGCTCGATTCCGCCTCGGCTCGAGCAGGCGCCACTGCCGTGTGGGGTCGGCGATGGCGAGTGGGATCCCCGGGAGCCCGGCGCCCGAGCCGACGTCGAGGGCGGGGCCCGGCGGCAGAGAAAGAACCAGGGGCAGCGCCTCGAGCGAGTCCGCGATGTGCCTCTCCTCGAAGGTGTCTAGATCTCCGGGCGCGACGAGGTCGAGGCGCGCCGACCACCTTCGGACCAGCTCGGCGTAGCTTGCAAGAGCGGCCTCTGCCCCCGTCCCGATCATCGCCTGGGGTCCGCGGTGCCCGATGTAAATCGTGGAACGCCCCCTGACCAGGGAAAACGCATCATTCGCTCCGGACGATGACCTTCCGGTTCGGCTCCTCACCCTCGCTGAAGCTCGCCGCACCCTCGATCTCCGCGATGGCGTCGTGGACGATCTTGCGCTCATAGGCGTTCATCGGCTCGAGCTCGATCTCGGTCCCGCGCTCGCGCGCGCGGCGCGCCATGGCCTGGGCGTAATCGGCGAGAGAAGCCCTGCGCCGGGCGCGATAGCCCTCGACGTCCACGAGCAGCCTCACGCGCGCGCGCAGGCGGCGCTGGACCGCGGTTCGTGTGACCTCCTGAAGCGCGTCGAGCGTCTGTCCGCGCCGTCCGATCAACGCCCCGAGGTCCTCGCCCTCGACTTCGACCAGCGCACGCTCGTCCTCGACGCGGCACTTCACGTCTGCCTCCAGGTCCATCGTCTCCAGGAGCCCGGCGACGAACCCCCGCGCCGTCTCAGCCACCTCCTCGGCGCTTGCCTCCGGCGCCTCGGGATCGTCGTCGAACCCGGCCCTGCGCGGGGCGGCCTCCGGAGCGTCCCCGCCGGGCCCTTCTGCCTGGGCCGGCGCGCTCATCGCTTGCGCCTCTTCTTGGACGACGGCGAGGAGGCGGCGGGCGCCTTGTGGCCGTCTCCGGAGCGCCGCCCCTTGCTCGGCGCCTTGCCGACGCTGGGCTTGGCGCCGGTCTGGAGCGCTCTGCTGCCCTTGCCCGAAGGTGGCGGCTTGCCGGAGGAGGGCTTCGGGTCTGCGTCGCCGATCACCGGCGGAAAGCTCTGCAGCATGATGCGCTGCTGGGTGATGGTCCACAGGTTCGTGACGGTCCAGTAGAGGATCAGGGCCGCCGGAAAGCTGTAGCCGATGACCATGAGGAACAGCGGCATGACCCGCATCATCATCTGCATCTGCTGCGCCTGAGGGTTCGACGGGCCCTGGGCCGCCTGCATCTGCTTCTGCTGATAGAAGGTGGTGAATCCCATGATGGCGATGAGCAGTACATAGGGCAGGAGCGCCGCGAAACCTGCTCCGCCGCCGCAGGCGACGTCCGGAACCGCCTCGCTCGCCTCGCCCGCCCTCACCGTCGCCGCCGAGCAGTCCAGCCTCAGCCCGAGGAAGCGATGGACGCCGAGCGCATGCTGCATGAGGTCACGCGGCAGCGCCCAGCTGCTGAGGTGGTCCATGTAGTTGAGAGGCTGGCGGATGACCCAGTAGAGGGCGATGAGCACGGGGAACTGCAGGACCAGGGGGGCGCAGCCGCCGAGGGGATTGACGCCGTGCTCCTTGTAGAGCGCCATGACCTCGGCTTGCGCCTTCTGCCTATCCCCCTTGTGCTTCTGCTGGAGGCGCTTGACCTCCGGTCCGATGCGCTGCATCTCTCGCATCGACTTGGTCTGCTTGATCGAGAGGGGAAGGAGGATCAGCCGCACCGCCAGCGTGAGGAGGATGATGGCCGCCCCGTAGTCGCGCACGACGCTGTAGATGGCCGCTAGCGCCGTGGCGAAGACCTCGAAGAAGGGGATGCCCATAAGCCTATCCGCCTCTCTTGGCCGGCACCGGGTCGAAGCCTCCCGGGGCCCAGGGATGGCAGCGAGCGATGCGAGCGACGCTCAACCCGACTCCTCGCACGGCGCCGAAGCGACGTATCGCCTCGGACGCATAGCTCGAACAGGTCGGCTCGTAGCGGCAGTGGCGTCCGAACAACGGCGACAGCCACCGGCGATAGGCGCCGAGGAGGCCCACGAGGATCCGGGCGAAAACGCTCACGCCTTGCCTCCCCCGAGGGCACGCTCGTACGCTCGCTTCAGCATGCTTACCAGTTCTTGGAACTCAAGCGAGGATGCCGCCGGGCGGGCGTGCACCGCGACGTCGGCTCCCGTGGGGGGCTTGCTTGCCTCGAACGCCGCCCGTAGGCGTCGCTTGATCCGGTTGCGCTCGACCGCGCCCCCGCAGCGCGCCCCCACCGCAAGGCCCAGGCGCGCCACGTCGTCGTCGGCACGCCACACCACGAGCACCGCAGCGCCCGGCGCCGAGGTCCTGATCCCAGTGGCGCGTGCACGCTCGAACTCACGCCTGGTGCGCAGTGACCGCTCGGCTCGCACGGCGCGTTCAAGCGGACAGGCGCGTGCGGCCCTTTGCGCGCCGGCGCTTCAGGATGGCGCGCCCGGAACGCGTCTTCATCCGGGCCCGGAAGCCGTGTTTACGAGCTCGGCGGCGGTTGTTGGGCTGAAAGGTTCGTTTCGTCACGGGGCCTCGCGGTCGGTCGCCCACTCGATGGCTCGCGACGATGGTCGCGAAATAGCCGGGGCTTTGCGGAATGCCGACGAAGTATAGACGAAGCGCGTTTATCCACGTCGTGGCGCTCGGGCCTCCGGGGCACCGGCGCGATCTCGACCTGCCCCTTGACTTTGCCGCGCCGCGACCGCTTACGATAGCCACAGGTTTCGGGCCTTAAGCCAGCGTGGCGGGGTCTGCGGGCACTTCCCCGAGCAACAGAGTGCTTTTGCCGGCTTCGTCGACAGGGCTTGGGTTCTCCACAGCTGTGGATATACCTGTTGATCGAGTCTCTTCCCTGCTCACCCCGCGGCTCCCGCCGCGCCGGCACAACGTCGGGCCGCCCCACAAGGCGGGCGGGTGCCCGATCGTCGGCGGTCACGGCAACGTTGTTGATAAGTCTGCCGGAGCAAGGGGGAGATAGGTGCAGACACGAGCTGGTGTGACGGGCGCGGAGGTGTCGCCCGTCGGGATCTGGGAAAACGCTTCGATCCACCTCAAGAAACATCTATCCGAGGGCAACTTCTGCACGTGGTTCGGCCGCACCAGGCCCGTTGGCTTGGACGGCGACACGCTCGTTCTCGGCGTCCCGAGCTCCTTCGCCAAGCAGTGGATAGAGACCCGCTACCTCACCCTGCTGCGCGACGTCGTCTCGGCGTCTGCTCGGCGCCCTCTCGACGTGGCCCTGATGGCCGCGAACGAAGACGAGGTCGTGGACGATCCAGCGGCAGACATCCCCGACGTCGCCTCGGCAACAGCGGGCCCTGCGGTTCCGGCCCGCGAGGATCCCGACGTCTTGTTCCATCCCAAGTACTCCTTCGACTCCTTCGTCATCGGCTCCTCCAATCGCTTCGCCCACGCGGCCGCTCTGGCGGCCGCCGAGGCGCCCGCGGCCGCGTACAACCCGCTCTTCATCTACGGCGCCGCCGGCCTCGGTAAGACCCACCTGCTGCATGCCGTCGGTCGCTACGTTGCTCAGTGTCACCCGGGGCTCACCACACGCTACGTCTCGACCGAACAGTTCGCCAACGAGTTCATCTTCGCCCTCCAGCGGCGCAGGATCCCGGAGTTTCACGGCCGCTATCGCGCGGCGGACATCCTGCTCATCGACGACATCCAGTTCATCGAGGGCAAGGAGCGCTTCCAAGAAGAGTTCTTCCATACCTTCAACGCCCTCCACCCCGCGAGCCAGATCGTCATCACGTCGGATCGCCCGCCCAAGAAGATCGCGACCCTCGAGGAACGTCTCCGTACCCGCTTCGAGTGGGGGCTCATCACCGACATCCAGCCGCCCGACCTCGAGACCCGCATAGCCATCCTGCGCAACAAGAGCGAGGCCGAAGGCCTCCACGTCCCGTCCGACGTCATGTCTTTCATCGCGAGCCGGATACAGACCAACATCCGCGAGCTCGAGGGCGCACTCATCCGCGTCGCCGCTTATGCCTCGCTGACGCGCTCCCAGATGACGCCCGAGCTGACCCAGGACGTCCTCCAGTCACTTCTCCCGGACGCCACCGAAGCGCGCGTCACCCCCGACCTCGCGATCTCCGTGGCGGCCGAGTACTTCGACGTGACGACGGACGAGATCCGGTCCGCGAGTCGTTCTCGCCCTCTCGTCAACGCTCGCCAGATGGCCATGTACCTGTGCCGCGAACTGACCGATCTCTCGCTACCGCGGATCGGAGAACGCTTCGGCGGACGGGACCACTCGACCGTCATCTACGCGACGAACAAGGTTCGTCACCAACTCCAGGAGAACCAAAGCTGCTACGAGCAGGTGCGTGAGCTCACCGCGAGGATCCGTCAACGAGCCGCCCGTGGATAACGCGTACTCTGGTGTTGACTCTTGTGGATGGGCCGCCGGCTTTGACCTCGGCGCGCGCCCGGTTCCGCGATACTCCTCTTTTATCCACCCCGCGAAAGCTCTCCTCAAAGCCTTTCCCACCAGCACGTTCGGGTCTTATCCCCCGTTTCCACAGCCCTTACTACTACGACGAAGAGATCTATATCTCTTCACCCTTAGATGTGTTGGAAGCCACAGTGACGACCGCTCTCCCACGTATCTTGGTGAGGCAAGCTCGAGGATCGGAGGCGCAAGATGAAGTTCCGCTGCGAGCGCGACAACCTGCTTGACGCGGTCCAGTTCGCTTCGAGAGCGATCTCGAACAGAGCGACCCTGCCGGTCCTCTCGGGCCTGAAGATAGACGCCTCCGAGGAGGGACGAGTAGCGGTGGCCGCCACGGACCTCGAGCTGACCATGCAGACGGCATTCACCGCCAGCGTCGATGAGCCCGGGGTCGTGATCGTGCCGGGGCGGTTGATTGGTGAGATGTCTCGCAGCCTGTCGCCGGGACAGGTGTCTCTCGCCAGCGGTGACGCGGAGGTCGAGATCGGTTCGGGCCGTGGCCATTTCCGGGTCAAGGCTCTGTCGTCCCAGGACTACCCCGGACTGCCCATCGAGGACGAGCAGGAGAGCGGCGCCATAGAGATCGAGCTCGACTCGAGCTCTCTCGGAACCGCGCTGTCACAGGTGGTTCGGAGCGCTTCTCCCGATGAAAGCCGGCAGATCCTCACCGGCGTCCTGTGGGAGATCGAGGCGGGCACCCTGACGTTGGTGGCCACGGACTCGTATCGGCTGGCGATCAAGAGCCTCGATTTCTCGGGAGGACCGGTCGAGCCGCGCCGAGTGGTTCTTCCGGCGCGTGCCCTGGGGGAGTTACAGCGGGCGTTGCAGGGCGGGGCGGGATCGATCCGCGCGGTGGTGCGCGACAACCTGATCGTGTTCTCGCTCTTAGCGCGCGACCAGGAGGTCGAGGCGGCGTCGATCGGCTCCCGGTTCATCGAAGGAGAATTCCCCAAGTACAGGCAGCTCCTTCCGGAAGGGTACGCGAACGCACTCACGGTCGACCGTGAGGTCCTGCTGGAGGTCGTCAGGAGGGTCGGGCTTCTGGCGCAGAACAACATGCCCGTCAAGCTGCACCTGGGTCGCGAGCTGGAGATATCGGCTCACACTCCGGAAGTCGGAGAGGGCCAGGAGGTGATCGACGCGGATTTTGAAGGAGAGTCGTTCGTGATCGCGTTCAACCCCGGCTTCTTGTCCGATGGAGCGGGGGCGATACAGGGAGAGCGGCTCGTGCTGGAGGCTGGAGACGGTCTCAAGCCGGCGATCCTGAGGGGCGAGAACGACGCGCGCTTCACGTACCTGCTGATGCCCGTTCGTCTCTCGTAGGGCTTTGCGTGTAGAGGCCCTGGCGCTCGAGGACTTCCGCAATTATCGACGTGTCGACATAGAGCTCGCGGAGGAACTGAACCTCGTGATCGGCCGTAACGCGCAGGGCAAGACCAATCTTCTCGAGGGGATCCACTGCCTCAGCGGCCTGGGTTCCCCGCGCGCGCCGGATGCGGCCCTGGTGCGCGCCGGGGCCGAGCGTGCCCTCGTGCATGGACGAGTGGCACGAGGGTCGCGCGTGCTCCAGGTGGACCTGGAACTGCGGCCGGGGCGAGGGTCTCGAGCCCTCGTCAACAGGACTCCTGTGTCCGGGGCCAGAGGCCTCGGAGAGGTCACCACCACCGTCTTCTTCGGGCCCGACGAGCTCTCGCTCATCAAGGGCTCTCCCGAGGGTCGGCGCCGGTTCCTCGACGACCTCGTGGTTAAGCTCCGGCCGGCGCGCGACGGGCTGCGCAAGGAGTGGGAGCGCGTGTTGAGGCAGCGCAACGCACTTCTCAAGACGATGCCGCGGAGCGGGCGCTCCGGCGCGGTCCACGGGACCCTCGAGGTCTGGGACGAGTCGCTATGTCGGATCGGAGCGGCCCTGGGCGCCGCGCGACTCGAGGCCCTGGGTGCTCTCACTCCCCATGCGCGCCGGCGCTACACGGAGATAGCCGGCGGAGGTGCTCTCGCACTTGGCTACGTCAGCTCGTGGGTGGACGAGGACGCCTGCACTGCGGCGCTCGAGGACCCGGGAGGCGGGCTCGAGCCGCGGCTCGGCAAAGCGCTGGCCGACGCGGTGGCCGCGGCTCGGTCCAAGGAGATCGAGCGGGGCGTGTCGCTCGTGGGTCCCCAGCGGGACGACGTCGCGGTCCGGTTGTCGTCTCACGGCAACGATGCAGGAAGCTTGCTCGAGGCGCGCTCGTTCGCATCGCAGGGGGATCAACGCACGGCGGCGCTGGCGCTCAAGCTCGCGGAATCCGACCTCATCACCGCCACGCTAGGTCAGCGACCCGTGTTGCTGCTCGACGACGTCTTCTCCGAGCTCGACCCCGCGCGCCGGTCGTGGCTTGCCGGTGCAGTCCGGGGGCTGGGCCAGGTTCTGCTGTCGTCGGCGGAGCCGGGCGCCGTGGATGCGGCGGGAGCCGACCTCGTGGTGGAGGTCGAGGCGGGAAGGCTTTCGGCGCATGGGTGACCGCGCCGGCCCCACGCGCCTCGCAGACCTCCTCAACGGCGCCGGGCGCAGGCTCGGCCTCGGCCATGCCGTCTCTACCGGGCGCCTGTGGACCCGTTGGGAAGAGGTCGTGGGCGCGCCGCTGGCGCAGCACGCGGAGCCGAGTTCGCTGCGAGACGGCGTGCTGAGGGTGCGCGTCGATTCGCCCGCGTGGGCGACGGAGGTCGGCTATCTCGGCGAGGCGATCAAGGAGCGCGCCAACGCCGCCCTCGGGCGTCCGCTCGTGACGGAGGTGCGCGTGTGGACGGGCCCTCGCCGGCGGCGCGACGAGGGCGTCGCGACGCCGTCGGCCGAGAGAAAGCCCCTGCCGCTGCGAGCCGCTCCGCGCGACGCCGCCGAGGCGTTCGAGCGAGCCCGACGAGCGTGGGTGCAGAGGCGGTCGTCGGGCCCGTGAACGAACCCTTCAACCCACCCTCCAGAAAGGGAAAACCCCAGCTAGATGCTATGATTCTGGAGTACCGCCCTCGGTTTATCCAGGCTTCTCGGGGCACCCGAGACGGCTCCAGGAGCAGGCACGTCGCGCCTCGCGGAGAAGGGCGCTGTGGCGGCGACAGAGCCGCAGGGATCAAGGAGGTCAACCTCGCCTAAAGCGTCATCGGCCGCGACCGGCACGGATCGGCAACCGTCCTACACGGCTCAGGACATCACGGTCCTCAAGGGCCTGGACCCGGTGCGGCAGCGGCCCGGCATGTACATCGGGTCCACCGGTATCCGAGGACTCCATCACCTCATCTACGAGGTCGTGGACAACGCGGTCGACGAGGCCATGGCCGGCTTCTGCGACCGGATCACCGTCGAACTCCTCGCCGACGGCGGGTGCCGCGTGTCCGACAACGGCCGCGGCATCCCCGTCGACATGGTCAAGGGCGAAGGCAAGACGGCGGTCGAGGTGGTGCTCACGACCCTGCACGCGGGCGGCAAGTTCGGGGGCAAAGGCTACCAGGTGTCGGGCGGGTTGCACGGCGTCGGCGTCTCGGTGGTGAACGCCCTGTCCGAGCGTCTCGACATCGAGGTCGCGCGCGACGGGCACCTGTGGCGACAGTCCTACGAGCGCGGGCGGCGGCTCGCCAAGCTCGAGAAGGTCAAGCCGTGGAAGCGCAGCACGGGCACGACGGTCACGTTCTGGCCGGATCCGAACATCTTTACGGACGAGCGCGAGTTCCGCTTCGACACGCTCGTGCAGCGCATGCGAGAGATGGCGTTCCTCAACCGGGGCCTCGAGATCCGGCTCATCGACGAGCGGGTCGAGCCAGAGGTTCAGGAGACCTTCCGCTACACGGGCGGGATCGTCGACTTCGTCAAGCATCTCAATGCGGCGCGTGAGCCGGTGCACAAGCGCATCGCCTACCTCGAAACGACCGCGAAGGAGCACGAACTTGAGATCGCGATGCAGTGGACGAGCTCCTTCAACGAGTCGGTGTTCACGTTCGCGAACAACATCAACACCCATGAGGGTGGGATGCACGAGGAGGGGTTCCGGAGGTCGCTCACCCGCGTGACCACGTCTTACGCGCGCTCCAAGGGGATCCTCAAGGAGAAGGACGAGGCGCTCACGGGCGAGGACTGTCGCGAAGGGCTCACCGCGATCGTTTCGGTCAAACTGCGCGACCCGCAGTTCGAGGGCCAGACGAAGACCAAGCTGGGCAACACGGAGATCCGCTCCTTCGTGGAGACTTCCATGAACCAGCGTTTCGCCGAGTTCATGGAGGAACACCCGGGCGACGCACGAGCGATCTGTACCAAGGCGATCTCGGCGCAGCGTGCCCGTCTCGAGGCCCGCAAGGCGCGTGATCTCGTACGACGGAAGTCACTGCTCGAGTCGGCGGCATTGCCGGGCAAGCTCGCCGACTGCCAGACGCGCGACCCGCGTCGGGCCGAGATCTACAT
>JBHEMX010000092.1:0-67779 GCA_046262355.1 Actinomycetota bacterium | reverse complement strand
CAGGTGGAAAGGTCCATTTTGGAACCGGCCATCGTCTTCCTCCTCAGTTCGTCTCTTGCAGGACTTCCTGAGGATGAAGCGGTGGTCTTCTCTATTCGAGGATTTCATGATCCCCGTACACCACGTCCGTGGGCACTAACGGGGAATGCCAACCTTGACAAGGTGGTAGGACCACCATACAAGTAGTCCATGCTCCCTACGCTTCACCCAAGGCGGCTCTCGGACGGGGTGACCGAGGAGCTCCTCGGCGCGATCCGCTCCGGGGCCTTCTCCCCGGGCGAGAAGCTGCCGTCCGAACGCCGGCTCGCCGAGCAGTTCGGGGTCTCGCGCGTGAGCGTCAGGGAAGGTCTGCGGGTGCTCGAGCTGCTCGAGGTCGTTGACGTCCGCCAGGGCCGCGGCGCGTTCGTGGTAACCCCCCACGCTCGCCCCAGCGGGCAGCTCCTGCGCCACTGGCTCCTCGCCCACCGTGAGGAGGTCCTCGAGCTGCTCGAGGTGCGAGAGGCGCTCGAGGTCACCGCCGCCCACGCTGCGGCGCTGCAGGGTGCGGCCGTCGATCCGCCGCCCGAGGTCGCACCCGAGGAGGTAGACCGCCTCGTCACCGAGGACATCAGGTTCCACACGACGGTCGCGCGCTCCGGCGGCAACCACGTCCTCGCGTCGCTCGTGGAGGAGCTCAACGGCGTCTTGGAGCCGTCACGCTACGCCATGTTCGTCATCCCCGGACGCGCCCGGCGCTCGCATCGCGAACACCTCAGCATCGTGCGAGCCATCGCTCGCGGGAACGGCGACGACGCCGCCAAAGCCATGCGTCGCCACCTCAACCAAACCAAGTCCGATCTACAGCGGCTCGAAGTCGAATCGAGCGAGGACTAGTGCACCTTTGCGTAAGTCCCGTCGCCCCAGAACGGCCCTGCATCGGCGATGGCTGCGTTGCTCGTCGCGCACGTACCCTGCGGGTACGCACGACTCCTCGCGCCTTGCCCACACCGCGCGGTGCCGCCCTGGTTGCTGACGTTACTTCCGCGCAGGAGCACTAGGTAAGGCCGTGCCGGTGGTAACCGTGCAACTGTGGGCCGGGCGAACGCTGGATCAGAAGCGTGCCCTGGTAGCCGCGCTGACCGAGGCGATGGTCGAGCATGCCGACGCCGACCCATCGGGACTTCATGTCGTCTTGCAGGAGGTGCCGCCCGAGAACTGGGCGCGCGCAGGTGTGCTCGGCGTCGATCGGGACAAGACCCAGAGCACGACGCGCGCAACGATCGTCGGCCTCTCGCATCTCCTGCTGCAGGTGGCGGAGCTGGAGCGCGCCGAGCGCTTCTACGTCGACGGGCTCGGGTTCCGCATACGCAAGCGGGACACCTTCTCCGACGGCCGCGCGCTAACGGTCCTAGCGGAGGGGATGGGTCTGACCCAAGGCGGCGCGGAGACGCGCGACACCGTCGAGCACATCGCGTTCCGCGTCAAGAACGTTCCGAGCTACGCGGCGCGCGTCGAGGAGGCGGGCGGAGCGCGCGTCGAGGAGGCGGGCGGAACGCTCGTCTCGGGGCCGGCTCCGGGCGCCTACGGAACCTCCCTCTACTTCCATGATCCCGACGGCAACAAGATCGAGTTCCACGGCGACTGAGGAGAGGTTGTTGTCAGAGATCCTGCAGCGAGCAAGGATGAAGATGGCCGAGAGGGCGCTGGACGTGGTCGTGGCCAGCTCCCCCGAGAACGTCGCCTACCTCGGAGGCATAGCTCCGCCGTCACAGCGCATCGTTCGCAGTCGTCACGCCTTCTTCGTCCTCCCTATGGAAGGCCCCACCTACTACGTCGTGATCGAGCTCGAGGCCGGAGTCGTGCGCGAGAGGGCGCGCGCCGACGAGTTCCGCGTCTACCAGGAGTTCGTCGAGGATCCCGTGGACGTGGTCGCAGAGGTCCTCCGAGAGCTAGACCTCCTCGAGGAGAGCGTCGGTTTGGAGACGACACATCTGTCTTCCAGAGACGTGGATAGATTCCGTTCGATGCTCCCAGGCGGGTCGATCGTCGAGGTCGACGAGCTGCTGCTGGGACTCCGTCTCCGCAAGACGAAGGACGAGATCGCGACGATCCGTCGCATCGCGGAGGTCGCGGAGGGAGCCGCTCACCAGGTTGCCGGCGAGTTCGAGCCCGGCGCCTCCGAGCGCGCCCTGGGCAACCGGATAACGGAGCTCTACAGCGACGGCGGCGGCGACGCGCTGACCATGCTCGTCGTCGGCAGCGGCCCCCGATCCGCGGAGCCGAACGCACCCCCGACGGCGCGCCCGATAACCGCAGGAGAGGTGATCCGCATAGACGTCATAGGCACGAAGGACAACTACTACTCCGATGTCGCGCGCACCGTGGTCGCCGGCGAACCGACCGACGAGCACAAGAACATCTGGCGGATACTGCGCGACGTAAGGGACCGGGCGATCGACGCGCTGCGACCCGGCGCGCTCACCTCGGATGTCTTTCGTCTCTACGGAGATGCGATGGAAGAGGCAGGTCTGCCGAGCTACCACTTCCTCGGTCACGGGCTCGGCGTCACGCTGCACGAGGAGCCGTTCCTCTCATCTCTCCATGACACGCGCCTGGAGCCGGGGATGGTGATGTGCGTGGAGCCGATGTGTCTCATCCCGGGTCGCTTCGGTCTGCAGCTCGAAGACGAGGTCCTGATCACCTCGGACGGCGCCGAGCCCTTGACCAACGGTGGGCCGCTGCTTCGGCTCGGAGGTTGACTGCGGTGGTGGTAGTGGTCCGTCGCGTAGGTAGCGCCAGCACCGAGAGCGTTCCTGCGCGCCGAGGGCAAGGCGCGAGGAGTCGAGCGTACCTGGAGGTACGTGAGCGACAAGAAACGCAGCCATCGGGGATGCAGGGGCGCTCGAATGCGTCGTGATTTACGCGGCGGGGCACTAGGCAAGATCGAGACCTTCATCGTCGCCCTGCCCAAGCGGCGTCCTCACAACTGGGCAAGCAAGATGACGACCCCGATCGGCAGTCACCTCGTGGTCCGGATCGAGGATGACGACGGACGCGTCGGGTGGGGAGAGGCGCCCGCGATCGCAACCTGGGGCGGTGCGCATATGCGCTACTACGGAGAGACGCCGGAGACCGCGCAGCACCTTGTCGAACGCCATCTGTGGCCCGCCGTCGAGGGTTGCTCGCCGCTCGAGCCGACCGTGTTGCACGCGCGCATGGACGCCGTCGTCAAGGGCCACCCCTACGCCAAGGCGGCCCTGGACATCGCCTGTTTCGACCTCGCCGGCAAGATGCTCGAGGTCCCGGTGGCAACCCTCCTCGGCGGCCACGTCCGAGACCGGATCACGGTGTGTCACTCGCTGGGGATCATGGACGAAGACGACGCGCTGGACGAAGCCGAGACCGCGGTGGGTGAGGGGATCCGAACGATCAAGGTCAAGACCGGCCTGGATGCGGAGCGCGACGTCCGGCTCGTCCGCCGCTTGCGAGAGCGGCTCGCCGAGGGCGTCCAGATAAGGGTCGATGCGAACGAGGGTTACCCCACGATCAGCGAAGCGGTGCGCACCACCCAGCGGATGATCGACGAGGCGGCGATCTTCCTCTGCGAGCAACCCGTCGCCGGAGCACGCGCGCTGGCTGCTGTGGCGCGCCGGATATCGATCCCCGTCATGGCCGATGAGTCGGCGTGGACACTGCAGGACATCGTCGAGCTGGCGAGCCTCGAGGCGGCCGAGGCGTTCTCGCTCTACGTCACCAAGCCCGGAGGGCTCTTCCGCGCGCGCCAGCAGGCCGAGGCTGCGGCGGCACTCGGTTTCATGTGCGACATCGGTGGGTCGATCGAGATGGGCATCGGCAACGCCGCCAACCTTCACCTGGGGGCGGCGACACCGATAGCGTCGTTGCCGAGCGTCTGTCCGGTCTCGGCTCCGGAGCACGCGTCGCGCGGCATCGCGGGGAACTACTACACCGACGACATCGTGCGCGATCCGTTCGTCCTGAAGGACGGGAGCGTGCTCGTCCCCGAGGGCCCCGGACTCGGGGTCGAGGTCGCTGAGGACAAGCTCAGGACCTACGCTCTGTGACGCGCGTGACGGTCCTGGGGGCGGGCAGCGGAGGCCTCGCAGCAGCCGCCGACCTTGCCCTGGAGGGCCACGAGGTTCACCTCTTCAATCGCAGCCACGAGCCCCTGCGCCCGATCAGGGACCGGCGCGGCATAGCGATCAAAGGTGCGCTCGGTGACCGCCTCGTGCCCATCGCGCAGACCTCGACGGACTTCGCCGAGGCCATCTCCGACGCGGAGGCCATCGTGGTCGTGCTGCCCGCGACGGCGCACGGCCCGGTCGCCGCCTCTCTCGCGAAACATCGCGCCCGCACGCCGCTCATCCTCGACCCGGGCCACATGTGCGGCTCGTTGCACGTCCGTCGGGTCTTCGCCGAGCACCGCGCCGTGTGTCCACCGATCGCGGAGTTCGGCACCTTGACGCACGTGTGCCGCTCGCTCGCTCCAGGATCGGTCGACATCTACCTGCGCGCCCGGTCCATCCCACTCGCAACCAGCCCGAGGAACCGAGAGCTTGCAACGTTCGCCGGCAGGCTGTTCTCCGGGGGGGTCGAGGTCTCGAACCCCATCGAGGCATGGCTCTCTGACGTCAACATGATGCTGCATCCTCCGGGCATGGTCCTGGGATCCGCGTGGATCGAGAGCTCTCGAGGAAGCTTCCGCTTCTACTCCGAGGGAGTCACGCCTGCGGTTGCTAAGACGATGCGCGCGCTCGACGAAGAACGATGCTCGGTGGGGCGCTCCTTCGGCTTCGAGCTGCCCCCGCTCGAGGCCACGATGGCGGCGATCGGAACCGCGGATGCCTCGTCCGCCCGAGAGGGAGATCTGGCGAGCGCGGTAAGGCTGGGTGCAGCCAACGCTTCCATACAGGCCCCTTCCTCCCTCGATCATCGCTACCTTCATGAAGACATCGCGTTCGGGCTCGTGCCACTTGCAGCACTCGCTCGTATCGCAGGCGTGACCATGCCGGTCACGGACGCGCTCATCCAGCTCGCCGAGACGATCACCGGGCGTTCCTACAGACAAGAAGGACTCAACGAACGCAAGCTCGGGATCGTTGGATGCGATCGAGACTCACTCAAGGCGCTGATCGAAGAGGCTGCGTGAGCGTGTGGCAGGGACTCACCGTCGCGTTCGTCGGCGGTGACGCCCGAGAGACCGAGATGGCGGTGCTCGCATCCCAAGAGGGGGCGCTCGTGCGCGTCTTCGGTGCTGCACATCCTCCCGGTGAGCAACGACTGAGGCCGAGCAGCTCTCTCTCCGAGGCCCTCGCGCAGGCACGCGTCGCGATCATGCCCGTGCCGCTCATCGCACAAGATGGAAGCATCTACGCTCCGCACGCGCCCGCCAAGATAATCATCGAGACCTCTCATCTCGAGGCCATGGCCGCAGATGGGCACGTGGTGATCGGCAAGGCGAACGCCCGGCTCGAGGCATCGGCGCGCGCAGCCGGAGTGACGATCCACGAGTACGAGTCCGATACCGAGCTCATGCTGCTGCGCGCGCCGGCGATCGCGGAGGGCGCCGTCGGGGTCGCGATCGAGAGAAGCCCGGTAACGATCCACAACACCGACATCGGCGTGGTGGGCTTCGGGCGCATCGGGCAGGTCCTGACGCGAGCGCTTCTGGCGCTTGGTGCTCGCGTACATGTGTTTGCCCGGCGCGCCGAAGCGCGCGCCGCGGCCTACGCATTGGCGGCCACGCCGCACGCGCTCGAAGAAGCAAGCGAGGCCTTCGCGACCCTCGAGGTCCTCTACAGCACCGTGCCGGCGCACGTGGGGTCGCGCGAGCTGCTCGCTTGCCTGCCTCGAGGGGCGCTCGTCGTCGATCTCGCGGCGCCCCCCGGCAGCATCGACCTGGAGGCCGCTGCAGACCTTGGACTCGACGGTTTCTGGGCGCGCGGGCTCGGCGCATCGGCTCCGCGCACCGTGGGACGATCGCAATGGTCCGGCGTCACCCGCATCATCGAAGCGGCGCTCGCCCGGTGACGTGACCGCCGCACCAGAAGCGCTCGCCGCGTTCTCCGCCTTCTGCTTCGCGGGCAGCCACATCGCGTCCAAGCGCGGGGTGGAGTCGACGAGCGTCGTGGCCGGCGACTTGATATCTCTCGCCACGGGTTGGCTCTTGCTGCTGGTGGCGACGACGACCCGGCTGCCGTCGGAGGTGAGTCTCTCGAGCGTCGCGATCCTCGCCGCAGCAGGGCTCCTGGCGCCGGCGATCGCGCGCGCAAGCGCGATCGCAGGGATCGACCGCCTGGGCCCCTCCGTGTCGGTTCCGGTTCAAGCAAGCATCTATCCGCTGTTCGCGATCGTCGGCGCCGCGCTCCTGCTCAGCGAATCGGTGGGCGCGCTGTCCGTCGTGCTCGGAGGCATCTTGGTCGCAACATGAAGGAGGCAACGTGCGCAGAAGCATCGGTCTGAGCCTGCCGAACCGCGGAGTGCTGTTCGGAGCGACCACAGTTGCCGAGCTCTACGCGCTCGCCGAGGAGGCCGAGCGCTCGAACCGATTCGACTCCGTCTGGGTCGGCGATGGGCTCATAGCGAAGCCCCGGATCGAGGCCGTGGCAACACTCTCGGCCCTCGCCGCGAGGACGACCCGGATGAAGCTCGGGGTCTGCTGCCTCGCGACCTTCCCCCTGCGCAACCCCGTCCTGTTCGCATGCCAGTGGGCCACCCTCGACGTCCTCTCGGACGGAAGGTCGCTGCTGGCGGTCTGTCTCGGCGCGCCAACAGGTCGCGGTGGCGGCGACTTCGCCGCCGAGCTCGCGGCGATGAACGTCTCCGCGCAGGAGCGCGTCGGCCGACTCGAGGAGGGCATCGAGGTGCTGCGCTCTCTGTGGTCCGGCCCCAGCGAGCACGCCGGCCGGCACTTCCAGTGGCCGAGCATCGATCTCGAGCCCAAGCCCGTGCAGGACCCTTGTCCGATCTGGATAGCGAGCAACCCGGACCCCAACAAGCTGTCGCCGCAGCGCTACGAGAGCGCGATCAAGCGGGTGGGCCGGCTCGCGGACGGGTGGCTCTCGACGGTCGTCTCTCCCGATGACTTCGGAGGCCGCTGGGACGAGATCCGCACCGCTGCAGCAGCCGAGGGAAGAGATCCCGAGTCGATGACGTCGGCCGTGCACCTCATGGTCAACCTGCAGAGCGACGAACCCACGGCGCGCCGCGAGGCCAAACGGTTCCTCGACGAGTACTACTCGACCAACGTCGGCCACGAGACGATGACCTCGTGGGGCGCCTACGGCACCCCGGACCAGGTCGCGGAGCGGATCGGCGGCTACATCGACAAGGGATTGGACGTTCCGATCATCCGCTTCGCCACCTTCGACCAGGAGGGACAGATGAAGCTTGCTCTCGATGAGCTTCTGCCCCTCTTGCAGGGCTAGCGTGGTGGACCAAGCATGGTTGGAAGCCGCATTGGTGTCTCTGCTGAAGACGCCGACACAGGTTCCCCTCGGGGCCACCGAGATCGCGCCCGGGGACGAGCGCATCGTGCGCGCGGTCGAAGATGTCGTGTTACCCCTCGTCTACGAGATCGGACCCGACGAGATCCGGCGCCATCCCATGGGCGACGTTGCGGCCCGCTTCGGCCCCGCCGGCGACGACGGCATCCTGGTCCAGACCTACATCGTCTCGCAGCACTCCAATCTGATGGACGAAGCCGCGGAGGGATCTCTGATCGACGGCTCGAGCCTCGGTCTCGAGGGACTCTGCGCCGTGGGGCGTGGCGCGACCCAGAACAAGGGCCCGATGGCGTCGGCGTTCGCCGCGCTCGAGGCCCTGGAGGGAGACCTGCGACGCCCGATCTGGCTCGCGGTCAACACCGAGGGACGCAGCAGTCACGCAGGCTCACGGCGGATCATCGATGAGCTCGGGATCGCCGCCACGCACGGACTCGTTGTCTTCGGCACGGATATGCGCGTGTCGCTCGGCAACCGGGGACGCGTCGACGTCGAGATAACCCTGAGGGGCAAGGCCGCCCACTCGAGCCAGCCGTGGCTCGGCGACAACCCCATCGAGAGCGCTGCCGACGTTGCCGTGTCGCTGCGCTCGCTTCCGCTGCCGGGCGAGCATCCCTTCCTCGGGCCTGCAACCGCGACGCCCTATCAGTTCGCCTGCTTCCCGATCGCGCCACACACGATCCCCGAAGAGGTCAAGATCGTGGTCGACCGCCGCCTCCTGCCCGAAGAGACGGCCGCGCGCGCCGTCGAGGCGATCGAGCAACACCTTCACGGCCACGGCTTGGAGACGGCAGAGGTGCGGCAGGGCGCCGCGATGCTGCCGGCGATCGTGGACGAGGACGCTCCGGTAGTGCGCGCCCTGCGCGACGCGGTGCGCGACGAACGGGGCACGCTCGGCGAGACGTTCTGGAGCCTCAACGCGTTCGATGCCGGGTACGCCTGCTCCAAGGGCATCCCGAGCCCTATGTTCGGGCCGGGCAAACGCCACTTCACCGGTGCCGGCTTGATCGGCGACGATGCGATCCCGGTCGACGACTGCATCACGGCGGCCCGCATACTCAGGCGCGCGCTGTTGCAGCTCTGTGCCTGAGCGACGGGCTCAGGGACCGTCGTCCAGGCCGAGGTCGACCCGCCGGCCCACGTCGGCCTCCTCCGCGCGCTCCCACACGTAACGCGCGCAGGCGACGTCTTGGATCGCCACGCCCGACGAGTCGAACAACGTGACCTCGGAGTCAGACTCGCGGCCGCGCGCCTCGCCCGACAGCAGCTCGCCGAGCTCGGGCCCGAGGTCGGCGGAAGTCACGGTCCCTGCGGCGAGTGCGACCGAGAACTTCCCGTCGGTGATCGTCTCTTCGCGGCCGTCGCCGACGACCATGCTCGACGCCATGACCTCGGGCGCCACCTCCGTACGGATGCCCATCGCGTTGATGTGCTGGCCCGCCTCCACATGATGAGGCAGCAGAACCGGCGTGGGCGAGTTCGTGGCCGTGACGACGACGTCCGCTCCTTGGAGCGCGTCCTCGACGGTCCCTGCTGCGCGCGCCTCGAGGCCGAGTTCCCCGACGGCTCGGCGGACGAGCTCCCTGCGGCGCTCGACCGACCGCGAGAAGACGCGCAGGGAAGTCAGCCGGGGAACAGCGATCTTCAGCGCGGCAAGCGAGTGCCACGCGACCACGCCGGTGCCGACGAGCCCGATCGAGGTCGCCGACGAGCGCGCCAGAGCTTCCGTGGCCAGCGCCGCGCCCGCACCCGTGCGCACCGCGGTCACGTAGACGCCGTCCATGATCGCAAGCGGAAAGCCGTTGTCGTCGTCGAAGAGCAAGAGCAGCGAGCCGAGGTTGGCCCCGGGTGGGTTCTGCGGGAAACGCGCGAGCACCTTCACGCCCAGCCCCGAGGTGGTCGCATCGTAGCCCGCCAACAGCTTCAGCCATCCTCGGCGCTCACCCGGAAGACGCAGCCACGAGTTCGGAGCAGCCTCGGTCTTGCCGGCGGCGAGTGCGATGAAGGCCCGGCGCTGGATCTCGATGACGTCTGGCATGGAGAGAAGCTCGCGCACCTCGTGCATCCCGAGCACACGGGTGCGTCGATCGGCGAAGGGGTGGCCCGCCGGGTTCATTCAGGGGGTCAGCTCGAAAAGGCCCGGATCTCGACGCGACAGCACCTCGCAACCGGACGCGGTCACGACGACGTCTTCCTCGGACCCGTACGTCATGTCTTCGTCACGCAGGTAGGCCTCACACGACACGACCATGCCGGGTTGCAAGAGCTCGTCCGAGTCCAAACGAACGAAGGGCGGCTCACTCGATGCGAGCCCGATGCCGTGGCAGAGATGCATGAAAGGTGGCCCGAGATAGTTGGCGAACTGCTCTTCCGCGTATCCGAGCGCGCGGTAGTACGACGCCATGTTCTCGATCACGGAGCGGAAGCTCTCACCGGGCTTTATCGCCTCGTCGATCGAACGCCGGACGATCGTGCGGATCGCATCATGATGTCGGGACTGTCGCTCGCTCGGCGCGCCGGCGACGGCCATCCGGTTGAACTCACCCCAGTAGCCGGCCACGACGACCCCCGAGTCGACGAAGAGCAGGTCCCCGGATTGCACCCTGTGCTCCGGCGACGGTCCGAGCATGCGCGAGCGGTGACCAAGCTCCCTCGACTTGGCCTGCGATACGACCAAGACCTGCGCATAGGGTGGACGATAGGCGCCGGCCTCCACCAACGAGGCGCCCACGAGTCGGGCGACGTCGACCTCGGAGTCTCCAGGGGCGAGGCGCTCGAAGGCCGTTCGCAGTCCCTCATCGTTTATCCGATCGGCCTCTCTGATGTAGGCGATCTCGGCCTCCGACTTGATCATCCGCAACCCCCAGATGACCTCTGAGGCGTCGGTGAGATGGGCGTTGGGCAGCGCTTGCTTCAGGGCGTCGTACTCCAGCAACGGCATCCATATCCTCTGGTCCGTGCCGAGCTCTGCTCCGATGCTCGCCGCGCCGAGGCCCCGTCGCTCGACGGCGCTCGCCAGAGCCTTGCCGGAGAAGGGCGGCGCGTAAGCCTCGACGTCGTCCACCCACGACATCTCTCGAGCGTTCTCCTCGTTGACCCCGTAGACGTAGAGGAAGGGCTCGCCCTCGGAGGGAAGGACCATGACGTGCGGCCTCGAGAAGTTCGGTTGGAAGTCGCGCGGGAGGTGGCCGCTCAGGTAGTAGTAGTTCATACCTGCGCTGAAGTCGCCGGTCACCAACAGCGCGTCCAGCCCGTGCTCCTTCAGTGCGGCGCGCGCTCTCTCGCCTCGGGCCCCGAGCTCTTCCTTGTCGAACGGCGGTTTCACGATCCCTCTCGCAGGAAGCTGCGGAACCTCTCCGCGATCACCACCGGGTCGTCGAGCAGAAGCGGGACCCCCGGCGCGTTTCCGGGCTCGATCGAGGCGACCACGACCGTCACCTCCATGGAATCGCGCCCGCGCGCGAGGGCGCTGCGGAGAGACTCGGCGTCGATCACCTCGGTGGTCGGCAAGCCGAAGCCCCTGCAGGCCTGGGCGAGGGACACCGTCGCGGCCTGAGTCGCCACTCCCGCGGCAGATGCGTGCTCGTGGTTGTCGAGCACCAGAAGGGTCACACCTGGGGGCCGGAGGTATGCCAGCGACGCGAGCGTGGTGAGGCCCATGAGCAGCGACCCGTCTCCTTCGATCACGGCGACGGGTGCTCGTCCCGCGCACGCGAGGCCGATCCCGACGGAGGGGGCGAGCCCCATCGAATCGAGCAGATACAGATGCGAGTCGCGCTTGGCCAACGACGCGAGCTCGCGCGCGGTGGCCCCGAGCGTCACGACCATCGGACGACCTGCGAAGACCTCATCCGCGACCCCGAGCGCATCCAACCGCTTCATCGGGCCGCCGCGACGGTGGGATGAAGGAGGTCGGCCAAGACGACCACCGGACGGTGAGAGATCGTCGCAAGCTTCGCCGCGGCCTCCGTCGCCTCCCGCCACCGCAGCGGACTGCCTTCTGCCGTGAGGCGCTCGACCCTTACATCGATGGCATGCAAGAGGTCGGGCACGGCCTCCGAGAAGGAGTGGATCATGGCGTTGTACTCGCCCGGTCCCCCGCGTGTGTTGGCCACGACCGGCAGAGCCAGGTGATAGGCCTTGGCGAAGGTGGCGAGCGACGTGAGGCAATTGCCGAAACCGTTGTCTTGCATCACCACGGCCGCCTTCTTGCCGCCCAGCACGAGTCCGCCGGCAATCCCCACGGCCTCCTCCTCGCGGTTGGCGAGCAACGAGGAGACGCCGCGCTCCTCGAGGCCCCTGATGACCGGCACGATGTGGGATGACGGAACATGCACGAACACATCCACGCCCCAGCTCAGCAGCCCTTGGACGATGGCGTCGGAGAACGCGTTCTGCGGCGTCATCGCTCCGCCACGACTTCGACGACATCGCCGAGCGCTGCCGCGGCCGCGCCGCGAGGATGTGAGCGTCCGCCGGAGACGAGGACGTCGCCCGTGTCACGGCCGTGGAACAAGACGCCCTTGTCGCGACCCTGGAGTCCCGCGAGCGGATGATCGTCGGGCACGTTCAAGGGTGCAACCGCCGCATGGACCGAGCCTCCCTGGCCGCGACGCGCGCGGCCCACGAGCCGCATGCGGCCGTGTGGTCGTGCACGGTCGACGCGGTCGATGCCTCTCACGGCGACCTCCTCGAGCGACAGGTCGCAACCCCAGATGGTGTTGGCGAGGATGACCACCTTGGCGGCGGTGTCCCATCCATCGAGATCGATGGTCGGATCGGGTTCTGCGATGCCGGCGCTCTGGGCGCGCCTCACGGCATCGTCGAAGCTCGCTCCGCCGGCCACCTCATCCAGCACGAACGTCGTCGTTCCGGTGAGGACACCCTCGAAGGCCTCGAGGCGATCTGCTCTCGCGAGCGCCTTCGCGACGGCCACCGCCGGAAGCGCGGCGCCTGCGGCGGCCGAGTAGCGGATCATGCAGCCGCCCGAGGCCGCGAGCTCCTGCAGCCTGCCCCATGCGTGCACCAGCGGAGCCTTGTTCGCCGTCACCACCGCCGCACCCCGCACGAGCCCGGCGGCGATCAGTGACAGGGAGGGCTCACCCGTATCGAACGCGCACGACATCAAGTCGACGATGACGTGAGGCCGAAGCTCCTCGATGACCTCGTCGCGCGAGGGACCCTGCGGCAAGCCTCCGCTCAGCTTCGCTTCCAGGACCTCGACCGGATCGAGCCGGCCCATGAGGACGCCGCGCGAATCGGCCGCGGCGACGAGCTGCACGGGGACCCTTCCCTCATGGAGCAGTTGCAAGAAAGCGCGCCCGACCCCTCCGAGGCCGAAGAGAGCGAGGCGCGAGGCGCTCTCAGTGGGAGCCAACGCGTCCTCCCTTGCGGGGATCGGAAGCACCGGCGTAACGATCGCCGCGCCGCATCACGAGCTGCGCCCCGCCGGCTTCGAAGCGGCCGAGCGCCGCGATCTCGTGACCACGGGTCTGCAGGGCATCGATCGTGGGGCGGTCGAAGCCTGCCTCGAAGCCCACCCTGTTGCCTCCAAGCACCCGGAAGCGTGGCGCATCCACGGCGGACCGAGGATCCATGTCGCGGTCGACTAGGTTCCTGATGATCTGGAACTGTCCCTGGGGTTGCATGAAGCCCCCGACGACGCCGAGGCATGCAAGGAAGGAACCGTCTGCTCCCAGCATCGAGGGGATGATCGTGTGGTAGGGCCGCTTGCCGGGGGCAGGGCGGTTGGGATGGGCATCGTCGAGCACGAAGTTGGCGCCGCGATTCTGCAGCACGATACCCGTGCCGGGTACACCGATGCCCGAGCCGAATCCTTCGTAGAGGCTCTGGATGAGCGAGCAAGCACACCCATCCGCGTCCGCCGCCGCGACGTAGACCGTGTCCGAGGGTGACCCTGCTCGCCCGGGTTGAGCGCGCTGCATGTCGATGCCGGCGCGCCGCGTCGCAAGATACGCTTCGGACAGCAGGGCCTGCGTCGGAACCGCCTCCACGAGCGGATCGGCGACGTAGGCGCCGGCGTCACTCAGGGCCAGCTTCAACGCCTCGATCGCGCCGTGCTCCTCATCGACGCGATCGCCGAGGGACAGGCCTTGGTAGATCCCGGTCGCCTCCAGCACGACCATGCCCTGCCCGGGCGGAGGCATCTCGAAGATGTCGATGTCCCGGAAGCGGCGCCGGATCGGCTCTACCCACTCGGGCCCGCTCCAGCTCTCGAGGTCGAGCGCGCACAGAGGGCCGCCGGCGCGTCTCACCGCATCCTCGATGCGCTCCGCCACCCGGCCGCGATAGAAGGCATCGCGCCCTTGTCTGCAGATCCGGTCGAGGACGTCGCCGAGGCGCGCGTTCGAGAACCGCTCGCCGGCCGCGGGCGCTCTGCCGGCCGAGAGAAACGTCGCGCGCGCAGCCTCGTTGCGCCGCAGCTTGGTCTCGCTGCTCTTCCATTCCTCGGCGATGACCGGAGTGACCTCGGATCCTCGCCGCGCGAGCACGATCGCCGGCTGCAGAACGCGATCCAGGCCCAGCTTGCCGAAGCGCGCGAGCAGCTCACCCCACCCGGCGACCGAACCCGGAACCGTGATCGACCACGGCCCCTCGAGCGGCATGGCGTCGAAGCCTGCCCCTCTCAGGGAGGCCACAGAGAGACCGGCGGGTGCGGGCCCGGCGGCGGCCAGTCCCACAGGACGCCTTGCGCCGTCGGCCCAGAAGAGGGCGAACAGATCCCCGCCGATCCCTGTGGACCTCGGGTCGGCCACCGAGAGAACGGCGGCGGATGCAACCGCTGCGTCCGCCGCACCTCCTCCCGCCTCGAGCATCTCGAGGCCGGCTTGGACGGCGAGCGGATGGCTGGTGGCAACCATCCCCTCGCGGAGAGCGTTGGCGGCTCGCTCAGTCACCTAGGCGAGCGGCCGGCGCAACGCAAGAGAAGCCTCACGCTCCGGATGCCTGCTCGATGATCTCGTAGTCGACGATGTCGTCGCTGGCAGGGTCCTCGTACTCGCCGATCTGCCTGAAGAAGCCGTCCATGGTCTTCCACAGCTCGGGGGTGAGGGGAGGTTGACCGGCAACCGGATACATCTGGATCTCCTTGTAGAAGTCGTAGGACTTCGAGAGACGCTCCTCGTCGACGTCCGGAAGCTCCTCGCCGGCGCGCTGCATCCACGCATCCTTGTCGTCGTAGAAGGCGTCGTAGCCCTCCTGCAGGTCGGTGGCCAAGGTTTCTATGGCCGAACGGTTGTCTTCGTAGGACTCCTCGCTCGCGACCCAGACCGTCGAGATCGCATCCTTGCTATCGCCTTCGATGTCCGACCACGTGCCGAGGACGTTGAAGTCGCCTTCCTCTTGAAGCGTGAGCACGTCGGCGAACTCCAGAGAGGTCACGTCGATCTCGCCGGCGAGCATGGCCGCCGCTCGGTTAGGCGACTCGGGGAGAACCACCCAGTCGATCTCCTTCTCGAGCTGCGGATCGTACTGGCGCACGAGCACGCGCTGGAGGATCTCCGTGCCGGAGCCGGGAGCATGATACGCGACCTTCTTGTCGGCCAGCTGGTTGAAGGTCTCTATCGGCGCCTGGGATACCATCACGAACTCGAAGCGCTTCTGCGAGACATAGAAGATCTTGAGCGGCACACCGGTCTGGACCGCTTTGATGGCTTCGGTGAGACCGATGTTGCCGACGTCGATGTCGCCTCGGATGAGACCGGCGACCACGGCGCTGTCCTCTGTGAGCTCGACAACCTCTGCGCCCGCCTGGTCGATCCCCAACTGGTCGGCGATGTCGTTCGGGTCGAGGTCCGAGGCGTACGCAACCTTCATCGCCTCGGTCGAAGCCTCGTCGTCGCCGCCCGAGCCTCCGCCGCCGCCGTCGTCTCCACATGCGGCGCCCAGCAACAGGACGCTCAGACAGAGGCCGATCCACTTCACCCGTCTCATCGTTCCTCCCAGTGCTCCCTCAGCCGTCAGGCTGACCGCTCCAGCTTCCACGGGGTTGACAAGCGCTCCATGAGTTGCACGACCCCGGAGAGAGCAACTCCCATGACGCCTAACACGATCACGTACACGAACACCTTGTCTGTGCGGTAGTAGTTGGCGGCGGTTTGGATCGCGCCCCCTATCCCCGTCACCGCGAAAAGCAGCTCGGCGATCACCATGCCCTTGATCGCCCGAGCAGCTCCCATCCGAAGCCCCGCGAAGATGTACGGCAAGGAGCCGAAGAACACGACCTTGCGGAAGAGCTCGATGCGTCTGGCTCCGAAAGAGCGAGAGACATCGACGAGCATCGGATCGATGTTCTTCACCCCCGTGTAGGTGCTGACGAGTATCTCGAAGACGCAGAAGAGAAGCACCGAAAGGACGCGCGGCACGAATCCGAGCCCGAACCAGATGATCAGCACGGGCACGAGAGCTGCAACCGGGGTGACGTAGACCGCCGAGACGAAGGGATTGAGCACCTTGCCGACCGGCTTGTACCAGCCCATCAGGAACCCCAGCGTGATCCCGATGAACGCTCCGAGGCCGTATCCGGTGAAGAGTGAGGTGAGGCTGTCTCGCACCGCGCGCAAGAGCTCACCGCTCTCGAGCATCTCGCCGGCCGCGCCCACGACCGAGGACGGGGGTGCGAGGAAGAAGTCTCCCACCCTCCGACCCACGATCTCCCAGGTGATCAGGATGCCGGCAAGAAGCGCTATCTGGGCGAAGCGCTCCCAGCTGACGTACTCCCGTCGAAGTGCGACGCCGCGGGGTATGCGCTCTCGTTCGATGGCGATCGCCATGTCTGTCTCCCTTCAGAGCAACGACACGAGTTGCCGCTTGAGTGCTATGGCCACTTGATCCTCGACCAGCCCCTCCCTCGTGCGAGGTCGAGGGATCGAAACGGTCACCTCCTGCAACACGGCCCCGTCCTTCATCACGGCTATCCGGTCCGACAACAGGATCGCTTCGTCGATGGAGTGAGTTACGAAGAGGACCGTCTTCTTCTCCTGCTCCCAGATGCGCACGAGCTCCGTCTGCATGTGTGCCCGTGTGATCGCGTCGAGCGCCCCGAACGGCTCGTCCATCAAGAGAACGTTCGGCTCGATCGCGAGGGCGCGCGCCAGCCCGACGCGCTGCTGCATGCCGCCCGAGAGCTCATTGGGATAGTGACCGTGGAACTCAGAGAGACCGACGAGATCGACGTAGCGGATCGCACGGGGCAGGCGCTCGTCCTTGGGCACCTTGGCGAACTCCAGCGCCAAGACGACGTTGTCGACTACGTTCTTCCACGGCATCAGGCCCGGGTACTGGAACACCGTTGCGCGGTCGGTGCCGGGACCCTCTACCTTCTTGTCCCCGATCCAGACCTCGCCGTCACTGGGGGTCAGCAGCCCTGCGATGATCTTGAGCACCGTCGTCTTGCCGCAGCCCGAGGGGCCGATGAGGGAGACGAACTCCTTGGGCCTGACGCGCACCTCGACGCCCTTGAGCGCGTGGGTACGGATGATCTCGGTCCCCGTCGTGCGGACGTAGGTCTTGGAGAGATCGTCGATCCGGATGCCGCCCTCGGCAAGGGACCCGGACGGCGCGCCGACCTCGGTCAAGCGCCGGCCGCCGTTCTTCTCGCGCAACACATCGAACTCCTGCCGCCGAAGCTCTCCCGCCTGGTGAGCCAACCCGTCCCCCCTACGGCCTCCTTCGGTCACACGAACTGTATACAACATGAATGCAACAACGTCCAGCCCGTGTACGATCGCGCCATGGTGTCGGAGGCCCGGCGGCGGTCGCTCGCGCTCTTGTTCGGATTGACCGCAGGCGTCGCGAGCGGTCTCCTCGGCGTCGGCGGCGGGATCGTCATGGTGCCACTGCTGACGCTTGTCGGATTCACGCAGCATCGAGCGCATGCGACGTCCCTCGCGGCGATCGTCCCGATAGCCGCGGTGGGAGCAGCCACCTTCGCGTTCGCAGGGGAGGTCGACTACGCGGTGGCCGCAGCTCTTGCAGCCGGAAGCCTCGTCGGCGCGCCGATCGGGGCGCGCGTCATGGCGCGCGCGGGCGAGGGCCCACTCAAGGTGATGTTCGGCGTTCTCATGCTCGCGGTTGCCGTCCGGCTGCTGTGGCCGTGACGGTCGAGCTCATCCTCATCACGGTCGCCGCCGGGATCGCCGTCGGGGTGCTCTCGGCCCTCTTCGGTGTTGGAGGCGGCCTGCTCATGGTCCCCTTCATGGCGCTCGTGCTGGAAGAGGGTCAGCACCTCGCCGAAGGCACCTCCCTGTTGGTCATAGTTCCCACCGCGATCGCCGGGGTGCTCGTGCATCGCAAGAAGGACTTCGTTTCCTTCCCTCATGCTGCGCTGCTCGGGTTGGGTGGTGTGGGCGGCGCGTTCCTGGGCGCGAGACTCGCCCTAGAGTTGCCGGCAGACTTGTTGCAGCTCTACTTCGGCGCCTTCCTCGCGCTCATGGGACTGAGGCTGGTGTGGAACGGAGCCGTGACCGAGAGGGCGCCGAGTGGATGAGTTATCGTCGTATACGGGATCTGGCACGCGCCACGCTTTAGCGCGGCGCGGCGGTTCCTCCGCCGTCGAGCGCCACCACGCGCGCCGGATCGACCACGCCGCCGCTGAGGAACCGAGCGAAGAACGTCTCCTGTGTCCTGTGGCTGTGGGCCACGGCCAATTCGCCGGCGCGCTCTGCCTCGCCGCGATCTATCGCCTCGAGGATCTCCTCGTGCTCGGTCCACGAGGCCTCACCTCGCACCGCGGCGACGGCGGAGAAATGCCAGCGCACCTGTTTGCCGAGGTCGTCGAGGATCCGCTTGAGGATCTGGTTGCGCGCCGCCTCCGCGATCGTGGCGTGGAAGGCCGAGTTGAGAGACGCAAGCGCCTTCACATCTGATCGCGCCACGGCGCGCCAACCTCGCTCTATCAGCTTGGCCAGCTCCTTGCGCTGCGCCTCGGTGATGCGTTCGGCCGCGAGGCGCGTCGCCTTCTCCTCCAACGATTGGCGCAGCTCGAAGACCTCGCGCACCTCATCCATCGTCGGATGACGAACGTAGGCGCCGGAATGGGGATGGAACTCGAGCCACCCGGCGCGCTGGAGCATCCGGAACGCTTCCCGAACCGGCGTGCGGGACACGCCGAGCTCGGCCGCTATCGAGTCTTCCACGAGGTGCGCCCCGGGAGGGTGGATGCGGTCCACGATGTCGGTCTCGAGCCGCTCGAATATCTGCTGAGAGAGCAACCTGCTCCGCGGGTTCGCCATCGCTATCACTTATTGTATACGATTTCCATACAATGGCCTCCGAGCCGCCGGAACCACGATCGCCGGCTCCCCGCCATCCTTCACCTCGGTGGGGCCTCACAGCCAGATGTGATCTACCCTCCGGAGACACGTTCACACGGAACACGGGGCAGCCGGAAGAGCGATGACCGAAGGATTAAACCCAGAGATCGACGAGCTCGATGTGGATCTGCTCATCATCGGCGCGGGGCCGGTCGGCCTCTACGCCGCCTATTACGCGGGGTTCCGGGGGCTCACGACCGCGCTCATGGACTCGCTCACGGAGCCGGGGGGCCAGGTCACCGCGATGTACCCCGAGAAGCTCATCTACGACGTCGCCGGCTTCCCCGCCATCAAGGGTCAAGACCTCGTCACGAACCTGGTTGCCCAGACTGCGCCGTTCAACCCCTGTTATCTGCTCGGCCATCGCGCTCAGAAGCTCACACACAACGCCGACGAGACGCTCACCGTGCAGAGCCACCGCACCACCGAGGTGACGTGCAAGGCGATCATCATCACCGGCGGCATGGGAACGTTCACCCCTCGCCCGCTGCCCAACGCCGCGGAGTTCGAGGGCAAAGGACTGCAGTACTTCGTACCCGAGCTCACCAAGCTCGCAGGGCTCGACGTGTTGATCGTCGGAGGAGGCGACAGCGCCTTCGACTGGGCCATGGCCCTCGAGCCGCTCGCGCACAACGTCACGTTGATCCATCGCAGAGACAGCTTCCGGGCACACGAGCACTCCGTCCAGAAGGTCCTCGCTTCCTCGGTCACCGTGCTGACCTCGACCGAGGTCGTGCATCTCAGAGGAGACGGGCGCGTGGAAGAGGCCGAGGTCATCAACAAGAAGACGGGCGAACACACGATCCTGAAGGTAGGCGCCGTCGTCGCGGCCCTGGGGTTCACCGCAGATCTCGGCCCGCTCAAGGAGTGGGGGCTGGAGCTGCACAAGCGTCAGATCGCGGTCGACACGACCATGGCGACCAATCTCCCACGCGTCTTCGCCGCGGGCGACATCACCGACTACGCAGGAAAGGTGAAGCTGATCTCGGTGGGCTTCGGAGAGGGCGCCACCGCCGTGAACAACGCGGCGACGGTGATCAACCCGGCGCTACAGCTCTTCCCCGGGCACTCGTCGAACCTATAGACCTTGTCTCCTCCACCGCCTAGCGCTTGGAGTACTGCGGCGCCTTGCGCGCCTTCTTGAGCCCGTACTTGCGCCGCTCCTTCTCGCGCGCGTCGCGCGTGAGGAAGCCTGCTTTCTTGAGCGCGGCGCGCAGGTCGGGATCGAGCTCCACGAGGGCCCGGGCGAGCGCGTGACGCAGCGCCCCGGCCTGGCCGCTGACCCCGCCACCCTCGAGCTTGGCGCGGACGTCGTAGCGACCCTCGGTCCTCGTCAAGCGCAGCGGCTCGGAGATGATCATGCGGTGCGCCTGGCTCGGGAAGTAGTCCTCGAGCGGACGCCCGTTGATCTGCCACCTGCCGCTTCCCTCCATGAGGCGAGCGCGGCACACGGCTTCCTTGCGCCTCCCGGTCGCCCTGGCCAGCTCCTCAGCCATGGGTTACCTCCTCGATCGTGTGCGCCTGCGTTGGGTCGTGCGGCGCCGCGATCGGCTTGAGGTCCAGCGTTTGGGGGTTCTGCGCGCCGTGGGGATGCTCGGCGCCACGATAGACCTTCATCTTCTTGATCATCGCCCTGCCGAGCCGGTTGCCCGGGAGCATGCCCTTGACCGCCTTCTCGATCGCGATCTCCGGCTTGGTCGCCATGAGCTTCTCGTACGCGACCGTCTTCAGTCCGCCGGGGTAACCAGAGTGGCGGAACATCTTCTTGTCGATGACCTTGTTGCCGGTGAGGAGCACCTTCGACGCGTTCACGACGACCACGTGGTCGCCGCAGTCGAGGTAGGGCGCGAAGTTGGGCTTGTGTTTGCCGCGTAGCCGCTTCGCAACCTCGGATGCAAGGCGGCCGAGCACGACCCCGTCGGCGTCCACGAGCCACCAGTCGCGGGTGATCTCACTTGGCTTCGTTGAGTGGGTCTTCATCGCTTCCTCTGACGCCGCTTCCTCTGACGCCTGGGACACCGGCGCTCGCAAAGAACGGCCGGAGCTCCGGCCGTCGAGGCAGGATACAAGCCGCGTTTGACCTGGTCAAACGCCGTCTCCGTCGAGCACGGGGGGAGCGCTCCAGCCCTCGTCGTACTCAACGGCAACGAGGCAGAGGCCGTGAGCGGGAGCCACACGCCCGGCCGCGGCGCGGTCTCTCGCCCGCAAGGTCGTGGGCATCTCGTCGGGAGAGCGCCGCCCCACGCCGACCTCGAGCAACGTCCCCACGAGCGACCGAACCATCTGCTGGATGAACGCGTTGGCGCGCGCGCGGACCCGTATGAGCCGGCCGGTGCGCGCGCAGCGCAGCTCGAACAGCGTGCGCTCGGGCGAGGCGTCCGGCTCGGTCACGCGTCCGAACGAGCTGAAGTCGTGTGGGCCCACGAGGTGGCCGGCCGCCTCGTTCATCGCATCGACGTCCAGAGGAGGCGGGTGGCGAAGCGCCGTGTGCGCTAGGAACGGGTCGGGCACGTCGCCTTCGAGCACCGCATAGACGTACGTGCGCGAGCGGACGCTGAAGCGAGCATGGAAGCCGTCGGGCGCGCTCCGGCATCCGGCGACGGCGATGGCCGGGCCGCACATCCCGTTGAGCGCGTGCCGCAGTCGTTCCAGGTCGATGTCGTCGGGCGCGTCGGTCGTGGTCATGACCTGCGCGAGGGCGTGGACGCCGGCGTCGGTACGTCCCGCGCAGGCGGTCGTCACCGGCCGGGCGAACAGGCGGGCGAGAGCGGACTCGATCTCTCCCTGGATCGTTCGAATCCCCGGCTGCCTGGCGAAGCCGTGGAACGGCGTCCCGTCGTAGGCGAGGTCGATTCGGAGGTTCAGCCGCCTCCCCTACCCGGCGCGCCGCCGGCTCCCGACGAGCCCTCGCCCTCGGGACCCGCATCCGGCGTTCCGGAGGCGACGTTGCCCTCGGCCGGGGCCTGGTCCTCGGTGACCGGGCCCTCGTCGCTCGCGACCGGCTCCTCGTCGGGGGGAGTTCCCGCCGCGCCCGCCTCCGCGGCGCGCGAGCGAGCAGGCTTGTCCTCGGGCAACCCCTCGGCGGCCGGGGCGCCTGAGGCGGCGGCGTCTCGTTTCCTCAGTCGTTGCGCCGGCCCCGCTCGCTCGAGCCCCCGCCTCGACGAGCTCGACGAGGGCCATGGGAGCCGCGTCGCCGTTGCGCGGGCCGATCTTGAGGATGCGGGTGTAGCCGCCGTTGCGGGTCGAGAACCGGGGGCCGATGTCGGCGAAGAGCTTGTGCACGACGGCGCGGTCCTCGATGAGCGACAGGACCTGCCGGCGGTCGTGCAGCGAGCCCTTCTTCGCCTTGGTGATGAGACGCTCGGCGAAGGGGCGCAGCAGCTTGGCCTTGGCCTCGGTGGTCTTGATGCGCTCGTGCTCGAACAGGGAGCGCGCGAGGTTTCGCACCATCAGCCGCTGGTGCGACGGGTTGGAGCCGAGCGACGGCCCCCTCTTCGGCTGCGGCATGTCAGGCCTCCACGGCGACCGCGCCGTCGGTAGCGAAAGACGATACCCACAGCGCAACCGGCACTAGAACTCCTTGCGCTTGAGGTCGAGGCCCATCTCCTCGAGCTTGGCCTTGACCTCGTCTATCGATTTCTGACCGAAGTTACGGATCTCGAGCAGGTCCTCCTCGGACTTCTCCATGAGCTCGCCGACGGTCGTGATGCCCTCTCGCTTCAGGCAGTTGTAGGACCGCACGGTGAGATCGAGGTCCTCGATCGGCTTGGCGAGCTCGCCGGACTGCTCGTCCTGGCCGATCTCGGGCCCCGGCATGAGGCCCTCACCCTCGCCGAGGACCGAGAAGAGCTCGAAGAGGTTGACCAGCGTCGAACCGGCGGCCGACACCGCGTCCGACGCGGTGATGGAGCCGTCGGTCTCGACGTCGAGGATGAGCCGGTCGTAGTTCGTCATCTGCTCGACGCGCGTCGGCTCGACCTCGTAGGTCACTCTCTTCACCGGCGAGAACAGCGCATCGATCGGGATCGTCCCGATCGCCTCCTTGGCAGCCGTCGTCGCCGCGACGTAGCCGCGGCCCTGCTGGATCACGAGCTCCATCGACAGCCCCGCGTTCCTGTTGAGCGTCGCAAGGTGATGGTCGGGATTGAGGATCTCGACGCCCGCCGGCAGCTCGATGTCCCCGGCGGTCACCTCCGCGGGGCCGGTCACGCGCAGATGCACGTTGGTCGGCTCCTCGCTCTCGCTCCTGATAACGAGCTCCTTGAGGTTCAACACGATGTCGGTGACGTCTTCGGTGACGCCGTTGATCGTGCCGAACTCGTGCAGCACGCCGTCGATCTTTATCTGCTTGATGGCAGCACCCGGGATCGACGACAGCAGCGTGCGTCGCAGCGAGTTCCCCAGCGTGTAGCCGAAGCCGGGCTCCAGCGGCTCGATGATGAACTTGCTGCGGATATCGTTGATCCGCTGCTCCTCGATCTCCGGGCGCTGAACGATAAGTAGGTTCATGAACTTCCCTCCTGCCGGGCTCCCTCGCCCGACTACTTCGAGTAGTACTCGACTATGAGTTGCTCCTGCACCGGAACGTCCATCTGGTTGCGTTCGGGCAGGGCGCGCACCTGAGCGGTCATCTCTCTGAGGTCGGAGTCGAGCCATCCCGGGATCTCGCGCCCCGCCGCGTAGGACGTGTTCTCGATGATCCGTCCCATCTTGCGCGAACGGCCGCGGACCTTCAGGATATCTCCCGGCTTGACCCGGTACGACGGAACGTTGACCTTGTGGCCGTTGACCTCGAAGTGGCCGTGAGACACGAGCTGGCGCGCCATCGGACGATTCATCGAGAAGCCGGCGCGATACACGACGTTGTCGAGTCGCGACTCGCAGATCCTCATGAGCTCCTCGCCCGTCACACCCTTGGAGCGCGCGGCCTCCTCGTAGTAGCCGCGGAACTGCTTCTCGAGCACTCCATAAAAGCGCTTGGCCTTCTGCTTCTCGCGCAGCTGTAACAGGTACTCGCTCTCGCGCACGCGCCCGCGACCGTGCTCGCCGGGAGGCGGCCTGCCCTTCTCGATCGGGCACTTCGGCGATTCGCAGCGCGTCCCCTTGAGGAACAGCTTGGTCTTCTCGCGCCGGCAGAGTCTGCAGACGGGGCCGGTGTAGCGCGCCACTAACGCACCGCCCGGCGTTGTGAAGAGCCCATCACACGCGGGAGGCCCATCACACGCGCCGCCGCTTCCGTGGCCGGCAGCCGTTGTGGGGCACCGGCGTCACGTCCTTGATGCCGATGACCTCGAGCCCGGATGCCTGCAGGGAGCGGATCGCGGTCTCTCGACCGGAACCCGGACCCTTGACCATCACGTCGACGCGGCGCACGCCGTGCTCCTGCGCGCGGCGCGATGCGGCCTCGGCCGCGAGCTGTGCCGCGAAAGGGGTCGACTTGCGGGAGCCCTTGAAGCCAACGTTGCCCGCGGACGCCCACGACAGGACGTTGCCGTCGGTGTCGGTGATCGCGATGATCGTGTTGTTGAACGTCGCCTTGATGTGGGCCACGCCGTGGACGATGTTCTTCTTCTCTCGCCGGCGAGGCTTCTTGCTCTTCTTCGGATTAGCCAACCACGTTCCTTCCTACTTCTTGCCCTTCGCCTTCTTCTTCCCAGCCACGGTTCTCTTCGGGCCCTTGCGCGTGCGCCCGTTCGTGTGCGTGCGCTGGCCGTGCACCGGCAAGCCGCGCCGATGCCTCAGGCCCTGGTAGCTCCCGATGTCGATCTTGCGCTTGATGTTCTGGTTGATGTCGCGTCTCAGATCCCCTTCGATCTGGTAGCTGCCACCGATCCACTCTCGGATGCGAACGACCTCCTCGTCGGTGAGGTCGCGCACGCGCGTCGAGGGGTTGACGCCCGAACCGACGCACGTCTCGAGCGAGCGCGTCGGCCCCAATCCGTAGATGTAGGTGAGCGCGATGTCGAGACGCTTGTCGCGCGGTAGATCGACTCCGGCGATACGAGCCACGGCCCCCTCCTATCCCTGTCGCTGCTTGTGGCGTGGATTCGAGCAGATGACCATGACGCGGCCGCGGCGGCGGATCACCTTGCACTTGTCGCAGATCGTCTTGACGCTTGGACGTACCTTCATCTCTTCCTACTTGTAGCGGTAGACCACGCGGCCGCGTGTGAGGTCGTACGGCGACAGCTCCACGAGGACCCGGTCACCCGGAAGGATCCGGATGTAATGCATCCGCATCTTCCCGGAGATGTGTGCGAGGACCTGGTGGCCGTTGTCCAGCTCGACCCTGAACATGGCGTTGGGAAGGGTCTCGAGCACCGACCCCTCGATCTGGATGCCCTCCTCCTTCTGGGCCCCTTGTTTCTCCTTGTTCTTCGCCACGCGCAAAGTCCCTCTATAGATGGTGAACGATGGTTGACCCGTGCGACCATGCCGAGCGCCCTCTGAAGACGCGCGCAACTAGGGGCCAGCCCGACGCGACAGGATAACAGACCGGGGCTGCCGGACCGGTCCTGCCGTCGACCGGAGACAACGCGCCCGCCCGCCGGCTCGTTCCGCCCCGCACAGGTATGCGGTGCCCCGGCGGTCGCCCGGCGCGCCGCAGCGCGCCCTCGAGCTGTTCAGCGGGGCCCTCGGGCGGTCAAGACCTCGTGACCAGTGCGCGTGATCGCGACGGTGTGCTCGAAGTGGGCGGAGGGCCGTCCGTCCGCGGTGCGCACGGTCCACCCGTCCGGCATCACCTTGGTGGCCGCGCCCCCGAGGTTGACCATCGGCTCGATCGCCACCGTCATGCCGGGGCTCAGCACCTCTCGTCGTCCCGGCGGGCCGTAGTTGGGTATCTGCGGGTCCTCGTGGAGGGCCCGGCCGACCCCGTGACCAACGTACTCCCTCACCACCGAGAAGCCGGCGGTGGCGGCGACCTCGTAGACCGCGTGCCCGACGTCTCCCAGCCGGTTGCCTGGCTTGCACTGCATGATGGCTCCGTCGAGCGCCGCCTCGGTCACCTTCAGCAGCTCGGCCGTCCCGGCCTCGACCTGGCCCACCGGGAAGGTCCACGCCGAGTCCGCGTGGAAGCCGTCGAGGAACACGCCGACGTCGAGCGCCACGATGTCGCCCTCGTTCAACGCGTCGTCGCCGGGGATGCCGTGCACGATGACGTCGTTCGGCGAGGTGCAGATCGACGCGGGGAAGCCACGGTAGCCCTTGAACGAGGGCCGGCCACCGGCGGAGGTGATCGAGTCCTCGGCGAGGCGATCGAGCTCGATCGTGGTCACGCCCGGGCGCAGCGCGTCCTCGAGCCGGTTGAGCGTGTCGGCCACGATGCGTCCGGCGCGCCGCATGGCCGCGACCTCGTCGGCCGACTTCTTGTAGATCACGTCCTTCCCCCGGCTCGAGTGATGGGTGCCAGATCCGGCTTACGGCAACCTCTCGCCCACTCGGTGCTCGCCGCGCTCACAATGCCTCGACTATCTGGTCGAAGACCGTGTCCGGCGAGGCCTCGCCGGACACGGTGCGCAGCTTGCCGCGGCTCTCGTAGTACTCCTTGAGCGGCTCGGTCTGCTCGTGATACAGCTTGAGGCGCTCGCGTATCGCTTCCTCGTCCTGATCGTCGATGCGCGCCTCGACCTTCCCCTCGCAGCGGTCGCAGACCCAGTCCTTCGTCGGCGGAGACCCGACGCTGTAGTTGCGCCCGCAGCGCGAGCACACGCGGCGCCCGGTGAGACGCCGCAACGAGACCTCCTCGGGGACCTCGATGACGAGCGCGGCGTCGAGCTCAAAGCCCTGGTCCGCGAGGATCTCGTCGAGCGCCTCCGCCTGAGCGAGGTTGCGGGGGAAGCCGTCGAGCAGGAATCCCTGCTCGCAATCATCGGCCTCGAGACGTTCGCGCACGACCTCGATCGTGACGTCGTTGGGCACCAGGCGGCCCCTCTTGACGTACTCCTGTGCCTCCTGACCCATCTCGGTCTCGGTGGAGATCGCCCAGCGAAACATCTCACCCGTCGAGATGCTGGGGATGTCGTACTTCTCGGCTATGCGCAAGCTCTGGGTGCCCTTCCCGGCGCCCTGTGGTCCCAGGATGACCAGCCTCATCACTTAAGGAAGCCTTCGTAGTGGCGCATCATCAGCTGCGACTCGATCTGCTTCATCGTCTCGAGCGTGACCCCCACGGTGATGAGGATCGATGTGCCGCCGAACGGGATGCTGAGGTCCTGGGTCGCCAGGAACACCGACGGTAACAGCGCGATGGCGGCGATGAACAGCGCCCCCGGAAGAGTGATGCGCGTGAGGATGCGGTCGAGATACTCGGCGGTCTGACGTCCCGGACGGATGCCCGGGATGAACCCGCCGTACTTCTTCATGTTGTCGGCGACGTCGGTGGGGTTGAACGTGATCGCCGTGTAGAAGTACGTAAAGAAGACGACCAGCGTCCCGTACAAGATCATGTGGATCGCGCTCGAGGAGTCAACGAGCGCGTCGAAGATGCCCTGGATCGTGTCGTTGTGGATCACGTTCTGGAGCAGGCTCGGGATGTAGAGCACGCTCGACGCGAAGATGATGGGGATCACTCCGGCCTGGTTGACCTTGAGCGGGATGTACGTCGACGAGCCACCGTACATGCGCCGCCCGACCACGCGCTTCGCGTACTGCACCGGGATCCGGCGCTGGCCTTGTTCCATGTAGACGATCGCGAACACGATCCCGATGCCCATCGCGAGGACGATGAGGAAGACCCCCAGGCCCTTCTGGCGCAAGATCAGATCGCCCTCGCTCGGCAGCGTGGACACGATCGACGTAAAGATGATGATCGACATGCCGTTGCCGATGCCGCGTTGCGTTACGAGCTCGCCCAGCCACATGATCAACGCAGTTCCCGCGGTCAGCGAGATGACCACGAGCGCTATGTAACCGAGGTTGAAGTTCGGGATGAGGTCGACGGGCTGGCCCTGCGGATCCGTGATCTGCCCGTTGTGGAACAGGAACGCGAGGCCGGTCGACTGCAGGATCGCCAGCACCACGGTGAGATAGCGGGTCCACTGCGTGATCTTCTTGTGGCCGCTCTCGCCTTCCTTGGACCACGCCTCGAGCTTCGGTATCACCACGGTCAGCAGCTGCATGATGATGGAGGACGTGATGTAGGGCATGATGCCGAGCGCGAATATCGCCATCTGCGTGAGCGCCCCGCCCGAGAACAGGTTGATGAACTGGAACACGCCACTCTGGGCCCCCGCGGCGAAGCGCTGTGCCGCCTCGACGTCGATCCCAGGAGCCGGGATGTGGGACCCGAGACGATAGACCGCGATGATCAGCAGCGTGAAGAGGATCTTCTTGCGCAGGTCCGGAACCCGGAAGGCGTTGCCGAACGCCTTGATCAGATTCACCGGGCGCCCTCACTCTGCTCGAGCGAGATGACCTCTGCCGTTCCGCCGGCCGCCTCGATCTTGGCGCGCGCCGATCCACTGAAGGCGTGTGCGCGCACCGTGACGGAGCGGTCGATCCGGCCGGAACCGAGGATCTTCACGAGCTTGTCGCGCTTTCGCACGAGGCCGGCCGTTCTCAGTTCGTCGGGACCGATATCGTCGCCTTGGTTGCGCGCGAGAGCTTCGACGTTTACGGCTCCGTAGCTCTTGCGGCTCGGCGGGTTGAACCCCTTGAGTTTGGGAACGCGCCGCACGAGAGGCATCTGCCCGCCCTCGAAGAACGCCTTGACGCTGCCGCGCGCGTTGGTGCCCTTGGTCCCGCGCCCGGCCGTCTTGCCGCGCCCAGAACCCTCTCCTCGTCCCACCCGCTTGCCCCGCTTGTGCGAGCCCTCAGCCGGTCTCAGCTCGTGTGGCTTCATCCCGCCATCTCCTCTACGTCGACGAGGTGGCGCACGGCGCGGATCATGCCTCTGATCTCCGGCCGGTCCTCGTGCACGACCGACTGGCCCAAGCGCTTGATGCCGAGCGCGCGCATCGTTCCGCGCTGCTTGGCGCCCCGGTCGAGGGCGGACCGCACCTGTGTCACCTTCACCTTCGCCATAGCGAACCCGTCCTTGATACTTCGATCACTTGCCCGCCCCTGCTCCATCGAGGAGGTAGGACGGCGCAACCTCCGCCGGCGTCTTGCGGCGCCGCTTGGCGATCTGCTCTGCGGTCTTGATCCCTTTGAGGCCCTTCACGGTCGCATGCACGATGTTGATGGGGTTGTCGGACCCCAGCGACTTCGAAAGGATGTCCCGGATGCCGGCGCACTCGACGACCGCGCGCACGGGTCCGCCGGCGATGACCCCTGTACCGGGGGAAGCGGGCTTGAGCAGCACGACGGCAGCCGAGTCCTCGCCGATGATCTCGTGGATGATCGTCTGACCGATCATGGGGACCCTAAAGAAGTTGCGCTTGGCGTCCTCGATGCCTTTCTGGATCGCAGCCGGGACCTCGCGCGCCTTGCCGTAGCCGACCCCGACCTGCCCGGCGCCGTCGCCGACCACCACGAGCGCGGTGAACGAGAAGCGGCGCCCGCCCTTGACCACCTTGGCGACGCGGTTGATCGAGACGACCCTCTCCTCGTACTGCGAGCGGTCGTCGTCTCGTCCTCCGCGACCACCCCGTGGCGTTCGTGTCATCGAGTCCCTTCCTAGAACCTAAGCCCGCCCTCACGGGCCCCGTCTGCGATCGCCTTCACACGACCGTGGAACCGGAACCCGCCGCGGTCGAATATCGCCTCGCTGATGCCGGCGTCCTTGGCCCGGCTCGCGAGCGCGGAGCCGACGGCCTTGGCTCTCTCCTTGGGGCTTCCGTCGCTCGAGGCCGCGTCCTTCAACGTCGACGCCGACGCGAGCGTCCTGCCCGCCGCGTCGTCGATCAGCTGAGCGTAGACATGACGGTTGGAGCGGTAGACCGCGAGCCGGGGACGCTCGGCGACGCCGAATATCTTCTTGCGCACGCGGCGATGCCGCCTGCTTCTTCCCCGCACCTTCTCTTCGGCCTTCACGGCGTCTCTTGCCTTCCCTCTCTCGTCACTTCGCGGCCTTGCCGCCCTTGCGTCGAACGTGCTCGCCCTCGTAGCGGATGCCCTTGCCCTTGTACGGCTCCGGCTTGCGGATCGACCGGATCTCGGCGGCGGTCTGGCCGACGAGCTCCTTGTCGATGCCCCGCACGACGATTCTCGTCGGGGTCGGTACGTCGAACTCGATGCCCGCGGGCGCCGGCTTGGTCACGGAGTGCGAGTAGCCGACCGCCAGCTCGAGGTCGTTGCCGCGCTTCTGCGCACGGTACCCGACTCCCTGGATCTCGAGCGTCTTCTGATAACCGTCCGTGACACCCTGGACCATGTTCGCGATCAGCGAACGCATGAGCCCATGCAGGGCCCGCACCTGGCGTTCATCGCCGCGGCGAACGACGCGCAGCTCGCCGTCGGTGCGTTCGACGCTGATCCCCTTCGGGATGTCGCGTTCGAGCTCTCCCCTCGGACCCTTCACGGTGATGTGGTGGCGCGCGATGTCGACCTCAACCGCCGAAGGAACCGCAACCGGGCTCTGTCCTATGCGAGACATCTCACGACCTCCGAGGAAACTGCCTGCACGCCGATCACCACACGTACGCGAGGATCTCGCCACCGACCCGGGCGCGCCTCGCCTGCTTGTCCGTCATGAGCCCCTGGGACGTCGAGATGATCGCGACGCCGAGCCCGCCGAGCACGCGCGGCAGATCGGTCGCCCCTCGGTACACCCGCCGACCCGGCTTGGAGACTCGGCGGATCCCCGCGATCGCCGACTCACGCTCTTCGTCATAACGCAACTTCACCTTGATCGCAGCATGCGGCGTCTCGTCGACGACCTCGTAGGAGTCGACGAAGCCCTCATCGACAAGTATGCGCGCGATGCTCTCCTTGATCTTCGACGCCGGGATCAACACGTCGTCGTGCGCCGCGGTCGTCGCGTTGCGGATGCGAGCAAGCATGTCGGCGATGGGGTCGGTCATCGTCATGACTCACCAACTCGCCTTCGTGATACCCGGTATCTCTCCGGTATGGGCCATCTCCCTGAAGCAGAGACGGCACAGCCCGAAGCGCTTGTACACAGCGCGTGAACGTCCGCATCGGACACACCTGGTGTAAGCGCGCATCCTGAACTTCGGTTTCGCTTGCGCCTTGTTGCGCAGAGCCTTCTTCGCCATCGTCGAACCTCTCAGATCTCTTGGAAGGGGAAGCCGAGTGCCCTCAGCAAAGCCCGTCCCTGTTCGTCGTCATCCGCCGTGGTAACCATCGTGATGTTCATCCCGCGCGTCGCATCGATCGAGTCGTAGTCGATCTCCGGGAACACGAGCTGCTCCGTCACTCCGAAGCTGTAGTTCCCGCCACCGTCGAACGACCCCGGATTCAGACCCCGGAAGTCGCGTATGCGAGGCAGGACGACCGCGAGCAAGCGGTCGAGGAAGTCCCACATGCGGTCGCCCCTCAACGTCGTGGCCGCCCCGATCGGCATCCCCTGACGGATCTTGAAGGTCGCTATCGACCGGCGCGCACGTCGCACCGCCGGCTTCTGGCCGGTGATCGTGGTGAGATCGCGCACCGCGCCGTCCATCATCTTGGCGTCACGCGACGCCTCGCCGACGCCGATGTTGACCACGATCTTCTCGACCGTCGGCACCTCCATGATGTTCCCCAGCCCGAGCTCCTCTCGGAGCTTCTCGCGCAGCTCGTCGCGGTACCGCTCTTTCATCCTCGGGGTGTAGGTGGAAGTCATCTCTAGAGCTCCGTCCCGCACTTGACACATACGCGCGCCTTGGCCCCCGATGCGTCCACTCGCGCGCCTACGCGCGTCGGACCGTCGGTCGGGCACACGAGCGCCACGTTGGAGATGTCGACGTGCGCCTCCTTGTGCGCGATGCCGCCTTCCTGGCCGCCCCGCCTGTTCATGCGGATCTTCTCGTGTCGCGTGACGCGGTTGACGCCCTCGACGAGGACACGCCCCTTGCGAGGGTCGACCTCCAGCACGCGTCCGCGCACACCGAGATCCTTGCCGGCGATCACGGCCACCTCGTCGCCCTTCCTGACCCTTGCTGCCACTACAACACCTCCGGCGCCAGGGATACGATCCTCATGAACCGCTTCTCCCTCAGCTCGCGCGCCACGGGGCCGAAGATGCGCGTCCCGCGCGGCTGCATCTGGTTGTCCACGATCACGACGGCGTTGTCGTCGAAGCGGATGTAGGAGCCGTCGCCCCGGCGACGTTCCTTCGCGGTCCGCACGACCACCGCCTTGACGACCTCGGAGCGCTTGACGCCGGCACCCGGGATCGCATCCTTGACGGTGCACACGACGACGTCGCCGATGCCCGCGTAGCGCCGTCTCGAGCCGCCGAGGACCTTGATGACAAGGACCTCGCGCGCGCCCGTGTTGTCGGCCACACGGCATCTCGTTTCCTGCTGTATCACTTCGCCTTTTCCACTATCTCCACGACGCGCCAGCGCTTGCTCTTCGCCATCGGTCGCGTCTCCGCGATCCGGACGGTGTCGCCGATCGCCGCTTCATTGCCCTCGTCGTGCGCCTTGAGTCGCTTGCTTCTACGCACGATCTTTCCGTACGTTCGATGCGCCGTGGCGTCGCGCACCTCCACGACGACGGTCTTGTCCATCGCATCGGACACGACGCGCCCCATGCGCGCCTTGCGCTTGCCACGCTCGGAGATGCTCGTCTCCGCCATGCTCATACTTCACCTCCCGCTTCTTGCACAAGCTGGCGCTCGCGCATGATCGTGTTGATGCGAGCGACATCCTTGCGCAACAGCGCGAGACGCCGATAGTTGTCGAGCTGTCCCGTCGCGTTCTGGAAACGGAGGTTGAAGAGCTCCTCCTTGGTCTCCGTGAGCCGCACCTCGAGCTCGTCGTCGGAGAGATCCCGGATCTCAGACGCCGTGGCCATCACTGCACCTCCATCGTCTGCTCGCGAGCGACGAACCTGCACTTCACCGGAAGCTTGTGAGCGGCGAGCCGGATGGCCTCGCGCGCCAGTGGCTCCGGCACGCCGGCAAGCTCGAACATCACGCGCCCGGGCTTCACGACGGCGACCCATGCCTCCGGATTGCCCTTGCCCGAGCCCATGCGGGTCTCCGCCGGCTTCTTCGTGACCGGCTTGTCGGGAAAGATGTTTATCCACACCTTGCCGCCGCGACGGATGTGTCGCGTCATGGCGATACGAGCCGCCTCGATCTGGCGGTTCGAGATCCACCCCGGCTCGAGCGCCATCAGCCCGAAGTCGCCGAAGTTGACGGTCGTGCCGCCCTTCGCCCGACCGCGCATGCGGCCACGATGCTGTTTGCGGTGCTTGGTCTTGCGCGGCTGCAGCACGCTATGCACCACCCTCCCGGCTGTGGTCCACATCTGCCGGGGTCGCACCGGTCGCGTCCGCCGAGGGCGTCCCCTTCTTGACCGGGTCCTCCCTCGGGAGAGGGCTCGACGACGACTTGCCCAACGCCGCATCCGCGGGCGGTCCTTGTGGCCGGCGAGCGATGTTCGAGTCGCGCCGCGGTGCCCGGCCCGCGCGCTCCTCGGCGCCGCGCCCAACGGTCTCGCCCGCTGCAAGCGCGGCCTCCCGGCGCAGGCGCGCCGCGTCGCGCGCCGACGCATAGAGGTCTTGGAACGGCCCCCGATAGATCCACACCTTGCAGCCGATGCGCCCAAAGGTCGTGCGCGCCTCGGCGAAGCCGTAATCGATGTCCGCGCGCAGGGTGTGCAGCGGCATCTGCCCATCGATGTACCACTCGGTGCGGCTCATCTCGGCGCCGCCCAGCCGTCCCCCGCACTGAACGCGGATGCCTTTCGCCCCGTGGCGCATCGAGGTTCCGACCGCCTTCTTCATCGCCCGCCGGAACGACACCCGGCTGGCGAGCTGTTCCGCTATGCCCTGGGCGATGAGCTGCGCGTCAAGCTCCGGCTGCTTGACCTCGATGATGTTGAGGCGCACGTCCACGGGCTTGCCGTAGATCTTCTGCTCCATGTACTCGAGGCGGGAGCGCAGCCTCTCGGCCTCGGAACCGCGCCGTCCGATCACGATGCCGGGGCGCGCCGTGTGCGCATCGATGCGCACACGCTCGCGCGTCCGCTCGATGTCCACCCGGCTGATGCCTGCATGCGGGAGCTCGCCGAGCAGGTACTCCCTGATGCGCAGGTCCGCCTCGAGGTACTCGCGGTACTGCTTCTCGCTGAACCAGCGCGACTTCCAGTCGGTGTGGATGCCGAGGCGGAAGCCGTAGGGGTGAACCTTCTGACCCATCGCTCTATGACTCCCTCTCGTTCGCTGCGTGCCTATCCATCTCTTCGGTGCGCGAGGTGGCCTCCGGAGCCGCCTCGGTCGCGGGGCTCGCGGCCGCGTCGGCGCCCTCCGTCCCGCTCGCTCGGCGGGCGCGCCGCTCGCGCCGAGGAGCTGCTTCGGGCCTGGAGTCGCTCGCGTCCTCGGTCCTTCCCACCACGATCGAGATGTGGCAGGTGCGCTTTCTGATGCGCGTCGCGCGCCCGAGGGCCCGAGGCCGGTACCGGCGCAGCGTGGGGCCTTCGTCGACCCACGCCCGGGCAACGACGAGCTCGTCGGCGGGCAGGCCGCGGTTGTGCTCGGCATTGGCGATCGCCGACTCCAGGACCTTGCCGACGGGCGTGGACGCCGACCGCTCGGAGAATCTGAGCACGCGCCGCGCGTCGTCGACGTGCCGGGCGCGGATCAGGTCCACGACCTGGCGCGCCTTGGTCGGCGAGATCCTGATGAACCTCGCCGTCGCGATCGCCTCTTGCGCCTCGGGCGCCATCTTCCTCGCCATCACCTAACCCTTGTCGATCTCTCCGCCGAGCCGCCGTGCGTGCGGAACGCACGCGTCGGTGCGAACTCCCCGAGCTTGTGACCGATCATCGACTCGGTGATGTAGACGGGTACGTGCTTGCGCCCGTCGTGCACCGCGAGGGTGTGTCCGATCATCTCCGGCACGATCGTCGAGCGCCGCGACCATGTCTTGATCACACGCTTCTCGTTGCGGTTGTTCATCTCGACGACCTTGACCAGCAGGTGATCGTCGACGAACGGACCCTTCTTCAAGCTACGGGGCACTAATGGACCTCCTGGTAAGGCTGTCGTCCATCTAGCGGCCTCTCTTCTTGCTGCGCCGGCGCCGCACGATGAGCGCGTCCGACGGCTTCTTCTTGCGCGTGCGGCCCTCCTTCTTGCCCCACGGGCTCGTGGGGTGGCGTCCGCCCGAGGACTTACCCTCGCCGCCGCCGAGCGGGTGATCGACCGGGTTCATGGCAACACCTCGGACCTTGGGGCGACGACCCTTCCAGCGCGCGCGCCCCGCCTTGCCGATCGAGACGAGCTCGGCCTCGGGATTGCCGACCTCGCCGATCGTCGCCCGGCAGTCCATCGCCACCAGGCGCGTCTCCCCCGACGGGAGCCTGAGCGACGCCATGCGGCCTTCCTTGGCGACGAGTTGCACCGACGAGCCGGCGGAGCGAGCCATCTTTCCACCCGCGCCGGGCTTGAGCTCGACGTTGTGGATGACCGTGCCGACCGGGATGTTGCGAAGCGGTAGCGCATTGCCGGGCCTGATCTCGGCGGAAGCCCCCGACTGGATCACGTCGCCCACCTTGAGCCGGTTGGGCATCAGGATGTATCGCTTCTCGCCGTCCGCGTAGTGCAGCAGCGCGAGGCGCGCGTTGCGGTTCGGGTCGTACTCGACGTGAGCGACCTTGGCCCGCACTCCATCCTTGTTTCGGCGGAAGTCGACGACGCGGTAGCGGCGCTTGGTTCCTCCACCCTGGTGGCGCGACGTGATGCGACCGTAACTGTTGCGTCCGGCCTTCTTCGGGTTCGGCTCGAGCAGGCCCTTCTCGGGATCGGTGCGCGTCACCTCGCGGAAGTCGGTGAACGTCTGGAAGCGCCTGGCCGGCGAGGTTGGCTTGGCTTTGCGGATCGGCATCGCTGTCCCCCTACGCCTGCTGCTCGAAGATCTCGATCCGGTCGCCTTCGGCGAGCTTGACGATCGCTCGCTTCGTGTCCGGACGGCGGCCCATCGCGTGGCGGAACTGCTTGGACTTGCCCTTTCGGTTGATCGTGTTGACCTTATCGACCGAGACGTTCCAGATGGACTCGACGGCCTTTCGGATCTCAGTCTTGTTGGCCTTGGGATGCACGATGAACGTGTAGGTGTTCTGATCGAGCAAGGAATATGACTTCTCGCTTACGACCGGGGCGAGGATGACATCGCGCGCGTCCGACTTCGTCGATCCGCTCATCCGCCTGAGTCCTTTCCGGTATAGGCGTCGACTGCGCTCGAAGTGAACAGGATGGCGTCGGCGACCAGCACATCGTAGGTCGACAGCGCTCCGTAGAGCGAGAACGCAACCTTGTCGAGGTTGCGGAAGGCGCGATCCACGGACGGTGCATCGGAGTCGTTCGGATCGAGCACGATCAGCACGCGTCCCGACACATCCGCCGCGGCAAGGCACGCGGCCGCGGCCTTGGTCTTGATGTCGTCGAATCCGTCGAGCACCCACACCGCGCCGTCGGCCACCTTGCTCGCCAGCGCGCCGCGCAGCGCCGCCTTGCGCATCTTCTTGTTGACGCGCACCGAGTGGTCGCGCGGCTTGGGTCCGAACACGACGCCTCCGCCGACCCATATGGGGCTGCGCGTCGAGCCATGCCGGGCGCGGCCCGTGCCCTTCTGGCGCCACGGCTTCTGGCCGCCGCCGCGCACCTGCGCGCGCGTCTTGGTAGACGCGGTGCCGGAGCGCGCCGCGGCCAGCTGCGCGGTGACAACCTGGTGGAGAACCGCCTCGTTGACTTCGCCGCCGAAGAGCTCATCGGGAAGCTCGCGCCGTCCCGTTACCCGGCCCGATGCATCGATGACGTTGATGCCGACCACTAGTGCCCCACCGCGTAAATCACCGACGCATTCGAGCGCCCCTGCATCACCGATGGCTGCGTTCCTCGTCGCTCACGTACCTCCAGGTACGCTCGACTCCTCGCGCCTTGCCCTCGGCGCGCAGGAACGCTCTCGGTGCTGCCGTTACTTACCCGGCGGACCACTAGCCCGCTCTCTTTCCGGCTTCCCGCTGGCGCTCGCGAACCGAGGAGCGGATCATCACGAGCCCGCCCTTGGGACCGGGAACCGCTCCGCGGATGAGCAGCAGGTTGCGCTCCGGGTCGGCCTTGATGATCCTGAGGTTGAGCGTGGTTACGCGCGCGTGGCCGAGGTGGCCGGCCATGCGCGTACCCTTGAAGACGCGCGCAGGGGTTGCGCACGCGCCGATCGAACCGGGTGAGCGATGCTTGCGCTCGGTTCCATGGCTCGCGCTGAGTCCCTTGAAGTTGTGGCGCTTCATGGCGCCGGCGAAGCCCTTGCCCTTGGTCACACCGATGACGTCGACGATCTCTCCCGGCTCGAAGACGTCGGCTTTGATCTCGGCGCTGGCATCGATGCTGGACACGTCGTCGACACGCATCTCGACGACGTGCTGCGCCGGATCGAGGCCATTCTTGGCGAAGTGGCCGGCGAGCGGCTTGGAGGCGCGCCGGCGCACACCGATGGCAAGCTGCACCGCGGCGTAACCGTCCTTCTCGAGCGTCTTGACCTGAGCGACGCGGCACGGCCCGGCCTCGATCACCGTCACGGGCACGGCATGCCCGCCGTCGTCGAAGACCTGGGTCATCCCGATCTTGCGCCCCAGGATGCCTTTTCTACCCGCCATGGATGCTTGTTCCCTCGTCTCTCTCTAGCCTACAGCTTGAGCTCGATGTCGACACCGGCGGGAAGGTCGAGCCGCTGAAGCGAGTCGACAGTCTTCGGCGTCGGATTCACGATGTCCAGGATCCTCTTGTGTGTACGCATCTCGAAGTGCTCGCGCGAGTCCTTGTCCTTGTGCGGCGAGCGGATGACCGTGTAGACGGAGCGCTCCGTCGGCAGAGGGATCGGACCGTTGACGCTCGCGCCCGTGCGGGTCACCGTTTCGACGATCTTGCGCGCCGATTGGTCGATGACCTCGTGGTCATAGGCCTTGAGCCGGATCCTGATCTTCATCCCCGTCGCCACCGCTCTCGTCCGCCCTCTACTCGATGATCTTGGTCACTCGACCGGCGCCGACGGTGCGACCGCCCTCGCGGATGGCGAAGCGGAGACCCTCGTCCATCGCGATCGGCTGGATCAGCTCGGCCGTCATCTCGGTGTTGTCGCCCGGCATGACCATCTCGGTGCCGCCGGGGAGATTGACCGAACCCGTCACGTCCGTGGTTCGGAAGTAGAACTGAGGGCGATAGTTGTTGAAGAAAGGTGTGTGCCGTCCGCCTTCGTCCTTGGACAGGATGTAGACCTGTGCCTGGAACCTCGTGTGCGGCGTCACCGAGCCTGGCTTCGCAAGCACCTGGCCGCGCTGCACATCGTCCTTCTTGATGCCTCGCAGCAGGATGCCGGCATTGTCTCCAGCCTGTGCCTCGTCGAGCATCTTGCGGAACATCTCGATGCCGGTGACGACCGTCTTCTTCGTAGCCCTCTCGATCCCGATGATGTCGATCTCCTCGCCGAGCTTGAGCTGACCCTGCTCGACGCGGCCGGTCACGACGGTTCCACGGCCGGTGATCGTGAAGACGTCCTCGATCGGCATGAGGAACGGCTTGGCGGTGTCGCGCTCCGGCTCTGGGATGTACTCGTCGGCCGCATTCATGAGCTCGACGATCCCGTCCGCAGCCTCGGCGTCGCCGTCGAGCGCCTTGAGGGCGGAAACCCTCACGACCGGGACGTCGTCGCCGGGAAACTCGTACTCGGTGAGCAGCTCGCGCACCTCGAGCTCGACCAGGTCGAGCAGCTCTGGGTCATCGACCATGTCGACCTTGTTGAGGGCGACGACGATGTACGGGACGTTCACCTGGCGAGCAAGGAGGACGTGCTCGCGCGTCTGGGGCATCGGACCGTCGGCCGCCGAGACGACCAGGATCGCCCCGTCGATCTGGGCGGCGCCGGTGATCATGTTCTTGATGTAGTCGGCATGCCCCGGCATGTCGACGTGGGCGTAGTGCCGGTTCTCGGTCTCGTACTCGACGTGCGCGATGGCGATCGTGATACCGCGCTCGCGCTCTTCCGGCGCCTTGTCGATCTTGTCGAAGGGCGTGAAGGATACGTTCGGATTGCGCTCCGCGAGCACCTTGGTGATCGCCGCCGTCAACGTCGTCTTGCCATGGTCGATATGACCCATGGTCCCGATGTTCACGTGCGGCTTGTTGCGCTCGAACTTCTGCTTGGCCATCGTCTCTCCTTCTCCTACTTGCCCACCGGCTCACCGCGAACCGACGCGACGACCTCTTCCTGGATCGACTGAGGAACTGCCTTGTACGAGTTGAACTGCATGGTGTAAGTGGCGCGACCTTGGGTACGGCTACGAAGCTCGGTCGCGTAGCCGAACATCTCGGCCAGTGGAACCTGGGCCGTGATGATGCGGTCGCTGCCGCGTTGGTCCATCGACTCGACGCGACCTCGCCGGCTGGAGAGGTCGCCGATCACGTCGCCCATGTACTCCTCGGGTGTCACGACCTCGACGTCGAAGATCGGCTCGAGCAGCACGGGCTTCGCACGGCGCGCCGCCTCCTTGAACGCCATCGAGCCGGTGATCTTGAACGCCATCTCGGACGAGTCGACCTCGTGGTACGAGCCATCGGTGAGCGTCACCCGTATGTCGACCACGGGGTAGCCCGCGAGCACGCCCGACGCCATCGCCTCCTGCACGCCCTGGTCGACCGACGGGATGTACTCGGTCGGGATCTTCCCGCCGGTGATCTTGTTGACAAACTCGTATCCGCCGCCGGGGCCGGTCGGCTCCAGGTTGATCACCGCATGGCCGTACTGACCCTTACCACCCGTCTGCTTGACGTAGCGCGTCTCGACCTTCTGGATCGGGTTGCGCACGGTCTCGCGATAGGCGACCTGCGGCTTTCCTACGTTCGCGCCGACCTTGAACTCGCGGATGAGGCGATCGACCAGCACCTCGAGATGCAGCTCACCCATCCCCGAGATGATGGTCTGCCCCGTGTCCTCGTCCGTGTGGACCCGGAACGTCGGATCCTCTTCAGAGAGCCGCTGCAGCGCGTTGCCGAGCTTGTCGGAGTCGACCTTGGACTTGGGCTCGATCGCGACATCGATCACCGGCGCCGGGAAGCTCATCTCCTCGAGCAGCACGGGCTCGCTCGGATCGCACAGCGTGTCCCCCGTGAGCGTGTTCTTGAGCCCCACGATCGCGACGATGTCGCCGGCGAAGACCGCCTCTTTGTCCTCTCGGTGGTTCGCGTGCATCTGCAGGATGCGACCGACGCGCTCCTTGCGGTCGCGTGTCGAGTTCGTCACCTGGTCGCCGCTGCGCAGTGTCCCCGAGTAGACCCTGAGATAGGTGAGGCGGCCGACGTAGGGATCACTCATGATCTTGAACGCGAGCGCAGAGAAGGGATCGGTGTCCTCCGCCTTGCGCTCCACGACCTCACCGGTCGACGGGATGCGGCCCTCGTACGGCGGGAGGTCACTCGGGCTCGGCAGATACCAACAGATCGAGTCGAGCAGCGGCTGGACGGCCTTGTTCTTGAACGCGGAACCACACAGCACCGGGGTGATGTCGCCGGCGATCGTGGCCCGCCTGAGGGCCCGTCGCATCTCGTCGACGTCGATGTCGTGCTCGCCGACGTAGGCCTCCATGATGCCTTCGTCGTGGTCGGCGAGCGCCTCGATGAGGTCGTGGCGATACCGCTCCGCCTGGTCGCGCAGGTGATCGGGGATGTCGCGGTCCTCCCACTGCTCGCCCATCCCGTCCGACGGCCAGTAGTGGGCGACCATCGTGACGAGGTCGACGACGCCGTGGAAGTCGGCCTCCTTGCCGATCGGAAGCTGCACGACGACGGGCGTCCCGTTGAGGCGGCTCCGGATCATGTCGACCGTGCGGAAGAAGTCGGCGCCGGTGCGGTCCATCTTGTTGACGAAGCAGACGCGCGGCACGTTGTAGCGATCGGCCTGACGCCACACGGTCTCCGACTGCGGCTCGACACCGGCGACCGCGTCGAAGACCGCGATCGCTCCGTCGAGCACACGGAGGCTCCGCTCGACCTCGACGGTGAAGTCGACGTGGCCGGGCGTGTCGATGATGTTGATCCAGTAGCCCTTCCAGTGCGCGGTGGTCGCGGCAGACGTGATCGTGATGCCGCGCTCCTGCTCCTGGATCATCCAGTCCATGACCGCGGCGCCCTCGTGGACCTCGCCGATCTTGTAGGTGCGCCCGGTGTAGTACAGGATGCGCTCGGTCGTAGTCGTCTTGCCCGCGTCGATGTGGGCCATGATCCCGATGTTGCGCGTTCGGTTGAGCGGGTACTCGCGCGTCACATGACCGCGCCCGCCCTTCAACTCCCGCAGTTGCGGGCGTCCGCCCTGTCTCGTTTGCTTCTCTGCTACCTCAGCCATACGTCTCCTTCAGGCGCCGAGTGGGTGGTGAGTTGCCACATACGGGATCTCTCACCCACTCGCCGGGTAATCACCATCTGTAGTGCGCGAAAGCCTTGTTGGCCTCCGCCATCTTGTGCATGTCCTCTCGGCGCTTCACCGCCGAGCCTGTGCCGCCGCTCGCGTCGAGGATCTCGCCTGCGAGTCGCTCGGCCATGCTGCGCTCGCGGCGCCGGCGCGAGAAGCCCACGAGCCACCGGATCGCCAGCGTCGTGCCGCGTCGGGGGGGAACCTCGACCGGCACCTGGTACGTCGCGCCTCCGACGCGCCGAGAGCGCACCTCGAGCAGCGGCTTGATGTTGTCCACCGCCTTCTTGAGGAGGGGCAACGGGTCCTTGCCGGTACGATCGCCGACCTTGCCGAGGGCGTCGTAGACGATGCTCTCGGACAGCGTCCGCTTGCCGCGCGTCATGATCCGGTTCTGGATCTGCGTTACGAGCACGGAGTTGTAGACAGGGTCCGCCATGATGTGGCGGCGCGGCGCCGGCCCTTTTCTCGGCATGGCTATCCGCCCTTCTTGGCGCCGTACTTCGAGCGCGAGTTCTGGCGGTCCCGCACGCCCGCGGTGTCGAGCGCGGCGCGGATGATCTTGTAGCGCACGCCCGGCAGGTCCTTCACGCGCCCGCCGCGCACGAGCACGATCGAGTGCTCCTGGAGGTTGTGCCCGATCCCGGGGATGTAGGCGGTGACCTCGACGCCAGAGGAAAGACGGACGCGCGCGACCTTGCGTAGAGCGGAGTTGGGCTTCTTGGGCGTGTGGGTGTAAACGCGCGTGCACACTCCACGCCGCTGAGGCGAGCCCCTCAAGGCAGGGGACTTCGTCTTCTCCCGCTTGCTCTGCCGGCCCTGGCGGACCAGTTGCTGGACTGTCGGCACCTAACTCGTTCCCCGCTTCTTCTCGATCGACGACGCCTTCTGCGCCGTCGCATCCGTGCTCACGGCCACTCAGGGAATGACTCCCAGCAGCTCGCCTCTCTATGACCCTCGCGGCTCAACCATCGAGACCACGACGAGGCTTTTTCCCGACGCGTCGCGAGATAAGGGGCCGGACCCGAGACGAGCACGACCACGTCTGCCGGCTCCGGGTGTCCTCTCGACGGCTTGCGTTCGGCGATGGAACCCCGACCCCGGCGGTTCCCGGGGCGACCGGGCCTGCCGAAGCTCACCGAACTCGGGCTTGATGCTGCGCCTCTCAGCGCCCACGTTGCGCGCGCGGCGCGCCCCCCGCAAGGGACGCGACCACCAATACTAGGAGGCGTCGAAGGCGGGGTCAAATCACCCCGCCCCCGGCCGAGCGGCCTGCTTACTCGACCGCCTGGGAGACCTCCTGCTCCAGTGTCGTCACGTTGTCGACCTCGCCGTCGCCGTCGGACGGCACCGCCGTTAGGCTCGCGCCGGACCCGAGCAGCTCGCGCGCCACGCTGGCCGCCTCCTCGTCCTCGATGCGAGGCGGGAGGCCGAACATCGCCCGCGCGTCCTCGTCGGTGATCGCTCCCTCGCCGGTGGTGATGGCGCGGATCGAACGGTAGCGGGACATGCCCGTTCCCGCCGGGATCAGCTTGCCGATGATCACGTTCTCCTTGAGGCCGAGCAACGGATCCGACTTGCCCCTGATCGCCGCCTCGGTGAGCACCCGGGTGGTCTCCTGGAACGACGCCGCCGACAGCCACGACTCGGTGGCGAGCGACGCCTTGGTGATCCCCATGAGTTCCTCTCGCGCGGGCGCCGCCTCTCCGCCGTCGGACAGGACCCGCTCGTTGACCTCGACCCGCTGGCGAGAGTCGACGAGGTCTCCGGGGAGGAACTCGGTGTCGCCGGACTCGATGATCCTGACCTTGCGCATCATCTGACGCACGATCAGCTCGATGTGCTTGTCGTGGATCGGCACGCCCTGCGAGCGGTAGACGTTCTGGACCTCGTCGACGAGGTGCCGCTGCACCTCGCGCGCGCCGAGGATCTCGAGGACGTCGTGAGGGTCCTTGGACCCCACGGTCAACGGATCGCCTGCGGCGACCTCGGCACCGTCGCGCACTCCGGTCTCGAGGCGCGCGAGGCGTGAGATCTTGTACGGGATCGGTTCGCTGCCGTCGTCCGGGATGACCTCGAGGGTTCGCGTGCGCTCGTCCTCGATGATCTCGACCCGTCCGGACGCCTTGGCGATCTCCGCCTTGCCCTTCGGTGAACGAGCCTCGAAGAGCTCGACCACGCGCGGCAGACCGTGTGTGATGTCCTCGCCGGCGACTCCGCCGGTGTGGAACGTGCGCATCGTGAGCTGCGTACCGGGCTCGCCGATCGACTGCGCGGCGATGATGCCGACGGCCTCGCCGAGCTCGACGAGCTTGCCGGTTGCGAGCGACGTGCCATAGCACGCCTGACACACGCCGTAGCGCGCGTCGCACGTGAGCACAGAGCGCACCACCGCTTCGGTCCCACCCGAGTCACGGATCGCGTCGCGCAGCTCCGGCGTCACCTGCTCGCCGCCCTTGGCTATGACGGAACCATCGCCGTCGACGATGTCTTCGAGCAGGACCCGTCCGAGGAGCTTCTGCTTGAGGTGCTGACGCTCCTCCTCGAGGTCGATGCGCAAGCCGCGCTCGGTCCCGCAGTCCTCGGCCCGCACCATGACCTCCTGCGCGACGTCGACGAGACGCCGGGTGAGGTAGCCGGAGTCGGCGGTCCTGAGCGCCGTGTCGGCGAGCCCCTTGCGCGCGCCGTGCGTCGAGATGAAGTACTCGAGCACCGTGAGGCCCTCGCGGAAGTTCGCCCGGATCGGCCGCGGGATGATGTCGCCGCGCGGGTTGGCGACGAGGCCTCGCATACCGGCGATCTGGCGCAGCTGCATGATGTTTCCTCGAGCGCCGGAGTTCGCCATCATCCAGATCGGGTTGAGCTCCTCCTGCTCGAAGCTCGCCGCCATGGCGTCCCTGACCTGATCGGTCGCCTCGGTCCAGATGTTGATGAGCTCCTGGCGACGCTCCTCCTCGGTGATGATGCCCTTGCGGTACTGGGTCTCGATCTTCTCGGCTTTCTTCTCGTGCTCGGCGAGGATCTGCGGCTTGTTCTTCGGGGTCGTCACGTCCTGGAGCCCGATCGTTACGCCGGACCTGGTGGCGTAACGGAACCCGACGTCCTTCAATGCGTCCAGCGTCTGAGACAGCTCCTTCTTGTCGTAGATGCGCGCGCACCGGTCCACGAGCGCCGTGAGCTCGCGCTTCTTGACCGCCCACAGGTCGCGCAGCGGCTTGCCGTTGGCGTCGCGCCGGCGCTCGAAGAGCGCAAACTCGAACGAAGCGGGCGGGGAAGCATCCTTCCTGTCGCGCTCCCACGCATCGTGGTCCTTTGCGACGAGCCAGCCGCGCGCGTCTGCGTCGGTGTCGACGAACGGCTCGTCCTCCGCCGTGGAGTCCTGGAACGGAAAGTCCTCCGGGAAGGCATTGTTGAAGATGACCCGTCCGGCGGTCGTCTCACGCAGCCGGCGAGGGTTCGCCTCGAAGTGGGCGACGGGCTCCGACTCGAAGCGCTTCAGCCCCCGGACCTTGACCTTGGCGTGGATGCCGACCACGCCCGCGTCGTAGGCCTTCAAGAGCTCGTCGGGCGACGAGAACACGCGGCCTTCCCCGGGTTCGTCGACGTGATCCGCCGTGAGGTAGTAGCTGCCGATGACGATGTCCTGGCTCGGCGCTACGATCGGATCGCCGTGCGCCGGGGACAGCACGTTGTGCGCCGAGAGCATGAGGATGCGAGCCTCGGCCTGGGCCTCCGACGACAGCGGCACGTGGACGGCCATCTGGTCTCCGTCGAAGTCGGCGTTGAACGCCACGCACACGAGCGGGTGGATCTGGATCGCCTTGCCCTCGACCAGCACCGGCTCGAAGGCTTGGATGCCGAGCCGGTGCAGCGTCGGCGCCCGGTTCAGCAGCACCGCGTGCTCGTGGATGATCTCCTCGAGCACATCCCAAACGGACGGACGGCTGCGCTCGACCATGCGCTTCGCGCTCTTGATGTTCTGCGCGTGGCCGAGATCGACCAACCGCTTCATGACGAACGGCTTGAAGAGCTCGAGCGCCATCGCCTTGGGCAGGCCACACTGGTGCAGCTTGAGCTTCGGCCCCGACACGATGACGCTGCGGCCCGAGTAGTCGACGCGCTTTCCGAGCAGGTTCTGACGGAAGCGTCCCTGCTTGCCCTTGAGCATGTCCGACAGCGACTTGAGCGGCCGGTTGCCGGGGCCCGTTACGGGACGGCCGCGCCGGCCGTTGTCGAACAGCGCGTCCACCGCCTCCTGGAGCATCCGCTTCTCGTTGTTGACGATGATCTCGGGAGCGCCGAGGTCCAGCAGTCTCTTCAACCGGTTGTTGCGGTTGATGACGCGCCGGTAGAGGTCGTTCAGGTCTGAGGTCGCGAAGCGACCGCCGTCGAGCTGAACCATGGGACGAAGGTCCGGAGGTATGACCGGAACGCAATCGAGCACCATGCCGAGCGGCGAGTTCTTCTTGGTCGCGTCCGTGAACGGCGCCACGACCTTGAGACGCTTGATCGCGCGCTGGCGCTTCTGGCCTTTGGCGGTCTTGATCTGGTCCCGCAGGAACTCCTCTTCCGCCTTGAGGTCCAGCGATGCAAGAAGGTCCTTGATCGACTCCGCACCCATGCCGCCGCGGAAGTAGTCGCCGTAATTGTCTCGCAGGCCGTGCCAGATCTCTTCGCCCTGGAACCTCTCGCCGTCGAGCGTGACGTCGTTGATGATCCTCTTGGGGCGAAGCTCGCGGAACTCCTCGAACACGGCGCGCGCGAGCTTGATCCTCTTGTCCGCACGGTCTCGCACATCGCGCTGCTGGCGCTCGGACTGGTTCTTCGCCGCCGTCTTCTCCGAGGAGCGAGCCTTGCGGCCCTCCATCTCCTCGAGCCGGCGCTCGGTCTCCGCGAGGATCTCCTCGATGCGCTGATCGCGCTCGGACTCGATGCGTGCGACCTCGCGCAGCATGTGCTCCTCGAGCTTCGGAAGGTCCTTGTGGCGCTTGGTCTCGTCGACGTGGGTGATGATCGACGCCGCGAAGTAAATGACCCTCTCGAGCTCCTTCGGCGCGATATCCAGGAGGTAGCCGAGGCGCGACGGGACGCCCTTGAAGTACCAGATGTGGGTGACCGGCGCGGCGAGCTCGATGTGGCCCATGCGCTCGCGCCGTACCTTGGCGCGCGTTACCTCGACGCCACAGCGCTCGCAGATGATGCCCTTGAACCGAACCCGCTTGTACTTGCCGCAGTAGCACTCCCAGTCCTTGGTAGGACCGAAGATCTTCTCGCAGAAGAGTCCGTCCTTCTCAGGCTTGAGCGTGCGGTAATTGATCGTCTCCGGCTTCTTGACCTCTCCGTTGGACCATGCACGGATCTGGTCTCCGACCGCGAGACCGATCCTCAGTTCGTCAAAATAGTTGACGTCTAGCAAGTTGCTCAGACCTCCTCGACCGAAGACGGTTCTCTACGCGACAGATCGATGCCCAACTCTTCCGCCGTGCGGAAGATGTCTTCGTCGATCTCCTTCATCTCGATCTCCTCGCCTTCCGCCGACAGCACCTCGACGTTCAGGCATAGTGACTGCATCTCCTTGATCAGAACCTTGAACGACTCGGGGATCCCGGGCTCGGGGATGTTCTCGCCCTTGACGACCGCCTCGTAGACCTTCACGCGGCCAAGCACGTCGTCGGACTTGATGGTGAGCAACTCCTGCAGGCAATAGGCAGAGCCGTAGGCCTCGAGCGCCCACACCTCCATCTCACCGAAGCGCTGTCCGCCGAACTGTGCCTTGCCGCCGAGCGGCTGCTGCGTGATCATCGAATACGGGCCGGTGGAGCGAGCGTGGATCTTGTCGTCGACCATGTGCGACAGCTTGAGGATGTACATGTAGCCGACGGTGATCTCGTTGTCGTAGGGCTCGCCGGAACGCCCGTCGTAGAGCTGTGCCTTGCCGACTGCGTTCACGAGCGGGTACTCGGTATCGCGCTTCGACGTGCGCTCGAGCGCGCTCAGGATCTCGTCTTCCTTGGCGCCGTCGAACACCGGCGTCGCGACCCAGGTCGGCTCTTGGTTGCGCCACGCTCCGGGCGAACCATCCCCCTCGACCCCATCTTCCCAGCGCTGCTTCGCGGCCCAACCGACGTGGCTCTCGAGCACCTGCCCGAGGTTCATCCGGGACGGAACGCCCAGCGGGTTCAGGATGATGTCGATCGGCGTGCCGTCTGCCATGAACGGCATGTCCTGCTCCGGCAGGATCTTGGAGATGACGCCCTTGTTGCCGTGGCGTCCGGCGAGCTTGTCTCCCTCGGAGATCTTGCGCTTCTGAGCGACGAACACTCGCACCATCTCGTTGACGCCCGGCGGCAGCTCGTCGCCGTTGTCGCGCGAGAACTCGTGCACGCCTATGACCTTGCCGCTCTCGCCGTGCGGCATCTTGAGCGAGGTGTCGCGCACCTCGCGCGCCTTCTCGCCGAAGATCGCCCGCAAGAGACGCTCCTCGGGAGTCAGCTCCGTTTCACCCTTCGGGGTGACCTTCCCGACTAGCACGTCGCCCGGTCCGACGTCGGCCCCCATGCGTACGATGCCCCGCTCGTCGAGGTCGGCGAGCACCTCCTCGGAGACGTTGGGGATGTCCCTGGTGATCTCTTCCGGCCCGAGCTTGGTGTCGCGGGCGTCGATCTCGTACTCCTCGATGTGCATCGAGGTGAGCACATCGTCCTTGACGAGGCGCTCCGAAACGATGATCGCGTCCTCGAAGTTGTAGCCCTCCCAGCTCATGAACGCGCACAGGAGGTTGGCGCCGAGCGCCAGCTCTCCGTTGTCGGTGGACGAGCCGTCGGCGAGGATGTCGCCCTCTTTGACCTTCTGTCCTTCCTTCACGCGCGGGCGCTGGTTGATGCAGGTGGACTGGTTGGAGCGGCGGAACTTGTCGAGCTTGTAGGTGCGACCGGTTCCGCCCGAGCCCGACACGACGATGGACTGGGCCGAGACCTCGGTGACCGTCCCGGGTGCCTCGGCAAGAACGACGTCGCCGGCGTCCACCGCAGCGCGGTACTCGAGACCGGTTCCGACGATCGGGGCCTGTGGGCGCAGCAGAGGCACCGCCTGGCGCTGCATGTTGGCGCCCATGAGCGCGCGATTGGCGTCGTCGTGCTCGAGGAACGGGATGCACGCCGCGGACACCGAGACGATCTGCTTCGGCGAGACGTCCATGTAGTCGATCTCGGAAGGGTCCACGTAGTCGATGTCGTTGTGGCGGGCCCGCACCAGGACCATCTTCTCGCCGAAGTTGCCCTTCTGATCCACGACCGCGTTGGCCTGGGCGATGATCGCCTTGTCTTCCTCGTCCGCGGTCAGGTAGTCGATCTTCTTGGAGACCTTGCTGTTCTCGACCCGGCGGTAGGGCGTCTCGATGAAGCCGTAGCGGTTGAGACGCGCGTACGTCGACAGCGACGCGATGAGCCCGATGTTGGGGCCCTCCGGCGTCTCGATCGGGCACATACGACCGTAGTGGCTCGGGTGGACGTCGCGCACCTCGAAGCCGGCGCGCTCGCGCGACAGGCCGCCCGGTCCCAGCGCCGAGAGCCTGCGGCGATGCGTGAGGCCGGCGAGCGGGTTGGTCTGGTCCATGAACTGGCTCAGCTGCGAGGACCCGAAGAACTCCTTGATCGACGCCACGACCGGGCGGATGTTGATCAGCGTCTGCGGCGTGATCGCCTCGACGTCCTGCGTCGTCATGCGCTCCTTGACGACACGCTCCATGCGCGAGAGGCCGACGCGGATCTGGTTCTGGAGGAGCTCGCCGACGGGGCGCACCCGGCGGTTGCCGAAGTGGTCGATGTCGTCGGTCTCGACCTCGGGATCGCCGGCGTGGAGCCGAACGAGGTAGCGGATCGTCTCGAGCACGTCGTCGTTGCGCAGTACCCAGCCGCGCTCCTTGCCCTCCTCGTCGCGGCCCATCTCATCGATGGTCTCGTCGGAGTAGTCGAAGCCCAGCTTCTTGTTGAACTTGTAGCGACCGACGCGCCCGAGGTCGTAGCGCTTGCGGTTGAAGAAGAGGTTCTCGAGCAGGTTGCGCGCGCTCTCGACCGTGGGCGGCTCGCCCGGCCGGAGCTTCCGGTAGACGTCTACGAGCGCGTCCTCCTGGGTCTCGATCGGGTCGCGCTCGAGCGTGAGGCGGATCGACTCGGCGCCGTCGAAGAGGGCGAGGATGTCCTCGTCGCTCCCGTAGCCGAGGGCCTTGAGGAACACCGTCACGTACTGGCGGCGCTTGCGGTCGATACGGACGCCGACCGTGTCACGCTTGTCGGTCTCGAACTCGAGCCACGCGCCTCGGGCGGGGATGACCTTGCAGGAGAAGATGTCCTTGTCGGAGGTCTTCTCGACGACGCGGTCGAAGTAGACGCCGGGCGAGCGCACGAGCTGGGAGACGACGACGCGTTCCGTGCCGTTGATGATGAACGTGCCCTTGTCGGTCATCATCGGGAAGTCCCCCATGAAGACCGTCTGCTCCTTAATCTCGCCGGTCTCCTTGTTGATGAAGGCGGCGGTGACGAACAGCGGGCGCGAGTAGTCGAGGTCCTTCTCCTTGCACTCGTCCTGGTCGAACTTCGGCGGCTCGAAGCGATGCTCGATGAACTGGAGCGCGAGGTTGCCCGTGAAGTCCTCGATCGGAGAGATGTCCTTGAGCGTCTCCTTTAGTCCCTCGTTCAGGAACCACTTGAACGACTGCCTCTGGACCGAGATCAGGTTGGGCGGCGGGAGCACCTCCTCGAGCTTGGCGAAAGTACGGCGCTCACGCATGGCGTTGGGCGACAAGCGAGCCTCCTCAGTGTGTTGCTAGACGGTTGAACCAGCCCCAGTGCAGAAGGGGCCTCGTCATCGATCCCTTCCGGCGTATCTCCGGCCGGCACGCGATGGGCGGTTCTTAGCCGCGCGACAACGCATAGAGGACGGTCGGAGAGCAGACACAGCAAACCGCCAGTATAGGCGGCAGCCCGTACCGGCGTCAAGCACGACGCTTGATCTAGATGTTGCCTGTATCGATGCTCCTTGAAAGGTAGCTAGGGGAACTTTAGCGCCCTTCCTGCCCCAGGGTCAACACTTTTCGCGCCCACCTATTCCCGGCGCGCCCGAAAGGCTACCGGTCAACCACCCCGAGTCCCCGGATCTACCCGGGTCTCGTCGGGCGGGCGGGCCCGGATCTTCTCAGGCAGGCGGCGCCGGGAATCCTTCTCCGCGCCGACCGGTTGCGCGCCGCGATCAGGGCAAGCCGGGGGAAACCTTTGTGCCTCTGCCGTCGCGAGGCGGCGGTGGAGGGGATCTGGTCGGGTCGCGGCGCGCCGCCGGCCTGGCGGCACGGGTCCCGGCCCTCGCCGCGCAAGCCCGGGGGCGACCTTTGTGCCTCTGCCGTCGCGAGGCGGCGGTGGAGGGGATCTGGTCGGGCGCCGGCCGGTTTGTCCGGTTGCGGCGGGGCGGCGCGCCGGCAGCGGGACGGGCTACTTGACCTCGACCGTGGCGCCGGCGCCCTCGAGCTTGCCGCGCGCCTCGTCCGCCTGCTCCTTCGCGATCTTCTCGAGCACCGCCTTCGGCGCCGAGTCGACGAGGTCCTTGGCCTCCTTGAGCCCGAGGCTCGTGAGCGACCGGACCTCTTTGATGACCTGGATCTTCTTGTCGCCGGCGGCCGTCAGGACGACGTCGAATTCGTCCTGCTCCTCCTCTGCGGCGGCAGCTCCGTCGCCGCCCGCGGCGGCAGGCCCTGCCGCCACCGTCACCGGCGCCGCCGCAGTCACCCCGAACTTGTCCTCGAACGCCTTGACGAACTCCGAGAGCTCGAGCACCGTCCATCCCGCGATCGCATCGAGCACCTGGTCCTGAGACAGCGTTTTCTCCGCCATGATCTCCGTCCTTTCCTTAACTCGCCTCGGCCCGGGGGCCGGCGGTGGCCTCTTCCTCCGTCACTGCCTCTTTCTGCGTCACTACCTGGGCAAGCATCGAGCCCAGGTTCCTCAACAGCGCGGCGAACACGTTGGCCGTCTGCTGCGCCGGCGAGTTCACGAGCAGCGCGATCTTCGCGAGCTGCACCTCGCGCGATCCGAGCCGAGCCAGCGCCCTGGCCTGATCGCCGCTGATCACCTTGCCGCGCAGGACACCGCCCTTGACCTGGAGCACGGGGAACCTCCGCGTCGCCTCGTCGAGGGCCTTGGCCGCCTCTATCGCGTCGCCCCTGCAGAACGCGATCGCCGTCGGGCCCTCGAGGAACTCGACGAGGTCCTCGAGACCGGCCTCTCGCACGGCGATCCGGGCGAGGGTGTTCTTGAGCACCTTGAGGTCGGCCTCGGCCGCGCGCAGCGCTCTACGGACCTCGGCCATGTCGACCACCGAGAGCCCGCGATACTCCGCGAGCAGCGCGGCCTGTGCGCCGGCGAAGCGCTCGCCGATGTCCTCCACCGCCTGCACCTTCTCCGGTCGAGCCATTTGCGACTCCTCACACAGATGGGCAACAAAAAAAACGGCCGCCCCAGCCCGGGCGACCGCGCGTTCGTTGAGTTCCGCTCGATCGGCCTGCGCCGGTCCACGTGGCTTGGGGGATCGCTCCCGCCGGCGGTCTGGGGCCTACGGCGCCGAGGTTATCATCCGGCGCGCCGCATCTACCCCGGCGTCTGCGAGTCGACGCGCACGCCCGGACCCATCGTCGTCGACAGCGTGATGCCCTTGAGGTAGCGGCCCTTGGCCGCCGCGGGCTTGGCTCGCTGAACCTCGTCGAGCACCGACGAGAAGTTCTCGAGCAGGTCGTCCTCGGTGAACGACTTCTTGCCGATGATGAGATGGAGGTTGCCATGACGGTCGGTGCGGTACTCGACGAGCCCGCCCTTCAGGTCCCTCACCGCCTTGGCGACGTCGTCGGTCACCGTGCCCGACTTCGGGTTCGGCATGAGGCCGCGCGGGCCCAGAACGCGGCCGAGGCGCCCCACGAGCGGCATCATCGAGGGAGCCGCAACGGCGGCGTCGAACTCGAGCCAACCTCCCTGGATGCGTTCGACGAGGTCCTCCGCGCCGACGACGTCCGCGCCCGCGTCCTCCGCGTCGCGCGCCTGCGGCCCCTTGGCGAAAGCCGCCACGCGCACGGTCTTGCCGGTGCCCTTGGGCAGGGACACCGCCCCGCGCACCATCTGGTCCGCCTTGCGCGGATCCACCCCGAGCCGCATGTTCAGCTCGACGGTCTCGTCGAACCTGCCCGGCGGCAGCGACTTGAGCACCGCGATCGCGTCGCGCGGCGGATAGAGCCGCTCGCGGTCGATCGCTTCGACCGCCTGTGAGTACCGCTTGCCGCGTTGCGCCATCGCGCTCAACCTCCTCGTGGTCCGCGGCGGAGTCTCGCCTCCGCCTCCCACTGCTTAAGGTTCCCGGTTTATCCGACGGTGATGCCCATGCTGCGGGCGGTGCCCTCGATGATCTTCATCGCCGCCTCGACGTCGTTGGCGTTGAGGTCGGGCATCTTCTGCTCGGCGATGTCCCTGAGCTCGTCACGCGACACCGTGCCGACCCCCTCGCGCGACGCCTGGCTCGAGCCCTTGTCGAGCCCCGCCTTCTGCTTGAGCAGCACGGCCGCAGGCGGCGTCTTGGTCACGAAGGTGAACGAGCGGTCCTCGTAGACGGTGATCTCCACCGGCACGATCGTCCCCGTGGAGCCTTGCGTCGCGGCGTTGTACTGCTTGCAGAACTCCATGATGTTGATCCCAGCCTGGCCGAGGGCGGGACCAACCGGAGGCGCCGGCGTCGCCTGGCCTCCCGTTATCTGCAGCTTGAGCACCTGCGCTACCTTCTTGCGACGTCCCTGCGTCACTGCGTGTTCCCTCCGTGCTTAGAGCTTGGCGACCTGGTCGAAGCCAAGCTCGACCGGGGTCTCACGGCCGAAGATGTTGACGAGCACCTTGAGCTTCGATTGGTCGACGTTGATCTCCGAGATCGTGCCGGTGAAGTTGGCGAAGGGGCCGGAGACGACCCGCACGCTCTCCTGCTCCTCGAACTCGAGCCGCGGACGCAGCTTCTTCTTGTCCTCGGGCTTGACCTGGAGGATCTTCTCGACCTCCTTGCTCGACAGCGGGGTCGGGCGCGCTCCGGACCCGACGAACCCCGTGACGCCGGGCGTGTTGCGCACGACGTACCAGGAATCGTCGTCGAGGTACATCCTCACCATGAGATAACCGGGGAAGACCTTCTTCTGTACGACCTGCTTCTTGCCCTGCTTTATCTCCATGACGTCTTCCATCGGGATCACGCACTCGAAGATCCTGTCTTCGACGTTCATCGACGAGATGCGCGACTCGAGGTTCGCCTTTACCCTGTTCTCGTAGCCCGCGTAGGTGTGGATCACGAACCAGTCCCCGGGGCGCTCCATGAGCGGGATCTCGAAATCGTCGAGGACGAACTCGTCCGCTTCCGCCCCGGCCTGCGGCTCGGCAGCGTCCTGCCCGGCCTGCGGCTCGGCGGCGTCCTGCTCGGGCTCCGGCTGCGCGACCTCGGTCTCGGCCGCACCGTGCGACTCCGCAACCTCGGTCCCGGCCTCGCCCCGCGGCTCGGTGGCGTCCTGCGTGGCGTCGGGCTGCAACTCCTCCGCCGCGTGCGACGCATGGGTGTCGCCGTCCTCGACGATCTCCTGGGCGTCCACCTCGGGGCTCGCCGGGTCCACCGCGGTGCCCGCGGCGTCACTCAAGGGCTGGGCAACCGCCGGGTTGTAGGGGCTCTCACCCTCGTTCACGTCGGACGGCGCGCCGACCTCGAGGCCGGTCTCGCTGCGCTCCAACTCGGTCTCGCTCATGCTGCTTCCTTCTTTCCGCGCGCGCCAAGCCGACCGCCGATGCGCTTCTCTCCGCGCTCCTCGTGGCTCCGCCTCGAGCGGAGCCGGGCCGCCTCAGGCAGTGCGCAAGTCCCCTGCGTATCGCTCATCTAGACATCAACTCCAAACAGGGCGAGAACGGCCTTCGTGAACACGTAGTCCATGACGAAGATGACCGACGCGATGACGATCACGGCCACGATCACCACGAGCGAGTACGAAACGACCTCCTGGCGCGTCGGCCAGGCGACCTTCTGCAGCTCGGCCGCGACCTCCTTCACGAACTGGCGCGGCTTCGTGCGCTCCTTGCGGGCGGGTGCGCCGGGAGCCTTGACCTGGGGGCGAGGAGCCGCAGCCTTGCGCTGCTGCTCCTTCTTCATCATCCGTTTGTACTGCCTGTTCACGCGGCCTTCCTCGGCTCGGTCGGACGCGCTTCGTAAAGGGTCCGAACTGCGGGGGAGGGATCGAGGCCTCAGGTTAGCACGCCGGGCGCCCGAGATGACGCCCCGATGCCGATGCCGTCCCCGCAAGACGGACGAGGACCTCAGGGGACACGGGGGGTACGGTCGCGTCCTGAGGCCCTCGTCTCCGCCTAGCAACTCCCTCGGCGATTATGGGAGGCCGACGCCCGCTTACCCATCGCTCGTATGGGTAGAGCTTCGGCTCGGTCGAGGGAGGGCGCCCCCACGAAGCCGGATCCGAGGGCGAGGCCCCAACGAAGCTCGATCCGTTCCGGTGGCCGCGTCGTAAGACGGACATGGGCGCGCCGAAGGAGAAAGAGAGAAGCGAGGAGCGATGAAGAAGGTGCTGGGCGTGGCGCTCGCGAGCGGCCTCGTGATCTTCGGTCCTCATCCAGCTCGTGCCCTACGGCCGGAACCACGACGACCCGCCGGTGACCGGAGAGCCGAACTGGAACAGTCCCCGCACGCGTGTGCTTGCCGTTCGGGCGTGTTTCGACTGTCATAGCAACGAGACCGAGTGGCCCTGGTCCTCGAACATCGCTCCGATCTCATGGCTGCAGCAGCGCGACGTCGACAGGGGCAGGGATGAGCTGAACCTATCGGAGTGGGATCGCGCGCAGGACGACGGCGACAAGGCCGCGGAGACCGTCGCGGAGGGCGAGATGCCTCCGCTGCGCTACACGCTCGCCCATCCCGGTGCCCGCCTCTCCGATGAGGAGGAACGGGCGTTGATCGAGGGGCTGATCGCAACCCTCGGGGACGGGAGCGGTGAAGATGACGGCTCCGGTCCGGGGAGCTAGCGGCCGAGTTTCCCCGCGTTGGGGAACTACGATGCGGCGAGTGCCCGGACCCGTCGCAGCAGAGCCGAGCCCTTCTTGGTCGTCGCCCCCTCCGGCGAGCGCCGCACCGCCTCGAGCTCACCCGCGTGCTCGCGGCAGAGCCAGAAGCCCACGGCCTCTGGGGCCTTGCCCTCGAGCGGGTGCAGCAGGTGGATGCTTGCCGGCTTGATGCACTTGTGGTTCGAGCAATCGACGGCGGCCATGGGGGTGCTCCTCTCGGTGACGGTGCGGTGACTGAGAGAGACCGGGGCGGCCCCCTCTCGCGGAGGCCGCCCCGGTCTCGTACCTCAGGCTTGCTACTTCCTGATCTGAACCAGCTTCGCCACTGAACGTCCGGCGATGTAGTTCACGTCCTGCTTCGGCGAGCGTGCCTGGAACAGCGTGGCCTTGCGGACCTTGGACCCGAACCACGCTACGCCGTTGGCGTTCGTGTCCTTCGCTGCGACCCGCTTGAAGGTGGCGCCGCCGTTCGTCGACTTGAACAGCACGACACGCTGTCTCGCCAGGCTTGCAGACGGCTTGAGCGCGGCACGGATGCGCACCTTGCTGCCCTTGGCGACCTTCGTCTTTGCGAGACGGAGGCCCACCTTCTTCTTGACGAGCACCTGGGCAGTCCCGGAGGCGGCCGCGCTGCACGTGGCGTCCTCGTCGACGATCGCCGAGTACTTCGCGCCTCGGTTGGCCTTGGCGACCGTCGAGTAACTCCCGTCGGCTGCCGTGGTCGCGGTCGTCACGTCCTCAACCGACCCGTCCATGAGCTTGCGGCTGACGTGGACGTCGACGCCCCCGGCGCAAGCACCGTCGACCGAATCGATGGCGCCGGCGATCGTGACCATCTGACCGTAATCGGCCTTGGCCACAGACGCTGCGGTGGTCACCGAGCGATCGTGCTTCCACGCCATCTTGACGACGTCGGTCTTGTTGAGGTTCGTGGGGCCGTCGGCCGCGCCCTCGTCGCAATCCCCGCCGTCCCACTCGGAGGTCGCGTGCATGCCGGCATCGTCATCTTCGTCGGCCCAGAAGCAGATCTCGGCCGTGCCGGCCTCGGAGCTGCCCTCGATCCTTATCTTGCAGCGCCCATCGGCTCCGGTCGTGCAGGCGTCGTCGAGGTCGGCCGGGAAGGCTGCCGCGTTGTCGCCGTCGTTGGCGCCGCCCAATTTCTCGCCGTCGACCAGAACACCTGCGACGCCGGCCCCGCTCGAGGTCCGTACGACCTCACAGGTAAAGATGTCGGCGCTCGAACCGACGGAAGCGGTGGCCGACTCGGGGCTGCAGTCCATGCGCGTGCTCCCCGAGAGCCCGTCGAACCACAGCGTCCCGACGACGTCGGTGGCATCCGGCTCGGGCTGGGTCCCGGGCTCGTCGCCCGCATCCTGGCCCTCTGTCATGTCCGGGGTCGCATCGGCGATCCAGCCGCGCACCACGTCGTCGCCCGCGACCGGGCCCGAGTAGGACACGGTGCAGGTCGTGGACTCATCCGTGTTGGCCGTCGCGCCATCGTCGACCGCTCCGAGCTCGACCGTGCACGACAGGTCCGGCGAGTCCACGGTGCTCGAGTTGTCGGGGTCGTTCGGACCCGCGATCTCGAAGTTGATGTCGATCGCCGCAACGTCCGGCGCCGAGCTCAGGATGCCCTTGATCGAGCGCCTCGTGCCGATGCCGCTGTTCTCGGCCTCGGGATCGAGGTCGAGGGTGCGCGCGCCGTGATCTGCAACCGCGACGCCGCCCACGAGCGGGACGGCGAGCAGCGCGACCGCAAGCGCCGGGGCGAGCAAGCGCGCGCCCCACCTCTGTCCGGTACGTCCCAAGATCTCCCCCTTGTCGTCTTGCCTACTGCCACTCTCTGGCATTCCAGATTCTGCCAATCAGCGGGAGGAAGCTGAATAGCGCGAAGGGACTAAATCGGGACTAAATCTCGGGCGCGGCTGCGGGCGACCCATCCCCCGGCGAGGCGGGCGGACCCTCGCGGAGCGGGATCTCGTAGCCGAACCACGCCGAACGCTCGGCGCCCACGCTCTCGTAGAGGCGCTGGGCGCGCCGGTTGTCGATGTGGGTCAACCACTCGACGTGGTGGGCGCCGCGAGCCCGACCCGCCTCCACGGCCGCGTCGATGAGGGCGCGCCCCACGCCTCTGCCGCGCGCCTCAGCGGCGACGAGCAGGTCGGCCAGCAACACGATCTCGGCCGCATGCAGCGAGCTGAAGGTCCACACGAGGCAGGTGAAACCGATGAGCGCGCCGTCGTCCCACGCCCCCACCAGGAGCCCATCGTCGCTCGGCGCGAGGAAGCGGCGGAAGAAGGCGCGGTTCCGCTCCGAGTCTATGTCCTCGACCTCGTAGAACCGTTGGTAGTCGGCGATGAGAGGCAAGACGGCGTCGTACTCGTCGGCAGTTGCGAGCGGCCGGACGTCGATCATCGCGGTCCGTCAATCCCCCTTGGTGGCGGTGCGCCCGGTGGAGCCCTTGGCTGCGCGGAGGTGACGCTCGAACCAGTCCACGATCCGCTCGATGCGATCGACGCGGCGATCGGGGCGGCCGGTGCCGACGAGGTAGTGGAACTCCTTGGGATAGAGCACCATCTCGACCTCCGCCCCGCGCGCCCTCAGCATAGTGAAGGCGAGCTGGGTCTGCCCCGCGGGGCACCTCAGATCCTCCTCGGACTGCAGCAACAGCAGCGGGGCGTCGCTCTTGTGGAGCTGCAGGTACGGCGAGCGCTCGAGGAACGCATCGATGTCCTCGGGGAGCCTGCCCGCTCCGACCGCCGTCTCGTCGACCGCGACGCCGAAGTCGGACTCGCCGAACTCGCCGACCATGTCGGTGACGGGGTTCTCGCTGACTCCCGCCGCGAACCGGCCGGGGAAGTGCCCGAGCAGCCAGTTCACCATGTGGCCGCCGTAGGAGAGGCCGAGCACGCCGATGCGTCCGGGGCTCGTCAGGCCCTCCTCCACCGCCCAGTCCAGCAGCGCCATGATGTCCGAGCCGTCCGGGTCCCCCCAGGCTCCGTGCAGAGCTCGGGCGAAGTCCTCTCCGTAGCTCGTGGAGCCGCGCGGATTGGCATAGAGGACGTGTATCCCGGCATCGGCGAGGGCGATCATCTCGAGCCACGGCGTCGGTCCATGGCTCGCGTGCGGACCGCCGTGGACCTGCACCACCAACGGCCGAGCCGTCCTCTTGCCGCGCGCGCGGACGAGCCAGGCATCGACGTCGTGGCCCTGGGGATGGCTGATGCGATGACGCTCCGGCACCCTCCGAAAGGGCTCGAACCAGCGGCCGCCATGGTCGGTGAGCGGGCGCATCTCGCCGCCCTCGAGCGCATAGACCTCCCCGGGTCGCTCTCCGTCGTTGGCGACGACCACCACGCGCCCCGCGGCCGCCGCGACCGCGGTGCAGATCGCCTCGCGCTCGAGGAGGCGCTCGAAGCCGCCGTCGAGCGAGAAGGCGCAGGGGAGCGTGCTCCCCGCTTCGCTTACCAGCGCGATGACGGTCTCGTCGCTCCACGCGAGGCCGAAGACGGCGTCGGGATCCACGAGATCGCCGTAGCTAGAGATCGTCACGGTGAGGTCGCGCTCCGGCGCCAGCCGGCGAGCCTTGCCGTCCTCGACGACGAAGAGGCCGCGGTTGGCCCACTCGGGGGTCGCCCGTCGATCCACTCCGACGGCGACGAGTCTGCCGCCCGGCGACCACGACGCAGCCTCGATCGCTCCCTTCAAGGCAGCCAGCTCGGACGGCTCGCCGCCGCGGCGCGGCACGGCCCACAGCTGGGGCTCCTCCATGATGGCGGCCCCGGGGCGACGATCGGCGAGGAAGCAGATCCGCTTCCCGTCGCGCGACCACAGGGGAGCGGCCGCCTCGAACGACGACTTGACGATCCTCCTCGGCTTGCCCCCGGCGAGGCGCGCGACCCACACGCTCTTGAACTGGTCCCGCTTGCCGACGTCGTCGAGCTGCCACGTGAGGTCGGTGATGCGGCGGGCGATCGGGTCCTCGGATCGGCCGACGATGTAACGATCCTTCCCGCTGGGCGCGAGCAGCGCCAGTCGTCTGCCGTCCGGCGACCACTCCGCGCCGGCGACGTCGCCCTCGAGCTCCGCAACCCGACGCGCTTCGCCGCCTCCCACCGGCATGACCCACGGCTGAGCCCGCCCGGAGCGATCCGAGAGGAACAGCAACATCGTCCCGTCCGGCGAGAACCTCGGCGCGCCGTCGCGCGCCGGCGCGAACGTCAGCTGTTCCGGCCTTCCGCCGTCGGTATCGACGCGCCACAGGCGCTTGCGGTACTTGCCGTCCTCGATCGTGCGACGTGCGTAGACGACGCTCGAGCCGTCCGGCGACAGCGCGAGCTCCTGGATCATGACCTGCTCGTGCACATCGGCCGGACGGAACCGCCGCTCCTTGGGCTTCGTCATCGTCGCTCCTTCGTTGGCGCCATTGCAGGCGTCCCGTGGAGACGCAGCGGGTCGTCGTGACCATACTTGTGGACGCCGATGGATGACCGGACGAGCTTCGCCCAAGGACGGGTCACCGTGGTCGGCAGCTTCGCCGTCGGCCTCACGCTGCGCGCCGACCGCTTCCCGGTGTCCGGAGAGACGGTTCTCGCGCGTGACTTCGATCAGGGTCCCGGCGGCAAGGGCAGCAACCAGGCGGTTCAGGTCGCGCGCATGGGCGCACCCGTGGAGTTCGTCGGCCGCCTGGGCGATGATGCCTTCGGCGACGTCGCCGACGCGCTGTTCGCCGAGGAGGGGGTCGGCACAACTTTCCTGCGCAGGACGTCGGCGCGCAACACCGGGCTCGGCTTCATCGTGATCGACGCCGCCGGCGATAATCGCATCCTTCTCGATCCCGGCGCCAACGCGCTCTTCGCGCGCGCCGACGTGGCGGATGCGGCCGCTGCGATCGCAACCAGCGCGGTGGTGATGGCACAGCTCGAGATCCCCGTGGAGGCCGCGCACGAGGGACTGCGGCTCGGCAGAGAGAAAGGTGCGCTCACGGTGCTCAACCCCGCGCCGGTGAGGCCTCTGCCGCCGGAGATCTTCGACGTCGCCGACATCCTCACGCCCAACCAGACGGAGGCTCGCATACTGCTGGGGCTGTCGCCGGCCGATCCGATCGACGACATGGAAGCCTGCGGGAGGCTGCTGGCGCTCGGCGCCCATACCGTCGTGCTTACGCGCGGCAGCGAGGGTGCCGTGATCGTGACGAGCGACGGCAGCGTCGCGCTGCCTGCGCAGCCGGTCGACGTGGTCGATTCCACCGGCGCAGGCGACGCTTTCAACGGGACGCTCGCGGCGGGACTCGCGCGCCGTGAGGCGCTCGAGGATGCGGTCGCGCGCGCGGTCGCGGCCGGCGCGCTCGCGTGCACGAAGCTCGGGGTGATCCCGTCGCTGCCGCGGCGCGCCGACGTCGAGGCGCTGCTGACAGGCCCGTCGCGATGAGCGAGGCGATCCTGCCACTCGAGCCGGGAAGGGACCGCCTCATGCGGCTCGACAGCGCCGTCGTGCTCAAGCGCTTCTTCCACCTCGAGCGCGCCCTCGTCATCGCGTGCGGCGGATGGGTGCCGGCCGTACATCGGCTCGAGTCCAAGCAACTGCTGTCCCGCTGCGCGTGGGAGGACGCGATGACCGCCGATGCCTTGCGCGCGCGCGTCTTCGAGCTGCGCTACCCGGATCGCGCGCTCGACGTCGGCGACGAGGTGGAGCTCGTCACGCTGTTCGACGCCGCGCTGCATGCGCCGGGCGGCGCGGCGCTACTGCATGCGCTCGCCGCCTTGTTCACGCCCGCTCTGCGGCGCGCCTACGAGCGCTACCTCGAGGCGTCCGACGACGTCGCCGACGGCCCCACGCGCCGGTTCCTGGAGCTCGCAGTGCGCGAGAAGGCGGCCCAAGAGCGCGACCTAGCGACGGCGGCCGGGGCGGAGCTGGAGCTGCGCCCCGAACAGGGCGCAAGCGCGCAGAGATGGGTCTCGAAGCTCGCGCGCCGTCTCGAGCGCTGGGGAGGCCTCGGCCTCGAGCCACGGGGCGCCGGCATCGCACCACCGGGCGCCTCGGCGGAAGTGGACGCGGTGATCGCGCCGGGCGAGCCGTTCACGCTCGCGCAGGTACCCGCGCGCGATCCCCACTACTTCCGCTGCACCTTCTACTGGCCCGACGCCGTCGACCCTTCGTACCCCTATGGGGAGGGGCTGCGCCTGCAGGTGCGCAGCGCCGTGAGCCATCTCAATGAGGTGTGGGCCGTGGAGACCGCGGGAGCGATCCTCCAGGGGCTCGCCCAGCCTCTGGGATGGGAGTTCATCTTCGACGCGGCCCGCTGGCTCTACGACGAGAGCCGCCACATGACGATGGGCAAGGTGCGACTGGAGTGGTGGGGTCTCGAACCCTCCGGCGTCCCGCTCGGCTCCTATATCTACGACGCGTGCCGGGACCAGGACCCGGTCCACAGGCTCGGCATGCTCGCGTTCTTCGAGACCAAGAACATCGGGCGCAAACGCGAGCGCGCGGAGGAGTTCGGCGCGCTCGGCGACCGCACGAGCCAGCGCGACATGGATTTCGATTGGGCCGACGAGGCGATCCATGCAGGCTATGGGCGACGCTGGCTGCGGCGCGCCCTGCAGGCCGCGGGAGACGATCCCGAGTCGTGGCCACAGGTCGTGGCTCGCTGCGAACAGCTCGTGCAACAACGGGTCGCGCGCGCCACGGACGACGAGAAGCGAGACATCCGTGCCTGCGCCGACGCGTTGATCGAGCGGGCAGAGGCCGCCGCAACGCGACGCTGAAGGCCGGCGCGCCGTAGGTTGCGAGATGCGCCACTCACGGTGCACTCACCGGACGATCAGCTGCGCAACAGCTCGATGAGCATCTCCTTGAAGCGCTCCTTGTTCGCCCTCAGGACGACCTCGGCATTGGGCGGTCTGTGAAGCACACCGTTGACGTCCACGAGGCTGTAGCCACTCGTAAGCTCTCCGCGGTGCTCGACGTCGACGAAGAGGTTGGCGCTGTCGACGATGACCCGGCCATCGATCGCCATCGCCATCATGAGCGAGTCCGGATGGCTTATGCCGTCGATGCCCGCACCCTCGGAATGCGTGCGCATGAAGTCCCACGCGGCGCGATTCACGGCGAGGTAGAACTCGCTCAGCTCGCTTCCCATCTCGAGGATCGGCCCTAGCTCCGCGCGCATGATGACGCCGTCCCGCAGGCATACGTCCCACGGTACGAGCGTCACGGTGAAGCCGGCGTTCATGACGATATGAGCGGCGTCGGGATCGACGTAGAAGTTGAACTCCGCCGCGGGGGTGATGTTGCCGAGCGCGTTGTTGCTCCCGCCCATGATCCACAGCCTTCTCACCTTGGCCGGAAGCTCCGGGTCCTTCATGAAGGCGAGGGCGAGGTTCGTCAACGGGGCTTGGGCGATGATCTCGATCTCGCCCGCGTGGCGCGTCGCGATGTCTAGGATCGCGTCGACAGCGTGTTGAGACGACGCCACGACGTTCGGCGGCGGGAAGTTCGAGTTGCCCATGCCGTCGTCGCCGTGAACGTAGTGCGCGGTGACGAGAGGCTTCAGCAACGGACGATCGGCTCCCGGGTGCACGGGCACGTCGGTTCGTTCGGCCGTCTCGACCGTGATCAGAGCGTTGCGCACGGCCTGGTGGAGATGAACGTTGCCGGCCGCGATCGTTGGGGCCTCGAGCGTGACGCCGGGCCACCTGAGCCCGAACAGCAAGGAGGCAACGTCGTCGCCCGCGGTATCCGAGTCGATCAGGAAGGTCACCGACGCAACTCTACGAGTAGTCGGGCTCGGCGCGCGGGGGGACCGCCGCCGATGACGTGACCGCTAGCGAAGGACCTCTGCAACGTCGCCGGTCAGTGCTACGGATGCGACCACGACCGCCAGCGCGAGTGCGGCTCGGCCGACCCATGTCATCGGTCGTGAGCACCACAGCTCCGCGAGCGGCAACCTCCGGTCGAGCGCCCACAGCGCCGCCAAGGCCCCCACCAGGACGAGCCCGAACACACCGGCGATAGCGAAACCGGCGAGCGGCAGCAGAGAGGCGATCCAGGCGCCCCGCCGCGCGCCGCTGCTCTCGGCCAGGAACCTTTCGGCAAGCGCGCTCATCACCGCTCCGTACAGCGCAGGCAGGGCGAGGAACATCGCGATGGCGAGCGACAAGGGAGCGAGCAGTGTGAAGTCGATGCCTTCCGGACGGATCACGAGGGCACCTCCTACCGCCGCGCCGATGACCGCCATGACGGCGGGCCGGTACCTCTGCGGCAACCACGGTCGCACCGCGAGGTAGAAGAGCCCGCCCAAGCCGCCGAGCGCAGTTGTGAACAGGACCAGGAACCCTGTTTCCGAAGAGAACCGGCCGATGATGAACCCGTCGTCGGTCTCGAGGCCGCGCAGCGACGGATCCGAGGTCAGGCGCAAGACGAACATGGCCAGACGACCACCGACGCCGCCCCACAGGAAGCCGGAGATGAGGCCCGCCCACAGCCCGGCCCCGATGGTTCGAGCCGCTCCCTGCAGACCTGCTTGCCACGACCGATCGGCGCTGCTCACCCCGCGATGATGCCGCAGATGTGCCTCGTGCCTCGAGGATGCGAGGACCTCGTCACCCCGAGGGCCCGACGGCCGCGCGAACAACCCGTTCAGCGACGGCTTGGGAGGTCATCTTCTGAGGCGACCGGGAAGATGATCGCCGCACGCTTGTGGAAGCCGGGGATGCCTCGGTGCCCCTCGTGCCGTTTCATCTCTCCATCGAGGCACGTCGGGCAGAGCTCCAGCCGGAAGCGGAGCTTCGTGACCTGGTAGACCACTTCCTTCGCGGATTGATCGGGGATCGCCCTCCCGCAGACATCACAGAGGACGAGCGTGGCGTGACCTTGCATCGCGCTCCCTTCTTAGCAGGCGCCCTCGAGAGTACCGTGACGACGGGGCGCTGGTAATGTCCCGGCGCATGTCCCGCCGCCACCACGCGCAGCTCGCGAGAAGCGTTGAGGCCAACGGATTCCTGCTCGTCACCCTGGCCGCGGCGATGTGGGGCAGCGATGCGCTGTTCCGCAGGGGGCTCGCGCTCGAGCTCCCGGCGTCCGTGGTGGTGTTCGCTGAACATGCGATCCTCGTCGTGGCCACCGCTCCGCTTGTGGTCTCCGCCCGAGGCGCCGTGCGCGGCTTTTCGAGGAAGGATTGGCTCGCGCTCGCCTTCGTCGGCGTGGGCGCCTCCGCCACCGCGACGATCCTGTTCACGGAGGCATTCACCTACGGGGACCCGACCACGCCCTTGCTGCTCCAGAAGCTGCAGCCGCTGTTCGCCATAGCCGGTGCGGCGATCCTGCTCGGCGAGCGACTCCTGCCGCGCTACGTCCTCTACTTCTTCAGCGGCTTGGGGGGTGCGTACCTCATAACCTTCCCCGAACCGCTGCACGTGAGCGTCGACGAGTTCGTGCCCGCCGCCCTTGCCACCGGAGCTGCGGCTCTGTGGGGGCTCGGGACCGTCCTGGGGCGACATCTCACATCCAAGGTGGAGTTCAAGCAGCTCACCGCGCTCCGTTTCGCGGTCGGGCTTCCGGCCGCCGCCGTCATCATGTGGGTCCAGGGCGACGCCGCGAGCATGGGAGCGATCGACGCGCGCGCCGGCCTCGCGCTGCTCCTGCTGGCCCTCATCCCGGGGCTCCTCGCTCTCCTCATCTATTACCGGGGCCTGCACAGGACGCCGGCGGCCGCGGCGACGTTGGGTGAGCTGGCGTTTCCGCTCAGCGCGGTGGCGATCAACTACATCGCGTTCGGAACCACCCTCGGAGGCACACAGTGGCTCGGGATCGCGCTGCTCTCGGTCACGATCGCGCTGATGGGCCTCGCCAGCAGCCGAGGCGGGGCCGCCCTTGGGGTCGAGCTTCGACGGCCACTGCCGAGCCCGTTGCCGAGCTCGGTGCAGCGCTGATCGTCACGCCGATCTCGGCGCCGGCCCTCGACGGTTGACCTCGGGGCCGAAACCTCAGACCGCTGAACCGGTTTGGAGCTCTCCGCCGGCGCGTCCGACCATCCGTCCTCCACCGACACGGAGCGTGGCCACAGGACCAAAGCTCAGGTCGCGCGAACCCTCCCTCGAATGGCCCCTCTTGTCTAGCGCTTGCCGCGTTCGTCACACACTCCGTGGGGCATGGTCCCCGGATATTGTCGGCGCATGGTCAGGCTCAGCGCCAGCGAACGGGCAAGCCTTCCGGACAGCGCATTCGCCTACATCGACTCGCGCGGCCGGCGACGGCTGCCGATACACGACGAAGCGCACTTGCGGGCCGCCCTCGCCCGGTTCGATCAGGTCTCCTTCGAGAACGATGCGGCCCGGGAACGCGCTCGAAAGCGAGTGCTGAACGCCGCCAAGAAGCACGGCATCGTGCCCGTCGGGTTCATCACCGGCCAGCTCCGAGCGGAGCGCAGAGACGCGGCCGCCGGTCGCGTGGTGATCGAGTTGGGCCGGATGGGGGCGGCCGGCGAGCTCGAGGAGCAGTTGCGGCACGTCCTCGGCGATCGCACCCTCAGCGTCCTGCACTGGTCGGAGGCGGCCGGCTCCTACGTGGATGGCGCAGGCAAGCCGGTTCCGCTCCCCGCCGAGGGACAACAACGGGCGGTCACCTTCCTCGAGCGTCGGGGTCGCCCGATGACCGCGCTCGTGCACGATCCGGCCGTGCTCGAAGACCCTGATCTCGCCGAGACCGTGCTGGCCGCGGTGCGCTTCGTCATCGACAAGGAGAGCGTCCAGGGCGAGGTCCAGGCTCGCTCAACCGACGCCGCAACGCTGCCCACCGGCTTCGTCACGTTCCTGTTGACCGACATCGAGAACTCCACCGCTCTCCTGAGGAAGCTCGGCGACGGCTACGGGGACCTGCTGAACGACGTCCGGACCACGATCCGGCAAGCCGTGCTTCCTGCAGGCGGGCGCGAGGTCGACGCCCGAGCCGACGAGTTCTTCGCGGTCTTCGAGCGCGTCGGCGCCGCCATCGAGGCGGCCCTCACCATCCAGCGTGCGCTGAGCGAGCGCAGCCGGCCCGGCGATCTCACCGTCCGGATCCGCGCCGGCCTCCACAGCGGGCGCCCCACCCTGACGGATACCGGGTACATCGGGCTCTCCGTCCACACCGCGGCTCGGGTTTGCTCCGCGGGCCACGGCGGCCAGATCGTGGTCTCCGGCGAGACGAAGGCCGCCGTCGAAGGATCGTTGCCCGCGGGCGTCCGCCTCCAGAGCCTCGGACCGCATCGCCTGGCCGGGCTCACACACGCCGAGTCGCTCTTTCAGGTCGAGGCCGAGGGACTGGCCGTCCACTTCCCGCCGCTGCGGACGGCAGCCACCTCCTCCACCGCGCCGAACCGATAGCCGGGCCGGCGGAACCATGTTGTCGAAGGATCGGCCCCCTGCGCTTACTCCGCCGTCAACTCTGCGCGCATCCCGTTCTGATAGTGAGACACCGTCTTACCCTCTTCCTTCTCGACCACGTTGCAGATCAGAACGTAGTGGCCTGCGTCAAGATCCACGGTGAGGGTCTCGGCCTTGCCGGCCGCGAGATCTTCAACCTCGTCCACGACTTCCATGCCCGAGCCGGCTTCATCTACCGATCCATCCTTGGCTGTGGGAAGTTCGGTCGCGCCGAGGTCAGTCTTGATCACCACGAACTCATGTGTTTCCTCTCCGATGTTGGATACGTTGAAGGTCACCTCTCCGGCGCTTGCGGACGAGGGCGCCCCAACTGCGAACTCCTGAAGCGTCACATCGACGGCCGAGCCGCCTCCACCTTCACCGGCTTCGCCGCCCCCGTTGCTCCCGCCACAGGCCGCTCCCAACAGCAGCAATGTGGCGAAGGCCGTCAGGCTGTCCCTGCTTAACCTCGCCACCGGACGCCTCCCTCTCGGGTCACCCGTATCAGATGACGCTTCCTTCATCCTGCTCCCGGCCACAGGCTGCCGCAAGCCCGGAAAGAAGTGACAGCCGGTCCTGGTGGAAGCGAAGGTGGCGAGGTGTGCCGAGTGCAGAACGTCTTCGTTGGTTCGCATGGTTTGTGGTTCTCTCGCGCCCCAACCGCGGCTGGTTACGGGCTGCAACCTGATTTGTAGCAGGGCGGGAGGTGTCTGGTTTCACCGGATAGTGGACACCTGTCGCGAGACATCCTGGACACCTCTACATGTTAGTGCCCACGGACGTGGTGTACGGGGATCATGAAATCCTCGAATAGAGAAGACCACCGCTTCATCCTCAGGAAGTCCTGCAAGAGACGAACTGAGGAGGAAGACGATGGCCGGTTCCAAAATGGACCTTTCCACCTGG